>JBFWZP010000006.1:0-249615 GCA_050185215.1 Dehalococcoidia bacterium | reverse complement strand
GAGCCACGACATGTCTCCCGAAAGGCACGAAGCCAGAAGGGGTCTGGGTCAGTGAACTGCCCTGCCTGCGCTCCCTCGTTTCCTACCAGACATCTGCCTGGCTACCAAAACCTACAGAGAGAAGGGGTTGGGGGATGAGGGACATTGCCGTACCCTATGCGCGCAAGTCCGAACCGCGTTCGGATAATCCAAACTCCAAAATCCCGAATCCAAACTGCAGGAGGCTTCCCGTGCCCATCGACCCCTCCAGGGCGCTTGGCGCTCCGATCTCTGGCGGCACCGCGAAGTGGGACCGCGATAAGGTCATCCTCTACCACCTCGGCATCGGCGCCGGGGTGCCCCAAACCGACCCGAATGAACTCGCCTACACCTACGAGAAGGACCTCAAGGTGCTCCCGAGCTTCGGCGTCATCCCCGCGTTCGCGGCGATGGGCGGGCTGGGCGCCGTGCCCGGGATTTCGTTCAACCCGATGATGCTCCTCCACGGCGAACAGGACCTGGAAATTCGGAAGGCCATCCCGGTCGAGGCCGAGGTCGAGACGAGCGGCAAAGTCGCCGGCATCTACGACAAGGGCAAGGCCGCGCTCGTCGTGGTCGAAACCGAAACGAAAGTGAAGGGCGAGAGCGACCCGCTGTTCGTGAATCGCTTCTCGCTCTTCCTTCGCGGTGAAGGCGGCTTCGGTGGCGATAGTGGACCCGCGGCAGGCAACGCCGCTCCCGACCGCGCGCCCGACAAGGTGGTCGAATCGCCGACGCTGCCGCAACAGGCTCTGCTCTACAGGCTCAGCGGCGACAAGAACCCGCTCCACGCGGACCCCGCTTTCGCGAAGATGGGCGGATTCGATGTGCCCATCCTCCACGGGCTCTGCTCGTTCGGGATCGTCTGCAAGGCCGTGGTCGATAACGCGCTCGGGGGCGATACCTCGAAGGTTGCACGCTACCAGGCGCGGTTCGCCGGCGTGTTCTTCCCGGCCGAGACGATGGTCACTTCGTACTGGCGCGACGGAAACACGATCCTAGTGGAATCGAAATCGAAGGAGCGCGGCACGCCCGTGATTTCGAACGCGGCGATCACGGTTCGTTAGGGACCGGATTGGCACCACGGAGGCACGGAGACAGGGATGTTTTCGCGAGGCCCCGGTTCAGTTTGCCATTCGAATCCTCCGTGTCTCCGTGCCTCCGTGGTGCCAATCGTCCGCTACTCGGTGACCAGCACGCCGGCCCATTCCTCCCGGGCGGCATCGTCCATCCCGAGCCAGTCCGCCAGCACATCCGCGTTGTGTTCGCCTTTCCAGGGGGCGGGGCCGCGCACGCCGCTTTCGGCGCCCGAGAACCGGTAGGGCGATTGCACCACCGGGCGTGTGCCGCCGGCGCGGTCGTCGACATCGACGATCGAATTTCGGTCGCGCACGGTGGTTTGCTCTCGGACGTCTTCGCTGCGGCGAACGTTGCCCCAGGCGATGTTGAAGCGGTCGAGATGCCCGGTAAGCGTCTCGCGGTCTGGCAGCGAGAGGATGTAGTCCTGAACCACGCGGTGGCGGTTTTCGCTCTTCTCTTCGACGGAAGCGCCGGCCGGCGATGGGTCTTTTAACCCAAAAGCGCGGCTGAACTCGATCCAGATGAGACGGAAGTCCGCCGAGATGAGGATCGGGCCACCGGGCGCTTCCCAGACTTCGCTGGCGAGGACGCGCGTGTGCCATGCGTCTTCGATGGCGTAGTGGAGGAAGTCGTCGGTGGTCAGGGTGGCGTCCATCATCGCGATATCGATGTGCTGGCCGTGTCCGGTGCGCTCGCGCATCCACAGCGCCGAAAGCACAGCCACCATGCCGTGCAGGCCGGCATGCGTATCCGAAGCGGAGAAGGCGATATCGACGAGTTCGCCCGTCTTCGTGTTGCGCGCCTGGCGGTCGATGATGCCGGCCTCAGCGTGGATGACCGGGGCGAACGCCGCTCGCTGCGATTCCGGGCCCTTCTGCCCGAACCCGGAGATCGAGAGCATCACCAGGCGGGGATTGACCGCGCTGAGCGCCTCATAGCCGACGCCGAGGCGTTCGGCCACGCCCGGCCGGAAGTTCTCGATGACCACATCCGCTTTCGCGGCCAACAGCTTCACCAACTCCGCACCGCGCGCATCGGAGAGGCTGATCGAGATGTTGCGCTTGCCGACGTTCTGCTGGTGGTAGTACCCGGGATTGCCACCGATGTTCGCGCCCCAGAGACGGGTGACATCGCCGTCAGGCGGCTCGAGCTTCACCACATCGGCGCCGAGGTCGGCGAACATGCGGCCGGCGAACGGTCCTGCGAGCACGCGCGAAATGTCGAGGATGCGCAGGCCTTCGAGCGGGTAACTCATGAGCGCCGATGGTAGCGGGGCCGCCATCGGCGCGCGAGTGAACAACTAGCGGAAGGTGGCGACGAACCCTTCCACGAGAATCTGGAACTGGCCCCCTTCGCCCTCCGCGGGTTGCGGCGTTTCGAGTCGTGCGAGCATCGCTTTCGCCCGGTCTTCATCCTCGTGCAGGCGCTTGCGCCAGTCGCCGCTATCGGTGCCGGCGATTTCCATCCGCACGTCGCCGATGTAGCTCTCGAGGATCTTCTTCAGTAGCACGAAATCGTCTTTCGAAAGTACGAGATCCATACCTCGCCTCCTTTGTCACTATTACCGTACACCCGCTTTCGAGATTCCTGAACGGTCCGAGAGGAGCGAACGCCGGACCCGATCGGTCCTTGCTGGCACCGTGAAGGAGGGACACGTAGCATTCGGCTTCGCCGCCGGCGAGCGGCCCGGAGGGGCGATGCCCGAACAGTTCGACGTTGTTTTCCTCGGCACTGGGAGCCCGATCCCGAGCCCCGACCGCTGCGGCTGCGGCCACGTAATTGTCGCCGGGAGTACGCACGTCCTGGTGGACTGCGGCTATGGCGCGGCAAGACGGATCAATCCGGCGGGGATTATCCCGGCGCAGATCGACATCGCCGTCTTCACCCACATGCACACCGACCACATCACCGATGTGCCGGACTTCCTGAACCAGCGCTGGACCTCGGGGGCAGAGAGACCGCTGCGCGTGTTCGGGCCCGCGGGTACCAAGAAGATGATCGACGGCTTCCAGATGGCGCTCGAAGATGACGTCCGGTTCCGCACGGCGCACCACCCCGGGAAACTCCATCCTGATGGCGCAAAGGTGGAAGTCACCGAGTTCCCGACGAGCGCGACGCCGGAAGCGTTCTTCGCCGAAAACGGCGTGGTCCTCGAAAGCTTCGAAGTCGATCATTTCCCGGTAGTGCCCGCAGTCGGCTACCGGGCGAAGTTCGATGGCCGGAGTGCGGTGCTTTCGGGCGATACAAACCTCTGCGATTCGCTCATGAACGCGGCCCAGGGTACCGACCTGTTGGTGAGCGATGCCCTCAACCCGGCGATGTTCCAGCAGTTCATCGAACGCGTGCGCACGATGGGCCGGACGAACATGGCATCGATCCTGGAGGATGTGCCCAGCTACCACATCAGCACGGATGAAGTCGCGCAGCTGGCCCGGGATGCCGGTGTGGGCGCGCTGGTGCTCAGCCACCTGCTCCCGAACCTGCCGAACAACGACGAGATGGAAGCGGCCTTCCGGGCCGGCATGAGCGACGTCTATCCGGGTCCGATCCGGATCGCCCGCGATATGCAGCGAATTCCAGTGGAGAAGAGGGTGAAGCCATGAGCCACGAGGACATGTTTGTCGCGTCGCTGCGCAACCGGATCCGCGCGATGAATACGCTCTGGGAGCGCGCCGTGAGTGACCTGACACTCGAACAGGTGAACCACCACGAGCGCGAAGGCGTGCTGCCGATGGCATTCAGCTTCAGCCATTACATCAAGGCCCAGGACCAGTCGATCAGCCGGGTGTTCATGCGCGAGGAGCAGCTCTGGGCGACCGGGGGCTGGGCCGAGAAGGTCGGAATCAACGTCGACGCGCTTGGCCGCGAGGAGACCGTCGACGAGATGCAGCACCTGCGTTTCGGCGACATCAATGCCTGGCGGACCTACCAGTCCGAAGTCATCGCGCGAACGTCGAACGTCCTCGAAACGATCGCCGCCGACCTGCTGGCCGAGGTGCTCATGCCGCAACTGCCTCCGAACATGCAGAACATCTTTTGCGCGATCGTCATCGGGCCGGGCGCGCCCCTGCGCCGGCTCGAGGTGCTGGAGTGCTTCGTCTATCAGCACGGGCTCCGCCACATGGGCGAGATCGAGCACGGGCGCGCGCTGGTGGGCCTGCAGGGGATGACGAGCTAGGCCAGGACCAGCCGCCGGCAAACGAAAAGGCGCGCCCGGTGGCGCGCCTTTTGATTGTTGGGAGATGGCCGAGTTAGCGGGCGGGCCGGCCGGCATTCGCGGGCTTGTTGCGCGGGCCCTGCCACGAGCGGTTGTGGCGGCGCGAGCCACCTTCACCAGGAGCGACTTCTCGCGGGCGGAACGGGCGGCGATTGTTGCCGCGGGGCCCATTGGCGGCGCGGAAGCGGTTGTTACTGGTGTTGTTCGCCGGGCGGCGTTCCTCGATTGGCGGCGGAGCCGGCGGCTCGAAGCCCGCGAGATCGTTCAGGCGCTCGTCGTCGTGGCTCATCGGCACGATGGCGAGATGGATACCGGCTTCGCGCTGGAGGGCGCGCGCGTCGTTGCCTTCTTCCGGCGCAACCAGCGTGACGACCAGGCCATCCGAGCCGGCGCGGGCCGTGCGGCCCGAACGGTGGAGGTAGGTCTTGTCATCTTCCGGCAGGTCGAAGTGCAGCACCGTATCGATGCCGTCCACGTGGATACCACGAGCGGCGACGTTGGTGGCGACAAGCACCGGCGCCCGCCCACTGGCGAATGTGGCAAGGGTGCGCTCGCGGCGCCCCTGGGTGAGGCCGCCGTGGATGGGCTGAGCATCGATACCTTCGCGGCCGAGCTGGCGGGCGACGTTGTCGGCGCCATGCTTGGTGCGCACGAAGACGATCGTCCGCTTCGAGGCGCGGCAGATGTTCGCCGCGACTTTCACTTTTTCCGCGCGCTCAACGCCAATGAAGCGCTGGTCCAGGGTTTCGACCGAGGTGGATTCCGAGGCGACTTCGTGCGTCACCGGGTCCTTCTGGTAGCGACGGACAAGCTCCCCGACCGAGCCATCGAGCGTCGCGGAGAAGAGGAGCGTCTGGTACTGGCCTTCGGGAACCTGATCGAGGATTTCCCGGACCTGTGGGAGGAAACCCATATCGGCCATCTGGTCAGCTTCATCGAGCACGACCATGCGGACATCGGCGACCGACATCTCCTTGCGTTCGAGGAGGTCGTTCAGGCGGCCCGGGGTGGCGATGACGACATCGACGCCGGCGTGGAGCGCCTTGATCTGGCGGACCATCGAGGCGCCGCCGTAGATGGCGGTGACCCAGAGGTCGCTCGCGGCGGCGAATGGCGTGAGCGCATCGGCCACCTGGTTCGCGAGCTCGCGGGTCGGCACGAGAATCAGCGATTGGGGGCGGCGCTTCCGCGAAGTCGTCGTCCGCTGGATGACCGGCAGGCCGAATGCGAGCGTCTTGCCCGAGCCGGTCTTGGCTTTGCCACATACGTCGCGCCCGGCGAGCGCGTCCGCGATGGTCATGGCCTGGATCGGGAAGGGGGATTCGATCCCGAGCTTATCGAGTGTCTTGAGGATCTCAGGCGTCAGCCCGAGGTCCGCGAACGTGGGCGTTTCGGGCTCGTCGGTGGTCGTGGTGACTTCGACGGGCACAATCTCCCGCGCGACTCCCTCCGCGGAGGGACGGTTCAAGGTGAGTGACAAGTAGGTTGGGTTCTCCAAATTCAAAGTGTGCGAGCTGTACTGGAGTGCGGCCTGATCTCGGCTGTACTTCCCTGCCATCGCACAACGACCAACGAGCTAGAAGGGAGAACGAGTTAGGGCACGGTGTCCTTCCGGGGGAGGACGGCTCGCTTTCGAGCGTAGCACGGATTTCGGTAGTGCGTATTTTCCAGGCTCAGCGGCGGTACGCCACCACCATCGTGCACGGGTTCAGCGAGACCACCCCGGTGGGCGTGAATCGTTCCAGCTCCTGCGTCTTCGTCTTGAGCACGCTGATCTCGGCGCTCCCTCGGCGGGCGAAGAAGATGCGGTCCTCGGGGCCGTCGGCCAGCCCGCAGGCAGCCGCGGCCTCCTGTCCCTTGAATGTGAACCGGCTTGTCGCCGAACCAGTCTCGGGATCGATGCGGACCAGGTCGTTGCCGGAAATCATCAGGATGGCCTTCGCCTCTGCTTCGTAGGTGAACGGCCCGGGTGGAACCGTCACCTGTCCTGCCTTCGTGGCGGCGCCAGTGACGATGTCGATCGTCCAGAGCGACCCATCGGGCTGGATCGCGTGGAGTACGCCGTCGCCGCCGGTGAACTGCCCATCGGGTATCTCAGGCTGGATGCGTGATACCTGGATGGGCGAATTCGAGCCAGGCCGGAAAGCCACGATGCCCTGGAGACGCTCGCCCGCCGATTCGACCACGACGTAGAGGGTGGCCCGGGGAAGCTTCCTCCCGCCGGAGAGAGTTATCTGCGTGGGTTGGGTGGCGCCGCCCAGCGGGTGGACCACCGCGCTCAGCTGGTAGACGGCCTGGGTGGAGATCTCGGTCTGGAGGTCGATGCTGTACACGGCGTTGGTCTCGGCATCGACAACGAAGACGTCGAACAGGGTGTCGTGTTTCACGAGTTGCGGGGCGACCACCGCACCGGCCACCGACGCGGTGGCGGTCGTCGTGAACGCGACCTTCACGGCCAGCGAACCGCTTCCCCAGAGGCGCACCGAATCGCGGAAGGCGCGAGAGAACAGCGCCATCGGCCGTCCCCGAAACGACATGGTGCGGGCCGATCGAAAGAGCTGGTAGGTGGCGAAACCGGTCAGGGCCGTGAACGGCGCTGTGAGCCAGACCGCCGAATCCAGCGGGCCGGCCGCGTAGACGATGAACCCGAGGACGAACAGCATCCCGGCGAAGGCCGCGGCCGCGAGGCATAGCACGACGATCACGCTCAGCCGCTCGAACGCCCGCGAACCGGCGCTTCGGGCCACCGCGCCGCGGGACATTGGCGTGGCCACCGCGGGGCGAAGCGCCGCCAGGTACTCCGCGCTCACAACATCGAGGGAATGCGCTCGCGGACCCGGGGGTGACGGCGGCGCTTCGACAGCCATGGCTTTCCGGGCAGCCCACCAGCGCCCAGCAGGGGTCAAGCGGAACATGGAACGCGCCTGCGTGAATACGCCGAACACGAGCAGGCCCATGAGCACCAGTTGCACCGCGTCGTACCAGCTCCAGCCATCGTCGGCGAGCGTGGTGATACCGAGGGCCATGCTCGCGAGGGCGAACAGGCTGACGCCGAAGAAGACGAACGGCAGGGCCCGCTTCCACCGGGGTGTTGTTATGACCCGGACCACTTCGTCACCGGCGGGGGTCACCTGCATCGCGAGGCCGCGCTCGGCGGCGATGCGCGCAAGCGCCTGGCTGCTCACCTGGTCGAGCGGTGGAGTGGTCACTCCGCAGCCCGTGGCGCGCCCGCACCCGGCCGCACCAGATCCAGGAAGAGATGGGCGGACTCCTGGATCTGGCTGGAGACGCTGCCGAGGTTCGCCAGGGGAACCGAAGCGATCGACGCTCCGCTGGAGGAGAGCTGGACAACAACGGCGGGGTGTTCGCCCGGATAGTGCGGAGCCAGGTGAGCGAGCAACCCGGCGAGGTCGGGTGGAGCGGACGAGGGCCCGGGAACGAGATCCGCGCCGATGCCTCCGAGGTTCATGAGCAGCGCCGGCACGAGCGGGTTCACCTGGATGCGCCGCGAGACCAGGCGGGCGGCATCGAACACCTGGAGGCCGAACGTGGAAACATCGAGACCGATCGCGGCGATGATGAGGTCCAACTGCGAGACCGCCGGCATCACCTGGACGGCGAGACCCAGGCGCCGCCCCTCCATTGCCAGGTAGCGGCCCACGGCATTGAAAACCAGTGGATTGCCGGGCGCCAGGAAGATGACCGGTCGCTCTTGCCCGGTACGTTCGATGAGAAAGTTCGCGATATCGAGGTACCCCTCGGCATAGGCCCGGCCGGGAGCGAGGTGAGACGCCAGGTCGGTAACTTTGACGTGCTGTGCTTTCAGGAAGGCGGCCAGGTTCGGGGGCAGGCCAATCGAGTAGGCCGTGCCAACGCGAGCGAGCATTCGCTGCAGCTCAACCGTCAGCTGCAGCGAATCCGTGACCCCATATCCGGCGAGCACGAGGTTGGGGGTTGCCATGCGCCTCCGCCGGGCAGACTCGGGCCGGCCGTTCCGAGTGTCAAGAACGGCTGGCCCGGCGCGCTGCTAGATGTCGAGGTGACCGGGGTCAATGTCGTGATGGCCGTGACCGTGCAGCGGGTCGATGCCGTGATGGGCATCGTGTCCGCCGTGAAGCGCGTCATCATCGGGGGCGACGTGCTTGATCTCCTCGAAGTTCAGGGACAGCGCATTGGTGTCCGCGGCGCCTTCGGGGTGCGCATGATGGCCCTCAAGGAGGGTAGAAGGCCCCTCGGCATCGCCATCGACAACGCCGTAGGAGACCGGCTCGCCGTTCCAGACCATGATCCCGTCGTGCTGCGGGTGAGCGGTGTCGGACATGATGGTGTTCGACGTGCCATCAGATGAAGCCTCATGCGTGACTTCGAGTGTCTCGACGGCGACCTCGTTCTTCGAGGCATCGAATTCGGAGAGTTCCCACTTCGACGCCTCTCCGGTGGTCGAGGAAGTTTCAGTCACGTGTCCAGGATCCTCAGGGAAATGCTCCATCTTGATCCCGTGTCCGAGCGTGTCCCCGGGAGTTTCATCGCTCGTCAACGAACTCAGATACCCGCCGGACTGACCATCCACTTCGATGTGGAATCCCTGCGGAGATTGCGTATCCGGCGACTGCGCCGCGTGCTCCCAGACGTCCACGTGCGTCCCAGATCCCTGCTCCGCCTGTCTCGCATTCTCAACCACCGCCTCCGGCCCGAGGTAGCCGCGGTCGAAGCCGAGGGGCTCCGCGCCGTGCGTGGCATGCGCCGACTGGATCCAGCTGATAAGCGCTCCAAGCTCTTCATCGCTGCTCGCATGGGACGCGGTGTCGTGAGCCCCCACAATCTCACCGGTGCTCGTATCGATAAGTCCCTGGGATTCGAGGTGGTCAACCAGCGTGCGGAGCTGGTCTTCGCTGCCGGTGAACGGCTGGCCGTTGAACAGGTTTTGCTGCTCGATGTAGGGGAGGATTCCCGGAGGCGGGTTGCTGCTTCGCAGGTTCTCCTGCCAGGCGAAGTAGTCGGGCATGCCGAGCTTCTGGTCGACCTGGAATCCCGGCGCGTGGCCGGCGTCGCCGGCAACCTTCGACATCTGGATGTCTTCGAATGTGACCGAACCGCGCTCGTTCGCACCATCTCCGGGGTTCGTCGAATCTTTCCATTGCGCGAGGTCGGCGGCGTCCACTTGCTGGTTCCGCTGCCAGGCCAGGAAGTCGGCACCGTCGACCACACCGTTGGAACTCGCTTCACGGGCGGTTCGGACTGAGTCTTCGAAGTAACCCGCCGTCTCGCCATGAGGCGCCTCGGAATGGAGGTTCAACACAGGCTCGAGGACATCCTCCTGGACGCCCTGGACCGTGCCGGAGTTTCCCTGGTTCATGTGGATGTCGTGCACTCCGGATCGCCCCTGGAACTCGCCCTCCTCCATGTGTCCGTCGTGCAGCAGTCCTGCTCCGTCTGCCGGGGGGTTTCCCCCGCGGCCAAACAACTTCGAAAGATTCAGCGCCATGATTGTTCCCTCCCCAGGCTCAGCGGTTGACGGTGGACGACGCCCGCAGACTGTTCTGCTGCTCGCGTGTTGTCAACACGTTCTGTGCGTACTGACCCGTACATGGTCGTTGACCGCCGGAAGGTGACGGGTCGCCGAAAAATCACACCGGAACTGTTGCGTGAACTGCTTCTTTCACCGCATTCGCAAGTATCCCGTGACCAAACGGAGTGAAGTGCAGGTCGTCCAGGCGCAATTCGGCAAAGTCGAGGCCCGCGAACGCGGCCGCGCCATCGACCCAGCGAAAGTGGTAGTCATCGGCGACCGAGCGGAGGTCAGCGAAGAACTTCTTGCGCAACGCGGGGCCTTTGCCCTTGCGCGCATGCTCGCCAATCCCGGGGTACGCGAAGATCACGACGTCCATGTCTTCGAACCTTGAGAGCGCGCGGAACACCTTGCGATAGTTCTCTGTGACTTTCTCGCGGGTGCTGTAGGTGCTGGTCCCGATCACATGCCGCACCAGCCAGCGAGCCGAGAGGTTCGCGCGGCGTGGGCGGCCGCCATCATCGCGAGTGGCATCGTCGAACCGCTCTTCCCAGCGGCGGTACCAGCGCCCGGCGCGCTTCCCAAAGAGTTTCTGCACCCGCAACCATACGAACCCGGAGGTGAACGCGAACGAACCAAGCACTAGAACGGTCACATCCGGCGAGGCCTCGCCCACTTTCTTTTCGGCGAACTCGAATGCGTTTTCGGGCAACGCGGAGAAGCCCACGGAACGAACCGAGACGTCGGTTCCGAGCTCGCTCGCGAGGTCCTGTTGCAGTATCTGGGGCCAGCTGGTGCCGCCGGTATAGGCGCCTGAGGTGTCGCTATCGCCCAGCACCAGGATTTGCACGAAGGCAAGTATGTTGTGACCAGGAATCACAGTCCAAGGTCGCCGTTGCTCATTGCCGGCGATTCGTGCCTGAATACACGCATGCGCATCGGCCTGATCTCAGACACCCACATCCCCGAAGCTCGGTACGAACTCTGGCCCCAGGTGTTCGATGCCTTCCGCGGCGTCGATTGCATCCTCCACGCGGGCGATATCCACGACCTCGTGGTCATCGACCAGTTGCACGACATCGCCCCTACGTGGGCGGCCCGGGGCAACGGCGAAGAAGGCTCGGGGGGCCGGCCTGTGCAGCCCGACCATCACCGATTGAAGGAATCGTGGCTGCTGGACCTCGATGGGCTCAAAGTCGGCCTCACGCACGATGTGCCCATCCCCGAATATCCGCCGCACCTGACGCTCGAACGCGCGATGCAGCGCTACTTCGGCACCACCGACCTCGACGTCCTCATCTATGGCGATACGCACGTCGAGGCCATCGACACGATCAACGGCTGCCTCTGCGTGAACCCCGGCTCGCCGACTTATCCGCGCAACCTCGACACGCAACTGGGCACCATCGGCTTCCTCGAAATCGATGGCGGGAAGGCCGAAGCCACGATCTGGCAACTCACCGAAACGGGCATCGAGCCCTTCAACTGGAACAAATGGCGACGACCCTGGTAACGGACCTCAGCCGGCGGCGCTGCTCTTCACGAGGATGACCGGCATGCCGGCACTTCCAACCACGCCGAGGGCGGTGCTCCCTGCGACGAGGTGCCGCCGCGCGCTGTGGCCGTGCGTCGCCGACGCGATGGCATCGGCGTGGAGTTCGGTGGCGGCATTGATGATCGTCGCGGCGATGTTCGCGCTCTCCGGGACGGCGCGCACGTGGACCGTTGCTTCCACGCCTTCGGGGAAGTTCGCCACCAGCGACTGCAGTCGCTCGCGCGCCTCGTCGACCGTCTCCGCGCCCTTCTGACGGATGATCTCGAGCAGAGTCACCCGCGTCTTCTCCGGGACAAGAATGGTGTTCAGCGCCGCGAAAATGCTGAGCGAATCGGGTGAGCCATCGGTGGTGACCACGATGTGATACGGGCCGTTGCCGGTGCGCTCCGCCGGGCTTTCGGCAACGGTGAGGACGGGCAACGTCGTCTTCGAGATGACGCCCATCGCGACGCTGCCAAGCAGCGCGTGGCGAATGGCCCCGGTGCCGCGGGTGGCGATTGCGATGAGATCGGCGCCCGTGTCTTTCGCGGTATGGAGAATCGCGTCGGCGGTGTCCTTGCCCCATTGACGAACCGGCACCGCGACCGTCCCCGCGATGCCGGCTCCGGCCAGGGTCTCTTCCAGTTCCTTTTCCCAGCCTGCTCGCACGACGGCCACCGCATCGTTCAGGCGCGCCGCGACCTCGGAAGCCGCATCGACGCGGGAATCGAGCACGCGAACGAGGGTGACTTCGGCATCGAGAGCCGTCGCCAGCCGGCGGACATGCGGCACAACCGCCAGCGAAGGTGCGGAGCCATCGGTGCAAACGAGGATCTTCATGTCACCTATTTTAAGGGTTTGGCGTTGATTCGGGGACGATCCTTCGGGCGAACATTTATGGCGAGACGGACCGGAGTCTGACTCCGGCCCGCCAACACAGGTGGACGGCTAGAACTTCTCCCAGTCGGGCATCACGTTCTTGCCTTCCGCTGAAGGGTCGAGGAAGTCATCGCCGAGGACATAGGCGAAGAGCAGCTTCGAGATCATCCAGCGGCCGTCCTGGTATTCGAACGAGGGCACCCAGACGAGGCGCTGCACGCCCGAAGGGCACTGGTACTGCGGCAGGCACTTCGAAATCACGGTGACCACGGCGGTATGCGTCGTGGGGTCGAAGGCGAAAATGCGGAGGGCGCTCGAACCGTAGTCGTCGCTCTTCGCCACTTCGAAACCGGCCTGGCGCTCCTTGAGGTTCGCGATGACTGATTCGACCTTGCGCAGGCCGCCTTCGGACCGCCAGTTGCCGGTCTCGAAGGCGCGAATCACCTCGCCCGCCGTGGCGCACTCGGGCTGGCCGAGGCCGGGTGTGACATCCGACGCCTTGCAGGTGTAGTCGATGACCTTGAGCCGGGCGATGAACGCATCGAGCGAACCGCCCGCCAGCTCCTTGTTGAGCTGTTCGAGGGCCGCCCGGAAGCCTGCGTCGGTGTTGGCATCCGGCGTGGGTGTGACCGTCCCGGGGGTCACCGTCGGCGATTTCACCGGCTCCGTTGGGCCCTTCGTCGGTTGTTCGGTCGTGCCCGGGGGTGGGGTAGTGGTGGGATCGTCGTCGTCATCGCCGCAGGCGGCGAGAAACAACGCGGAGAGCCCCGCGATGAGGATGCCCATGGCGATGGGCCTGAGATAACGGAGAGCCACGCTGGCTCCTCCTGAAGGGTGAAGTTGGTGCTGTTTCACCGTAACGCGCGGCGCGGCAAGCGAACGTGACGGGTGCCACAGACGCCCTCCGTCTTTGGGCGGATCTTCAGTTGTCGAAGGTTCCGAAGATGGTGTGGGCCTGCGGATCGACGCACGACGGACGTTCCATGACGGTGGTCATACGAGCCACCGCGGAAGTCACTTCGACCGTCACGGGCGAGCGATCTTCGCCGCACCAGTTCCGCCAGAGATATGTGGCCCCCTGGGCCGACGAGACGAGCGACGTCTCGGTGGCGTAGTCGCCTTTCCCGCCACTCCGGGGCAGGTGCACCTGGGTGACCGCGCCGGAGTTGTTGGCCGGCAGCTTTGCCCGCCGGAACCTGACGACAATCGAGCGGCCCTCGGTGAAATCGTAAGGAGACAAGTCCAACTCGTTGCCGTCGGAATCGAGCAGGCGGATGGTGATGGCACTGGCGAACTCGCAATCCACCGGGCGGCCGGCGGCGGTCCAGGTGACCTCGAATCCGGACCATTCGCCCGGCGCCGACGCCCCCGGCGCGGCGGCCGGGTAGCTCGGGACCGTGGGCGAGGCGCTGAGGCCCATGCGCAAATTTGCCGCATTGCAGCGCGGGAGCAGATCCGTCTTTGCGGTGATGGAACTCACCGAGCGGATTGATGCCGCGATGGGAGGGCATTCGACCGGGCCACCAGCATCGGCACAGAATCCCGGCTGAAGGTCGCCGCACTTCTGCGCCGGGAAATCGAGAATCGACTTCGCCGTTGCGCCTCCGATTCGCGCGGTGATTTCCGTCCCTTTATACCGGTCGCACCAGTTCTGGAGGGTGAACTCGGTGCCCACCGCCCCATCAAGGACCATGTCGAACCGCACCGAGCCGGGGAAAAGGGCCAACGGATCCGAAGAGTACGGCTCAGAGCCGACGGTCAACTGGTCGTTGAGGTAGCACGTAGTAGCGGCGAAAACACGGACGTTGAGGTGCAATGATGGGTTCTCCGATTGGGCGAGGTTGGGGTCGTTCGCCAACGCATCCATCTCGACCGAGAGGTCCTTTTCGTCGCAGGGCGCGAACGTAGGCGGCAGCGGGCTTGCCTCCTCCACCGGAGGCGCCCACCGCGAAGGCCACGACGACTCCGGTGGCCGCGACTACCGCCGCCACCCCGATCAGCAGCGCCAGCCTTGGCACAAGCCAGCCGAACCCTCGCAGCGCCCGCCGCGAGGGCCGCCGCTCCCGGCGCCACCACTCCGCCGCCTCTTCACGCGATTCGACGCCGAGGCGTCCGGTAATCTCGCGGACGTGGTACTTCGCCCCCTCGAGGCTCAGGCCCAGGGCCTCGGCGATCTCGAAGTTCGTCTTGCCCTTTACGAGCAAGGCGAGCACCTCGCGCTGCCGCGGGGTCAACTCTTCCACCGAGTCGCTCGGCGCCGGCAGCCGTGGTTCGCTCATGCCACGAGGGTACGCCGGGCCAAGCGGCGGCACACTAACCTATGCTATGGATTACGGAACCGGATTTCGCTCTCAGGGCACGCGTTGATACGTAGCCGTCCCAAAGCTCGTCTCCGCGTTGTCACCGTCACCGGGCACGGCCTCCCAGAGGGTCATTCCGGTGGGTGGGTAGGTTCCGGCCGGTCCCGGCTCGACCGCGATGGAGACGATCGTTCCGCCGCTTCCTTCGAACACCAGGTCGAGGATGCCGTTCTTCTGAGGATCGCCGATGGCGACCAGTCTCGGGGCAGAGCCGAGGTTGTCCTTCGCCAGCGTGCGGAAGTCCTCCGGCGAAATCGTCGAACGGACACCGTGATCGACGAGATAAAGTTCGGGCGGGCCATTCGGGCGCAGGGCGCGTCCCGCCGCAAGGGCGAGCCAGCCATCAACATCCTGAAGCACGTCCGCCGCAATCACGCACCCGGCGAGAGAGCACAGGTGCTCGGCGGAAGCTGGCGTGACCGTCGCGGCGGCGGGGATCTTAATCTCCTGGCCAACGGTAAGGGCTGTCGGGTCGAGCCCGGGATTCAGCCCGATGAGGCGCGCGACCGGCTGTCCGAAGGCGTGTGCAATCGAGGCAAGCGTGTCTCCCGCTTTCACGGTGTAGGTCATGGTCGGAGCATCCGAGCCGGCGAACGGCGTGACCTGGGCCGGCGCCGGGAAGACCGACGAGACCGTGCCAGTCCAGAGTGCCGAAAACTCGGCGGGCCGGGACGGGTCCTCGCACGGCGGCGCGGGGACGTCGAGGGCACTCCAGGATTGCGAGTCCATTGTCAGCATGGCGGCGACTTGTGGCGGCCCGCAGACGTTCCAGAGGACCCCGGTAACGGTGGGGTTGGAACCAACGCCAAGGATGACGTTCGGATGCAACTCCTCCGCAGGCTTTCGCGTGTTTACCGTCGTCCCGTCGGCACCTGTCACGCTGACCTGGATGGTGGTGTCGAGCAAACATTTCGTGCCGGTCTCCACCGCCCACGTGAATCGCAGCCCTCGGGTGATATCGAGTACCGACGTATGCGTCCAGTTCAGGGCTAGGGGTTCGCAGGCCGGGATGGCCGGCGGGTCGCCAAACGAAAGGTCCAATAGGGTCGGCAGCTGAGCGTTCTCACATGCCGGCGGGCGGAGATCACCTACGGGAGCGACGGCACCGTTGTGTTCGCCGGCAGCGATGTCCGCGGAACTGGACACCTCGAACTGGAGAAACGTCCCCATCGGCAGGTCTTCGCACCAGTTTGACCACGTGAGAAGACCCACGCTCCGTTCAACGGTATCGACGTCGACGCTGAATTCGACTTCCTCCGACGCGGCCAACTCGGCTGCGCGGCTCGATGGAGGCGAGGCCGGGTCCGGAACGGGTGCGAAGACGTGCGCCCACGCGACGCCTTCCAAGCGACACTCTTCATTCGCTGACATCTGAAGATGGAAAACCGACGTGTCACCAGCAGTCGGGTCCTGTTCCGCCACTAGTCGCAGATGTTCCATGTCACACGGTGGGAGGGCCGCATCCCCGCCATTCATGGCGAACCCCACGACCACCAGCCCCAGGGTCGTGCCACCTACGGCAGTCGCGGCTGCCACCGGCTTGACCCACCCTGCCGGTGCGAGTGCCCGGAAGAATGAGGCAACTCGCTTCCCCAGCCGCCGCTCCCGCCGCCACCACTCCGCCGCCTCTTCGCGCGATTCGACTTCCAGCTTCGCGAGGATTTCGCGCACGTGGAACTTCGCGCCGTCGAGCGTGATGCCGAGCTTTTCCGCTATCTCCGGATTGGTCTTGCCGGCCGCCACCAGGGCGAGGACTTCGCGCTGGCGCGGGGTCAGGTCGGTCTTGCCGACCGTCTGGTAATGCCGTGTTCGCTCCAACATGCGCACAGGATGTCACGCTCCGGCGGGCAATTCACTACTCCATTCGCGAGATGACATTTTGTGGACTGGAGTCACGGGTCGCCCTCCATCGTCGTCGCTTCCAGGCCGCCGTTGACTGCCGATGGCCGCCACGACAGAAAGTGGTACTACCCCTCCGCCGGCCACTGGCGCCGCCAGAGGTAGGCCAGCGCCCCCGTGGCCACGCCGACGTTCAGGGATTCGACGCGCGGGTCCATGGGCAGGGCGACCGAGAAGTCGCTTTCGCGCAGGAGGAGCTGTCCGACGCCTTCGCCCTCGCTGCCCATGACGAGGGCCGTGCGGCCAGGCCAGTCGAACGCGGTCGCCGATTGCGAACCTTCGCCGGTGGCGGCGGCCACCACCCAGAAGTTGTTCTCCTTGAGGATGCGGATGGCCATCGCCAGGTTTTGCGGCGCGGCGACCGGGGCGACGAAGCTCAGGCCTGCGCTTGCCCGGTGTACGCCGGGAGTGAGCAGCGCTCCGCGCCGCAATGGCAGCACCACGGCACTCACGCCGACGGCGACAGCCGTCCGCAGCACGGCGCCGAGGTTCTGGGGGTCGGTCACGCGGTCGAGGATGATGATGAGCGAGGCCTTGCCCGCCTCGCGCGCGACGGTCTGCAGGTCGACCGGTTCGATCGCCTTGAGGCGGACGAGGACGCCCTGGTGAACGCCTTCGCCGGTCAGCTGATCGAGACGAAATCCATCCACAGCCTGCACGGAGATGCCGGAAGCCTTCGCCCGTTCGACGAGGTCGAGCACGCGCTCGTTCTTGGTATCGCCGAAGTAGAAGAGGGACTTGGCATAGCCCGACTCCAGCGCCATGGCGCAGGCGTTGATGCCGAAGGCGACGTCATCGGGCGTGGAGTTGGGCTTTGGTCGCAGGCGGGGCATGCCTGGGATTCTCTCACCACGGAGGGGAGTATCACCACGGAGGCACGGAGAGCACGGAGGGCCTGAGTGAGTTCACGGAGATCTTGGTGGCGCGGGCGGCCATCGCGGACGCCGGCAGGCCTGGGATTCTCTCACCACGGAGACGCGGAGACACGAAGGTCTTCGATTAGCTACGGACCTCCGTGAACTCGGCGGAAACTCCGTGCTCTCCGTGTCTCCGTGGTGATCTCTACCGGTTCTTCAGGAGATCGCGGATTTCGCGCAGGAGGACCACGTCTTCGGCTTCCGGGACGGGCTCGCCGGCTTCCTTTTTCCGATCCTGGAGGATCTTTACCGGCTTCACGATGAAGAAGAAGACGGCGGCGGCGACGATGAGAAGGTTTGCGAGCGCGGTCAGGAAGGTGCCGATGTAGAGGCGGCCATCGCCAACATCGAGGCCGATGCTATCGAAGCTTGGCTTGCCGAAGATGGCGGCGATGAACGCCATCACGATGCCATCGGTAAATGCCGCGACGACGGCGCCGAACGCGCCGGCCATGATGAAGGCTACGGCCAGGGCGATGATGTCGCCCCGCATCACGAAGTCTCGGAATTCCTTGATGATCGGGTGGTTCATGTACGCCCTCCTTAGGTGGCGCGCGGATGCTAGGGATTCGCAATCTGGCGCGTCAAGCAAAATCCGAGGTCGTTGAGGGTCGGCAGCAAAGGTGTCATGCAACCGGTGGCGGTATCAGGACTCAGCGGCCCGCAGGGCCCATGCGAGCAGCAGTTCAGGATCGCTCACGATGTCCGGGGGCACCTGGAAGTTCCGGTCGACGGTTTTGGGGCCGCGCGGGCGCGTCCTCGATTCCAGCGGCGGCATTCCGCGGGCGAGATACTCCGCGCGCGATTCTTCGTCGGTGCGGAAGTAGACCTTGCCATCGGTGATGATCCCGAAGAATTTCTCGGCGAGAAAGAGCCCGTGTCCACCGAACATAGCCCGGCTTCGAACGCCCAGGGGAGCGAGCGCGGAAAGCAGCTGGTCGCGAATCCCTTCGTCCGCCATGGCGCGAGGATAGTCCATTCCGGAGTAGCGCCGTCTACGTAATCGCTCCCGCCTCGACGTACCCGACGATTTGTTCGTGAGTCAGGCCGAGGATCTCGGTGAGCACATATTCGGTGTGCTCGCCGAGGCACGGCGCGGCAGTGTAGGCCGGGGGCGTTTCGCTGAAGAGCGTGACCGGGCCGTCGTACGGGGTCGGGCCCATTTCCGAGTGGTTGCAGACCTTGAAGAAGTCACGGTGCTTGAGTTGGGCGTCCTCGTAGAGGTCCGAGGGGCGCTCGACGAGCGAGGCAGGGACGCCCGCCGCTTTCAGCCGCGCCGCGAGTTCGTGAGCGTCCTGGTCCGCGCACCAGGCATCGAGGACGGCATCGATTTCGGAGTCGCGGGCGAGACGCGCTTCGAGCCGGTCGAACCGGGCATCGGCGAACGCCGAAAGCGGTGCTACAGCCAGCAGGTTTCGCCACTGTTCGGGCGTTTCGCAGGCGATCGCGATGAAGCGCTCGACGCCGTGCGTGCGGTACACGCCGTGAGGGCTGGCGGTCGGCGATTCGTGGCCCGCGGGCGGCGCCACCCGGCCATTGACGGTGTAATCCAGCACCAGCGGCTCGACGAAGTGGATCGCGGCCTCGACCTGCGAGAGGTCGATGTGCTGTCCCCGCCCGGTCTTGCCCTTGTGGTAGAGCGCCGAGGCCAGGGCGGCAACGCCGTATCGGGGAGCGACGAAGTCGGTGTAGGCGCCCCACGGACCATGTGGCACCCGGTCGGGCCAGCCCGTCACGCCGTAGATGCCGGCCAGCGCCGCCCCCTGGGCGCCGTAGCCCCCGTACGCACACTGCGGTCCGGTGCCGCCGCGCAGGCATGTGCTCAGCATCACCAGGTCCGGGCGGTCTTTCGAAAGTTCCTCGTAGCTGAAGCCGAGGCGCGAAAACGCGCCGGTGGTGAAGCTCTCGGTGACCACGTCGGACCAATCGATGAGCTTCTTCGCGAGTTCGAGGCCGGCGGCGTTCTGGAGATTGAGGTTGATGCCGAGCTTCGAACTGTTGAAGTTCGCCATGAATTGCGCCCGGTCGAGCCCGGGGATGCGGTCCTTGAACGGTGGGAGCGTGCGCAACAGGTCGGTCCGGCCGAACGATTCGATGTGGACGACGGTCGCGCCATGGTCCGCGAGCGCCTTGGCGATGATCGGCCCGACGCCGATCCAGGCGAAATCGGCGACCTTGAGCCCTTCGAAGGTGCGCCCGCGGCGCGTGGACGGCGGGCGGGGCGCGGCAGGCTTCGGTGCGAACTGGTCCAGGAGAGCCTGGTGCTCTCCGAGGCGCGGGGGGCGCTGCGGGGGGATCAACGGTGTGAGCGACATGCGCGCGGGCGTGCCCGGCTGCGTGCGGCCATCGACGGTGACCCAGTAGTCGCGCGCCTTCAGCTGCGGGTCGGTCAGCAGGGCATCGATGGCGAGGATGGGCGCGAGGAGAAGGCCCCCATCGGTGCCCATCTGCATCAGTTCGTGCTGCGTGTGGCGCTTGAAACAGGCGCCGACGCATTCGAGCGCTGCCTTCACGTCTTCGAGCGGTAGCGTGCCCGCGATGAGATCCTGGGCCCACGTGGACCAATCTCTCTCGAGTAGGTGCTCGGGCACCAGGCCATCTTGCTCGGCCCAGCCGAGCACCGTTTGCAGCGGGGTCTTGCCGACACGCCCACCGGGGAGGTTCACGGTGAGGTAGCCATCGGCGCATTCCCAGTGGCGCGGCAGGCTGATGCCGGGGATGAGCGACGGGATCGTCACAAGGCGGTTCGGACCGCTCGTCGGTGGGTCGCCTCCTGTGTTCGGCGGATAGCCAGTCGCGTTCATCAGCGTCCAGACCATCGCCGCCTGCATCGAGAGATCGAGGTACTGCCCGAGCCCGGAGCGTTCACGCTCGTTGAGGGCGATTACGGCATCGGTCGCGGCCTGGACTCCGCCATGAAAGGAAGCCTGCGGGTAGCCAACGGGCACCGGAGGACGGTCGGTGTCGCCCTGGAGATCAAGGAGGCCGCCGGCGGCCTCGAGGGTCAGGTCGGTGGCGGGGCTGTTCGCATCGGGCCCATCCTGCCCGTAGGGCGTCACGGAAACGTAGATGATGCGCGGGTTGAGCGCCGAGACTGCCGCGTAACCGAGCCCGAGCGATGCCATGTGCCCGGGATCGAAGCTTTCGATGAGGATATCGGCCTGGCCGAGGAGCGGCATGAGCCGCTCACGCCCGGCGGTAGATTCGATATCGAGGATGACGCTCTTCTTGCCGGCGCCTACAGCCGCCCAGTAAAGCGAGGACTCGCCATCGCGTGGTTTCGATTCGTCGAAGGGCGGCAGAAAGCGCGCCGCGGCGCCGCCCGGCGGCTCCATCTTGATGACGGTCGCGCCAAGTTCGCCGAGGTACCGGCCCGCGAGCTCGGCCCGCGTGGTCGAGAGGTCGACGACGACAATTCCTGCGAGGGGACCGGTGGCTTCGGGCATCGCGAGGCCGACTATACCGGTAGCGCAAACGCTTGCCGAACGGGCCCGGGCGATGGCCGGAATAAATGTCAAATACTGTTTTTGTTTATCGGAGGGTTAGCCCCGATTGCAGACTGTAGCCTTATGGGAAGTATCCTTCCCAGATGCCCAGTCCCGGGTCAGGTCCTGAGTACAAGCCGGTCGCCGACAAAGAAGGCCGCATTTCCCGCTACCACGTTGAGTTCCCTCGCGCAGGTATCGTCGAACTCGACCCCGAACATTTCGAGGCGACGGAGTTCGCCGAGCGGCACTCCGGATGGGGGCGGCGTGTAGCCGCGCTGAAGAACTCGCTCATCGGCACATCGATGAACAGCAAGCGCCTCACGGAAGAGCGCCTGAGCAAGAAAGTGGCTCTCGCGGTCTTCTCCTCCGACGCGCTCTCGTCGACGGCGTACGCCACCCAGGAGATCTTGCTCATCCTGGTGTTGGCAGGCACCAGTGCGATCTATCTCAGCCTGCCCATCGCCCTGGCGATCACCGCGCTCCTGGGCATCGTCGTGGTCTCGTACAGCCAGCTCATCCGCGCATATCCCGCCGGAGGTGGGGCCTACACCGTCGCCCTGGAAAACCTGGGCGTGATCTTCGGGCTTGTCGCGGCCTCGGCATTGCTCATCGACTACACGTTGACGGCGTCGGTAAGTATCGCGGCGAGCGTGGAGGCGATCGTCTCGGCGGCGCCAAGCGTCGACCCCGGGCGCGTACCGATCGCCGTAGGGCTCATCCTGATCATCGCGCTCGGCAACCTGCGCGGCCTGCGCGAGTCCGGGACCATGTTCGCGTTCCCGACCTACGGCTTCGTGTTCATCCTGAGTGCCACGATCATCGTGGGTATGTTCCAGGTCTTCACCGGCGACAGCCCGAACATCCTGAAAACCGGAGAGCCGAGCAAGGCAGCGGAAAACGCCAGCCACGCCCTCACGCTTTTCCTCGTCCTGAGGGCCTTCTCGGCGGGATGCGCCGCACTTACCGGCGTCGAGGCGATGTCGAACGGCGTTTCGTCCTTCAAGCCACCGGAGTGGAAGAACGCCATCCTCACCATGGTAACGATGGCGTTCTTGCTCGGGTTCCTTTTCATCGGGACCACCTTGCTCGCGCGCCACTTCGGGATCGTCTACGAAGAAGGCGACAAAGAAACGGTGATGTCGCAGGTCGGTGAACACGTCTTCGGGCGCAACGTGCTGTACTACATGCTCCAGGCGCTCACAGCCGGGATTCTCTTCCTTGCGGCAAACACGGCTTACAACGGGTTCCCCATTCTCGCGGCAATCCTGGCGCGGGACGGCTATATGCCCCGCGTGTTCCATGCCCGCGGCAACCGCCTCGTCTTCAGCTACGGGATCATGGCGCTGACCGGGTTCGCCATCCTGCTGCTCGTGGCCTTCAACGCGACAACAACCAAGCTCATCCCGCTCTATGCGCTCGGCGTGTTCCTCTGCTTCACGCTGGCCCAGGCCGGGATGGTGCTGCTCTGGTTCCGGCGAAAGTCTCCCGGGTGGAAGGTTTCGGCAGCGATCAACGGCTTCGGCGGAGTTGTCACCGCGATCGTGTTCGTCATCATCATGGTGACGAAGTTTGCCGAAGGCGGCCGCTACGTAGTCATCGCGATTCCCATCCTGACCGTCGCGCTCTGGTGGATCGGCCGCTTCTATAAACGCCTCCAGCGCCTCCTTTTCGTCTCATCCGATGCGCTGCTCGATATCGCTCCCCGGGGCGAGTCGCGCATCCCGATCATCGTCCCGGTGGAAGACATCACCCTGGTCACGGTGATGGCGCTCGGCACCGCCTGCGAGCGTTCGCGCGATGTGACGGCGCTCCATGTGGTGGTCGACCCCGATGCACCCTCGACGGTCGAGCAGCGCTGGGCGAAGCAGTTCCCGGCGATCCCGCTGGTGGTCATCTCGTCGCCGTTCCGGAACGTCTCCGACCCGATCGCACGCTACGTCGACGACCGGCTGCTGCGCGCTCCGCACGAGGTCAGCGTGATGGTGCCGATCCTCGAAGTGGACCGCCCCTACTACCGCCCCCTGGTGAACCAGAGCCTGAAGCGTCTGACCAGGCTCCTCGAAAACCGCCGCCACGTGAACCTGATTACCTATCCGTTCAGCATCGGCAGCCTCGGGCGGCGGCGCCGCAGCCTTCGCATTTAGTCCTGTTCCACGCGCCCGTTTCCGAAACCTGCGGCACATGAAAAGAGCCGACGGCAGGGAGACGGCCGTCGGCTCTATTCGTGGTCTTGAAAATTACCGGTTAGGAGACGAGCTCCCGATTCCGGGCGGCCTGCCGGTCGCGGCGGGCCTGGCGCTGCTTTGCATTCTTGCTGGCACGGATGAGAAGGCGGTCGAACTGCGCCATCGGGCTCCATTCGCTGGTAAGGCCCAGGCGGCTGAGTTCGTTCGCTCGCTCGATTTCCGCGCGTGTTCGCTCCCACGAATCCATGCGCTCGTAGGCGAGGTCGAGATAGTCCATTTGAGATCCCTCCGAAACGCTCACGCGTTACTGCTCACTAAATATAGCTGGTAACGAGGTTACCTGTCAACGGTTTCACTGGTTACATTTCGATTGCGGCTGTGGTATGTTGGGCAGGACATGGACCCGGCAGAACGCGACCTCCTCCTCCAGTTCCTCTGGACGCGAGACGAATCCGACACGATCGACAGCCCGAGCAAGCTCAGGGACTGGCTCCTTGGGCTGAAACTCATCGAGCCGGACGATGATGTGAGCGACGACGACGTGCGCCTGGCCCGCCACTTTCGGGCCGCCACGCGAGCGCTCTGTGTTGCGAATAGTGGCTACGATCTGGACCCGCGAACCAACAAGACCATCGACGAGTTAAACGCGGTTGCCCCCCTGAAAGTAACGGTTTTGCCGGGTGGCGGACTCGATATTCAGCCCGGCGGAAAGGGCGTGCCGCGAGCCCTCTCCACGTTCCTCGCACTCAGCTACAAGGCCACCGCCGAGGGCGAGTTCGCGCGCTTCAAGACCTGCAAGGGCTGCGGCTGGGCCTTCTACGACGAATCGAAGAACGGCTCGAAGAAGTGGTGCGATATGGGCCTCTGCGGCACCCGCAGCAAGATGAAGGCGTATCGCGAGCGCAAGAAGGCACAGGCCTAAAACACTCCTCTCCCCGGCGGCGTGGTAGTCTCCGCGCCATCCTCACAGGCGGGAGTCAGATGGGCAGCGAACTCGAACGGTCCCCCGGCGCCGTCGAATACCTCGAACGGGTGCGAGTGCTCGTCGAACCGATTCGAGCTGCAGCAGCCGAAATCGAAGCCGCCCGCCAGTTGCCCGCCGAAATCGCTGAACTGCTGCGAAGCGCGGGGATGTTCTCGGTGGCTGTGCCGAAAGCCTTCGGCGGCCTCGAGCTCGACCCGCTGACTCATATCGAAGCCATCGAACTGCTCGCAACAGCCGATGCCTCCGCCGCGTGGTGCGCGATGATCGGCTGCGACACTGGCTATATCGGCGCTTTCCTCGAGGACGTCCCGGCGAGAGACCTTATCACCGACCCTACCCGCGCAAGCGCGTTCGTCGCCAACCCCACCGGCTTCGCGACACCCGCCGAAGGCGGCTACACAGTCACCGGGCGGTGGACCTTCGCCTCAGGCTCCACGCATTCGGCGCTCTTCGCGGTTGGCTGCCTGGTGCCGGGAGAGAACGGCCCGCGGATGGCGAACGAACGGACGCCCGAGGTCCGCGTCGTCGTCATGCCATCCGAGCAGGCCACCGTCGTCGACACCTGGATGACCACGGGCGTCCGCGGCAGCGGCAGCCACGACATCGCCGTGGAGAACGTGTTCGTACCCGAGTGCAACACCTTCACCCTCATGCCGGCACGAATGACCCGGCCCGAGCCGCTCTACCGCTTCCCGATGCTGTTCACGTTCAAGCTCGGGGCGGTCGCGCTGGGTTGTGCGAGGGGCGCCATCGACGACGTTCTCGCCATCTCGGCGACCAAGGGCTCGTTTGGCACGCGCGCGAAGATCGGCGAGCAGGAGTGGCTGCACGAAGCGGTTGCCCGCGCTGAGATGACCCTCGCCCAGGCACGCGCCTTCTACTACGACGCGACTGAACAGGCGTGGCGCGAAATGCTGGCGGGCGACCACCCAACGCCGCGGACGCACGCGCGCCTAAACCTGGCGCAAATTGGCGCAATCGAACGCTGCGTCGAAGTGGTCGATGCGATGTACCGGGCCGGCGGCAGCGCTTCGCTCTACGCGAAGAACACGCTCGACCGCCGCCTCCGCGACATCCACACCATGGCCCAGCACACGGTGGTTTCCCACCGCTCGATCGTCGAGTCGGGGCGGACGCTGCTGGGCCTGTAGGTCAGGCGCCGCCGGGGCCGAGGTGGCGAAGGAAGAAGCGCTCGAAATCCTCGCGCTCGTGGGGTGGGATGCCGACGTGGCCGCCGGGGTTGATGTGCATCGTCTTTTCGCTCGAACCGAAGGCGTCGTAGAGCGCGAGGCCGGCCTCGACGTTCACCAGCTCATCGTTTCGCTGGAAGACGAAGAGGAGCGGGATCTTGATGCTCGCCGCCTGTTTCGCGAATTCGTCCTGGCCCTTGCGGAGGCCGTTGAGGCCGAGCACGGCGCACTTCACCCGCGGCTCCACCGCGAGATAGGGAACGCCAATCGAGGTGCCCATCGACACGCCCCAGTACCCGACTTCGCCTTCGCCGACTTCGGGCAGCGTCCGCAATGCGTCGAGCGTCGCCCGCCACTCCGGGAGGGCCTGGAGTGTGCGCCGGGCCATCTCCTGCATGCGCTCGGCATCGAAGGCGGGCGCCTTGCCGGCGATGCGCGCCTGGATGGCAGCGCGGGCGGCCGCGGCCTGTTCGGGCGTGGTGCGATCGCCATGGCCGGGTGCGTCGATGGCAGCCACCGCCCAGCGCTGGTGACGCACATAGCTTCGCGCCCGCGCGAGCAGGGTATCGACGCGCTTGTGCTGCGTGCCGCCGTGCCCCATGAGAATCAGCGGCCGCGGACCAACAGCGTCCTCGGGCGTCCAGACGAGACCCGGGATGCGCTCCCCGTGGACGTCCAGTTCAAACCCGCGCTCTCGTACGCCCGCTTCCGCTGATTCCGATGTGAATTGCATGTGTTGCCCCAATTCCAATCTTGCCGCGCATGTTGCCACCAGCCCCGGCTGATTCCAACCCACACGGCATCTGAGCCGCAACTGGAAAGGAGCGGAGCGGTGATGCGGGCTGGCGGTTGATCGCGGCTAGTCTCCCGGCGAGCGTCCGACGTGATGCCACTGCCCCCGCTTCCTGCCGGTCGCGGCTCTGATGGGTCGATGGCGGTCCCCTAGTGGCGGAAGTGGCGCGTGCCCGTGAGCACCATCGTCACGCCGTACTTGTTGCAGCAGTCGATGCCGTCCTGGTCGCGGAGCGACCCACCGGGGTGGACGATCACTGAGATACCGGCCTGGCAGGCCTTCTCGATGGAGTCACCCCAGGCGAACGGGAAGAAGGCGTCGCTGGCGAGGGTGGCGCCCTTCACTTCGTCGCCGGCCTTCTCCATCGCGATCTCGACGCTCTTCACGCGGTTGGGCTGGCCGCTGCCCATGCCGAGGAGGCGGCCGTCCTTCGCCACTGTGATGGCGTTGCTCTTCACGTGCTTCACGCAGCGCCACGCGAACTTCAGATCCTCGAGCTCCTGCGGCGTCGGCTGGCGGTCGGTGACCACCTTGAACTCGATCTCCTCCGGCGTGCGGTCGTCGGAATCCTGCGACAGCCAGCCACCACCGACCTGGCGGTAGGCACGGCTGCCGGGGCGGTGCGCCTGCGCCTCGAGGATGCGCAGGTCCTTCGACTTCCCCTTGAGCACCGTGAGCCCCTCAGGGGTGTAGCCGGGGGCGATCACGATCTCGTAGAACATGCGCGTCTCGCCGTCGTTCGGGTTGCGGAACTCGCGGAGTTCGCGCGCCAGCGACTCATCGACCACGCGGTTAAAGGCGACAATACCGCCGAAGGCACTGGTCGCATCCCCTCGGACGGCCAGGCGGTAGGCCTCGAGCATGTCTTCGCGCGTGGCGACGCCGCAGGGGTTCGTGTGCTTCACCACCACGCAGCTCGGGCCGGTGAAGTCGTTCACGCAGTTCCAGGCGGCGTCGGCGTCCAGGTAGTTGTTGTACGACATCTCCTTGCCGTGGTGCTGGACGGCGGTGGCGATCCCGCCCCGGCCGTGCTCTTTCAGGGAGCCATCCGTGTAGAAGGCGGCGGACTGGTGCGGGTTCTCGCCGTAGCGCAGTTCCTGCGCGAGCGTCATGGGGATGGTGAGCGACTTCGGCGGCTCGCCGGGGTGGGCCTGCTCGCTCAGCCACTCAGAGACCGCAGAATCGTAGGCAGCAACGTGCGCGAACGCTTTCCACGCGAAGTGCAGGCGCTGCTCTTTCGTTACGCCGTTGCCGCTGCGGAGCTGCTCGATCACGGTCACGTAGTCGGCCGGGTCGACCACCACGACGACATCGCCGTAGTTCTTGGCGGCGGCGCGAAGCATCGTCGGCCCGCCAATGTCGATGTTCTCGATGCCCTCTTCGAAGCTCACACCGCCCGGCTTCGTGACCGTGGCGACGAACGGGTAGAGGTTGCAGCAAACGAGGTCGATGCCGCGGATGTTGTGTTCGGCCAGCGCGGCCATGTGCGAAGGCAGGTCGCGCCGCGCGAGGATGCCGCCATGGACCACCGGGTGGAGCGTCTTCACGCGTCCGTCCAGCATTTCAGGGAAGCCGGTGATGTCCTCGACCTTTTTGACCGGGATGCCGGCCTTCTCGATGGCCGCGAACGTCCCGCCGGTGGAGACAATCTCCCAGCCAAGGCCGGCGAGGCCCCGGGCGAACTCTTCGATACCGGTCTTGTCGAATACTCCGAGCAGTGCGCGCATGGTTCCACCTCCAGGGTGATAGCGGTGAGGTGAAAGGACTGAGGACTGAGTGGTCTCGCCTTCCCTCGGGAAACGAAAAATCCTTCCCATGCGAGAAGGATTCGGCCCAGGCGATCGACCATGCTGCGTAAGACCGGGTTCCCTCGCGGTGCTCCGCGAAATTCGCCAGTTACCCGGAGCCGACAGTTTAGCACGGGTGGTTTGAACGCAGAGGCGCGGAGGCGCAGAGATTCACCAAACAAAAGAAGGGGCGCCCAATGGGCGCCCCTTCTTTCATGTCCTGGGTTGCTCGACCGGGCTTATGCGGCGGTCTTGAACTTCGCGACCGTGCCGCTGAGGCCTTCCGCGACCGACTTCACCTGGGTGGCGGTGGCGGCCAGTTCCTGCGACTGGGCGGAGAGCTCCTGCGTCGAGGCGGAGACCTCCTCGGCCGAGGCCGAGGTCTCTTCGCTTGTCGCCGAAACCTGGATGATGGCTTCGGTGACGCGGCTGGTGCCGGAAGCCATCGAGTTCGCGGCCTCCGCGGATTCGGCGGCGCTGGCGGCGATCTGGTCGGCGGCGGTCACGATGCGGGTGGCGCCCCCGGACAGGTCCTGGACGTCCTTGGCGATCTGCTGCATCTGGACAGCCGATTCGCGGACGGACGCGATGATCGAATCCAGGGCCTTGCCGGCGCCTGCAGTCACTTCGCGGCCTTCTTCCACATCGCGGACGCCAACAGCCATCACATCGACGGCTTCCTGGGTGGCGGCCTGGACCTTCGAGATCAGGGTGGCGATCTCCTTGGTCGAATCGCTTGAGCGTTCGGCGAGCGAGCGGACGTTTTCGGCCACGACGGCGAAGCCGCGGCCCTGTTCGCCGGCGCGTGCAGCCTCGATCGCCGCGTTGAGGGCGAGGAGGTTGGTCTGGGCGGCGATTTCGTCGATGGTCTTCACGATGTCGCCGATCTGCTGGCCAAACTCGCCCAGCTGGCCAACAGTCTCAGAGGCGCGGTCGACGGCCTTGGCGATGGCTTCCATCGAGGCGACGGCGCGGGAGACAGCTTCCTGGCCCTGCTGGGCGGCCGTGCGGGACTCGTCTGCGGAAGCGGCAACCTGTTCTGAGGCGCTGGCCACGTACTGGATGCGCTCCTGCATGCGGGTCGCTTCGGCCTTGCTTTCGTCGGCCGAAGTCGCGTTCGTCTTGCTGGAAGAAGCGAGCTGCACCGATCCGGCCGCCACGAGTTCGACTTCGCGCGCCGAATCCTGGGACACGCCGGCGAGCGAGACCGCCGAGCGGGTCACTTCGTTGATGGCGTTGGCGATCTGGCCGGTGGCATTCGCCATCTGGTCCGACGATTCCTTCAGCGTCTCCGAGGAATCGAGGAGGGTGGTGGCGCCGCCGCGGACTTCGTTCACGATCTGCGAAAGGCTGAGGCGCGATTCGTTGTACGTGCCGATGGTGCCAACCAGCTTGTCGATGACCGAGTTAATGGTGGCGGCAGCGTTGCCGATTTCGTCGTTGCTATAGGAGGGAATCTTCGGAGTCACAGGCTGGACATCGATCGTCAGGTCGCCCGCGGCGAGACCGGTGATGCCCTTCTGGAGGTTCGCGATGCAGTTGCTCTCGATGGACCGGAGCCGGTTCACGACGGTCGCGACACCGTTGCGGATTGTCTTCGAGATGAGGTAGGCGACCGCGAAGCCGAGGAGAGCAGCGACGATTCCGAGGATGCTCGAGGTCAGGATGGCCTGGCTCGACGACGAGGAGGAGTTGGCCTCCACGGCCGCAGCGGTGGATTCGCTGATGTCAGTCGCCTGGTTCAGGAGATCGACGACTCCTTCGGCGGTCTTGTCGCCGGAGGGCTTGCCGTTGGCGCCGTTTTCATTCATCTCAATGGCGGCGTCCTTGTTGCCGGAAACGATGTCCTGGAACACGTCCTTGCGGATGTCGATGAGCTGGTCGGTGCCGGTGAGCGCTTCATCGATGAGCGCGACGATTTCCGGGTCGGACTGGATGGTCTTGTATTCGAGGAGCTTGGCCTTGGCCTGCTGCTGATGGGTTTCGGCGTCAGCAACGATGCTCTTCGCCTCTTCCTCGCTATCGGCGAGCAGGGCGTCCATCGTGTTGATATTGCTCAGCAGGAACTCCTGCTTCGTCGCATCGAGGACGACAAGGCCCTCGAAGTGAACGTTGTACAGCTCGCTGGCGTGTCCGGCGGTCGTATCGGCCGCGCGGATCGCGAAGACCGTTGCGACCGCCATCAAGCCGATCGCGATGGCGAAGCCGCCAAGCAGCTTCGTTCGGATAGAGAGGTTATTGAACCAGGACATGAACACAGAGCCCCCGCAAATCTGATACGCCAATAGAAGACGCGCACACCGAGTATCGGGCGGTGCTGATGGATCTGATTATTCGGGAGTTGCCTAATAAGCTGGACAGCTTCTATTCATGTCACGCGCGGCACGTATACCGTCCGGAAATCAACCTGGGAGCTACAACTATCCCTGGCCGCCGCCGCAGGAGACGCCACCGACCGAGACCGGGTGGGTGGTGGTCAGCACCTGGCCGGTCTTGAAATATGCGGTCATGGATACCACGTAGCAGCCCGGCGCCGAGGGCGTGAAACTCACGCCGGGCGAGGCATTCGCGGTGCCGGCCGGTGTCACCCACGTCCGTGTGAGGGCGGCGGGGAAGGAAGCGTCGGTGACCACCACGGGAGATCCGACTTCGCCGGTGCTGGGACCGGCGATTGCGGCATACGGCCCGCTCGGAGTTGCGGTCGGTTCCGGTGCTGGTGTCTCCGTTGGGGCGGGGGTTGCCGTCGGGATCGCGGTCGCCTGGGCGGGGGCCCGCGTCGCCGTTGCGGGGGGTTTGGTCGTGGGCGTGGCCGGCGGCTGGGTTGGCGGGACCGCAGTTGCTGAGGCGGCGGCCGTCGGGACGGCGGTGGCTACCCGGGTCGAGTTGTCTACCGCGCTCGGGCGCGTTGGTCCGGCCGCCGAAGTGCCCGCGACCTGGGCGACCTCCGTCGGGGTCACCCCGGCGCCCTGGGTCGAATCGGGGGCGGCCGCGAGCAACGGGTTGTTGTTGTCGCTGCCATTGCCATTGAGGAAGACTGCCGCCGCCAGCAGCCCGAGGCCCGCGACCACGAGAACACCGCCGAGTGCAGTGAGCACTTTGTTCCCTTCCACGGCAGGCTTTCGGAGGTAGCCGATTTCGTGCGCGAAGTCCACGACCGCGCCATTGAACTCCTCCGGCTGCTCGATGTTCGCTGCGTGGCCGGCCGCCGGAAGGTCCACCTCGCGCACCATGTCCTGGGGGAAACGCGCGAGGAATGCGGAGGCGTTCGGGGCGAAGTCGGCATCACGTTCGCCAACGACGAGCAGCATCGGCACCGCCAGCGTCGGGTGGCGTTCCCACTCGTTCACATCGATGACGAGGGATTCGGCGGTCCCGGCGACGCCTGCGGGCTGGAGCCTATCGAAGTCGCGCGTGAGCAACTCCTTCGAAAGCGGGTCGAGCCGCTTGCTGTGCGCGGGATAGAGGCGCGTCTCCTTCATGAAGCCGGTGCCTTCGGCACGGACACGCGCGGCCATCTCCTCCATGCGCGGGCGGGAAGCCTCGCGCCATTCGGGTGTGCCGGCGGCAGAACTCGAATTGATGACGACGAGGCCCGCCACCCATTCGGGCGCATCCAACGCCAGGCGCAGCGCGAGCGCTCCTCCAAGCGAGTGTCCGCAGAGGAGAACGCGGTCGTAGCCCAGGTGGTCGAAGAGCTGGAGCATCCGGCGGATTGCCCGCTCCGGACGGTAGAAGATCGCGTCCTCGGGCGCATCCGAGCTGCCGTGGCCGAGAAGTTCGACCGTTATGACGGTGAAGTGTTCGCGCAGGCCGGCAAGGTTCACTTCGAACGAAGACTTACTGGCGGTGAACCCGTGGATCAGGACGAGCGGCGGCGCACCATCCGGGTGCGAATACAATTCGTAGCCAATCCGCTCGCCAGGCGCTCCGAATACGGGCATAAGGGCACAATAGGGCCCATGTGCCAACCGGGAAAGCCCGGTAGGCACTTGCATACTCGGTAGTACATTTTCCATTCGTTTCCCGGCGGCCGCCCGCCCGGGCGTGCGTTACGATTCGGAACAATGGAAATCGACTACCTGCTCCTCGCCGAACACGCAGAAGTCACAGGCAGCAAGCTCTACCTGATGGGCGGCGGCTGGGACACGATGAACGTGCCCGACGTACCGGCGAACATCCGGCTGACGCTTGCGGCGGGCGTCCGCGTCGAGTGGGACGAAACGAACACGACGATCCCGCTGGTGGTGCGTGTCGATGACGACGACGCGCAAGAAGTTTTTCGCCTGGACGGCCAGATGAATGTCGGGCGTCCGCCGCAGCTGCTGCCCGGGACAAGCCAACTCTCGCAGATGACGTTCGTGATGCAGATCCAGTTGAAAGCCGCCGGCGGATATCGAATCACGCTGGTCGCAGGTACCGGCGAACGTGAAGTGCGGCGTTCGATCCCGTTTCGACTGGTGAAGGGGGCGCCCCCCGCTACTCGATAACTTCGAACCGCCAGGCCACGAGTTGTTTCGTGCGCGCCTGGATGTTGTTCGGGTCCTGCACCGAGATGGCCGCATCATGTTTGCCGACCGTGATCCCCTCTGCCGGGGCGAAACACATGGTGCCGCCGGTGGGGCTCTCGGTCGAAGACACGATCCAGGTGAGCTCGGTGGTGACTTCCGTGCCATCGAGCGCCATGCGGAACCACTGTCCGGTCTGGGGCAGGCCCTCGAACGAAACCTCTGCGCAGACGCCACTAGGCTTGTTCGGGTTCGGCGTGCGCGTCGCCGCCTGCTTCACCTGCTCGGCATAGCCGGGGCTGACCTTCAGGATGTTGTCGCCGAGCACCGGCGCAGGGCCGAAGTCGGCCTCCAGGTTGCTGCGCGTTGTCGTGGCGCCGGGAGTCACGGAGTCGATGGTCTTATTCGGCCCATCGCCGCACGAAGCGAGCGCGAGCAGTGCCAGCGGGGCGGTGGCGAAGACGAGGTACTTGCGGTTCATTTTCGTTTCCCGAGCGTATCACCGGGGCAGTCTTTCGAGCGAAGCGACATCCACACCTTGGCTTTACGTGCCCTCGCGGGTGACGGTTTCGGCATCCCAACGAAGGACGTTCCCCATGGAAGAATCCCCTGCAACCCTGAACGAGACTGAAGCAACCATCGATCCAACCGGCGAACCGAACGATGAGATCGAATCGCTGCGCCAGGAGCTGGAAGCGAGCCGTGAGAACGAACGGCTGGCCGTGGAGCGGCTGCGGTCGGCTCTTCTCGCCGGAGACCCGGCGCTCGATGCCGAGATGCTGGCCGGCGACACCCTGATCGAGGTGGAAGCGAACTATCGCCGGGCGATGGACGTGATCAGCCGGCTCAGAGACCACGTCGCCCGGGAGACGGCCGGGCGGATCCCGGCCGGCGCGCCGGGCCGCTCTCGCCATACGCCACGCACTCCCTTCGAAAAGATTCGGGCCGGGCTCGCGGACTCGAAATAACCGGACAAACTGTGCGAAAAAGATCACGCATTTCGAGCCCGGGAGTCTGTAAACTCCGCCCGTTCGGGGGCAGCGGTGGCATCAGCGGTGCGGGTCCAAGAGGGCTATGTACTGGTCATTCTCGCGGGCGAGGTGCGGCCCGGTGCATTTCGCGGCCTCTCCGCGAATTCGGACGAGTTGACGGCCGCGGTCGAGCGTTTCCGGCGCGTGTTGATCGATGTCTCGGAAGTGGACGATGTCCTCTTCGACCCGGTGATGCTGGGCGAAGCCGCGGCCCGCAACAACGCGACGCGCGGAGTGCGATTCGCCATCGCGGCAACCACCCCGGCGATGTTCGGGCTTGGGCGCCAGGTGGCGCAGATTTCGGGACTGGAAGGCGAGGCCGTCAGCGTGTTCCACAGCCGCGAAGAAGCGGCGGACTGGCTGCTGAGCCTCGAAGAATAGGATGGTCGGGGTGACAGGATTTGAACCTGTGGCCTCTACGTCCCGAACGTAGCGCTCTGCCAGGCTGAGCTACACCCCGCGCCGAAGAAGCATCGTATCAGCCCCGCGCATTTCGTGGTAACGGAACGCGCGTAAGAACTTCCGCACTCGCCGGTCTAACCAGTACCAAAGAACTGGAGACAACCCGGCATGCTTACCTACGACACCGCCTTCGAACTCTCGCGCCAGCGCATCGCGGCGTCCGAAACCCGCGCGAGCCTCCTCGGCAGCCTGGGCGACCTCCCCCGCGTGCGGATGTTTCGGCCGTTCCGCCGGACGGTAAATCCCCTGCTTCGCACCTTCGAGGTGCGGCACGCCGCCTCCGACAAAGAGCGCATGCGGCGCCGCCTGATGGAACTTGCCGAGAATCGCCAGCGGGCTTCCTGAATCCGCTACCCGTGGAGTGGAGGGCTCTTGCAGATCGTCTTGAGGGCGAAGTACATGCCGCCCCGCGTATAGGCCTGCAACTTCCGCCGGTTCGCGGGCATGGCATACGTGCCTTCAGCCGAGCAGAACTCGACGAGCGGTTTGACCGCGAGGTCCCACGAGAGCTCGGCCGCGATCGTGGCCATGTTCGCTTTCGCCTGGGCCCGCAGGTCCGCATCGTCCAGGATGCGTTCGATGCCGGCGGACACGGCTTCGACATCGCGTTCGGGGACGGTGATCCCCATGGGCGCCTGCTCCACGCGGTCGGCGAGGACATCACCGCGGGTGCAGAGCAGCGGGACCTTCGCACGGAAGAGGTCGACATAGCGAGTGCGGAAGGCGAACCGGCTCTCGATGTTCTCGTACCCCAGGCACACGCTGGCATCAGCTTCCGAAAGGAAGTTGTCGATCTCCTCGTACGGCACCCAGCCGCTGCGGAAGAACACGTTCCGGTCCTTGATGCCGAGGCGTTCGGCTAATTCGAAGGCGTGCCTGGTGACGCCGGCCGAAGGCCCGAACGCGTAGTCGGGGTGATCCACCCCCATGAACACCAGCTTGACCTCGGGCCGTTTCGAAGCGAGCCCTGCCATCGCGTGGAGCAGCGTGTCGACGTCGTTCCACTCGGTGATCCCGCCGTTCCAGAGCAAGATCTTGTCCGTCTCCTCGATGCCGGGGACAACGCCCCCAAGCACTTTCTCGGTCGGTTTAAGCGGCCGCGACGGCACGCCATAGGGCACGATGTCGATGACTTTCCGCAACGAAGGGTCGCGGGCGTAGACATCGTCCGGCACGAGGGCAAGGGCCATCATCATCCCGATCCACATGTCGCGCTGGCGCTCATCGGCGCAGAAGACGAAGTCGGCGAGGGTGAGCTGCATATTGAGGTACCAGCGATTGCTCGCCATCCAGATGCGCCGCCACTTCGGCAGGATGTCGCGCTGGGAAAGCTCCATCCACTCGACGTAGAGAGGCGTGAAACCATCGAGCGCAAGGCGCGTCTCACCGAGGAGCCGCGCGAACTGGGGCGGGAAGTTGCGCGTGATGGTCGTGTCGTGCGAACGCGCCAGGGCGGCGGCTTCCGCGTTGCTCTGCCAGGCCTGGATGCGCACGTTTCTGGCGGGCGGCGCAATGGGGTCGCGGTTTCCGGGCACCGCGAGCGTGATCTCGGCATCCGGCATCGCCCGACCAAGTGCGCCCGCAATCTGGTACGCGCGCACCCCCGGGCTAGCCATCAACGGCCCCACCGCCGAGCGAGAGAGGACGAGGAGGCGGGTCATGCGGTTGACCCCGCGAACATCGACTCTAGGCCCGTCCCTAATCCCACGGGAGCACCCTCTCCATCACTTCGATTAAATGGTTCTCAACATTTGAAAATTCATCAAACTCTTTCTGTAGTTTGCGTCGCCATTGATCTTCTCCGGATGGATCTCTGTCGAGCTCCAACTCCCGTTGTTGCCCGACAGTGATCAGTGTCCGAAGGGAATTCCAGTAGGCAGTAAATGGGGGCCGCAGTTCCGGGTAGTCTCCTAACCGAGCCAGTGTTTTCTTGCGCCTGAGACTCAGGTTCGCCGTGTCTTCTACACGAAGTTCCTTCATCTCGTTCGTTTGGACGCGTCCCAAAATTGAATATCCGAAACGGAGCTGATCTTCGAGAAGTCCTCGAATTCGAAGTGCCTGCAGCTTTTGCTCAGATACGCGATCTCGACGTTCGTCGCGTTTGGCTTGCCACCACATACGAGCCCAATCAAGTCCACCACCAACGACGACGCCCCCTAGTGCCGCGACCAACGTGAGTACTTCTGTGCTCATCGCGAAGTCTCCCCACCGGATACATCCCGCGGCGACGCCAGATTACTTTCCTCTTTCCTCTTTTCTCTTTCCTCTCGCAGCGCCGCCTGCTCCGCCCGATCGTGCTCCTTCTTCAGCCGGCTGTCGTAGACATTGAAGATTGCGCGGCGGGCGGTGTAGGTGGTGATGCGCTGGGCGAGGCCGGGGATACGTTCCCACTTGGGCGAGAGCGTTGCGCCTTTTTCGCTGCAGAAGCGGACAAGCGGTTTCATCGTTTCGTCCCACTGGAGCGATTGGCGCGCGGCCGCGAGATTTGCCTTGCACTGCGCGTGAAATTCGCGATCATCGACCAGCTTCTCGATGGCGCCGGCCAGCGCCTCCGGGTCTTCCTCTGGAACGACGATGCCCCAGCCATTCTGGTCGACTTCTTCGGCGAGGACATCGCCGTGCGTGCAGATGAACGGCAGCTCGGCCCAGATGAGGTCGACGAAGCGCGTGCGGTGGCTGTAGCGCGTCTCCAGGTTGTCGAAGTAGCAGCAGACCGAAATGTCCGCTTCCTGGACGTACTGCTTGGCCACCTCGTGGGAGACCCAACCTTCTTCGAAGAAGACGGTGCGGTCGAGCTGACCATTCCTCAGGGCGATCGCCTTCGCGTCCTGGAAGCGCACGCCCTTCCCGAGCTCCTTGATGCCCGGATAGGTGGCGCCGAGGAACAGCAGCTTGATGTCGTCGCGGCCGAGGATGCGCAGGGCTTCGAGCAGCGTCGCCGGGTCGTACCACTGGATGATCCCGCCGTTCCAGATGATGATCTTGTCGTCTTTGCCAAACCCCTCGCGGACGCCGCGGAGGACGGGTTCGCCGGGCACTGGCAGCTCCGCGCGAATCCCGTGCGGCGCCGAATCGATGTAGCTGCGGAGCGTCGGGTCGGCCTCGTACACACGGGGCGAAATCAACCCGAGGGAGATCATCATCCCGACGTAGCTGTCGCGCTGTCGCTCGTTACAGGTGAGGACGAAGTCCGCGAAGGTCAGCTGCATCCCGAGCACGGCGCGGGTTCGCTGCACCCAGGCTTTGCGATGCCTCCCCTCGTAGTGCTGCATCCCGACTTCCATCCACTCCATGGCGTACTGGGAGAAGAGGTCCACCACGAAGCGCTTGAAGGGGAAGAAGCCCGCCACGTGCGGCGGCAACATCGAGGAGATGATCACGTCGTGGCTGGCGACGAGCTGGAGGATGTTGCGGGCGCTCCAACGGGTGACCGTGTAGGCGCCATCTTCCGGCTGTTCGAAATCGAGGTTGGTTCCGGCGAGGGTGACCTGCGCGCCGGGCACGTGCGTGGCGAGCACCCGCGCCTGGGCGGTAGCGCGGATACCCGGCGCGGACATGTGGCTGCCGAGGTAGCCGCGGCAGAGGATAAGGATTCGCGGGCCCATGAACGCGAAGGGTAGAGGGAGAAGGGAGAAGGGAGAAGCTAGCCCGCCCGCTCGAGCTTGTCAGGGTTGCGGATGGCGTACATGGCCGTGACTTTGCCTTCCTCCACTTCCAGCAGCACCACCGAATGCACGCGGCCGCTGCGGCTGCGCAGGAGCACACCCGGGGCGCCGTTGACCTCGGCCAGTTCGGCTCGCAGGAACGGCTCCTTGCGCGTGACTCCGATGGTGAACCGTGCCACGTGGTCCGCGCCGAAGATAGGGTTGATCGCGGCGGCCACTTTCCCGCCACCGTCGGAGTAGGCGACCACATCCGCGGAGAGGATTTCGAGCAGGCCGGCCATGTTTCCTTCGTTCGCGGCCGAAAGGAATCGGGCGGTCAGGTCCCGTCGCTGCGTGTAACTCGCCCGATGGCGATGGTGCCGTTCGTTCAGGTGCTGGCGGGCGCGGTGGAACACCTGGCGGCAGGCCGCCTCTGATTTCATGACCACCTGGGCGATGTCGCTGTAGTCGTAGTCGAACACTTCTCGCAGGAGGAAGACAGCGCGCTCGACGGGCCCGAGCTCTTCGAGCATCACCAGGAAGGCGTAGCTCACGGAGTCCTCGGTTTCGACGGTGGCTTCCGGCGAAGGCGCCGAAGCCGAGTGTTCGACCAGCGGCTCGGGCAGCCAGACGCCGATGTACTGCTCGCGCTTCACCCTGGCCGACTTCAGCACGTCGAGGCAGATGCGCGTGACAATGGTGACCAGGTAGGCCCGGGGGTTGGCGATTTCCCCGTCGGCGTTCCGGAAGCGCAGGTACGACTCCTGGACCGCGTCTTCGGCCTCGGCGATCGTCCCGAGCATGCGATAGGCCACCCCGAAGAGTAGCGAACGGTGCTCCTCGAAGGCGCTCTCGGCCGGCTGCGTGGTCGCGTTCACTGCATTCATCCTACGAAACCGAAGCCAGTGCCGGCGCCCGTTCCGCCAGCAATGCTGTGATCGCCTGCGCGGCCACGCGCGAACTCCCCAGCGTCGCGTCGGTCAGCCAGCCGCCGCCAGCGACCCAGTCGCCCGCGACATACAGGCCGGCGACTTCTTCGACCCGCGGCGCGGGCCGGCCCTGGATGCCGCCGTTCTCGGCGCGCGGCAGCGAGGTGGTCACGACCATGTTGGGGAGATACCGGCGATGCTCCTCGAATGCCCGCCAGCCCGGCTGGATGAGGTCCATAAATATCTCGAGTTCGGCCAGGTCTCGTTCGGCATCGTGGGCGCTTCCGGCGGGGATGTACTTCGCGACGGAGGCCATGACCTTGCCTTCAGGCGCGAGCCGCGCCCACGCGGAGTGCACGGAGAAGTAGAACGGGCAATCGATTCCCAGCCCGAACAGGCGGCGAGGGTTCGGCAGGCGTGAGAGGCCGATGTCGAGGCAGGCTGCGCGCGCCGATACGGCGCTTTCGGCGACGGCCGCGAGCGAAGCAACGCCACCCGAAAGCTGGGAGGCGACCGCTGGCGGCACGGCGAGGAGTACCGCATCGGCAGCGAAAGACCGGCCGCCAACGCGCAGCCCTGTCCCCCGTCCTTCGGAATGCTCCACGGCTTCGACCCTGGCGCCGGGCTGGATAACCGCGCCCGCCGAGGTGGCCGCTTCGGCGAGCGACGCAACGAGCGTTTGCCACCCGCCATCGAGGTAGAGGACGCCTCCCGTCGCGCCGCCGAACTGCGCCGCCGCATCAGCGAGGCTGATGACCTCGGGTGCGTTGGAGTAGGTCGCGAGCCTGACAATCGCTTCGAGGTAGTCACGGGCTGCGGGCTCGGAGAACGTATCGAGCCATTCCCGCACGGTGGTGGCCGATTGCTCGTGCGGCCTGCCCATGGCGAGCAATTGCCGGCCGGCTTCCAACCTGGCGCGAACACCAAACAGCCTGGTGGAGACCATCGTCCGGCCCGAGGTAGGCAGGGTGTAGGCGCGCCCATTACGGACAGCAACACCTTTCACGTCGGGTGAGCCGCCGGTGTACCGAATTCCCAACTCGGTGAGCACCTCAAGTCCGGCGCCAGCGGGATAGAGAGCGTGCGGGCCCATGTTGTGGTAGTAGCCGTCGCGCTCCGTCGTTGCCGCGCGCCCGCCGAGCGAATCGCTGCGTTCGAAAACGGTCACCCGGTGGCCGGCGCGGCCGAGGTAGGTCGCGGCCGCGAGGCCGGCAAGGCCTCCACCAACGATTGCCACATGCTTGCGTTCGAATTCAGCCACGGAAGGACCCCCTGTTGCATTGGTTGCGTTACAGGAGAGACGAGCGAGCAAGGCGGCCTGTGACAGGCGGGGGCGAACCTAGTCGGAGTTCGCGGCGGATCGCAAGAACTCTTCGTTGTACCAGACGGCGGCGAGGATCCGCTCCCAGGCCCAGCCCGCCTTGAGGAGGTGCTCGGTGAGCATCAGCTGCGTACTGGTTTCGTTCGCGACCGTGGACATCAGTTCCGAGAGCAAGACGGAGTCACCTTCGTCGAGGACATCGTCGAGCTGTACTTCGCGCTTCTGGGCGATGGCGCGGTAGGCCAGCGTGCTGATCGCCATGCGCCGCGTGACCGCGTCCTTCGGCAATTCATACGGGTTGTCCGTTCGGGTCCGCTGGTTCTCGTACATCGCACCAGAATAGTCGGCTTCGCGGCCTGCCCTGTCTCTCAGGGAAATCCCCAAACAAATCGCACGGAAAGCGCGTTAGCGCCGCCATGGCAACGGTCGAAATGACCATGAACGGGCGCTACCCTATCCCCATGAGCCAGGCGCCGACGCTCCCGGGGACCGTAATCGACGAAGAGTCCCTGACGCGACTGATACCGCCCTACCGGGTGATCCTCCACAACGACGACCACAACTCGATGGATCACGTCGTCCTGAGCCTGATGCGGTCGGTGCCATCTCTTGATTTCGAGGCGGCCGCCGAGATCATGTTTACCGCCCATCACCACGGCGAAGCGACCGTGATCGAGTGCCCGAAGGAGGCCGCCGAGCACTACCGCGACCGGCTGGAATCGTGCGGGCTCACGGCCACCATCGAACCGGTTTAAGGGCCCGTTGTCTTTCGCCTTCCGTCGTTCCGCGTACGCTTTGAACAACGATGGCTGACGACCAGATTCCCAGCTGCCACTACTGCGAAAACCCCGCCGAAGCGGAGTGCCCCACGTGTGGCCGGCTCTACTGCACGGAACACGGCGAGGATGTCTGCCTGCGGTGCATGGCGCCGGAGGCAGCGGCGCCGAGCGGGGCGGTCTATCGTGGGTCGGTGCTGGCTCTCGTCATCGCCACGCTCATCGTCGTGTTCCTGCTGGTTTCCCCGCCGGAGACCAAGAGCGGCAACAGCCTGGTGCGCGACCTCCCGACCAGTACGGCGGCCGTCGCCGCGACGGCCACGCCCACGGCTCCGGGCACGGCCACCCAGCCGACTCCGCGGCCGGGGACGCAGGTGCCTTCGAGTGTGACCCCGACAACGCCCACCACCCCCCAGACGACAGCCCCGGCCACGCCGACGACAGCCGGAAAGACCTACGTGATGAAGGCCGGTGATACCCTCTCCGCGGTGGCTGCTTCCTACGGCGTGTCAGTCGCGGATATTCTGGCCGCGAACCCCGGTCTCAACCCGGATTCCATCGCCATCGGTACAGAGATTCGCATCCCATGAACTGGCAAGACGATCCCGAACTCGCGAAAGAGCGATACCACTCAGGCGTGCGCAATCGACTGCTGCGTTCCGTCATCATCTGGGGGCCGCTGTTCATCGCGGCGGCCGGCGGCCTGGCCTTCTTCACGTTCGATCGCGCCTTCCTTGGCGGCGACCACGGCGGCACGTGGTTCCTGGTGGTCATCCTCGCGATCCTGACCACGCTCTTCGGCTTCCAGACCATCCAGTCGCTGCTTGACCTGGTGGGCAAGCCAGAGAAACTCACAGGCACTGTCACTCGACGCTGGGCGCGGAGCGATTCATTCGTCATCAAGACGCACTACATCCGGGTTGGGAAGATGATCCTTCGCGGCGACCAGTTCGTCCTCGATGGGATCAAGGAAGGTGACACCGTCGAGGCCACGTTCTACCCGAAGAGCGCCGTCCTCATCTGGGTGGAGAAGCAAGTGCCCCCGGCGGAGACTGAGCCGGCGAACCCATGACTGTGTCGTCTGCGGAGTGACGTAGCCGCCGCTCGCTCTACAATCCCCCGGCGATGACTGACGAGCCTCGAGCCTACCGCTCGATGCATGACTGGGCGGGCGACGAGCGGCCGAGAGAGCGGTTGCTGGAGCATGGCGCCGAAACGCTGAGCGATGCTGAACTGCTCGCCATCATCCTCCGTTCCGGCATGGCCGGCGAGAACGTCGTCGACCTCTCGCGAAACCTGCTCGACCAGTTCGGGGGCCTCGACGGCATGCTCCGCGCAGGGCCGAATGCGCTGCAGCGGGCGAAGGGTCTCGGCCCCGCCAAGGCCGCACAGGTATCGGCGTCGATCGAACTGGGACGTCGCGCCCAGGCGCTCAGCCCAACCGAGCGGCCGGACCTGCGAACACCGGAGAAGGTGTTCAACCTCCTCGGGCCACGCCTGGTGGGGGCGAGGCGCGAGGAGCTCTATTGCCTCGCGCTCGATACCCGGGGGCGGCTCCTCGGCGGTCTCAACCCGGTGGTCAGCGGCTCGGCGAACGTCATCTCGCTGCGGCCGGCGGAAGTCTTTCGCGAGGCCATCATCCTCGATGCGCCTTCGGTCATCCTGGTGCACAACCACCCTTCGGGAGACCCGAGGCCAAGCCCCCAGGATATTTCGACCACGAAGGCCTTCATCGCGGCCGGCAAGATCCTGGACCTCGATGTCGAAGATCATGTCGTCATCGGCACAAACAGCTGGGTGAGCATGCGGCGCGAGAAGATGGCCTTCTCTTAGGGGGCCACGGGCGGGGGAGCGAGGGTCACCCAAAAGTGTTGTCGAAGAAAACCGCTCCGGGTGAGGCAAGGGCGCCGCGCCGGCGGGAAACTGATCTCAGATTCTCAAGGCGGTCCCATTCGCACATGCTCCCCCTGAATGGTTTTCGCTCCCTCCCTGCTCCCACTTTCCCTTCCTCCCAGCGAAGCGGGGCCGCCTTGTTTTTCTTTTCTCCGCAAGCCCGGTAGTACCGCTCCTCCACTACCGTGCCGCCACCAGGGGCCGAATCGGTCCCCGGTGGCTTCCTGTTTCCGGTGATCATTTCGCGTTCATGTTCCATTAATAGTCCGCTCCTAGCATCGCCGACCGTGGGCCGAACCGGCCCATTCGTTCTATCCCAATCGCGCGCGAACATGGCAGCGCATGGCCCCGGCCCAAGAGGACTCGTACATGGCATCGAATCAACTCGGCTATACCGACTCCCAGTGGGAGGTGCTCAAATCGGGGCCGGTGCACATGCTCAAGCAGGTCGCGGGCGCAGATTCGCTCGTCGATCGCACCGAATGGGCAGCCCTGGTCGAGGCCGTGAAAGCCGCGGCGCACGACGACCAGGACGAACTCGTCCATGCGGTGATGAGCGACCTTGCCGACGAACTGCGCGATGGAGCCACCCAGGAGGAGCACGACGGCTTCCATGCGCTGGATGGCCTGCGTGCTGTCCGCCTCCTGCTCGATTCGCGCGATGACAAAGGCGCCCACTATCGCGAGACGCTCATGCGCTTCGGCGCCACTATCGCCGAATCCTCGGGCGCGCAGCTCACGCGCACGTTCGCGAGCTTTCACGGCCATGGCGGCTGGAAGCGGTCATCGGGGACGAGCGCGATGGAGCGTGAAGCGCTGCACGCAGCAGCGGAAGCGCTCGGGGTCGACTAACCCTCGCCGTCGGAGGCCTGGGCGGCCGCCAGGTTGTGACGGCGCTCGGCGCGCCAGCGGAAGTAGGCCCAGGTCCCAAAGGTGAACCCGATGTATGCAACCAGAACGGCCGCGCCGGTGATCGACTTCTGGCTGGCGACCAGGTCCAGGTAGGCTTCTTCGCCGTTGAACAGGATCTGCGTGAAGAGGAAGGCCGACGGGATGAAGAGCGCGAGCCAGGCCCACGGGCTCCACTTCCAGATTCGCCAGCCGTCGACGAATTCGAGCGGGATGAGCGAGAACAGCAAGCCTTCCAGGCAGACCACGAAGATGGATACCGCGGTGGCCTCCGGCAGCGCCGTCCAGACGCTGGGGCTATCGCGATAGAGCGTGTGCAACGGGATGGCGGCGAGCCAGGCAAAGACGCTGACGCCGAGCATGACCGACGCGATGATCGTGAGCGACCGGCCGCGTTCTTCGCGGGTGAATTCGTTGTCATTGAGGATGACCGCCGACGCGACGAAGCCGATGACGATGCCGGGCTGGAAGCCCGCCGCGCGGGAGATCGCAACCGAGACCAGGGCGATGACGATGCAGGCCGGGAAGAGCCGCAGGCCCGCATCCACCTGCATGTTCCGGCGATAGAGCCAGGCCTTGCCGCCCTCATAGAGCAAGACCAATACCCCCTGGCTGACGAGAAGGCTGATGAAGATGGTGAAACTGTGCTCGTTGAGGCCGAAGCCCGGTTCGAGCAGGCTGTAGATGAAGCCGGTGCCGATGAGGAGGGCGGCGGGGCCAGCCGCCTTGTCCAGCCAGGTACGGCCCGGGATGAGCGCGGCCCATCCGGCGGCAATGCTCCCCCAGAGCGCTCCCAGGCCATCGAAGAACGAGCCGATCGGGCCCGGGATGTGGACCACGCGGACGCCCAATCCGCGCACATTCTCTTCGAGCGCCTCGTTGAAGAGCGTGCCCCCCGCGAGCAGCAGGATGAGGAGAAGCAGCGTGACGAGCAGGTTCGTGGTCGCCACGCTGGCGCCGCCTTCGAAGAACGAACCGGCCAGTGGGATATCCAGGAACGCATCCGGGAAGGCCTGCTGTGCGACCGACACGCCAAGGACCGCGGAGTTCGCCTGGCGCCAGTCGAAGACGAGCGAGGCGCCGGGTTGGCCGAGGTTCTGGCCGGGAGGGAACCAGAGCGTGTAGCGGGCGCCGGTGCTGCTATCCGTCACAAGGACGTGTACGCCCGCGTTTTCGCCGGGGATGGCCTCGCTGGCGTCGAAACCGCCTGCCGGGGCCTCGCCCAGTGCCGTGGCATCTCCAGCCGGAATCACCGTGGTGAAGCTCACGCCGGAGGCGCCGATGAGCTTCGTGCCGTCCCAGGTGAAGTTGGTCCCGCCGCCACCGAAGCTGAAGCTTTCGCCGGGGCCAAGCGTCACCCGCGTGAAGCCGGTCGCCAGCGGTACGGGCGTCGGCGTGGTTGGAGTCGGCGTCGCCCCAGGGATTGGAGTCCTGGTCGCGGTGGGCGTGGCCGTGGCCGTACGCGTCGGCGTTGCCGTGTTCGTTCGCGTGGCCGTCGGGGGCACCGGCGTCGATGTGTTCGCGGGCACGAACGTCGCGGTCGGCGGCATGGGCGTCCGGGTAGCTGTAGGGCTGGGCGTCGCCGTGCGCGTGGGAGTGGACGTCGGAGACGGAGACGGGGTCGGGGTGTCCGTCGCGATCACCTGGGGCACCCCGATTGGGGTTGGAGTCGCGGTCGGCGGCAGCGGGATCGGCGTGCTCGTTGGGGTTGGGGTATTCGTCGGCGTTTGCGTGCCGGTTGGAGTCGCTGCTGGCGTGTTCGTGGGGGTATTGGTGGGGGTGTTGGTGGCCGTGTTCGCCGGAGTATTCGTCGGCGTGTTCGTGCTGGTCGAAGTCGGCGGCACCGGCGTGTCAGTTGGCGTGTTCGTGGGCGGCGCGAGGGTGTAGAGCAGGTCCACATGTTCGAGCGCCTGGCACGACGGGCCCTGCGAGTTGCGGGTCACGATGACCAGGTGCCCGTTGAACGCGAGCCAGACGGAATAACAGCCGTTTTCGTAGATGCCCTGGGAGAGCGGTCCACTGTGGCCGGTGCCGCCGAACATGTTCGACCCGGCCTTAATGCAAACCGCCGCCACGCTGTGGTTGCTGATTTCGAACGAGAAGTTATCGCCGAAGGTGGGGGCCGTCTGGTCGGGGTTCGCGCACGGGCCTTCGGCGCCGCCGCCGATACCCAGGACCGGTTCGTTTGAGGGCGCGAACAGCCCCACACCGGCCGCGACGAAAGACACGACGGCGAAGATCGTTGTCGAGATGAGCCAGGCTGGACGCCAGGGACGCGCCAAAGGGTGTGAACTCCACGCTGAACCGGTTACGAAGGTGCGAAGCTACAGGCGATCAGTTTCAGTTGTGTTAACAAAAGGTGGACGCCATAAGATTCCAACAAACATCTAACGTATTAGCGAGCTTTCGTCTACGGAAGTGTGGAATGTCTCACACATTTCGGCGCAAACCGCTCGCTTCGGTGGCCCCGCGGATTAGACTGGCGTCCCGGAGGAAGAGATGGCATTCACCGACCGATACGGCCAGCAGCTGACGACATCGTCCGCCCGCGCGGCCGAACTCTACTCACGCGGAATCGACCACGCGCTCGCCGCTGAAGCCCCGGCCGAGGCCTGCCTGCGAGAGGCCCGCGACGAGGACCCGGGTTTCGCGCTGGCTCACATCGCCGAGGCGCGGCTCCTGCAGTTCCGCGGGAAGATGGCCGAAGCCCATGCCGCAATGAAGCAGGCCCAGGCGCTGGCCGATGGTGCCACACCACGCGAGCGCTCGCACGTCGCGGTGCTTTCGACGGCCATCTCCGGGGACCCCCAGGGCGCCCTGGCGGCGGTGAAGTCGCACATCGCGGAATACCCGCGCGATGCCTTCATCCTCAACCAGGCGTGCGGGGTCTATGGCCTGATCGGCTTCAGCGGCCGCCTGGACCGCAACGACGAACAGCTCGCGCTGCTCGAACCGGTGGCGAACGCCTACGGCGATGACTGGTGGTTCCTCTCGCAGCTCGCGTTTTCGTACAACGAACTCTTCCGCCACGACGAGGCGCGCAGGGCGAACGACCGGTCGCTCGAGCTGTACGCCCGCAACGGCCATGCCTCGCACACGATGGCGCACATCGAATACGAAACCGGGGACGCCGAAGCTGGCGCGAAGTTCCTGGGTGACTGGCTCGTGGGCTACGACTCCGCGAACCAGCTCTATGTGCACAACCACTGGCACCTCGCCCTCTTCGAGCTGGCGGCCGGAAACTTCGAGCGCGCCATCGACCTCTACGACCGGGTGATCCGGCCGGAAGTCTCCACTTCCCCGGCGCTGGGCACGGTGGCCGATGCCGCCTCGCTGCTCTGGCGCTGTTCGCTCACCGAGCCGCAGGCGGCGGACCTCCCATGGGAAGCCCTCAGCGAGTGGGCAAAGAAGACCTTCGTCCATCCCGGCATGACCTGGGCCGACGCCCACTGCATGATCACCTGGGCCGGCGCCAACGAACCGGAACGCCTGGCCCAGCTCGTTGGAGAACTCCGGGCGCGCGTCGAGCAGGGGAAGGTGTATGCCGGCGCGATGCTGCCCGCGCTGGGCGAAGCCTACGAGAGCTTCGCCGCCGGCGATTGGGACCGCGCCGCCGACCAGTTCGCCGCAGTCCAGCCAGAAATCATCCGGCTCGGCGGGAGCCACGCCCAGCGCGACGTCTTCGAAGAGACGAACATCGAAGCACACGTGCGGGCCGGCCGCCTGGAGCAAGCCCGCGCCATGCTCGAAGAACGGCTCGACCGACGCCAGAACGGGCGCGATCGCCGCTGGCTCGAGCGCATTAATGCCCGCTACGCCGGAGAGGCCGCGGGGTAGGCAGCGAGATTGCCCGCGAACCGCGATCTCACGGGAACCTCGATCACCGTCGAATGGCGTTCGCCAGGACAGGCGGTATCACTCGTAGCGTCCCTCGCGGACAGCCTGACGCGGCGCTTTCGACGTACGTCGGACGCCTCGAACCATCAGCCGCATGGACTCGCGCCGGCGCGATGGTCACCACCGCCGGCGGCCGGCGTTCCTGCTCGCGTGACGGCGGTCGTAGTGGTTTGGAACACCGCACCGCTGGCGCTCCAGACCATCGATTCGCTGGCCCCCGCGTTCGAGGGCGGGCTGCGAATTGTCCTCGTCGACAACGGATCGATCGATGGCACGGTGGCGCAGGTGCGCGACCATCTTGAGCGCTCCGCGTGGGCAAAGTTCGTGACGGTGGTGGAAAGCCGGGAGAATCTTGGTTTCGCGGGCGGTGTAAACCTCGGCGCCGAATGTGCGCTGGCGCAGGAGCCCGCGCCCGACTTCATCTGGTCGCTGAACCCGGATGCGGTGGTCAGCCCGGAAACGCTGGACGAACTGGTAACGGTGGCACACGAAAGCGCCGCACCGATCGTAGGGACCGCGGGCATGATCGGGCGCCACCGGGGAGCCCATGCGTGGCCGCGCGTCTTCTTCCTTCCCCCACGGATGTACTACCGTTCGAATTACCCGGACCGGCGCTGGTGGCCGGCGGCGTTGTATGGCGGTTCGTGCGCACTCTTCGACGCGGCGCTGGTGCGCCATCTGATTGCGGAGGACGGTCACTTCCTCGACCCGGACCTCTTTCTCGACTGGGACGAATGGGATTGCGTCCTCAGGGCCAGACGGTTCGGCGCGAACGTCGTCCTCGCCCGCGACGCCTCCGAATACCACGACGCTGACGGCAGGACGCTCGGACGCACCCAGATTGCCGCCGCCCGGCAGTATTACCAATCGCGAAACGCCATCGTTGTTGCCCGCCGGTACATGCCGGCGTGGCAATTCTGGCTGACTCTCCCGGTGCACCTGGCGCGAGATCTTTCCTGGTTCGGGCGGCTGCGGCTTCGGGGAATGCGTCCCAACGAGAAGGCCTACCTCATCGGCGTCTTCGACGGCCTCCGAGGAAAATTGGGCCCCTGGAAACACCACCCGGACACGCCAACCGCCAGCCGTTGACGGATTGCCAATCGCCCTTCGGATCTTGGACGTGGGGCGAGCAGCGTATGCCTCACGAAACAAGGAGGCATCACGTTGATCAGCACACCTTCAGCAGGCATGCGCGGAGCCGCCAGCTACGGCGCGGCGATCGCGACTATCGCGCGGGTGGCCGCGGGCCTGCTCGTCCACGGCCTTTCGGCTCCCGGCCGGCCGGCCGTCATCGACCGCAGGACCGGAGAGGTAAGACTCCGATGAGCGACGAAGTCCCAGTCGGGAGGCTCGTCTCCATCATCGTCAGCGTCCTCGCGGCCGCGCTCCTCGTCTCGATTTCGGGACTCGTCATCCTCGGGGCAATGGGCGGCGATGAAATTGTCGCCGGGACACTGGCCCACATCATCGAAACGCTCCTCGGCGTATTCGTGGGTATCGCCGCCGGGCGCCTCGCAAGCGACCAGTAGAGCGCGAGAGATTCGTAAGGCGGCGATGGCCATGTGAAGCAACTTCGCAAGGCTTTTCGAGGCAGGATGGTTCCGGAGCGCCCCCAAAGGAGACGCAAATGAGCATCCCAACGAACCAGGCGAATGAACCAATCATCGATACGCCGGTCACCACTCGGGACGGCCAGCAATTCGGCTACGTGAAAGAACTTCACGGCAGCTACTTCAAGATCGATGTGCCAATGGCACGCGACTTCTGGCTGAGCCAGGAGTACATCGCCGAAAACAGCCTCGATAACGTCATCCTCACCTTGCGCAAGGACGAACTCGACGACCACCGCCTTTCCGAACCGGGCCTCGACCCAAGCGACCCGGAGGACGGCGGCGTCATCAGCAGCGCCGAAGCCCTCGCACAGCGAGAGCACATGGAGCGCGAACTCGAAGCCCAGCGCGAGCGAATGCGAGCCGGGCTGGTCTAGCTCGGAAGCAGATCAGCCCTCGACTCCCGGGGCCGAGCGGCTCCGGGAGCTCCGGCGGACCGTTACCCCAACCGCTTCATCGTGGCGAGCCAAGCCGGCGCACCGTCGGCGTGGAACCTCGTTCCCACCCGCTCCCGTTCCAGCGATTCGATTTGCCAGCCGCCGTTGGAAAACGGCGCTCGCAGGTCGCTTTCGCTGACCGGGTGCGGCCCGGTATCGGGCCCCGCGTCGCTAAAGCACAGGATGTAGAGCTTCCCTCCCGGTCGCATCACCGAAGCCAGGCTCGAAACATACGCCGGCCGCTCGGCCGCCTCGAACGTATGGAAGAGGCCGCAGTCGAGCACCGTCTCAAACGTGCGGCCCAGCCGATCCAGCTGAAGCGCGTCGGCGGTCGCGAACTCGGCATTGATGCCACGCTCCGAGGCCTTGTTGCGGGCCATCTCCAGCGCCGTCTCCGCGACATCAACACCGAGCACCTGCACCCCAAGCGCAGCGACGTGCAGGGCATTCTCGCCCGTTCCGCAGCCGGCATCGAGCAGCGGCCCTTTGAGCACACCGGTTGCCGACAGGCGCACAATCGCCGGTTGCGGCCCACCGATATCCCACGGCGCGGGCCCACCGTGATACGACGCATCCCAGGGGACTCCGGTCATGCGTTCGTGGCTGGTGGGATTTCGACCCTGGAACGGATCAGTGGTTGGGTTACCTGGCATGTCACTCGTCCTCGCAGATCGCAGTATTCCACCCCAGTGCCCGATGGGGATGCAACTGACATCCCCTTGGGCCATTTCGACACGAACCTGCAAGACCCATGCTCATCGTGTGAGGTCTTCGTGATGAGGAGAGCCAGACAATGGGGTGAGACTCCAGGAAAGGAGAACACCAATGAGTACCGCAAATGAACTCCGAATGCCCGACATCGACGTGCCGGTCTATGCCAGCGACGGCGGGCAAGTCGGCCACGTAAGAGAGGTTCACGGCGACTACTTCAAGATCGACGTGCCGATGGCCATGGATTTCTGGCTGAAGCGCGACTTCATCGCCGACGCAACGCCGGAACGCGTCACCCTGACGCTCCACCGGGACGAGATCCACGAACACCGGCTGGCCGAGCCGGGCCTCGAACACCCCGGAAACCCGGAGATACTTGAGAGCGCAGAAGTACTCCGCGAAAACGAGATCGTGAAAGAAGAGGTCTCACCGGAGAACGCCAAGGCTCGCGCCGGGCTCTTCGAGACTTTTCGCTAGGACGAATACAGGCCCGCCCGCTCTGCGAGGCGATCCGGACGGATCGCCTCGCACCATTTTCCGCATCACTCGGCCGACAGGTCGATCACGGTCGTGGATTCAGGGCCATCGCTCGCCGGAGCCCACGGTCGATCTCGAGCATGACGGTAGCGGAGAGCGTCCCCCGCTGACGAAGCAACCTCGCACTGGTTATCGCGCGAACCTGCTCGCACTTGGCTACGGACTCCACGTCCACAGCGGCCTCAGAGACCGGGATGATCACATGGGTTGGCAACACGCGTTCCCGCTGTCGTGACGTCAGGGGCACCACGATGACTACCGGGCTGTTGATGTTTATCGAATCGTGACTGACGACCACCGCAGGGCGGATTCCACCCTGCTCCGACCCCTCCACGGGTTCGAATCGGGCCTGAAACACGTCGCCGCGCCTCACTCCTGGTTCTCGTGCTCGTCCAGCGTCAGCGCTTCCCAGCCGGAAGCTACCCCCTCTTCGGCCAGGGCAACCTGTGCCTTTCGCCATGCCGGATCCTCGGCGGCTTCTTCAAACGCCTCAAACATTTCGGCGTTTTCCAGGTCCCAGAACAGGCGCCGCAGAGCGAGGTCGATGACCGCCGACCGGGAGGCGATCTCGCCTCCCGCGATCAGCTGGTCCACGGCTGCAAGCAGCTCAGACGCGATTGGGATGGTCGTGCGCGTAGTGGGCGAACGAGGGTGCGCGGTCATGCGATGTCTCCGCTGTCATCATATCAGACATCAGATCGCGCATCACTCGGCCGCCAGCTCTCCAAGGGTCGCCAGGGTGCGCTCCATCGCGGCGCCGTCGCCGGGCGGGATGATTGGCATTGCGAGGAGCTCGCTCGCCCCGAACGACGGCAGCTCTCGCAAACGCTCCTTCACCCGGGCGGCGGAACCGTGCACGACCAGCGCATCGATCATGCGGTCGCTCAGGTCGCCGTCCTTCGCCTCGGGGAAACCGGCGTCCTGCAGCATCTGCGAATAGAACGGAACCTTCGGATAGAAGCCGATCTGCCGCTGGGCGCCTGCGCGGACAGCCGCTTCGTCTTCGGAGACGACAACCGGGACATGCGCCACGAGCGGCGGCGCTGGACGGCCAGCTTTGGCGGCGCCTTCCTTGATCGCGGGGACCGCCACATCTCGCAGGTAGGGAAGCGGGCAATTCCAGGAGATGGCCCCGTCGGCCAGTTCGCCGCAGAGCCGGAAGCCATTCACGCGCAACGCGGAGGCCATCAACGTGACCTGCGTCGGTCCACCGGACTGTCCGCGAGCCGTCAGTCGCGTGCCTTCGAAATTCACCGCGCCGGTCTCCAGGACGCCCCGGAGAATGGTCAGGTATTCGCGCAGGTGCTGAAGCGGCCGTTCGAAGGGGATGCCCCACGTCCCCTCGATCGCCGGCTTGTGACTTGGTCCGATGCCGAGGCGCAGGCGGCCTGGAGCGAGCGAGTCGACCGCGATCGCGCCCTGCGCCATCGCGAGCGGGTGGCGGGGGAACGTCGGGACGATCGAGGTACCGAAGAGAATCTTGCTCGTGTGCTGGGCGGCGGCGCCGAAGATAGCGAACGGGTCCGGCGCGAGCCCGCCAACGGTCAGCCACGAGCACTCGATGCCGGCTTTCTCGGCGGCGATGATCGCATCGACCGTCTTCTGCGCGGAGCCAGCCGACGAGTGGACCCCAATCTTCAGACCTTTCATCGCTTCAGCCCCGGAGTCGGCTTGCGGTACATGCCTTCGCGCCAGTCGAGCGCTCCCTTCAGGCCGGTGCCGGCCTCGGTGCTCTCGCGCATCTTGTCCTGCCAGGCGTAGCTGAAGCCGGTCATCTGGCCCATGGCGTCCATGTCCGTCGAACTGCGCACGGAAGAGTAGATGCCCATGTTTTCGTAGAAGCGGTTCATGTTGAGTTTGAGGATGGCCAGGTGGTCGGCGTTCGCGTTGGCCAGCCGGTCGGCGAGGCCAATGGTGTTCGACTCGAGGTCTTCTTTCGGCCAGGCGTAGTTGATCATGCCGATGCGCTCGGCCTCGGTGCCGCTGATCGAGTCGCCGGTGTAATAGAGCTCCTTGGCCTTGCGCATGCCGATGACGAGCGGCCAGATGACGCCGGTGCGGCTGGTGCCGAGGCCGCGGAGGCCCGGGTGGCCGAGCTGGGCGTCCTCGGCGGCGACCACAAGGTCGGCCATCATTGCGAGTTCGCAACCGCCCGCGAGCGCGTAGCCGTGGATTTGCGCGATCGTCACCTTCGCCATGTTCCAGAAGTACATGTGGATATCGGTGATCTGCTGCATGCCGGTGCGGGTGCCCATCAGCAGGCGGCGCTTCTGGTCATCGATCCCCTTGTAGCGGCGCACGACGCCGTCGGCGCCGCCACGGGCGGGCGTCAGGTCGTAGCCGGCGCTGAACGTTCGCCCCGCGCCGCGGACGATGATCACACGGGCCGAATCGTCGGCCTCGATATCGTGCAGGGCATCCCAGAATTCGAAGAGCAACTCCTGGGAGAGCGAGTTCATCTTCTCCGGACGGTTGAGCGTGATGCGCGCGACCCGCCCATCGGTGCCCACGCGGTCGATCTCGATATGTTCGTAAGTAGCCATGGCCGGGATTATAGGCGCGCATCAGCGGGCCGCGGGCAAGGCCCATTTGGCCGCGAAGGAACAAAGGAACCGGGCCCCTCTCAGGGATTCAAGATCGGGAACGTTCGTGCCGATAGTTCTCCCGTGAGTATCTCTTCCTGCACCTCGTGCACCACCAACCTGCCCGAATCGATCAAGAGCCCCGCCGATGCGCTCGCCGTCCTCGCCGCGAAGAAAGGCATGGACGCGCAGAAGACTGAAGCGGCCGCGCTGATTTCGCTGCTGGACCCGAACGCCGGCCGCAACCTGAACGTCTCGGCCTGAGCCGGGTCTGTTCCGAACCCAGGGTCTTGCCGCGAGCGGCTATCATTCCGGGCGTGACCGATGTCGCCATCGAGCAGTACGCGTACGTGCTCAAGCGGGCATTCGACGAGAGTGAACACTCCTTCGTGCGAAACCTCCAGAGCACCTCGCCCGAGCACTGGACCGCCATCGTCGCGGGCCAGCCGTTCGGGCGTTCGATCGGATACATCGCGTGGCACACGGTCGCGGCCAAGCACCTCTACTGGGACCACGCGTTCGGCGATCGCAAACTCACGGGAAATTACACCGGCCTCGGGCTCACCGGCCGGCACCGAACGCTTCCCGAGGTAATCGCCTACGGCCGCAAATGGCACGAGGCGTGGCTCCATTCGCTCGACCCACTGACGGCCGACGACCTGGAATCGCCGACGACGGCGCACTGGGGCGAGGTGGTCCCAATGCGGAGAGTTATCGCCGCGATGATCGAACACGACCTCTACCACGCCGGCGAAATCAATCACCTCAGGGCCCAACTCGAGCGAAACGACGGGCCGCCCGGCGGATAGCCTCCCTCCCGAAGTGCGCGCAGCCATGGAGCGCGAGAACATCTCCCTGTGACCGAACCATCACCGGAGCCGGCCATCATCGGATATGTCGCGCCGATCCATGCGCAGGGAGCGATGGGCTGGATGTTGCTCGGCGTGCTCGCTGCGCTCATTGCCGGCGGCGGTGCGCTCTCGGCAAACCTTCCCCTGCTCTTCGGCGGCCTCGCGGGAGTTGTCGTGGCCGGCGCCGGGTACCTGGCGTACGAACGCGTGGTTTCGAAGTGGGCCCTTGTCCGCGTATTCCCGGACCGCATCGAATTCGTGCGCGGGCCGCAGAAGGGCGTGCTGCCGTTCGCCGAAGTCACCGCTCTGCGCCAGTTGCACTGGGCCCACAGCTGGTTCCCCTACCAGCGCGCCGCCACCGTCCTCGTCCTGCAGAGCACGAAGGGCGAATACCAGGTCGGGCGCGACATGGTCGATTACACGGCGGTCCAGGAAGCGGTTGTCCGGTTGCTGAACGAGTATCACGCCGCAAGGGCCGTTAGCCGTTAGCCGTTAGCCGTTAGCCGAGAAGGATCCTCGCCCGCGGTTCGCGCAGCCACTTCAGCAGCAGCACTCCGAACCCGAGCGCGACCAACAACGCCACGGGACCGGCGGAGAGCGTTTCGCCAGCGCCATCGCCGCTGTTGAAGATGAGGCTCTGGGCTCCGATGCCCATGAGGATCGTCGCCGCGGCGCCAAAGAGCGCGAAGCCCGCACCAGCCACCAGCCCCCGAAGGTCTGGCCCGCGCCTCGCGAGGGGCCGCGCGGCGAATGCCGCCCCGGCCAGCAACAAGCCGAGCACGCCACCGCTGAGCCGGTAGCCCACAGTCTCTTCATAGTGATGGTCGATCGCGGCGGTCTCACAATCTGGCGCATCCGGGACAAACCGTTCGAAATCGGCGCAGCGTTCCGCGGTGTAGGTGACCCCCGGGGGATCGGCCGCGACAAACTTGTGACCGAGCATCGAGCCCATCGCCAGGGCGATGACGCCGCTGACTCCGATGGCGATGAACCCGATAGCAACCAGCCAGAGCGCTCCCGAAAACATTCCACCAGCCACCGAAAGCAACCAGCGGCGCGGATCCTCCTGGTTTGCGCGCTCGACGATCTGCGAAACGGAACCGAAGCGCGCGATCGCCTGCCCGGCCGCCTCCTCCCGCGCCATTCCCTTTGCGACCAGTTCGTCCTGCTGTTCCCGAAGGTGGTCCTCGGCATCGCGGACCAGGCGTCGTGCTTCCCGCGGACTATCGCGGAGGGCGAGAAAGAGGTCATCGAGGTAGCGTTCGATCGGGTCGTCCATTAGCTCGCCTCCAGGATCGAATCTACTCCGCGGCGGAAGGCCTGCCACTCGATGCGGCGCGCCGCCAGGGCTTCTCGGCCCGGCTCAGTCACGCGGTAGTGGCGCGTCCTTCGCCCGTTTCGTTCGGCCCATTCCGAGGCCAGTTGCCCTTCGCGCTCGAGCCGGTGCAGCACCGGGTAGACGGTGCCTTCGGGCAATTCGAATGCGCCGTCGCTGCGCTCTCGCAGGCGTTCGATGATTGCGTACCCGTGCAGCGGCGCCGGCGCGATGATCGCGAGCAAGAGCGCATCGAGTTGGCTGCGGAAGGGAGAATTCGCCATCCCGGCCACCATATACCTAGACTATCTAGGTACGCAACAACCTCGGCCGGTTGTCCCCGCCCGGTTCTCCGTGCGGGCGCGCCGGGTTCCCGGAAACCGTCACACCGTCGGGGACATCGCGAGTCACCACCGATCCCGCCCCGACGACGGCACCCACGCCGATGCGCTTTCCCGGCAGCACCACGGCTCCGGCCCCGATGAACGCGCTATCGCCGACGATCACCCCGCCGGGGAGCGTCACGCCCGGGCTGAGTTGCGCCGCGATGCCGATTTCGCAGTCATGGTCTACGGAACAGTTCGCGTTGATGAATGCAAGGTCGTGGATGACCGCCTCCGGGGCGATCACGCAACCCGCCGCGATGAAGACGCCCGGCCCGACCGTCGCCCGCGGGGAAATGACCGCTGCCGGATGAATTGCCGAAGCGAGTTTGCCGCCGCTCGCGAACACGGCTGCGGCGAACTCCGCGCGTTCGGTGGAGTTGCCCATCCCGGCGAGAAACTCGACGTCCGGTGAGAACCGCGACCGCCACTCGTCTTTCTTGCCCAGCAACGGCACCTGCGAAGGCAGCGGCGGGTCGTCGTCATCGAAGACGCCGGCGACCGTTCGGCCCGCCGCCAGGAGCGCGTCGAGCACATCGCGGCCCTGGCCTCCCTTGCCGAGAATGAGGTAGACCGGAGCAGTCATCGGCGGATGGCCGCATGAAGATTCATGCCGGGCAGCGTACCGTTAAGTCACCGGTGATGCAGATATGACCCCCAACTACCAGATCAGGCCCGTTCCACTCTGCAAGCGAACCGAGCGGAAGCTCCAGTGAGGAGGACGCCGTGACGAGGAGGACTCATCCCCCGCGACTGCTTCTCGGAATGCTCCTCGGCGCGGGTTTCTGGTTCGGTGCCTGCAGCGTGCTTTCCGACAACACATCCTCGGAGTCGGAAATTGAGACCGCCCCGTTCGACGGCGGTGCAGCATTACCGACAGTGAGTGAAGAGGATGCAGCTCGTGCGCTGCGGTCGCTCGCAGCACAACCGGTCTTCCAGGCTGTGACGGAGGGAAATGACTGGGAGGTGGCCGAAGTCATGCCCAACGTTCAAGAAGGCGGAAGTATCTCCGGAATAGGAATCATCATCGCCCTGGCAAGGCGGGTGGATTCCGACGGACCATGGATTTACGCGTCGTGTCGTGGCACTCGGATTACTGAGGCGACCGCGCCGTTCCGCGGAATTACCACCCTAGGCGCCGTTTTCGACAACGAGGGAACTCTTCTGAGTTTCAAACCCTTGCTGGCGGACGGAACGACACTGCTTCCGCCTCAAAGCCCGCGGCCGTCGCCGCAGCCTTGCCCTCCGGGGTTCGAGGACCCTGAAAACTAGCAGCGTGGAAAAGTTCGGCGTTCGTCCGACCAGCCCATCGATCGCCCCCTCATGCCCGGGCAGCGTACCGTTAAGTCACCGGTGATGCAGATATGACCCCCAACTACCACCTCCGACCCGCAACCGCCGCCGATTCCGATGCCCTCTACGCGATCCACCGCGCGGCGCTCGAACGTTACGTCTCCGAGACCTGGGGCCCATGGGATGAAGCCGAGCAGCGCGCGTTCTGGACCGAACACTGGCCCGCATCGCGGCAGGCGGTCGTCATTGGGGGCGAGCTCGCCGGCTTCCTCGACCTGGACGATCGGCCGGGAAGCGTCTGGGTCGGCAACATCGAACTTCACCCGCTGTTCCAGAAAGCCGGCATCGGTTCGGCTATGCTGCGCGCAATTCAGGCCGATGCCTCGGCGCGAGGCCTCGGCGTTTCGCTCCAGGTGCTGAAGGTCAACCCGGCCCGCCGCCTCTACGAACGGCTCGGCTTCCGCGAAACCGGCCAGACCGAAACGCACTACCAGATGGCATGGGAGGCTCCAATGCAGGCAACAGTGGCCGAACGCACGATCGTCGCGTTCCTCGATGGTGAAGACAGCCCCACGATTTCCAACCCAATCCATTCGACCGAAGTGGCGGCCCAGTACGGCTTCCGGGGCGCGCTTGTGGGCGGAGTCACGGTCTATGGCTGGTTCACGCCGGTGCTCCTCGAAGTCCTCGGCGAACGCTGGCTCACCGATGGCTGGGCCGATGTCCGCTTCCGACGCCCCACCTTCCCGGGCGACAAAATGACCGCGCGCGCGGAACGCAACGGCGATATCGTGGACCTGAAGATGATCCTCCCCGATGGCGACACCGCAATCGTCGGGACTGCCGGGCTGGGCAAGGGCCCGTGGTTCGATGAACTGACGATAGCGAAGCGCCGCGTGGCCGAACCGAAGCCCGACGTCCTGCCGATCCTCACGCTCGAAGGCGCCATCCCCGGCGAGGACCTGCGCCCGATGCCGGTGCCCTACTCCGTGGCCGACGCCACGGCCTATGCGACCGACCTGCAGAAAGACGACTCGCCGCGGTTCAACGGCGAAGGCTGCCAGGTGCATCCCGGCTGGATCGCCGCGCGGATGACTCCGATGCTGAAGCACTCCTACCAGTACGGACCATCGATTCACATCCGCTCCCAGATCCAGCACCTGGCCCGAGCCGCCGCCGGCCAGGACTTCACCATGGCGGGGACGTTTCTCAAAGCCTATGAACAGAAGGGCCATCACGTCGCCGAACTCGATGGTTCGCTGCTCGCCGCAGACGGCACCGAATGTGCGCGCATGCGCCACACCACCATCTTCCGCATCCGCCCGCCGAAGAGTTAGCCGGCGTCTCCGTTCGTGAATTCCTCGATGGCCCGGACGAACTCGGGCGCTCCGGGGTCATCGAAGAGTAGCCAGTGGTTGTCGCCTTCGAGCGCCCGGAAGATCGCGCCGGGAATGAGCGCCGCGAGCCGCCGCGCCCGGTCCACGGGCACCAGCTGGTCTCCCAGCCGCTGCAAGACAAGCGTCGGCACCTGGATGGAACGCGCGGCCTCTTCCAGCCCAACGGGAAACGCCTGCGATGCGTACAGGTAAGCGCGTTCCGGCGTGGTCGATACGCGTTGCATCTCGGTGAAATACTCGATGTCTTCCGGCGCGGCGTTGACGCCGAGAAAGATGTGGGTGAAGAGCATCCGGTAGGCCGGTGAGTCGGTGCCCCAGCCCTGGCGGACGATCTCAATGCGGAGGCGTGCGTTGCTCTCCCACTTCTCCCGCAGTTCCGGGGAAACCGGCGCGGGGCCGCCGCCGTACACGATGAGCCGTTCCACGCGCTCGGGGTGGCGAGCAGTGTAGTGCACCGCATCCTGCACTCCCCGCGACATGCCCAGCAGGATCACTTTCTCCTCGCCGATCGCATCGACCACCGCTTCGACGTCGCGCAGCCTCGATTCCTGGTCGAACTCGTTCGTTGGGTCGGAAAGCCCCATGCCTCGGCCGTCGTACCGGATGAGCTCGTGGCGTTCTGAGAGGCGCTCCCATAGCCGTCGCGCTTTTGCCCACTTCCATTCGATCTCCAGGTGCGTGAACCAGCCGAGCACGCGGACGATGGTTGGTCCGGACCCGGTGGACGCGTAGGCGATGCTCAGGCCATCGGAGGTTGTCGCGTAACGGACGGACGGCATGGTGACAGGTTCGGCGGCCGCAGGCGAAGGCCCCGGCTCGCCGGGCAACGGCGCTTCGTCGAGATCCAGCTCCCCCACGAAGCGGAAACCGCGCCCGTGGATAGTCCGAATGAGACGCTGCTCCTGCCCACTATCTCCGATGGCCTTGCGGGCGCCCATCACGCGGCTGCTGAGTACTCCTTCCGTGACGTACCGTTCCGGCCACAGGTGGTCCAGGATCTCGTCTTTCGTCACGATGCGGTCGCGGTTTTCAACCAGGTAGGCGAGGACTTCGAACACCTGGGGCTCGATCTGCTGGATGACACCATCCCTGCGGAGTTCGAACCGGTCCGTGTCGAGTTCATAGGCGTCGAATCGATACATCATTGGCGACTGGGAGCGTAGCACGCCCGCAAGCGCCTCCGGGTGGAGGGCAATTCTGTACAAGACCGGGCATACTTTCGCGCACTATGCTCCACAACATGGATCCAGAGGTTCAGCGCGCCCGCGTCCGCGAGATCTGTCTCAGCCTGCCGGAAACCACTGAAGAGATTCGCAACCCGGTGCATTCCGCGTTCCTGGTGAACGGCAAGAAGTTCTGCTACTTCCTCAATAGCCACCACGGCGACGGCATAGTCGGCTTCACCTGCAAGACGCTGCCCGGTGTGCAGGCCGAGCTCTTGGACATGGACCGCGAGCGCTTCTACCTGCCCGCCTACATGGCCCGGCACGGCTGGATCGGCATGCGCCTGGACATCGAACCGGTGGACTGGGCACAGGCCGAACAACTCCTGACCGAGGCCTACACCGCCACCGCGCCGAAGCGAATCCTCAAGAACCTCCAGGCCACCGCGAAATGACGACAGTTGTCGAGGCGGAGAACCTCATCCGGACTTTCGGCAGCGTCCGTGCCGTCGATGGGCTCGACTTGCAGGTCGAACGCGGCGAGGTATTCGGACTGCTTGGCCCCAACGGCGCCGGCAAGACGACGACCATCCGGATGCTTTCGACGCTGCTTTCGCCTTCCTCCGGGCGGGCCACCGTCTGCGGGTTCGATGTCGTGAAACAGGCTCGCGAGGTGCGCCGGCGCGTTGGCTATGTGACCCAGCAGATGGCCACCACGCGGAACATGCTCACCGGCCGCCAGTGCGTCGAGATGGAGGCATCGCTCTACCATGTGCCGCGGAAGGAAGTCAGGAAGCGCGCCGAGGAGCTGCTCGACATCATGGGCCTGCTTCCGAACGCCGACCGCCGCTTCGTCGAGTACTCGGGCGGGATGAAGAAGCGCATCGACCTCGCCTGCGGGCTCCTCCACAAGCCGGAACTGCTGATTCTCGATGAGCCAACGCTGGGCCTCGATGTGCAGTCGCGCCACAAAGTCTGGGAACACGTACGGGAACTGCAAATGCAGGGCGTCACCGTGCTCCTCGCCACAAACTACCTGGATGAAGCCGACCGACTCTGCGGCCGGCTCACCATCATCGACCACGGCAAGTCCGTCGTGGCCGGGGCGCCTGCGGCACTCAAGCGCGCGGTCGGCGCCGACATCATCGAGGTCGTCTCGGACCACTCCGCCCGGCTCGAAACGGTGATCGAAGGACAGCCCTGGCTGCAGCGGCACACGCGGCCGGCAACGGGCGAACTGCACGTCCACGTCACCGATGCGGCCTCGGCGCTGCCGGCGCTCATGCGCCTGGCAGCGGACCACAACATCCCGCTCGAGCGTGTGACCTACAGCCAGCCATCCCTCGACGACGTATTCCTCCTCCACACCGGGCGCGAACTGCGCGAAGAAGAAGGTGCCGCATGACCGAACAGGCAATCCATCGCGAAACGGCCGAGACCGGCAACCTTCCCGGGAGGTCCGCCGTTTCGGATTGGGCCCAGGAAGTCGCCGCGCTCGCCAAACGATGGTTCATCGAACTCGGCCAGGAGAAGCTGAACCTGGTCTTCAGTGTCGCCCAGCCGGCCATCTGGCTGGTGTTCTTCGGTGTCGGCATTGGACGAGCGGTCGACAAGCAGGTGATCGGCACGAGCGACTACACAGGGTTCACCCTCCCCGGGATCGTCGCCTTTACGGTGGTTAGCGGTGGTGTGGCGGCGGCGATGCCGCTGATGTGGGACAAAGAAAGCGGCTACCTGGACAAGCTAATGAGCATGCCCATCTCGCGCAGCTCGATCATCGTGAGCCGGTTTGTCTATCAATTCGTGCTTGCCACCGCGCAGGTGCTGGCGCTTGTCGCGGTCGCGATCATCGGTGGCGTGCACTTCGAAGCCGGGCCCGGCGCGGTGGTGGTGATCATCGTGACGGCCGGGTTGCTCTCGCTGGCGGTGACTGCTTCGTTTTCGGCCCTGGCCTACTGGGTGCCCGGTCACGGCACGTTCTTCGCCATCACCGGCTTCATCACCATGCCGCTCCTGTTCATCAGCAACGCCTTTGTGCCGGTCGAGGCACTGCCCCGGTGGATGGAGATCACGGCGCGGCTCAATCCGCTTACCTACGCCATCGAAGCGATGCGCATCCCGGTCATCGAAGGTTGGGACGCCGACATTCTTGTCTCCCTGGCGGTGCTCCTTGCCGCCGGGCTGGTCTGCCTCGCGCTCGGCGCACAGCAGTTCAATAAACAGACGGGCGACCGCGTGAATTGAAGAAGGGAGCCCATCGTGGGCTCCCTTCGATCCGCTCGTCTAGAGGCCAGCCGGCTAGCGGCCGACTTCCGCCGCGGTCTTCCATTCGCGCATCGCCTGTTCGCCGGGCCGGTCGATATGCACTTTGTCGTCCACCGACGTGACCCAGGAAAGTGGGATGTAGTGGTGTTGCCCGGATTTGTCCTTCGTGAGCTTGATCATGTCGCGCTCAACCTGGTCGACGGTGCCGAACTGTCCGTTCTCCGAACAAACGACGGGCATGTGTTCCTTGATTTGACGGGTTTCCATTTGGGAACCTCCTTTGCGGGATAGTTCTCAACCTACTCGCCGGAGCGTTGCGGACAGATCAGCGAAAGGCCCAGAGCCTTGCATGCACGTAACGGTCGCCGGCAAGGTTCAGGCGCGGGGAACGGCGACCTTCAGCCCGGGAAACTTCGAGAACCCACGGTCGAAAGTCACGAAGGTCGCGTCATTCTCGATTGCGAAGGCGGCGAGGTAGGCATCAGTCAGCCCACCGGCCCGAAGTCCGCTGTTGAGGCCAAGTTCTCGGAAAATTTCCCAATGCCCTGGCCCTTCGACTAGTCGTTCATAAGCTGGCATCGCACGAATTGCCCGGCAAACTTCGAAAGCCGCCGTCGGGCTTTGTGCATTGGCTCGCATGCCTGGATTCGTTGTAATGCGAACGAATCCGAACAGCACCATGTCCGGAATTCCCACGGTCACGCGTCCATTTCCGGCGGTTTCGATCCACTCCCGGGCGGCGACGTGATCAGTTGAGGCCAGGTTTTCGGCGTTGAGGAGGACGTTGACGTCAGGGACGAGCAAACGGGCCCTCGAGTCTCTCGATCATCGACCCGTAGCTGGCCGACCAGTCGAAGTCTGGCATTGGCTCACCCTTTCGAACGGGCATCGTCCAGCGTTTCTTGCCTTCCCCTTCGGTCCCGGTCGTTTCCGAGTCAGACTGGCACTCGTGCTTCAGTGCTCGCTCGATGTACTCGGTCAGGGTGATTCCCTCGCGGATGGCAGCGATCTTCGCTTCCTTCAGCAGCTCGTCATCGATGTTCAGGGTCGTGCGCATACAGGCAGATTAGCATATCGATGCGGCCCTGCATGCCGCGGCCGGCCACGGCCTGCGGCAACGTCCGCCCTCGCGTACCATCTGCGAACTTCCTTCGACGGGGTCGTCCAATGTCCAATCTCTTCGATATCTCTGGCAAAGTTGCCGTTGTCACCGGCGGGTCGCGCGGAATCGGCCTCATGATCGCTCGCGGCTTCGTTGAGGCTGGCGCGAAAACGTACGTCTCGTCGCGCAAGGCGGATGTCTGCAACGCCGTCGCCGAAGAACTCTCGAAGTCCGGCGAGTGCATCTCCATCCCGGCGGACCTGGGCAGCGAGGCCGGATGCCGCTACCTTGCCGACGAAATCGCCAAGCGCGAAGAAAGGGTCCACATCCTCGTCAACAACGCCGGCGCCACCTGGGGCGCACCCATCGCGGAGTTCCCGGATGACGCCTTCGACAAGGTGATGAACCTCAACGTGAAAGGCATCTTCCATCTCACGCGGTTCCTCCTGCCGCAGCTGGAAAAAGCCGGTACAGCAGCCGACCCTGCGCGAGTCATCAACATCGGTTCGATCGATGGCATCCAGGTCCCCGCCATGGAGACCTACGCGTATTCGTCCAGCAAGGCCGCCGTGCACCAGCTGACGCGACACCTCGCCCACAACCTCGCGAACCGGAACATCATCGTCAACGCCATCGCTCCCGGGCCCTTCGAAAGCAAGATGATGCACGAAACCCTGCAGCGCTTCGGCGACAACATCCGCGCCACCAATCCCCGCGGCCGCATCGGCGAGCCCGACGACATGGCGGGCACGGCGATCTTCCTCTCTTCGAAAGCGAGCGCCTACATCACCGGCGCCGTCATCCCGGTCGATGGCGGCATCTCAACCCGGCACGGATAGCTACTCGGGTTGCACCGGCGCCCCCGCCGAATCGGCGGCAAGCCCGGGCACGAACAGGCGATACGGCCTGCCACCTCCGGCCCCGACGGGCGTGAGCACGTTGGCGCTGTTGTTCCCGCTGAACGGGTCATCGGTCTTGGCCGAAACTCCGGCCGTCGCGCTGATCGTGCCGGAGGCGCCAGGGTCGACCTGATACGTGAGTGAGAACGTCGCCGAATCGCCTGCCGCCAGCGTCGAGATCGTGCACGAAAGGCTCACCGATGGCGACGGCATCGAACAGGTCCAGCCGGCCGCTGCCGTAACCGAGCCGAAGGTGGTCCCGACCGGAGTGCCCATGGAGAGGCGCGAAGACTGGGACGCATCCGGGCCGAGGTTCGTAACGGTCGCGGTGTAGACCAACAGGTGTCCCGCCGCCACCGGCGATGGCTGCGCGGTCAGCGTCACCTCAAGATTGGCGGCGACCTTACGGAGCACGGTCAGCGTCACGTCGTTGCCGTCGCCGCCGACGTAGCTCACTTCGAGCCCGAACCCGTTCGCGAAGAAGATGGCGCCCTCGGGCAGGCCGAAGAACGTCCCACCGACATGGCCCGCGCCGTTATCCACGATGCGGAACACCTGGCCGATGACCGGCTGATACGCCAGGTCGACCTGGAGGCTCGTCACGTTCGTATCGAGCGAGAATTGCTGCGCCGCCAGCCGGCCATAGCCAGTTCCCGCTGCCGGACCGTCGAGGTCGAACCGCATTTGTCCCGCTGAAATCGAAGCCCCTCCCATTACAGTGAGGATGCCGGGCTGATTCCCCGAGCCCGGCCAGACCACCCCGCCGAAGACATCCAGCGAACCAATCGTGCCGGTGCCGCGCATCAGGCCATCCTCTTCAACCGTTGTGAAAAGCTGGGACGACGCGTTGTAGGTGAGGTTCCCGTCCTCAACGGTCGCATTGCCGGCGAAGAACGCATCATCCACCTGCATCTTGCCGCCCCCTACGAGCGTGAAGCTGGCACCGGGCGCCTGCTGGCTCAGAGTCGCCACCACCAAGACGCTGTTGCCCACGCCGATGACGGTGGCATCGAGGATTCGCAGGTCGTCGACGTAATTCGTGCCGCTGATCGATTGCAGGGCGCCGTATCCGTCGAAGCCTTCGCCCGTGATGATCACGCGTTCCGCGCCGATTTCGATGCCATTGAGGAGCTGGAGCGTAGCGCCGGCGCTCACGGTTGTGCCGTTCGCCGTCCCCCCGAGTGCGTCGTCGTCGCTGATCGCCAGTACGCCACCCATCACGGTCGTGTCGCCGGTGTAACTGTTGGCATGGTCGAGGATGAGCTTGCCGGATTGCTGGGCCACCTCGCCGCCACCGCCAAGGGAGAGCGAGAGCCGGTTTGTGCCGGTGCCCGGCTGGTTCACCAGGGACGTGGATACCTGGAAGCCATTTCCGTCGATGACATAGCCGGCGCCGTTGAACGTGACGGTACCGAAACTGGTGTTCGGCGCGAGGTCGTTCGTGTTCGCCTTACGGGAGGCGGAAGCGGGGAAGACGAGCGAATCGCCCGCGACCGGAACTCCGATATCCCAGTTGGCGGCGTCGGACCAGTGATCCGAGGTCCCCATGCCTGTCCAGGTCCTGGTGCTTGCCGCGCTAGCGCTCTGCCCGCCCGCGAGCAGGGCCACCGAAAGCATGAGCATCGTTATCGATACACGAACCGCTCGGGTTCTCATTCCGCCACCTCCCGCCGTGTGGAGCGTCATCGTACACAACGCACGGTAGAGCCAGAGTGTTCCTTACCTGTCCGAATCGTTCACGTTTGCGATCGCGTTGGTGACAGTAGCGCGGTCTCGCTGGCTTCGTATGATGCGAGACCAGGCAGCCGTCGCGGGTCATCCCGCACGGCGAATACGAAAGGCAGGCCGTGAACTCCGTCCTCATCTTCTCGGGCGCCTTCCTCGCCTCGACCGTAGAGATGGTCGAGGCGCTGACGATTGTGCTCGCCGCGGGCGTGACGCGCGGCTGGCGCGCGCCGCTGATCGGCGTCATGGCGGGGCTGCTTGCGCTTGGCGCGGTCGTCGCCGTGGCCGGGCCGTCGCTCGTGAACTGGGTCCCTCTCGATGGGCTGCGGATCGTCATCGGTTCGCTCCTCCTGGTGTTCGGGCTGCAGTGGCTGCGAAAGGCCATCCTCCGGGCGAGCGGCCGCAAGGCCCTCCACGACGAGGCCGCCATTTACCAGGAAGAAGTCGCCGAACTCGAAGCCGAACCGCTGCCGGAGGGCTTCGACTGGACGGCTTTCACGGTGTCGTTCAAGGGGGTCTTCCTCGAAGGGCTCGAAGTAGCCTTCATCGTGCTCACGTTCGGGGCGAATCATGGCAGCTACGGCCTCACCGTCGCCGGCGCGACCGTCGGCCTGGTGCTCGTCGTCGGGACCGGACTGGTGGTGCATCGGCCGCTGGCCCGGGTGCCCGAAAACCACATTAAGTTCGCAGTCGGCGTGATGTTGACCGCCTTCGGCACCTTCTGGGCCGGCGAAGGCATCGGCATCGAGTGGACACTCGAAGACGGCATGCTGGTGGGGTTGATCGCGCTCTATATCGCGGTCGCGTTTGGCCTGGTCGCGATCTTCAAACGGCGCCCATCGAAACGCATCGTCAGGCCGGAGCCCGCGACCTCATGAAGTACGCCATCGCCTTCTTCGCCTTCTGGTGGGACTTCATCGTCGGCGACTCGATCGTGCTCGCAGTCGGGAGCGTGGCCGCACTGCTCGGTGCCGCCGCGCTAGCCCAGCATGGTCACTGCGTCGCCGCCGAGATCCTGCTTCCCCTGGCAATCATCGGCACACTCGTGGGGTCACTCGGCCGCCGCTGACCACCCGTGACCGCGACTGCCACAACTCGCAATGTGAACATCAGGCTTCGGCCATACGCAATCCATCACGGACAGTCGATAGTTCGGATAGAAGGTCAGGGAAAACCCGATGGATATCCGCTTTGTCCCGGTTGGGGACCATCCCGAAGTCGAACAGGCGATGCGCATGTCGCGCGTCTTCGGGTTCGGCTCGTGGGCGGTGGGATTTGGGATCTTCGCGATGGCCTGTTACTTTCGCGATCCGTGGCTCTTCGCCGCCTTCGGCGCGTGGTATATGGCCCTCGCCGTGATCGTTAGCGTGGTCGCGCAGGTGCCGCGCAAGCGCCAGGCCATCCTCGACCAGGAATGGGGCCGGCGCTTCCAGGAACTCGCCGCGCGCGATGAGCTGACCGGCTTGCACAACCGCCGCTACTTCAACCTCGAACTCGAAGAACAATTCGTGGCCTGCAGGGAACAAGCCCGGCCGCTGACCATCGCTCTCGTCGACCTCAATCACTTCAAGAACATCAACGATACGTTCGGCCATGCCGCGGGCGATATGGCCCTCCGTATCGCCGGCCAGGCGATCCTCGATTCTTCGCCCCGAGGGGCCACCGTGGCCCGGACCGGGGGTGACGAGTTCGCCATCATCATGCCGGACCGCACCAGCGCCGAAGGCGAGGCAGTCGCCGCGCGCATTCGCACCGCGCTCGAGGCGGTGAACTTCGCGGTAGAAGGGGCCACGTCCGGCCGGGGCACCATCCAGGCGACGGTCGGCGTGGCGACACTTGGCGCCGGCCACGACCCCAGCAGCCTCCTCCAGGAAGCGGATGCGTCGCTCTACGAACGAAAGCGGATGCACCGCGCCGCCTGACAGCGGCTACTTCCGGCGCGCCAGTACCAGCTGGAACAGGTACTCCTTTTCAATCCGCCCGCCGTAGCTGCTATCGATGAGCCTCTCGATACACGAAAGCAGCCCTCGTCGAAGTGGTTCATCAAGTGCGATCATCGGCGAGTACGTGCGAAGAACGTCCAGGTACGAGGCGGTGGAATATGGCAACGTCACTACATAGTCTCGTATCTCCAGCGAGTCGAACTCCCCGTGTTCTTCGATTCCGTAGGTCTTCGGGGTGATATCGCGAGCCGCTACCAGGCGCAGCCCGGACTCCGTGTCCGGATCCCAGTGTTCATAGCACTCCTGCACCTCGATGAAGAATTGCGCGGTCCCGCCGGCGACGTGGTGGGTATCCCAGATGGCGAGGTGGCCGCCGGGCCGAAGCGCTTGCGCGCACTTCGTCAGCCGCACGCTCGGATCGAGCCAGCTGAACGCGGTCGCGCAACAGATGAGGTCGAACGGGGAAGCGGGCAGCGGCCACTCTTCAAATCGCGAAACTTCGACCCTCGCGTTCGGGTAGGGTTCGAGGTTCCGCCGGGCGACGGCGGCCAGGTTCTGGCCGAGCTCGACAGCGGTGACGTTGTAGCCGCGCCGTGCCAGGGGAACGGTCACGATGCCGGTCGCAGGCGCGATTTCGAGCACGCGGGAGCCGGGTTGGATACCGGTCAGCCGGGCAAGGTCGTCGTACAGCTCCTCGGGGTAGCGAGGCCGGGCGCGATCGTAGAGTTCCGCGACGCGGTCGAAGGTCTCGTTCAGTTGCATGGCACGCTTGGAAACGCTGAAAACCCGGCCGGGTTACTCCACCGGGTCTTTCTTGGCTTCGGCCACCAGCCGGTAGCCGACGTTCCGGACGGTCTCGATGAAGGCGTGTCCGTGGATTTCGATTTTCGCCCGGATGCGACGGACATGGACGTCCACCGTCCGGGCGCCGCCGAAATAGTCGTAACCCCACACCCGGTTGAGGAGCTGCTCGCGGGTGAAAACGCGGCCAGCGTTCATGGCCAGGAAGCGAAGCAACTCGTACTCCTTGAAGGTCATCACCAGCAGTTCGTTGTCCACGGTGACGCGGTAGTTCGAAAGGTCCAGCGTGAGTGCGCCGCAGCGGACGAAGTTCTCGCTATCGACTCCGTGTTTGCGCCAGAGCGCCCGTTCGATGCGCCGGGCGAGCTCTTCCGGTGGCGCCGAAAGGGTGATGAAGTCGTCCACCGGCAGGTCCACCGAGATGCGGTCCATCTGCTCGGGGCCGGCGATGACAATCAGGATGACGCCGTTTTCGGCGTAGTTCGCGCTGAGAATGTTGAAGGCCGCAACAGGGATGTCGCGAAGGTCGAGAACGACCACATCGGCGGTGGGGCTTACTTCATCATTGGCCAGCCGCTCGGGCGCGATGGCCGGCGCCGAGAATCCGGCGCGCTCCAGTTCTGGACCCAGACGCGCGACGTCGGGGTGCCGGGTAACCAGGAACACGGTTCGCATCGTGTCGCCCCCTACCCGAGCCAGTATAGCCGCGTGAAATTCATCCGCCCCGGTTCGTGCATGAAATCCATGTGAAATCTGTCACGAAATGGTTTCGAAGCATCCCAGACTTCTGGACGAAACCGCTAACGCCCGCCGGCCGCCGCGCCGGCTTCGGAACGCCGCGCATCGATGGCCCTCACGCGCTCTGCCCGGTCTTCGACCACCGCCGAGGTCCTTGCGAACAACAACAGGGCCATCACGGAGACCATCACGATGGCGCCGAGGATCACCATCGTTTCCTGGATGCCGATCTGGTCGGCGACGATGCCAATAGGCAGCGACATCAACCCGAAGAGGCTCCAGCTCAACATCGAAATCGATTGGACGCGGCCCTGGTAGGGGCCATCGGTGCTCTGCATGGTGAGCGAGTTGTTCACGCCCTGGAACCCGGCCGCGAAGGCGCCCACGGCTATCATGGCCAGCACGCCGAACCAGAAGTTCGGAGCAAGGCCCAGGCCCACGAGCGAAAGGCCGAAGATGATCGCCAGCATCGGCTGCGCAATCCAGTTGTGCCTGCTTTCGGCGTAGGCGGCCACGAGCAGCGTCGCGATGACGGCCCCAACCGCGCCGAACGACTGCAACACGCCCAGCCCGCCACCGCCGACGTGGTAGACGTCTTTGGCGATGGATGGCAGGAACGACTGGTACGGGAAGCCCATCATGATCACGGCGAACGAAGTGAGAATGAGCAGCGTGATCGAAGGCCGTTTCCGGACGTAGGAGACGCCATCTTTCAGGTCCGCCATCGGCGAGACGGGTGTTTCCCGCGGTTTCGGGTTGCCGGCCGGCAAGCGCAGCATCGTGACCGTGGCCAGGATGAACCCCAGCGTGGTGACAAAGTACACCCCGGCCGTGCCGATGACGGCGATGCCGATCATCGCGCCGGCGATGGATGGGCCGATGACGCGCGAACTGTTCATGCTCAACTGCTGGAGGACGACCGCGTTGCCGATGGCGTGCCGGTCGACAAGGTCGCCGATAAACGCCTGGCGCGCCGGGCCGATGAAGGCAAAGCCCGCACCCTGCACGAAGCCCGCGACGATCAGCATCCAGAACTCGATCCGGTCGATCTCAATGAGCGTGGCGACCGCGGCGGAGTTCAGCGCCACGATGATCTGGCAGATAATCAGCAGGTTCCGTTTCGGCAGCCGGTCCGCCAGGACCCCGCCCCAGAGGCCGAGGAACAGCTGCGGGATGCCGAAGGCAATCATCACGCCGCCGAGGGCGGAGTTCTTGCCGGTCAGGTCGAAGGCGAGGTACCCGCGGGCGATGACCTGCATCTGCATGCCCATGAATGAAAACAGCGTGCCGAGCCAGAGCAGGCGGAACTGCGTGTTCTCGAGCGAGTAGAACGTCTTGGTGAACCAGCCGACCGTAGGCTTACCCTCACGTCAACGTAGACGGGTTCTGAGCGTAGCATACGTGACACTACCGGCGCGGCGGGAGCGTTAACAGGAGACCGTCAGTCTCGTGACGAAGGAGGACCGCAATGGCGAAACTCACCGTCCTCGGGACATCCTCCGGCGCGCCCCACGCCGGCGGCGCGTGTTCTTCCTACCTGCTCGAACAGGACGGCGCCCGTATCCTCCTCGATGCCGGGCCGGGCTCTCTGGCAAACCTCCGTAGCGTCGCGGAAGTGCACGATATCGACGCCGTATTCATCACCCACATGCACTCCGACCACTTCCTCGACCTGTTGCCCTTCAACGTGGCGCGCGCGACAGCTCCAGGGCAGCGAATGACCGGCGGAGCGCCGTGGCGCACACCACTCTTCCTCCCGCCCGGCGGCATGGCGACCCTCGATGCCTGCTTCAAGGCGCTCCAGGTGAACGTCGGCGGCTCCACCGCCGGCCGCTGGATCGAAATCTTCGACACACGCGAATACGACCCGACCGAGACCATCAGCATCGGCGACATCGATGTCTCGTTCGTCGGGCCGACGAAGCACGCGCAGGAGGACTACGGCTTCCGTCTCCAGCTGGGGAACGGGGTCTTTGGCTACACGGGCGATACCGCCTACTGCGAAGCCGCCATCGACGTCGGCCGCGATGCGGGCATCTTCCTCGCCGAATGCACGGTCCTCGAACCCGGCACCCGCGTCGCCGAAACGCACACCAGCGTCCCGGAGCTGGCGGCGATGGCAAACGCCTCCGGCTGCGAACGCCTGCTTGTGACGCACTTCTCGGACGCCACAGAGAACTTCCTGCAGGATCTCGAACACCGGCTGAAGCCGCTCTACAAGAAGCCGTTCACCGTGCTGCGGCCGGGGGATACGTTCGAGTTCTAGGCTCCGGACACGCTATTGATGTCGCGCCATGAAGTCAGCCACCGTCGCGCTAAAGAGCAAGGGCTGTTGGAGGACGCCACCGTGATCCCGGCCGGGTAGGATCGCCAGCTCAGCGCCGGCTATCCATTGGTAAAAGTCGATGGTGTGGGAAAGCGGCGTGAAACCGTCTCGATCTCCCGAGATCACGAGCGTCGGGATTGTGATCCGATTGACAATATCTTCCGTCAGTTTCCTGTAGTTCAACCACATCTCCGCAGTCTGTTGCGCCACCTTTCGCCACTGCACCTGCGACTGCTTGTGAGCGGATTTCATCCAGCCTGAGACAACCGGGCGCTGGACTTCCATGGCATCGCAATCAACAAGCCCGCCGGCGTCCATGCAGAACATTCCTCTGACGAACCCTGAAAATTCTGGAGACCGAAAGTCGTGCATAACACCTCCGGCAATCAGCCCTCGAGCGAGACCGGGGTGCCGAAGTTCAAGCTCAAGCGCCACCTGGCCGCCATCGCTCCAGCCCCCGACGAACGGCCGTTCCAGGCCAAGAGCATCGATCAAGCCCGCCGTGTCATCGGCCAAAAGCTCGTAACTCAATTCGTCGGAGGGGTTCGTCGAACGCCCATGTCCGCGACTATCGAACACGATGACCCGCGCATTGCCTGCCAGAGACGGAATCAGCGGCCGCCATGACTCGAGCGACCACGTGCCTCCATGTACCAGGACCAGAGGTTGGCCAACCCCATATTCTTCAACATAAAGCGTTGTTCCATTGACCGAGACTTGCCGTCCGGGAGACTCTTCGGTCATCGCTCGTACCTCCAATGGTTGCATCAGGCGAGACCGGCGCAGTTTATTTGCTGGATCTGCGAGGCGGCAATCGCCTCACTGCCGACGAGTTGACGCCCATCCCGCTACAATCGCCCGGCTATCCGAAACCCGAGGAGTCCCGCCATGAAGTTCGGCGTCCAGATGTTCCCCACCGACTACGCGATCCCGCCGCACGAGCTGGCGAAAGCCTGCGAAGAACTCGGGTTCGAGTCGCTCTTCTTCCCGGAGCACACGCACATTCCCACCAGCCGGCGCACACCCTGGCCGGGCGGCGCTCCCCTGCCGATGGAGTACTCGCACACCTACGATCCGTTCGTCGCGGCGGGGGCTGCCTTCGCCGTGACGAAGAACCTCAAGGTCGGCACCGGCATCTGCCTCGTGATGGAGCGCGACCCCATCACTCTCGCCAAGGAAGTTGCCAGCGTCGACTTCCTCTCCGGTGGACGGTTCCTTTTCGGCATCGGCGGCGGCTGGAACGAAGAGGAGATGGAGAACCACGGCACCGTCCCACGGCTCCGCTGGCGCATCCTTCGCGAGCGCATTCTCGCGATGAAGGAGATCTGGACGAAGGACGAGGCCGAGTACCACGGCAAGTTCGTGAACTTCGACCCCATCTGGTCATGGCCGAAGCCCGCCGCGAAGCCGCACCCGCCGATCCTTGTCGGTGGCGCCGGCCCGCGGACGCTCGACCGTGTCATCGAATACGGCGATGGCTGGATGCCCATCGGCGGCCGCTCCGGCGCAGTCCTGAGCACGATGATCACCGAGTTGCAGCAGAAGGCGAAGGACGCGGGCCGCGGGAAGATCCCGGTCTCGGTCTTCGGTGTGCCGCCATCGCCGGAGGCGATCGAGAACTACGCCTCGATGGGCGTCGAACGCTGCCTTTTCAGCCTTCGCCCAGAAGGCGCGGACAAAGTGATCCCGTCACTGAAGCGCTACGCCGAAGTGGCCGGGCTCTAGCGCCAGGCCCGCTTGGAATTGGTCAGGCGGCGCGGTAGCGTTCGGCGATGAATCCGAAGTTCCAAACCTCGCCGCTTGCCATCGCCATCGCCTTCATCGATTGCATCAACCGAGGTGATGTCGAAGGGCTCGTCGCGCTCATGCACGAAGAGCACGAGCTGCGCATCTTCGATGAGTCGCCGACGGGCGGGCGCGAGGCGAACGAACCGGGCTGGCGTGGCTACGCCACATCCTTCCCGGAGTACCTGATTCATCCCACAGGATGGCCGTTGCCGGCACGGTCATCTGGCTGAGCGAGCTCCGCGATGGGAAGGTGTTTCGCTGGGAGCTCGTGCCGGATACGGAAGAGAATCGCACCCGGTACGCGCTCAACCGCTAGATGATCTTCTCGGAATTGAAGATCTGGCGTTCACCGACTTCGGTGCAGGCCATCATCTTTCCGAACCAGGCCTGGAACTCCGGGGTGCCGTACTGGGCAGCATCCCCCTGGCTCGCTTTCGTCCAGGTACTGAGGTCGGCGTAATCGAACTCGGCGGCGCAGGTGAACATCGTCCCCGTGAAGTCGGTGTAGACGCGCGCGGACAGCATGTCTGCGGAGGGCATGATCTTGTTGGCCTCCTTCATCAGAGCCACGAGGGCATCACCCTGCCCGTACTTCGCGCGAAAGGTCAGTCGTTCCGTTATCACCTCGGTGTCTCCTTGCCGCGGTCCGGCTTACCCGGCGCCGGCGGCGATCGGAGAGTGTGGCGATCTGCCATGGACGTTTCAATCAGTTCTCACAAATTCGCGTGGTAGACTCGATAAATGGACGCCCGCACCGCCCTGGTTGCCGATTCGATCACTCGGGCGCTCAGGCAATTCGAAGCAGTACGTGCCGTTCTCCTGTTCGGATCCCGCGCGCGCGGCGACAACCGAGATCGCTCAGACATCGACATCGCAATCGATGCGACCGGTGCGAGTGCGATTGAATGGGCAGAGATTCTCGAAAGTCTCGATGCAGTCCCGACCCTGCTCCAGATCGATGTCGTCCGGCTCGAGACCGCGTCGACAGCCATGCGCTCCGAAATCGAAAGAGACGGCCTGGTGCTCTATGACGTACGAACGCGCGCGGCTTAGCCTCGAGAACGCCACCATTCGTGAGTCGTTTGACGAAATCCAGGCCGTGTCGGCGCGATTGGCTGAGCGCCTGGATGGAGAGGCCGAGGGCTAACTGAGCCCTCAGTCCCCGGCGGATTCCCCGGGACGCTTCCGCCAGCGACGAAGCCCACTCAGGCCGCACGCTCACGCGCTCACTGGGTCCTGCTGCTCCATGTAAGCCGCGAGCCGGTTGGCCGATGGGTCGTTCGAGAGCTTCAACGCCAGGGAGACCCGCTCGCGTTCCACCGGGCGCCGGTCCTGGCTCAGCTTCCAGCGAGCATCCGTCCGGCTAACGGCAAACGAGAAGGCGACGATCCCCTTGAGCTTCGCATCCACGAACTCCACCGGGTAGGCGTCGAATTCGGCCTGGAAGCCGGCATCATGAGCAGCGATGGTCGCGGCCAGCACCTCGAGCTTCGCCTTCCGGGTCTCCAATACTTCGGGCACGCCATAGGCGTGAACCGCAACGTAGTTCCAGGTCGGCACCCAGTTGCCCGGCTCATAGTTGCTCGGAGACACATAGCCGTGCGGCGAGGCGAAGACCGCGAGGACTTCCGTCCCGGCGGCGAGGTCCTTCGCCTGGGGATTCGCCTTCGCGATGTGGCCACTCACCCGCAGCGAATCACCATCACGCACAGTCGCCAGGGGGATGTGCGTCGCTATCAACCCGGCCCCACCGGAGGTGACGAGCGTGGCAAATGGAAACTCCCGCATGAACGCGAAAACTTCGTCCGGGTCGCTCTGGCGATTGTGTGGTGGCGTGTACATGGTCGGTAGAATGCACGTAAACAGCGACATTCGTTAGGACCAATTGTTCCCGGCGCGCGGCGCCCGGTGGCCGGATCAGTCGTCCCAGGCAACCTCGGTGTCGCCGAAAACCATCGTGTCTCCCGGTTGTATGCCCTCGCGACGGAGGACTTTCGCGATTCCCCAGCGTTCAAGGCGCCGCAAGATCTCGTCGTAGGCGCCCGGCATCTGCGTATCCATCATCTGAACGAACGAGACCGCGCGGTAGCCTTCGATAACGAACCGGCCGTCGTCATCCCGGTGGACGGAGAACCGCTCTTCCGAGGCTGGCCGAAGGACCGGGATCTCTTCCTCGTCGCGGTCCACCGGTTTCGCCCTCTCTTCGTTGACCAGCGCCATGAGTTCCGCGATGAGAGCCTCGCATCCAGTCTCCATCTCGGCCGAGATGACTCGAACCGGCTGTCCCAGGTGCGCTTCCAGCGCGTCGGCCGACGCGCGCGCCTGTTCCTCATCAAGGTCGGCCTTGCTCACCGCTACGACCCGCGCGACCTCGTCCAGCTTCGGGTCGTAGGCGCGCAACTCACTTTCGATGAGCTCATAGTCCGTCGCCGGGTCTGGCGAGCTGCTATCGACGAGGTGGAGTAACACCCGGCATCGGCGGATGTGCTTCAGGAACTCGAAGCCCAGACCGTATCCCTCGCTCGCGCCCTCCACAAGTCCGGGAAGGTCGGCGAGTGTGAACCGTTCGTAGCCGACATTGACCACCCCGAGCATCGGTTCGAGCGTGGTGAAGGGGTAGTTCGCGATCTTCGGCTTCGCATTCGACACGGCCGCGAGGAACGTCGATTTCCCGGCGTTGGGCAGCCCGATGAGGCCAACATCGGCAAGCAGGCGCAGTTCGAGGCGGACATCAAGCTCTTCGCCCTCCTGGCCTTTCTGGGAAAAGCCGGGCGTCTGGTTTGTAGAGGTCGCGAAGCGTTTGTTGCCCCAGCCGCCGCGGCCGCCGTGCGCCACCAGCACTTCCTCGCCCACGTTCGCCAGGTCGGCGATCAAGTCCTCGGTCTCCGCATCGTGGATAACCGTGCCCGCAGGGACATCGAGGTAGAGGTCGGTGCCATGGGCGCCGGTACGGAGGTTCGGCCCGCCATTGCCGCCCGCTCCCGCCCTGAACTTCCGCTTCGAGCGGTACTGCTCAAGCGTGTAGATATCGTCCACTGCCCGGAAGAACACCCGGCCGCCGCGTCCCCCGTCGCCGCCGTCGGGGCCACCTTCGGGCACGAACTTCTCCCTGTGGTAGCTCACCACCCCATGCCCGCCGTTTCCCCCGGCGATGTGAATCTCGATCGCGTCCAACATCAACATCCATCGAAACAGATGGAAGGGTCTCGGGGAAACATGGTGATGGTGGTGGACCGTTGGAAACGGTTGGGTTTGATGGCGTCGAAGCTAATTGGCGGCTGAAGGAGGTTGGGGGGCAGGTTTGCACTCTTAGGTGATGGGAGGGGGTTGCCCAACTCGATTGCCAGGGCCCTGCCAGCCGGAACATTCAACCCAACCGGTTCCGTCGACACCCCAACGCCATGGAGTGCTGGATCAAACGCGATTCCAACGCAAACCCAACACTCTTCCAACCCCGGGGTCAGGTCCCCAGTTCGGCGATGGCGGCACGCACATCCTCATCGTGGATGTACTCGGCGCCACGCGCTTCGCGGAGCTGTTGTGCCCGCGCGATGAGCGATGCCTGCGGTACTCCGGCCGGCGGCGGCGTCAGCCAGGCGAGCAGTTCAACGGTCACGTTGTTCGGGTCCTTGAAGTAGAGCGAACGTTCGTAGCCGCGGTCGACCGGCCCTTCGAACTCCACCCCATGCTTGCGAAGGTGAGCTTCCCAGGCAGGCAGGTCGGCGAGTTCGATGTCGATTGCGAGGTGGTCCATGTGCCCGGAGCCGGACTGCGCCGGCTGATAGCTCGCCGGATCGACTCCCGGCTTCGGCACGAAGTAGGCGATGAAGTTGTCGTTGCCAACGTGGAAGAAGAGGTGCTCTTCAGGTTCGTAGTCGAGATTCGGCTGGCGCAGGACGAGTTCCATGCCGAGGACCTTTGTGTAGAACTCGATGGTTTCGTTGGCATGGGCGCCCTGGAAGGCAGGGTGGGAGATCCTCAAGGTTCGCATATGCGTCTCCGCGGTAGTTGCTTCTGCAACAGTATGCCGGAATCGTCTGCCGCGTGCGGGCTACCTGCCCGCCAGTGGAAAGGTCTCAAGGATCTCTGCGCCCCTGTCCGTCTCGCGGGCTACGGAAATCGCCCGGAGCGGGATCTCCCAGGCGAGATCCTGTTTCGCGAGCCAGCCAAGGACCGGGCCCATCTCGACCCCGGCGAGGTTTCGGTGGGCGATGGTGATGTGCGGGATCCACCGGTCCGCCGCGAAATACGGGTCGGTCCCCTCGAAACCCGCAGCGGCAAGGCTCGATCGGAGCCGTTCGGCGAGCGACGCGACCGCCGGGGAGCGCGCGACCACCAGGTGCACGACCGGCGGTTCCGAGCCGAACACGCCCAGCCCGGCGGTGAAGACGGTCAGTGGCGGCGTCTCCCTCGCTACCCGGTGGACGATCGGTCCGGCGCCGGTGTCGGTGTCGTGGTTGCCGATGTGGAAGGTCAGGTGGGGGACGGCGCCGGGATAGCCGCGCGGGACGCCGAACTCGCGCTCCATCGATTCCCACATGCCAAGCACGCGGCCGGCGAACGGTTCGGGCAGCAGGGCAATCACTCCTGGCACCGGTCAGGCGACTTCGATGAATTCGATGATCTTGGGGTCTTCCACGCGCCGGGAAGCGTCCAGCACCTCGAGCGCGACAATCTCACCCGACTGATCGTAATCAAGCACGAGGCCCGGCTTCTCTTCATCGCTCTCAGCCACCGGCACATCCCGGAAGATTAGGAGCAAGGTGTCCGTCTCGGAGTCGTACGTAATCTTCAAGAGTCGCTCCAGTACTTTTCGATCTTACTCGTTCGATACAAGGTGACCACCACCGGAGGCGTTCGGTCCGTATCGACGAACAACCTGAGGAGGAATTCCCGATCATCAGAGACATACCGATGGTGCAGGACAACTCGACCCTCCCGCACCGGGAGGACTTGGGCCGGGGTAGTCAACGCTTGATGCACTTCGGATGCCGGGAGCGCGCGCCGAACGATCTCGGAGGCTGCGTGTTCCGAGAAGATGGCCTGAGAGAAGTTCTCGGGTTCGGTGGGCTTCGTCACAGCCCTCAGATCAGCCCGGCAGTCCTCGCGTCGGCAAGGAAACGGTCGATGCCGATATCGGTTAGTGGATGCTTCAACATCTGCGGGATGAGCGCCGCCGGGATGGTGGCGATGTGCGCCCCGGCCTGCGCCGCCTGGGTCACATGCAGGGGGTGGCGCAGGCTTGCGGCCAGAACGCGGGCGGGGAAGTTATGGGTCTCCACCAGGTTCACGATCTGGTGGATGAGCTCCATGCCGTCGTAGCTGACATCGTCCAGGCGGCCCACGAACGGGCTCAGGAAGGCCGCCCCGGCGAGTGACGCCAACAACGCCTGGTTGGGATTGAAGATCAGGGTCACGTTGATCTTGATGCCCTGGGCGCTGCAGCGGTTGATGGCTTCAAGCCCTTCCGCGTCGATCGGGATCTTCACCACCACGTTCGGGTGCCAGCTGGCCAGTTCCTTCGCTTCGGCCACCAGGTCGTTGGCGTTACGCGAAACGCACTCCGCCGAAATCGGCCCGTCGATGACCGAAGCGATCTCCTGGATGCGTTGCCGGTAGCTGACTCCGCCTTCTTTCGCGAGCAGGCTCGGGTTGGTTGTTACCCCGCTGATCACGCCGTAGCGCGCTGCCGCCCGGACCTCGTCGATCGAAGCCGTATCAAGGAAAAGTCGCATCGTGCCAACCCCGCGAGTACTGCTCTGAATCCTACCGGCCCCTTCTGTCTGGGGCGCGGGAATTCCCGCGGTTCCCTAGAATCCGAACACTTCTGGCAATGATTACGGAGAGCACATGGCATCGATGGCACCGGCCGAACTCGAACAATTTCTCCGCGAGACCCGCATCGCGAAGCTCGCCTACCTCCACGAGAGCGGCGCCCCCACCATCGTCCCGATCTGGTTCGAATGGGACGGTCAGGTCGCGCGCATGTTCACCAGCCGCACCTCCCGCAAAGCGAAACGGATTGCGACCGACCCGCGCGTTGCGCTCACGGTGGAAGAACCGGTGGGCGTTCCCGAACGATGGGCCACTATCGAAGGCGCCTGCGTGATCTCAGACGAAGGGACAGTCCCGCTCATCGAGCGTCTTGCGCGGCGGTACTACGAGCCCGCCAAGGCCGAGGAGACCATCAAGTCCTGGACCGCCAACCCGGCCATCTGGGTGACGCTGACTATCACCCCGGCGAAGGTGCGGTCTTCGGGATAGGCACGACAGCCCCCTCCGAAATCCAAAATCCCCAACCCAAAATCCTGTAGACTCCGCCGGCACACTCTCACGTACACGTAAGGAGGTCCCAGATGGGAAAACTCGATGGCAAGTCCGTCATCGTGACCGGCGCCAGCCGCGGCATCGGCGCTGAAATCGCAAAGGTGTTCGCGGCCGAAGGCGGCAGGGTCGTCTGCATCGCCCGCACCCTCAAGGAAGGCGACCATGTGCTCGAAGGCTCGCTCGAGCACACCGTCCAGGGCATCAAGGATTCTGGTGGCGAAGCGACGGCCGTCGCTGCCGACATCTCCGACTACGACCAGTGCGTCCGCGCCGTCGAAGCCGCCCGCGCGACCTACGGGCCCATCGATGTGCTCGTGAACAACGCCGCGCTCACCTACTTCATCCCCATCAAGGATTATCCGATTTCGAAGTGGCACCGCTCGATCGGTGTGAACTTCCACGCGCCGTTTTACTTCAGCCAGCTTGTCCTCCAGGACATGCTCCCGCGGAAGTCCGGCTCCATCGTGAACATCTCCAGCGGCGCGGCAATTGGCCCGGGCCGCGGGCCTTACAAGGGTGACTTCGGCCGTGGCGGCACCCTCTACGGCGCGGAGAAAGCCGCGCTCGAACGCTTCACCCAGGGGCTCGCCTCCGAGGTCTACAACGATGGCATCAGTGTCACGTGTGTTTCGCCCTCGCAGGTTGTCCCCACCCCGGGCACCGTCCATCACCACCTGGTGACTGGCATGGATGATCCGCGTGGGGAGCACCCGGAACTGATGGCCAAATCAGCGCTCCTGCTTGCCACCGAGCCGCTGGACAAGGTGACCGGCCGTGTTACCTACAGCCAGGAAATTCTGCAAGAGTTCGGCTGGATCAAGGATGGCAAGGGCACCGGGATCGACCGCAAGGGCTCCGGCTACTCGCAGATCTAGGCATTTCTCCAAATAGCCACACCCCCTCCCATCGGAGGGGGTCTTTGGGGGTCAGGTATGTCCGAAAACACCGTCAACGGAAAGGTCGCGATCGTCGGCATCGCCGAGACCGCGTACTACAAGCGGGGAGCCGCGGACCGGAGCGAGTTCCAGCTCACTATCGAAGCGATCCTCGCGGCTGCGGAAGACGCTGGCATCGATGTCCGCGATATCGACGGCTTCTGTTCCTATAGCAACGACCGCAACGATCCGCCGCGTATCGCGGCTGCGCTCGGTTCGAAAGACCTGAGCTTCTCGAACATGTTCTGGGGCGGCGGCGGTGGAGGTGGAAGCGGGGCCGTTGCCAACGCCTCAGCGGCGCTCGTCGCCGGCTACTCAAAGTACGTGGTGGTCTACCGGGGCCTCGCCCAGGGCCAGTTCGGGCGTTTCGGCCAGGGCTCGCAGGCGAAAAGCGTTTCCGGCGGTCCGGCCTTCACCCAACCGTACGGCCTCATGTCGCCCGCGCAGACGTTCGCCATGCGCGTGAAGCGATTCATGCACGACCACCACATCAGCCATGAGCCGCAGAAGGCGATCGCCCTCGCCTCGTACTACCACGCGCAATCGAACCCCCGCGCAGTCATGCATGGCCGCCCGCTCAGCGAGGAGGACTACGAGAACTCCCGCTGGATCGTCGAGCCGTTCCGGCTGTTCGACTGCTGCATGGAGAACGACGGCGCCGCGGCCGTGATTCTCACAACCACGGAACGGGCACGCGACCTGCGCCAGACCCCCGCGATCGTCATGGCCGCCTCCCAGGGTTCGGACTATCGCCAGGCGGCTACCGCGCACAACGCCCCGGACTACGGCACCTCGAACTTCAAGACCGTCGCCGCCCGACTTTACGGCCAGGCCGGCATCGGCCCGAAGGACGTGGACGTCTGCCAGTCGTACGAGAACTTCACCGGCGGCGTCATGATGAGCCTCGTCGAACACGGGTTCTGCGCACCCGACGAAGTCGAGGAGTTCATGACCCTCGAGAACTTCAAGGCCGATGGGGGAAAGCTGCCGCTCAACACCAGCGGCGGGAACCTCGCGGAGTGCTACATGCATGGCCTCGAGCTCATCACCGAGGCGGTCCGCCAGCTTCGCCGGACCTCGACGGCCCAGGTGAAGGACGCTAAGATTTCGATGGTCTGCTCGGGGCCGATGGTTCAACCAGTGAGCAGCCTCATTCTTCGCCGTTGAGCGCCATTCCTCGTTTCGCAGGGAGTTCGAGATGACAACAGAAACAGCACCGTACCTGCCTTCCGGCCTCCCGATGCCCGCGCCGGCCGTCGATGGACTCGACCGCGAGTACTGGGAAGCCACCCGTAGACACGAACTCGTGGTGCAGCGGTGCAACGCCTGCAAGGGGTTTCAATGGGGCCCGGAGTGGATTTGCTACCAGTGCCATTCGCTCGACCGTGGCTGGCAGCAGGTCTCGGGCAAAGGCGTGGTCTACAGCTACGAGCGCATCTGGCACCCGGTGCACCCCGCCCTGAAGGACGCCTGCCCCTACCTTGTGGTGCTGGTGGAGCTGCCGGAGGCAGGCAACGTCCGCATGGTGGGTAACCTCCTCGGCGACCCGATGCAGGATGTCCCGATAGGCGCGCCCGTGGAGGCGGTGTTCGAAGACCACGATGCCGAGAACGTCACCCTCGTGCAGTGGCGGCTCGCATGAGCGCGGTCGATGGCATCCTTTTCCTCCACGCCTTCCCGCTGGACGCGCGGATGTGGGCGCCGCAGCGCGCCGCTCTTGAGCGCGAAACGAAGGTGGTGGCGGTGAACCTGCCCGGGTTCGGCGGCACCCAGGCGGTTGGCAACGTCATGTCTATGAGCACCGCCGCCGACCGGGCAGCGGCCGCCGCTCACCGGGCGGGGATGCGCAAGGCGCTCGTTTGCGGTCTCTCCATGGGCGGTTACGTCGCCCTGGCCCTCTGGCGCGGGCACCAGGACCTTGTCGGTGGGCTCGTGCTCGCGAACACGAAGGCCGAAGCCGATGACGCAGCCGGCAAAGAACGCAGGGCGCAGCTGGCGACTCGTTTGCGGGCGGAAGGCAGCGGCTTCCTCGTCGAAAACCCGCCGCGGCTCCTTTCGGAGCATGCCAGCCCCGACCTGTGGAAGCGGGTGCAGGACCTGATTGCCGCGCAGCCACCCAACTCGATCGCGGCGGCTTCACTCGGCATGGCGGAACGCCCGGATTCCACCCCGGACCTGGCGAAAATCAATGTCCCTACGCTGGTGATCACCGCGGAACACGACACGGTCATCCCGCCCTCGGCCAGCAAATCCCTCGCCGAGGGCATCAAAGGTGCGCAGTTCGAGACAATCGCGAACGCCGGCCACCTCTCCAACCTGGAGGCGCCCGAGGCGTTCAACAAGCTGCTAAGTGGTCATCTAAAACGCCTGAAATGAACCTGGAACTGGTCACGACGATTGTGATCGCCTCGCTCGTGACCATATTATGTGACCATGGTCAGGAAGACACGCACGATCGCAGCCGGAGAGTTCAAGGCCAAGTGTCTTGCGCTCCTCGATGAAGTCGGTGAACTCGATGAAGAGGTGATTGTCACCAAACGCGGCAAACCGGTGGCACGTTTGGTCCCGCTTCCGAAGCGGAAGAAGGCGCCGGAGAGCGATAGTTGGCCATTCCCTGACCTTTCTCACTTGTTCGAATACATCGGCGACGTGATCACGCCGATTGATGTCGAGTGGGAAGCCATGAAGTGATCGTGCTCGACACGAACGTACTGGTTTGGACCATCGGTGAACGACGTCGCCTGAGCACGGAGGCAGCAAGAATTATGAGCCGTTCTCGCGAGGTCTTTGTGCCGGCGATCGCCTTTTGGGAGCTGGCCATGCTTGTTACCCGCCAGCGTATCCGGATCGGTTCGAGTCGGTTCGTCGATATTGTCGAGATGATTCTCGAGAATGAGCGGATACGGATTCAACCCCTGACCCCTGCTATTGGTCTCCGGGCCGCCCAGTTGTCACTAAACCAGTCGATGGACCCCGCGGACCAGTTGATCGCGGCGACCGCACTTGAGCTCGACCTCCCTCTTGTCACCGCCGACGAACGTCTCCAGTCCCTTCCAGGCCTCCGAACCATCTGGTAGCGCTCACCAGCCGAACCCCGTTCGTCTGCTACTATTTTCACAAATGACCGACCGAAGCTGGGCGCCCGTCCCCATCGAAATGCCGCACCCCGGCTTCCTCTTGCGAACGCAGCGCTTCTTTCGAACGACGGCGGTCCTGGCGCGCCATTTCGCGCCCGCGACGGTCGATGTCCTCTTTCGAAAACAGCCGAAGAGCGTGGCTATCAGCCGCGGCGCCCGGCGCGCCTGTGAGGAACTCGGCGCCACGTATGTGAAGTTCGCCCAGCTGGTGGCGTCGGCGCCGGCGGTCGTCGGCCCAACCGTCGCCGATGAGTTTCGCGGGACTCTGGATCGCGGCCCGGGCGTGCCGTTTCGCGAAGTACGGCGGGTCTTTCAGACTGAGACCGGGAAGTCGCTTGAAGAGGCATTCGCGTCGTTCGAGCGGCGTCCGTTTGCCGCCGCTTCGATGGCGGTGGTTCATCGCGCGACCCTCCATTCGGGCGAGAAGGTGGCCGTGAAGGTGCTTCGCCCCGGTCTTGGCCGAGTGGTGTCCGCCGACCTGGGCCTCATGATCCCGTTCTTTCGCGGCCTTTCGCGCCTGGGGAACGAGGCGGCGTTCTCGCTCGTCGGTTACCTCGATGGCTTGAAGGAGCAGATCGGTGAGGAGCTCGACCTGCGCAACGAGGCGCGCAGCATGGACCACTTCCGCACGATGTTCGAAGACTTCAACCTCGACCTGCTGGTCATCCCGAAGGTCTACCGCGAGTTCAGTGGTCAACAGGTCATTACGATGGAGTACCTCGACGGTGTGCCCATCGATGACCTCTCCATGGTGGAGGAGCTTGGGCTTGATCCCAAACGTCTCATTCGGGAATTGCTCCGCGCCTGGATCCTCACGGCTGTCCACACGGGAACGTTCCACGCCGACATCCACGCCGGCAACCTGCTGGCCCTGACCGACGGACGCCTCGGGATGCTGGACTGGGGCATCGTTGCCCAGCTCGACGAAGAGACCCAGACGCTCATGCAGAAGCTGGTGGAGGCATCGCTCGGCGACGAGTCGGCCTGGGACACCATCACGGCCACGCTCATCAAGGTCCAGGGTGTTACCCTGCGCGAAGGACTCGGCCTCTCGGATGAGGAGATCCACAAGGTCGTCCGAACGATGATGGAACCGGTGCTTACGTTGCCGCTGCGCGACGTGAGTATGGCCTCGCTGTTTTCAGGGCCCGACGAGGTCTACCGGATGGCGGGCCGCGATGTGCCGCCGAAGCGCGGCTTCCGTGCGCGATTTGCCAGCATGCGGAGGGCCGCCCGCGCCCACAAGATCGCGTTCGACGACGGGTACCACGAGAACAGCTTCCAGCGTTCCAACTTCCTAAGCTCGAAACAGTTGATTTACCTCGAGCGCTACGGCCGGATGTACGTGCCCGAGCATGCGATCCTCGGCGACCGGGAGTTCCTGGAAACGGTGGTGGCGAGCCTCAAGGCTGCCCGGAACCCGGCTGCTACCTAGGCCTCGAAAGCTCACCACATCGGTGGGGCAATGGCTTCGACTGTGCCGCGGCGGTGATAAATGCGCGGCAAGCGTGCCTGGAGCGAGGCGAGGACATCCCACGCGATGGTTTCAGTCTGTTCGGCGACCTCAGTCGCGGTGATCTCCTGTTCACCATCGCGACCTATCAGCGTGGCGATGTCTCCTTCGGCCACGTTGGTGAGGTCGGTGACATCGACCAGGAACTGGTCCATGCAGACGCGGCCGACCATCGGGCAGCGCGCGCCCCGAATCAGCACCGAGCCCTGGTTGCCGAGGCCGCGGCGCCAGCCATCCGCATAGCCCACCGGGATGAGAGCGACCCTCGAAGGTCGCGTGGCGCGCCACGTCAGGCCGTAGCTGACGCCTTCTCCGGGAGCGACTTCGGCAACGCGCGCGACGCGTGCCCGCAGCGAGAGGATCGGCGTGAGGGCCGGCCCGCCGGTATTCGGCGGCATTACCCCGTGGAGGGCAAGGCCCATGCGAACCCCCGAGTACCGGAGTTCCGTTCGCCGGAGCGCCGTCGCGGAGTTCGAGGTGTGGAGATACGGGATCCATGGCAAGCGTTTCGCCGCCTCGCGGAACACGTCGTGCTGGATATCGGCGAAGGAGTCGTCGGCTTCGTCGGCGTTGGCCATGTGCGTGGTGAGGCCTTCGACGCTGATATTGGGCAGTTCGCGAAGCCGTTCAGCCAGTTCGACGGCGGCATCGAGTTCGAGCCCGAAGCGATGCAGCCCGGTATCGACTTTCACGTGGACGTTCGTAGTGGTGCCGGCCCGCCCCGCGGCCTCGGAAAGCGCCTTGCCCAGTTCGAACGAGTTACACGTGAGCGTAAGCGACGAGCGGACCGCGGGGATCGCATCGGCTGGAAAAGCGTGACCCAGGACCAGGATCGGGAGCGCCACGCCGGCCTGGCGGAGCATGTAGCCCTCGTGTGGCCACACTACTGCGAACCGGTCGACGCCTGCCTGTTCCAACGCCGGTCCCAGGGTGGCCGCGCCGGCCCCGTAGGCATTGGCCTTCACCACGGCAATCAGTTCGGTGGGGCCCAGCATCGCCTTGAGTGCGCGGACATTTGCCGTGGCGTCGTCAAGGGCAATCTCGATCCAGGCATTCTGATTCGTTGTCGCGGCTGCGAGCGATTCGTGGACGATGGCTGTCTGGGTCAGGGTTTCACCCTTCCTTTCCCGCGGGCCGGCGTGGCTTCCCCGTCCGCCGCCCTCAACCTAGCATCGGAGAGGTGATGGGAGCGCGCAATCACTTTTGGCGTTCGGCCTTCGCGGGCGCGATTCTCGCCGCGGCCGCGTTCGGTGGCGGTTGTTTCTGGGAGGACGGCAGCCCGCGACCAACTCCGTCTCCGGAGACATCGACCACCGTTCCACCTACCGTCCCGGGCGGCGCGTCAAGCACGCCGACTCAGCCGCCCTCCACCGCGGACGTGGTGAGCGCCCAGGAGTTGTATCGCGAAGGCAGGTTCGGAGAAGCGCGGGTTGCGTTTCTCGCGGTCGCCGGGAGGTCAAAGGATGCGAACGAGCGGGCCGAGGCGCTGGTTGGCGCTGCCAACTCCGCGTTTGCGGTCAACGATTCGGTCGAGGGGTTCTCGGCCCTGGAGGATGCCGTTGCGGCGGCGCCGGCCGCTTCGCACGTGGGCGTGCGGGCGCGCTACCTGTTGCTGCAGCATTTGAACGATGAGAAGCGCTACAGCGAAGCGGCGGCGCTCTTCGATAGCGAACCGGCCCTGGCCGGCGGCTCCCCGCTCGAGCCGTATTACCGGTTCGAAGGGGGACGCGCCAAATGGCTGCCCACGGGGACCGCAGCCTGGGAGCAGTTGCTTGCAGATGGAAGTGTCAGTCCGGCGTTGAAGACGCTCATTCGGCGGACGGAGGTGGAACGGCAGCGCGAGAGTGGTGATACGGCTGGCCTCATCGGAGCGCTCGACGCGCTCATTGCGGATACGGCCGACCCCGCCGCTCGCTTCGAACGGGCGAGTATCGCGCTTGTTGCGGGAGACACCGATACGGTTGGCGAACAGCTCCGGGCGCTCGTCAGCGAGAACCCGTCGTCGTCGTATGCCGGGCTGGCTCTCGCCGAACTGGAGAGCGGGGGCTACTACGTCGATCCGGGGGTGGCTGGCCTCGCCTATTACCGCCAGGGCGCCTATGCGAAAGCGGTCGACGTGCTGGTGCCGGCTGTCGATCGGGCGGCAGCGCCAGTCGATGTCGCATTCCGGGCCTACTACCTTGGCGCGGCATACGAAGATCTTGGCGACGGTCCGGAAGCGATTCACTACGACGATGTCGCCGCTTCGAGTGGCGCGAGTTCGCCCTACATCCACCGCGCGAAGTACTGGGCGGCGCGCGTGAGCGAGTGGGCGAGCTCTTCCGCTGATGCCAGTGCTCGTTACGCGTCGATCGTGCGAGATGGTCCTGGCGGCGAATTCACTTCTGAGTCGGCTTTCCGGGCCGGGTATGTGCTGTTCGAAGACGGCGACGGTGCGGGAGCTATAGCGGTGTGGGACTCGCTGATCGCGCAGTCCAGCCCGCGCCTCGAATACTGGCGAGGCCGAGCCTTGCTCGCGCAGGGGAACTCGGCCGAGGCGGTGAAGGCGTACGAGGCCGCGATCCAGCTCGGCCCGGTCGACCTGTACGGACTCGAAGCGGCACGCGAACTTGGGCGCGGCACGCCCTTCGATGTGAGCTATCGCAAGCGCGACCTGCAGAAGCCCATCGACTGGGGCGTTATTCAGACCTGGTTGCAGGACCAGATTGGGGGAGCGCCGCAGGAGTCCCCGCCGACCGCTGCCTGCGAGCTTGCGAAGTCTGGCCTGAATTCCGCGGCGGTTGCGGAGATCTGGGCCGAAGATGCCCGGGGTGGAACATGGCGCAGTTTCGAGTTGATGAAGGAGGCGAAAGGCTGCGGCCTTACCAGCGTTGCGGCCCAGCTGGCCGTTTCAATCCGGACGCAGGCCGGCGTGTCGTCGCACGAGCCACCGGCGGACCTGCTCCGGGTCGCTTATCCACTCGACTACGTCTCAGTACTTGATACTGAGTCGCAGAAAGCGAACATCGACCCGCTGTTCTTCGCGTCTTTGGTCCGCCAGGAGAGCCTCTGGGACCCGAATGCCGGGTCTGTAGCGGGTGCGCTGGGGCTCACCCAGGTGATTCCACCAACCGGCGAGGCGCTCGCGCGTGAGTTGGGCGTGGCGGATTTCGAACCGGCGATGCTGTTCTTGCCTGCGTTGAGCCTTGAGTTCGGGGCCCACTATCTGAGCGGTGAGATACGGAATTACGGGAACCCGCTGATCGCCCTGGCGGCATACAACGCAGGGCCGGTCGGCGCGGACCGCTGGGCCAGCTCGGGCGCCGTGAACCCCGCCGACGTAGTGGAGGAGATAGACTTCTCCGAGACCAAGAATTATGTAACGTACATCTACGAGGCGTACGCCCATTACCAGCTCGCCTGGGCGAGTTGACGTCGATTCGACCATAACGTTGCGTCGTGATAGCTTGGTAGTTCGCGCCCGAGAGGACGTTGGAGGAATGAAATGGCAACGAAGCGTACCTACCAGCCGCACACCATCCCGCGTCGACGCGTGCATGGGTTCATGAACCGGATGTCTTCCCGGGCGGGCCGTCTGGTTCTGAAGGCACGGCGGAATAAGGGCCGCAAGCGCCTGACGGTCGTCTAGGCAGTCTTCAAGTGCCCAGGGGTCGTCTTGGCCGCCTGCGCAAAGGTGCGGAGTTCGATTCCGTCTTTTCGAAGGGGTCCGTTGTGAACGGGCCCCTTTTGGTTGTCCGGGTGAGCCCGAATGGTGGGACTCTGTCTCGATGGGGCTTTGCGGTGGGGAAGAAATTAGTGCCAAAGGCTACCGGCAGGAATCTGTTGAGGCGACGATTGAGGGAAGCGGCGCGCGCAATCGTGCTTTCTCGCGGTTTGGATGTGGTAGTCGTTGCCCGGTTTGGCGCGCGCGAGGCTTCGGTTCTCGAGTTGGAAGGCGCGTTGCGGAAACAGCTCAGCAAGTTGGGCGCCGAGGGGACAGATTCATGATCGCCAGGGCGCTCATCGGGCTGGTGCGGCTCTACCAGCGAACGTTCGGGAGCATCATGCCTCCCGTCTGTCGCTATTCGCCCACCTGTTCCAACTACTCCGTTGAGGCATTGCAGCGTCACGGCGCCTTGCGAGGAAGCTGGCTGACCGTTCGGCGTCTGGTACGGTGCAATCCCTGGGGTGGGAGAGGCTACGACCCGGTTCCCGACTGAGTTCAGTTGATCGTGGAGTTCAGGCGGTCGCCTCCGGGTGCTGGTGGCCGGCCGCTCCCGGGCTCGCGAGTTCTGCGCCGGGGAGGCGGCTGGCCAGTTTTGGTTGTTCACCTCCGGGCGGACGAGCCGCTTTTCTCTGAATTGTCCTTGTGCGGGTGACGGTGCCTTCTCGGATTTTGATGCCCACCTGGGCGGTGCGCATAGTGGCGTCCCGAGACGATGAGAATCGGTTGTTTGGTCTGGTCTCGGCTCGGTTTGCGACAAGCGTCGCCTACCGCCTTTTCCCGAGGCTTCGGACCTGCGGCGGAGGATCCGCCCTTGGTCAGATAGGTACCCGGACCGGCGTTAGGGCAGGCATTCCCCCGCCCTTAGTCGCCGCGGTGTGAAAGAGAGCTGCGCCCACATAGTTGTTTCACGTGAAACGCCGGCGGTCGCCTGGTGCGGGCGCGACCGCTGAAGGGTTGCGATACCGTTTCAACAGCGCAGTGGCGCATGTTCGCTTAGCGCGCCTGGTGTCGTCGACGCCTTTTCGCCGCGGTGTGCCGGGTTGATCTGTTGCGCGACGGTGCGCTCTTACTGTTATTGCTGGAGTCATCTGACGGTCGCTCGCCGGTGCATAGCTGGTGGAATGGGTGTGGCGGCATCGTTGGTCGGCATTAGTAGTGAGCATCTCACCACGGGAGTCACGTCTTTGTTTGAAGGTCCCCGCGTCCCAAGTCTGCCGCGGGCCGTCCCAAGGAGCGGAGATTGTGTCACATGAAGCCCCCATGGTTCCAACGCATGTCTTCCGCGTCGCGTCTGTACTTCCGTGGCTCCTCGAACCGGCTGGCCTTGTTTCACGTGAAACACGATTACGGTTTGTTTGGGTTCCTTACGGCGATTTATACCCGGTGTTTCACGTGAAACACAGAACATATGTTCGTGCTCGACCCTGGTCGTTTCACGTGAAACCAACCCCCTGCCCCATAAGTGCGCCTGCCCCTACCATAACCCGGTGAATCTACGGCGCAGCGCCATCCTCATCCTGGCGCTCCTCTCTCTTCCTCTGCTCTCCTCCTGCGTCCGGGTCCTTAACCCGTCCGGTTGGTCCGCTGTCGTGTTCGACGGCAATACCGCCTACCTCACGACCTCCAAAGGCAAGATTTCTTCGGTCACCGTGGACGGCGATTCCGCTACCGCTAACTGGACGTTCCCCGATAAGGACCGCAAGGAAGACGACAATCTGAATCTAAAAGCCATCTACGGCACCCCCATCCTCGATGGTGACCGGCTCTATCTCGGCACATTCAACGGTGGCGTGTTCGCACTCCGGACCGATGACGGTCGGCCAATCTGGCCCGGCGTCGATGGAAACGCGCAGAAGATCGGTGGGAACCTTGCCGGCGGTATCGTCATGGCCGGCGATAAGCTCTTTTTCGGCACCACCGAAGGGCGTCTCTACGGTTGGAAAAAGGCCGATGGGACTCCAGCACCGGGCTGGGAAGAACCGAAGAAGCTCAATGGCGGAATCTGGGCAGCTCCGGTGGTAGTCGGCGACGCTGTATTTGCCGCGACCACCGATGGCGGCCTCCACGCGTTCTCGACGTCCGATGGCCACGAAATCTGGAGTGGCTTCAAAGCGTCTGGGGCCGTCCTGGAGCTTTCTGCCATTAACGACGACCTGCTTTTCGTCCCCAGCATCAATCACCACATCTATCTCGTGAAAACAGCGGATGGCTCGATTGCCGCGGATTTCAAGGCGAACAACTGGATCTGGAGCAACGGGGCGGTTTCCGATGGGAAACTCTTCTTTGGCGATTTCTCCGGGACTGTATTCGGACTCGACATAAGTGGCAGTACGATCACACCACTCTGGGACCCCGTGAAGCTTGATGGCGAGCATGTTCGTGCGGCGCCCGCCATCATTGGAGATGTGCTTGTTGTCGCCGACCGGAAACCCGTCGTGACATTCATCAACATCAAGGACGGCACGGTGATGGGGAACCGTGTCCCGCTTCAGGATGCCGGGACCGTTCGTGCCGACCTGGTTGTTCGCGACGGTGCGGCCTACATCTCGACGACGAACGGGAAGCTCTTCCGGGCAGAGCCTGACAACCTCCGAGTGGTGGAAGTCGTGTTGAGCGGGGTGAAGAAGTGATCGGCGATATCTTCACATTGCTCCTGCTGAACCCGCTGGTGAACCTGCTGGTGTTCCTCACGCACATCTTTGGCGGCAGCTTTGGGCTGGCCATCATCGCTTTCACCATCCTGGTCCGCGCCGCGACCTTCCCCCTCACGCTCCGCCAGTTGCACAGCACCCGTGCGATGCAGGCGCTCCAGCCCAAGATCCAGGAAGTCAACAAGAAATACAGCGACCCGAAGCGCCGCCAGGAAGAGGTGATGAAGCTCTACCGGGAATCCGGCACGAACCCAATCAGTTGCCTGGGTCCGCTGCTCCTCACGTTCCCGGTCTTTATCGGTCTCTACAGCGCCATTCGTATTGCGCTGCCGAACTCCCCAGAAGCCCTCGAGAAGCTCTCAGGGCACGTCTACAACTGGAGCTATCTCCAGCACGCCCTCCCGCTTAAGGAGCACTTCCTCGGCGTGGACCTCCGCGGCAACGGCGGCGATAGCATCATTGGCTATGTCTTCGTCGCACTCGTAGCCGCAACCACCTTCGTTCAGTCCAAGACCACCGTTACCACCACCACCGACGAGAAGGTCCGGGCGCAACAGCAAATGATGAACGTGATGCTGCCGTTCATGTTTGCTTTCTTCGCGCTCAGCTTCCCGGTGGGCGTCAGTCTCTACTGGGTGGTGAACTCGATCGCGCAGATCGGCTTCAATATCCTCACCTATGGTTTCCCGGCTCTTGGATTCGAACCCGTTTTCAAGGCGCGCACACCCGTCGCTGCGCCTCAGGCCGCGCTCACCGCGCAGGGTGAACGCGGATCCCCAACACCTGCTCGTGAATTGAGGACAGTCAATGGATCAGGCCGAAGCAAGCGGCAAAACCGTCGAAGACGCCCGTAACAAGGCGCTCGCCAAACTCGGAGCTCGACTCGATGAAGTCGAGTTCGTTGTGCTCGATGAAGGCAAGCGCGGTGGCCTTTTTGGCCGCGGCGCCCAGGATGCGGTTGTCCGCGTCACCCGAATCGCGGGCGGCGCTCGCACCTCCCCACTCCCCGAAGCCCCGGATACACGCATTCCGCGCCAGGGCGAACGTGGCGGCCAGCGCCGGGATGGCGGCGGGCGCCAGCGCCAGGGGCGTGGCGGTGGACAGTCGCGTTCCGGTGGTGGCGGCGGCGGTGGCCGCGGCTCGCGCGATTCGAGCCGTGCAGGGTTCGAAATGCCTCAGCCGAAACTCACCGACGCCGATTTCACTCGTGGCGCCAGTTCCGGCACCGAGGAACGCACTGGCGACGGCCGCCGCGGACGTGGTTCACGCGGTGGCGGTGGTGGCGGCCAGGGCGATCGGCAACGCGCTCCACGGCCGTCCCGGCCACCTCGGGATCGCTCGTCTCGCGAGAACGAGCCGCCGATTGAGCCGGACATCAACGCCGTCGAGGTCGATAATGCCGCCCAGATCGTCGATGACCTGCTCCGCATCTTCGATATCGACGCCGAAATCTCGATTCGCGAACCGATTACGGCCGGCGACGGCCGCGGTTCGGTGCTCGCGGTCATCGACATCAAGGGCGAGGACCTGGGCCTGCTCATTGGCCGCCGCGGCGACACGCTCATCGCGCTCCAGTACCTGGTGAACCTCATCCTGGGACGGAAGTACCCGGGCCGAGGCGGTGTCACCATCGATGTGGAGCACTACAAGCACCGTAACGAAGAGCGAATCGTGAGCATGGCCAACCGCATGGCCGACCGCGTCCGCGAATCTGGCAACCCGATTACACTCGAGCCGATGTCTGCTTCGGAACGGCGCCTGGTGCACATGATCTTCGCCGAGGACTCGGAACTGGAGACGAATAGCATCGGCGAGGGTGATAATCGGAAGGTCGTTATCAGCCTCAGGCAGTAGGAGGGTTCGCAACACGCACGTACTCGTCGCCGGCAACGTCACCCTGGACCGTACATCCGATGGTGGATGGACGCCCGGAGGGCCGTCGCTCTTCGCCGCACGCGCGTTCCACGCCCTCGATGCCGATGTCACGCTGATCACGAACCTCGAACCGGATTTCGACGAATCCGTCCTCGAGGGGCTCGATCTCCGCGCCAACCGCGATGCCGAGCTGCCGCGCTACGAGAACACCTACGACTCGAACGGCAATCGCAAGCAATTCCTCATCGCCGAAGGCAGCCCGCTACGGCTCGTGCCGCATGTCTTGCCGGATGAAGAGCCCGACGTGGTGTTTTTCACTCCCGCCTTCCACGAATTCCCACGCGCGCCACTCAGGTTCAAAGGTTCGATCGTCGGCGTTTCGCTCCAGGGGCCACTTCGCGCGATTACCGGGCGGCAGCGCGTGATTCACCATTCGCACCCGATTGCGGTCGCCAACAAGTTCATCCGTCCTGGCTGGCTCGCCTTCTTCAGCGAAGAGGACACGGCCGACCCAGAGGCCCTGGCTGAGCACATTGCGGGCATGGGCGCGGTTGCCGTTCTGACACGTGGCTACAATGGAGCTACACTGTTCGATAGCGATGGCTCGCAGGAACATTGGGATGCGGTCCCGGCCGAACCGGTCGACCCCACCGGCGCCGGAGATTGCTTCGCAAGCGCGTTCCTCTTTCGGCTTGCCGAAACTGAGGACCTGACCGAAGCCATGGAGTTCGCCCTTGCGGCGGGCGCCCTGGCTGTCGAAGAACCCGGACTCGAAGGAATCGCCACGCGCGAGGAGATCGAGGAACGGATGACCTGGGAGGCAGCCTGATGGGCGCAACAATCGTTTCGCTGGTAAATCAGAAAGGCGGCGTCGGGAAAACGACCACAGCAGTTTCGCTCGCGGCTGCCCTCGGAAGGCGCGGCCAGCGCGTGCTGCTTGTGGACCTGGACCCGCAGGCGAACGCCACCAGTGCCCTGGGAGTCTCGGGCAAGGGGGTGCCCGGCACGTACGACGCGCTCCTCGATGAAATCCCCCTCGAGCAGTGCATCGTCGCGGTAGAACTCGAAGAAGTCAGCATCGTCCCTTCGAGCGCCGAGCTTTCCGGCGCGGAAGTCGAACTCGTCCCGGTCATGGCGCGCGAACGCCGGCTGACCAACGCGCTCGCCACCGTTCGCGACAACTACGACTGGATCCTCATCGATTGCCCGCCGTCGCTCGGTCTGCTGACTATCAATGCCCTGAACGCCAGCGACGCGGTGATTATCCCCGTCCAGTGCGAGTACATGGCGCTCGAAGGCCTCTCCCGGCTCATGGAGACCCTCGAACTGGTGAAGCGCAACCTCAATCCGCGCCTCCGCGTCCTTGGCGTGATCCTCACGATGTTCGATGCCCGCACGCGCCTGTCCCAGCAGGTGGTCGAGGAGGTCCGCGGGCACTTCCCCGAGACATTCGGGACGATCATTCCGCGCTCCGTCCGCCTCAGCGAAGCACCAAGCCACGGGAAGTCCATCTTCCTCTACGACCAGGGCGGCCGTTCCGCGACCGCCTACGATGCCGTTGCCTCGGAACTACTGGAACGCGCAGGAGTGGCCGCATGACACAGCCGAAACGTGGATTGGGACGTGGGCTCGATGCCCTCTTTGGCGGCCCGGCCGCCCCAGCCGCGGAACACGAACACGAAATCGAACAAGAAGAGGCTGAAGCCGCCCCGCCCCCCGCGCGGGAAGAACCCGCGCCCACGCCGATCGCTCGCCGCGACCCGGAACCGGAGCGCCGCCCAATGGCGGCCCCGCCAGTCGCACCCACCCCGGTGCGCGCCCGCGGGCCGGAACACCTCGATATCGACCTGATCTCTCCGAACCCGGAGCAGCCGCGCACGAACTTCGAGCCCGAGAAGCTGCGTGAGCTCTCCGAATCAATTCGCGAACACGGCATCATCCAGCCGCTCATCGTCAGCCGCGATGAAGACGGCGGTCACTTCCTCATCGCCGGCGAGCGTCGACTCCAGGCTGCCCGCCTCGCCGGCCTCGAAACGGTGCCGGTGGTGGTCCGCCAGGCGGCTGATAGCGAGCTGCTCGAACTGGCGCTCATCGAGAACATCCAGCGCGCCGACCTCAACGCCGTTGAAGAAGCGATGGCCTATCGCCGTCTCGTCGATGAATACGGCATGACGCAGGAGGAGGTCGCGAAGCGCGTTGGCAAGAACCGCGCGACCATCGCGAACGCCCTCCGCCTGCTGCAACTCGAATCAGAGATTCGCCGCAGCCTGGTCGCCGGCGAGATCACCGAGGGCCATGCGCGGGCCCTCCTCGGCCTCCCCGAGGGCCGCGGCCGCGTGAACGCCTGGCGCGACGTGGTGAAGCGCAAGCTCTCGGTCCGCGATACGGAAGGCTATGTTCGTCGTGCCCTCGCCGAGACGCCCGCCTCGACCGCCTCACCGGGCGCGCAGACCGCCCGCCGGGACTCCGCCTATTCCGACATCGAAACACGTCTGCGTCGCGCCCTCAGCACCCGCGTGAAGGTCGAGCCCCAGAAGAAGGGCGCGAAGATCGTCATCGAGTGCTACAGCACCGAAGAGTTCGAGAACGTGGTCAGCACCCTGCTCGGCGAGTACCAGTGAGCCACGAGAGCCGCCTGAAGGAACTGGGCATTGAGTTGCCACCGGTGCCAAAGCCGGCCGGGCTGTACGCGCCCTGCGTCCGCAGCGGCAACCAGCTCTTCGTCTCCGGCCAGGTGCCCATGAAGGATGGTGCGCCGGCAATGACCGGCAAGCTCGGCCGCGAAGTCACCATCGAACAGGCCGCGCCTCTTGCCCGCCAGTGCGCACTGCAGGCGCTCGCCATCGTCCGCGGCGAACTCGGCTCGCTCGACAAGATCTCGCGCGTGATTCGCGTCGGGGGCTTTGTCGCCAGCGCCGAAGGCTTCACGGACCACCCGAAGGTGGTGAATGGCGCTTCGCAACTGCTTCTCGATGTCTTCGGCGAAGCCGGCCGCCACGCCCGCATCGCGGTCGGCCTCGCCGAACTGCCCTCCGGCGTCCCCGTCGAGATCGAATTCCTGTTCGAAGCGGCATAGTCGGCCGGCGCCGTTCGCTACTAACCGTGCGCGGCCGCGCCCGTTCTGATTTCGACATCGCCGCGGCGGGCGGTAGGATTCCCGCACTATGACCAACCCATCCGAATCTGAGGATCTTCTCTTCTCCGGCCTCAAAGTTGTCGATGCTGGCACCTGGATTGCCGGGCCGGTCGCCGGCACCATTCTCGCCGACTTCGGCGCGAGCGTGATCAAGGTCGAAATCCCCGGTGCCGGGGACCCGTATCGTGCGCTCTCCAACGGACCGCTCAGCCCCTCAGCACCCGTAAACTACATGTGGATGTGCGATGGCCGTAACAAGCGCAGCATCTCGCTCAACCTCGCCAGCGACGAAGGCCGCGAAATCATGATGCGCCTGGTTCGCGAATGCGACGTCTTCATCACGAACCAGCCCTTTCCCACCCGCCGCAAGCTTCGCCTGAACTACGAGGACCTCGAGCCCGAAAACCCGAGGATGATTTACGCGTCCCTCACTGCCTACGGCGAGTACGGCCCAGATGCGGAACTCGAAGGCTTCGACGGCGTCGCCTGGTGGGCCCGCAGCGGCCTGATGGACCGCGTCCGCGCCCCGGGCGCCACACCCGGCGGCTCCGTACCCGGCATGGGCGACCACCCGACCGCGGTTTCGCTCTACGCCGCCATCGTCACTGCGCTCTTGCGACGGGAACGGACCGGAAAGGGCAGCAAGGTCCACACCAGCCTCCTCGCGAACGGCATCTGGTCGAACGCCTGCCTGGGCCAGGGCGCGATGATCGGCGCGAAATTTCCCATTCGGGAAGATCCGCCGCCACCCCCGCGCTTCCCCAACCGCGTCCTCTACGAGACCAGCGACCGCCGCTTGCTCCAGCTCTACATGGTCCGCACCCAGGCCGAATTCGATGCGATGCTCATCGCCGCCGGACGCGAAGACCTCCTCGCCGACGAACGCTTCCTCGACCAGCCGTCACGTCTCGAACACGGCGTCGAACTCGTGGCGATCCTGCGCGAACTCTTCGCCAGCCGGACAGCGACGGAGTGGTTGGCGACCTTTCGGGAGAACGATGTCCCGGTCACGCTCGTCGCCGAAATGCAGGACCTGCCCAACGACCCACAGCTGCGCGTGAACAACATCGTCGCGCCCCCAACTGACCCGCGCGTGGAAGCCGAGCTCATCATCAACCACCCGCTTAACATCGACGGCCTCCCTCGCCAGGGCGCCCGCTACGCGCCGTTGGTAGGCGAAAACACGTCGGAGATACTTGCAGAGATGGGTTTCTCGGATGCGGAGATTGCGGGGCTGAGGGAGCGGGGGGTTACGTAGAGGGGGCGGGTGAGCAGCGTGGTGGGTCTGGGATCGCTCTAGTCAGCGGCAAGTGCATTCCGCCGTCCGAAGATAACAGTGATGCAGTACAGCAATTCATGTTCGTCGAACCCTTGAGCGTCCACTAGAAATGCTACGACCAGTTTGACTTCGATGGCTGCATACTCGGATGCGGCAAACCAGAATCCGGTCGGAGGGCCCGGATTCTTTCCCACGCACCAGAGATACGCATCCTCTACATCGGCCCCGGGTTCACGCGAATAGCCATAAAGCTCGAATATCTCGAGCCATGTTTCGCCCGGGAGGTACTCAGGCAGCAATTTCGCATTGCAGCGAAGATGGTCGGGAACGTTGCGAAGCCCAGTCCGTCAGTTCTCTTCGAAGGCGGCTCTCATCGAATCCGAGTGTTCCCAATTGGCCGCTTTTGACAGTGCTGCGGACGCCGTTACCCGCCAGGAACTCCTTCGCGGCAGCGATGTCATCGAGCGCCTCCAGGTGGGCGACGACACCTTTGAGGATAACGACCATTTTGTCTGCAAGCGTGTCTGCGTCGTGTCCCGCCGCAAGTATCGGAAGTTGATTGCAGGTCGCGACAAGTGTCCCGTTCGCTTGGGCTTGCAATTCGAATCGCAACTTGAAAGAAAGAAAGGTCATTGGTGATTCCGGATTCGCTGGTCTCCGGATCGTAGCGATGCTGATTCGATGCTGTAAAGCCCGTTTCGCGTTTAGCGCCGCCAAACGGTAGATTCGCCTTGAAGACCTATGCCGGGAGCCGACGGAGTGTACACCGACCTCGCGATATTCACCGGCCGTGCTCACCCACAGCTGGCCGAAGCCATCTGCGCGCGCATGGAACGCCCACTGGGAAAGGTCGACGTCTTCGAGTTCTCGAACGAGAACATCTTCGTCCAGTTCCAGGAAAACATCCGCCAGCGCGACGTCTACCTCGTGCAGCCCTTCGTCACGCCGGTCAACACCTCGATCCTCGAACTGCTGATCATGATCGATGCCGCCCGCCGCGCCTCGGCGGGGCGAATCACCGCCGTGGTGCCGTATTACGCGTATGGCCGCAGCGACAAGAAAGACCAGCCGCGCGTCCCCATTACGGCCCGGCTCATCGCGAACATGCTGGAGACGGCCGGCGCCGACCGCATCCTCACGATGAATCTGCACGCCGGCCAGATCCAGGGCTTCTTCAACGTCCCGCTCGATGAGCTCAATGCGCTCTTCCCCGTCTCCGCCTACTTCAAGCAGAAGGCGCTCAAGGACTACACCGTCGTCGCGACCGATGTCGGCGGCGAGAAGCGCGCGCGGGACCTCGCGGTCCGCCTCGACCTTCCCCTCGCCATCATCGACAAGCGCCGCCACGGCAACAACGAAACCGCCGAGGCCATGCACGTCATCGGCGAAGTCGAAGGCCGCGGCTGTCTCATCCTCGACGACGAAATCAGCACCGCGGGTACGATCGTTTCGGCGGTGAACGCGCTCCGCCAGCACGGCGCCCGCGAGATCATCATCAGCTGCTATCACCCGATCTTTAGCGGCCCGGCGGTCGAACGCCTGCGTTCGCTTGATGCGCGCGAGATTGTCGTCACCGACTCCGTGCCGCTCGCCCCGGAGAAGCGCCTGCCGAACATGACAATCCTCCCGGTGGCCCCGCAGTTCGGCGATGCAATCGCCCGGATCCACACCGGCCAGTCGGTCGGCGCGCTCTTCCAGTAGGTCCCTCTGGCTCCGTCAGGGGCAATTTACGTCCCGTTAATGCATCTCTGCTCCAACTTGTGATACAAATGGTCTTGCCGAACCGGTGGCGACACCGGACGGGGGAACCAACAACTCGGGGTGAATCCGGCGTATGCCGGTAGGTGACTCCCTTCACCGAACCCGTCAGCTAACCCCGCAGGCGTATTGGGAGAGGCGTGGCAGCCGCTAAAGCCTGCCGCACAGAGCCTCTCGAGCCCGTAGGACCGCGTTAGTCTCGTTCGCGAAATCTCGCCGACGAGTGCTGGTCCACCGTCTTTTGGAGGCACATCCTTGCTTCGAAAATCTCACGAACCCTGGTGGCGCCGCTTGCTTGCCGCCGAAGTCGTGCCGGCTCGCGGCACCGTCGAGCGCCGCTGCCCTGAGTGCAGCCACGCCTATGAACCGCGCGAGCGCTACTGCGGACGTTGCCACGCGGCAACGCCGGAATGGCGTTACGGCTAAGTCGAGTCGTTCCCTCCCTGGCGGGTCGTAGCCCCTGCGCCCGCCGCCCCCTCCGGGAAGGCCACCTGTGGAAGGCGCGGGTGGCCTTTTCGGTGCCCAAATTAAGGGCCGCAAAGGAACGAAGGAACAAAGGGTCTCGAGTGGTCCTGGTATGGTTGGCAGAAACCCTTTTTGAAACGGGCAACCTCAGAAAACCTCTGTTCCTCTGTTCCGTTGCGGCCCTCTCTCTGTTAGTCCCCGCCCCCGAGTTGCATCTGGCGCATCTTTTCGAAGTCCACCGAGATGAAGACGCCTTCCGCTTCGGCGCAGAGAGTTTCGCCGTGGTGGATCGTCCCAGAGACGAAGATCTTGCGACCCTCGATCCGGTTCACCCATGCCGTGAGGTCGAGTTCTTTGTGCAGCGGCGTGGGCTTGCGGTACTTGATGGTCAACGTGCCGGTCATGCCTGACTTGCCGCTGAGCGATTGCGCCATTCCCAGCAGTTCATCGAGCGCCGCCGCCACGTAACCGCCGTGAACGCTGCTCGGTGGCCCTTCGTACTGGAGCCCGAAACTGCCGCTGCCCTTCACCCTGTCCCCTTCGACGCGGAAGCTCAGGGGCGGCGCGATTGGGTTCCCGAGCCCGATGATCGGGGAGCGATCGAGCATCACGCGCGCGTTGGGTGCGGTGCTCGATTCGGCGAAGCCCCACTGGGCGTGGCCGGTTCGCGTCTCCTCGAGCCGGGCCGCGAACTGCTCGGCAGCGGTCGCAGCGGCGAGCAGGTCCTCTTCGGCGGCATCCATATCCATGAGCGCTTCGTTGATTTTTCGCAGGGCCGCGGAAAGCTTGTGCAGGGCCACGCGCTGGCCGGTTGGCGGTGGCAGCTCGGTCCAGCGCGAGGGATGGAACGGCGTCGGGTCGGTGGCTGGTTCGTCAGGCATGTAGTGCCATTCTCCAGCAGTTAGCGGAGCGTGAACAATCGAATCTCCTGGTCATCGGCCCCGGGTACATTCCCATCGAACGCGTCGAAGCCGAAACCCTTCCCCGCCGAAAGCTCGCGGATGATATTGGAGACGATCGCCTGGCCCGCCCGGGCGAGGCCCGCGGCGAGCGCGGCCGTCACCAGCGCCGGGTCGGCGGTTTCGGCATCCGTATCCGGTTCTCCGGCGTGCACGCCCACCGCGGCGCCGAGCGCATGGGCCAGCGCTTTCGCGCAGGCCACCGCCGCCGCCGCCGATTCGAAAAGACAGGTAATCCGGCCATCGATCGTGGAGACGGCAAGGCCGCCGTGCTGTTTCACCAGGAGCTCCACCACGCCCGGCCTCGCCGAGGCCTGCGCCACGAGGAAGATGCGGAAGGCATCGGGGGGCGGCATTGGAAGCGGTTCGTTCGCCCCCGAAGAGCTCTCATTCAGGAACTCGTCGTAGCCGGCCAGGGCCTCGACAAATGTGCGCGGCAGCAACAGGCGCCCGTCCCGCGCGTTCGAAGCAATCCGCCGCGCGACATCCTGCCCGGTCACCATGTTCAGCTGGAAGTTGGCCACCAGCACCGGGCACTGGACCGTCCGCAACGCACCGGTGACGTCGACCTTGCGGTCTTCCGCGTGGTACCGCAGGTAGTCGTCCTGGGTCATGGCCGACCGCATGAGTTTCGCCATGGCCCGCGGCAGGCTGCTCGGCGCCCAGCTGAATGCGCTCGAAAGCGAGGCCTCCGTGTAGGTCGTCCAATCCAGCCGTGCGAGTGGTTCCAGGGCGATGCGGGCCGGCATGTTCCAGTAGGAGCGCCCATCGAGGTACGTCTGCACGAGGATCAGGTGCGAGACCTGCTCCGGATGGGCAGCGGCGTAGGCGATGCCCCAGCTCCCCGCGTGTAACTGCGCATGGATGGCGAACCGCGTCAGCCCGAGCCGGTTCGCGACGGCTTCGATGTCGCGGCAGCGCGCTTCCAGTGAAACGTCTTCGACCGCCCGATCGGAAAGGCCGCTGCCTCGCGAGTCCAATCGCACCACCATGCGCGACTGCGAGAGCGTCTCGAACTCGTGCCAGCGAGTCTCGAACGGCAGCTCCCATTCGAGGGCCATGTGGCTCAGGTGGGGTGGCCGCAGGCAGATAAGCGGCACTCCCGGCCCGCCTTCGCCGAAGGTGCAGAAGGCGATGTTCACGCCATCACTGGTTCGCGCGTACTGCACTCTCGGGTCAAGCACGAAGGACATTGAACCACGTCCAGGTAAATTTCAGGAGTCGTTTGGTGAATGACTGGAACTGGCCGTGCTCAGCTGGAGCGCGAACCGCTCTGCCGGAGCAGCTTCATGAACTCGTCGTCGCCGGCCAGCATCGCCAGGCGCGGGTCTGCCGCTGCTTCGCGTGCGTAGCCAGGATCGAGTTCGAGGGCGCGGGCCACGTAACGCAAGGCTTCGTCACGGTTGTTCATGCTGGCGGCGGCCTGGGCCGCGCCATACTGGGCGGCGGCGTCGCCGGAATCCATCGATGCTGCCTCGCGGAAGTCCACGAGCGCAGCCGCGGCGTTCCCACCGTGGAGCTGCGCCAGCCCACGGTTAACCATCACTGTCGTGTCGCTCGGATCGATGTCCAGAGCCTTGTTGAAATCGCTCAGGGCCGCGGAATAGTTCGCCCGGTAGAGGTGCAGCATGCCGCGGTTGTTGAGCGCATCGGCGTCCACGGGCTGCAATTCCAACGCCCGGTCGTAGTCGCTAAGGGCCTTGTCGAACTCACCCGCGCGCGTGTGGGCGTTCGCGCGGTTGTAGTACGCGGCGGTGAGGTCGCGGTCCATCGCGATGGCCTGGCCATAGCGCTCAATGGCGAGGCCGTACTGCCCAACGTTGAAATAGACGTTGCCCTCGTCCAGGTACGACTCCGCGGTCCGCCGGGGAGGGGGCACGATCGGGGCCGGCTCCAGGTCGCCGAGGGCCTCCTCCACCGAATCCAGCAGGTTCTCATCGGCAGGCGCATCGGCTGCCGGCGCCGCCGGTGCAGGTTCAACGATCGCTTCCTGTGCTTCTTCTTCGGGTTCAGGCGCCTGCAAGGCCTGCGGCTCCTCGGCTTCGCGGGGTTCCTCCGCCTCGCCTTCGTCTTCGGGTGTCGCAGCAAGTTTGTCGAAGTACTGGGTGAGGAAGTCCTGTTCGCGGGTCGTGGTTTCCGGTTCGCGCGGGGTCTCTTCAACTGCCTCTTCGGGGCCCTGGGCTTCACGCCCGGCCGCCTCGACCGCCTCAAGCATCGCCCCGAAGTCTGGCGCGTTTTCGGCTGCTGCCAGCGCCTCATCCGCAGCCGCCGGAGCAGGTTCTTCGCGTAGTTCTTCCAGCACCTCGGCCGTGGCCTCGGGAGCCGCCAGTTCGGAAACGATCGGCACGCCTTCGGCGCTCAGCGCGATGTCTTCGACTGGTTCGTCGGGCGGCAATGCCATGCCTTCTTCGTCGGCGACATGCAGTTCTTCTTCGAGGAACGTTTCGGCGGCGTCTTCTTCGAGGACTTCCGCCGTTGCCCCGGGGCTCGCAAGTTCCGAGACGATCACTCCGCCGCCGGAGCTGACCGCGAAGTCTTCCGCCGGGGCCTCAGCGGGTGGAGTCATCCCTTCGTCTTCCGCCGCGGCTACGGCCTGTTCGACGGCTTCTTCCTCCACCTCGACGGCAGCCGGGGGAGATTCATCGACGGCCGGAGGGTTCCAGGGCGTGGGCTTGATGTAGCGCGGTTCTGTCGCCCGCTTCCGGGACGCCGAAGTGATCACCACCACCGCCGCGACCACGACGCCCGCGAAAAGCATCAGCTTAAAGAGCTTTTTCATCGCGAGGCAGCCTCCTGCTCCAGAAGGTGTTCGGTCACCGCTACCAGTCCCGCGTAGGCGTATTGGATGTGGTCTCGCGGGTGGAATTCGACCTTCTTCAGCGTTTCCTTGCGAGCCGTGACGGGGTCCCACGAATCCATCAATTCGATCGAATCGTGGTCGACGCCCATCTGGAGTTCGTAAAGTTCGCCGTCGTCGGCCACCACGATGCACCCGACTTCCGGGTCGCCGGTATCCACCTCGCACTCGATCGCGTTGGTGAAGAGCGCGTTCGGGAAAGACGGGAAGGGGCGCAATTCCTCGCAGGCTTCCTTCAGCAGCGCCTGGATTTGCATCGCGGCACGTTCGAGGATGAGGTCGGCCTGGGTTTTGCGGAGCAGTGCTTCGTTAGCCATCGCTCCCAAAAGTATAAGCGCTCAAACAACGTACGCTCGCATCTGCACTATGCTTCGTTACGGAAGGAGCCGAACCGATGACCGTTGACAGCTACCGCTACCTCCCTCGCTCGATGCGGACCATGTATGAGTCCACCCCGCCGAGTGACGAGCCGGAGGCGTGGACACCCCTGCCAAAGCCGCTCAACCGTTGCACCGTGGCCCTCATGACCTCGGCCGGCATCTTCCTCAAAGACTCGCAGGAAGGCTTCGACGAGGAGCGCGAATGGGCGAACCCCGAGTGGGGCGATCCGACTTACCGCGTAATCCCGCGCGATGTCCGCCAGGACCAGATCGCCTGCTCACATCTCCACATCAATCGCACCGATCTGCTGGAGGATGTCGATGTCGTGCTGCCGCTGCGCGCTTTCAGCGCTCTCGAAAGCGAGGGCAGGATTGGCGCGCTCGCGGAGGAGCACTACTCGTTCATGGGCTACCAGGAGCGCAAGCTGCTCGACTGGCGAAACATCCAGGGACCTGAGGTTGCGGCGCGACTGAAAGAGCAGAAAGTCGATGTCCTGCTCCTGGCCCCTGCCTGACCGGATTGCTGCAGGAACGTGCCCGTGCTGGCGCGTCTTATCGAATCGCTCGGAATCACCACCGTCACCGTCACGATGATGCCCGATCTCGCCATGAAAATGCGGGCGCCGCGCGTGGTCGGCGTCGAGTTCCCGTTCGGCCATAGCTTCGGTACTCCCCACAATGATGCGCTGATGCGAACGGTCGCCGAGGCTGCCTGCGAGGCGCTCGAGGAGGCAGGCGCGCCGGGCTATCGCCTGGATGTCGATGCCGAGTGGCCTGTTCCGCTGGAGATCGCATACAAGACCTGGCACCCGCCACAGGCCAGTCCCATCGTGGCGCGAATGCTCAAGGCAAGGGCGCAACAAAGCCAGGGCTAGCCTGCGAATACCGTACGGCCTGCGTCCCCCATACTTCCGAATCGTGTTCGACTCCGTGAAGCGTCTTCGTCGTTCCGCCCGGGTTGCACGCACGGCCGCGGGTATCTACTTCGGCTACCGCCGGACCCAGCGGAAGGTCCGCAACCTGGACTCGGAGGCGGCTTCGGCCGCCTGGGAGATCCAGCATGAGAAGTCCGCGAAGCGCATGTACGAACTCGCGGTGAAGCTCAAGGGGCTCTACATCAAGCAGGGCCAGTTCATCGGCACGCGAAGTGATGTCTTCCCTCGGCCGTATACCAACTGGCTGGGCCGCCTCCAGGACCAGGTGCCGCCGAGACCGTTCGAGACTATCAAGAAGACCGTCGAGCACGAGTACGGCAAGCCGCTCGGCGAACTCTTTGCGAGCTTCGAACCGGAGTCGCTCGCGGCCGCCTCGCTCGCCCAGGTGCACCGGGCCACCTTGCCCGACGGTCGCGATGTCGTCGTGAAAGTGCAATATCCGGAGGTCGCCGCGCTGGTGAAGCTCGACATCCGCAACCTCCGCACCATCGTTGGCCTTGTGGCCCGCCGCCAGCCGGACTTCGACTACCGCGCCATCGTCAATGAAGTCGCATCGCAAATTCCGCTCGAACTCGACTTCGTCCGCGAAGCCGAGATGACCCGTCGCGTGGGCGCGAACCTTTGCGGGCTGCCCGGCATCGTCGTCCCGGAAGTCATCGATGAGTACGTTCGCCCGCGCGTGCTGGTCACGCGCTTCCTCGAGGGCGCCCGCCTGCTGGACAAAGAAGCGCGCGAAGCGCTGCACCCCGACGCGACTGCCCTCGCCACAACGATCGCGGCCGCCTACGGCCACCAGATCATGGTCGATGGCCTGTTCCAGGCCGATCCGCACCCCGGCAACATCCTCGTCCTGCCGGAAGGCAAGGCCGCCTTGCTCGATTTCGGCCTGACCAAGGAGTTGCCGCCGAAGGCCCGCCTCGGGTTCGCGAAACTCGTCGTCGCCAGTGCCAACCGCGACCCGCACGCCATCGTTTCGGCGATGCGCGACCTTGGCGCGAAGACGAAATCCGAAGCCCCGGAAGACATCCTTCCCCTGATGCAACTGTTGTTTGATGCTCGCCCGATCGGCGATCCCGGCTCCGAACGGACCGCACAACGCGGCGCGCTTCGGGCCAATCCGGTGGAGTCCATTCCCGGAGACCTCGTGCTCCTTGGGCGGGTAATCGCCCTCCTGCGCGGCGTTTGCGCCTCGCTTGGCACGCCGCTCAGCCCGATGCAGATGCTGAAGCCCCATGCCGAACGGGCGCTCGCGGAAGCCGGGTAGCGCGGCAAAGTAGCTGACGTCCAGGTGCGGGGCGTGAAGTGCGATCGATCAGGCGGGCGCGAGCTCCTTGCTCCGCAACAGCGCGATGCTGGTGGCAATCGTCCAGACAGGCAACGCCATGAGCGGGAATCTGAAGAAGGCGACGAGAAGGGCAAGGGCGCAGACCAGGCCAAGCCATCCCACCCACGGTGCGAGCGCATTCCGCATCTCCCAGGAGAGGAGGCCGACCGCCAGCGCCATGGTCGGCGCGCCCACGATCACGACGATGCTGAACGCGAGCGAGGCCATCGCCCGAATCGTATCGGCCGTCGGATCGAAATCGCCGTTGAATGTGCTTCCGACCCACAGCGCGACATCGCCCTGGAATCCGATCGCCATCACGACGATCGCAATGACTCCAAGCAGGACGCCCGCGTTTGCGAATTCCGGCGCGCGTCCATGGGCTATACACCGGGCGCGGAGGTGCAAAATGAAGAGCGCGAAGGCAAGCGCCGACACCGTGAAGATGTACGCCCCGGCGATTGTGACCCACTTGTTCGCGTCCTCCCATTCCGAGAGGACTTCAGCGTCGCTGTGATCGAGGAAGATGTTCTGGCCGGCCGTCATGAAAATGCCGGCGCCGTAAAGGACCGCGAAGAGAATGCCCGCGATCGCGGCAGTTCGATTGGTTATCATAAAGATCCCATATCCTTCAGGGTGCCTGATATTCAGGTTGACCTTATAAAGATGCGATGACGCGACGTCAAGACTCTCCCGAAGAAATGAACACGATCGCCATGCTTGGGCGGGCGTACAGCCTGTTGGGCTTCAAGATCGTCGATGGCGTCGTCGGCTCGGGCTTTCCCCAGAAACCGTCCCATTCCGCAGTCTTCTCGCAGATCAGGCCCGAAGGTTCGCGGCTCACCGACCTCGCCCGCGGAGCCAACATCACGCCCCAGGCGATGGGAGAGCTTGTGGATGAGCTCGAAGCCATGGACTACGTGGTCCGCCAGCCGGACCCGACGGATCGACGCGCCAAGTTGGTGGTCCTCACGGACAAGGGCCGTGCATGCATCCAGGCCGGGAGGGTCACCATCGAGAACATTGAGGAACAGCTCACCGAAATACTGGGCGAACGCGGGCACCAAACCCTCCGCGGTCTTCTTCGTAAGCTCCTCGCCGCCGGCTGAATCCGACAGGGGGCACCGCCCCTATGCAATCTCCGCCGTGTCGAACAAGCCGGCGCCTCTGGTAAACTTCGGCGCACATTGGGCTCTGCGAACTCATCGTCTCCGCGGCAATTTCTCCCGCTGAAGGGCATCCGCGTCCTCTCATTCGAGGTCGCCTATTCGCTGCCCGCCGGCACCCGCACCCTTGCCGAACTCGGCGCCGAAGTGGTCCGCGTGGCCGGCCCCGGCCGCGATAGCTACTACATCAGCGTGGTCGATGGTGTGTACATGTCGAAGCCCTGCATCGGCATCAATCTCAAGGACCCGGAAGGCCTCGCCATCGCAAAGCAGCTTGCCGCGAAGGCCGATGTCATCTGCAGCAACTTCGTCCCGGGCGTGATGGAACGCCTCGGGCTCGGCGCCGACGAACTCCGCGCTATCAACCCCACGGCGATCGTCTTGCAGCTCTCCGGCTACGGGACTCCGGGTCCATGGAGCAACTACGCCGCCTTCGGCCCCAGCACCGAAGCTGCCGGTGGCATGAACCAGCTCGTCGGTTCACCGGATGGGCCACCTGTGCGCCTCGGCAGCGGCGTCTTCTCCGATCAGCTGGCCGGCAGGTTCGCCGCCATCGGGCTAATCGCCGCTCTCGAAGAGCGCCAGCGGACCGGGGAAGGCCGCTACATCGATGTCTCGATGTCCGAGGCGATCACGCTGCTCGTCGGCAACACGGTTGTCGGTGCGGGCCTGGGCGAGCAGCCGCTCCGGCTCTGGAACCGCGACCGCGACTTCGCGCCCCAGGGCATCTACCCCGCCACCGGCGACGATGAGTGGATCGCCATCACGGTGAAGGACGACCGCCAGTGGCAGGCGCTCCTGCGGCTCGTTTCGAGCGACGCCGTGGAAAACCCGGACCTGGCGGAGGTCGCGGATCGTCTGAAGAGCGACCACTTCGACATCGTCTCCGCCCGGCACATCAACCATGCCGCCATCGACTCACTCATCGCCGAATGGACGGTTTGCCACGACAAGCACGCGCTCGCCCAACGGCTCCAGGCGGCTCGAGTGGCCGCGCACGCGGTCGTCCGCTCGCGAGACCCGCTGTTCGATGACCACCTGAAGCAACGCGGCCTCTTCCAATCGGTCACGCACGAAACGCCCATCCTCGGCTACGGCGCGCACCCCCACCCAACAACCCCCTGGTTCGCCGACGGCCACGAACGCCATCGCCTGCGCAACCTCCACTTCCACGGCGCCGACAACGTGCCCGTCCTGCGCGAGTGGCTCGGGATGGACGCTGATCAGGTAACGGCGCTCGAAGATTCCGGCGCGCTCATCGTCCGACGCGACATCACGGTCGAAGACCGCCGCACCGCCTACCGCGACGCCGACCACGCCGAACAACTCGGCCTCAAAGCGTCCTCCGAAGAGTCCTCCGTCGCGAAGTCCGGTGGCAACGAACTCCCCCTCTCCCAGACTTGGGAGAGGGGGCAGGGGGGTGAGGGTGAGGGCCTCCGCATCCTCGAACTCTCGCAGGGCCCCGCAGGCGGCTTCGCCGGCCTCATGCTCGCCGAACTCGGCCACGAAGTGGTCCGCGTCGAGCTGCCCGACCGGTACCGCGGCGTGCCAACCGGCGTCCTGGATGAAGCCGAGGAAGCCTTCCTCCACCGCCGCAAAAAGAGCGTCGAACTCGACGAAACGACGTGGGCGTCGCAGTTCCTCGCCCTTGCCAGCCGCTTCGATGCCGTGGTCGAAGACCTCGGTCCGGGAGGACTCGGCGGCCTGGGCATTACTGTCCACAACCTGCGCGACCTGAACCGCAATCTGGTGGTCGCAAGCATCTCACCTTTCGGCCAGGACGGTCCGAAGTCGAAGTGGGAAGCTTCAGAGCTCATCATCCAGGCCGCGGGTGGGGTGCTGCATTCCACCGGCTGGCAGGACGAACCCCCCTCGAAGGCCGGGGGCTTCTCCGCCCATCACATCGCGGGCCTCAACGCCGCCACGGCGATCCTGGCGCGCTGTTACGGCATCCGCGCCGGCAACTGCGGCGGAGGCCGCATCGATGTCTCTATGCAGGAGACCTACATTCACCACTGGACCCGCCACATCGGCGAGTGGGCCTACACCGGCACGCGCATGAAGCGCGAACTGCCCGGTTTCGGCCACCAGGGCTTCCGCCACACCGCCATGACCGCCGACGGCTACCTCTATGTGCTCTCGCTCTACGCCAGCTGGGAGGAGATTGCGCTCTTTTTCGGCCTGGAGGACTTCGTCACCGACGAGTGGTCCAACGCCGCGTACCGCATGGAGCACTGGCCCGAACTCGAACAGCCCTACCAGGACATCGTCGCTTCGAAGCCGCGTTACCAGTGGTTCGCCGAAGCCGCGGCCGCCGGCTTCACCTTCGCGCCCGTGCACACCGCCGCCGACCAGTTCGCCAATCCACAGTACGCTGCCCGCGGCTTCCTCAAAAACGCCGAAATCGATGGCGAGAGTGTCCCGGTCCCCGGCCTGCCATTCGCCTGGGACGAGCCCGCGATGCCGAACCGCCCGCCCGAACCCGGCGAGCACACTGCCGAGTTCATCGGCCAGGGGGTCGCGCCATGACCAACAACTTCTTCGACGGCCGTTTCCGCCGCCTGGTGAATACCGCCGCCGAACAAAAGGGTTCGATCCATGATGATGCCGAGGCACGGAGGCTCGGCTTCCGCGGCGGCTTCGTCCCGGGCAGCGTGGTCGGCCAGTCCGCCTTCCCCGCAATCGTGGAGGCGTTCGGCAAGGAGTGGTTCGAAGGCGGCTGGTACTCGCTCACCTTCGTCTCGCCGGTGTACATCGACGACGAGGTCCACGAAGTGGCCCAGCGGACATCCGATGGCATCGCCGTCCAGGTGGTCGATCGCTTCGGGCGGCTCTGCTGTAACGGACGGGCTGGCCTCGGCGCGAACGTACCCTGGGACGAATCGCAGGACCTCGCCCACGGCGCCGAAGGCGTCCTTCCCGGCATCGAGCGGGGCTTCGCATGGCTCCCGCACGATTTCACGCCCGCCCGAGACCTCTGCCTCGGCACCGTAAATTCCGCCGGAGACGAAACCGCGTGGTATCGAGACGCCTCACCATGGGGCGGCCCCATCGTGCCGCCCGAATACCTGCAGGTCGTCGCCCTCCACCTCATGCGTGAACCGCACCAGCCGAAGAAAGCGCCCCTCCAGGGCGTGCACGGCCCCGGCATGTGGGCCCAACACGACCTCGCCCTCTCCGAGCCCATCTTCCAGGACCGCTCCTACCGCGTCCTCGAACAGGTCGCCGACAAAGGCCGCTCCGGCCGCACGGTCTTCCTCACCTACGAGTTCGAAGTCTTCGAAGGCGACCGCCGTGTCGGCCACGGCCGCCACAAGGCAAAGTGGCTCGCGGACTGAAGTCGTCATCACGCAACGCCTCGCTCTCCCCTGCTAAGCTCGTTGCACCAAACAACCCGCTGGAGCCGCCCATGCCTTCGAATGCCGATGACTTCGTCCCGCCATCCGCGATGGTGGTCGTTGCCCACCCCGATGACGCCGAATTCCTCTGTGCCGGGACCGTGGCGAAGTGGGCGGCGAAGGGCTGCGAGGTGACCTACGTCATCATCACGAAAGGCGACAAGGGCAGCGACGACCCGGAAATGACCAGCAGCCGCCTGACCGTGATTCGCGAGGCCGAACAGCGTGCCGCCGGGGCCGTCCTGGGCGTCAAGAATTACGAGTTCATGGGCTACCCCGACGGCTACCTCCAGCACACGCTCGACCTTCGCCGCGATGTCACCCGGCTGATCCGAAAGTATCGCCCCCATGTCCTCCTCACCTTCGACCCTACCAACCGCTTCTTCTCGGACAACTACGTGAACCACCCCGACCACCGCGTCGCCGGCGACGTGGCCCTCGACGCGACCTTCCCCACAGCCCGCGACCGCCTCACCTTCCCCGAGCTCCTCCTGGATGGCTACGAACCCTGGAAGATCCGCCAGGTCTGGCTCTCAGGCGCCGACAAGCCGAACGTTTGGGTCGACATCGCCGACACCCTCGAACTGAAGAAAGAAGCACTCCTGAAGCACCCCTCCCAGCTCGGCCCCGACAGTGGCGAGTTCGCCGAGGAGATGGCCCGCATGTCCGGCGCCAGCCAGAACATTCGCTACGCCGAAGCCTTCCGCCGGTTCGTGCTGGAAGAAGACCCGGTCCACGAGTAGGGCTTCCGGACAGAAGACGTCCGGTCTATCGTTCCGAATTGAAAGGTTTGCATTCTCTGCTGAAGCTCGCCTGCACTGACAATTACACAGGCGATTGGTGACGCGAGACAGGTCGGGAAGCTGGTTTGGTCCGCTCGAATGCTTCGATCCCGCCCCAAGCGAGCATGCCAACCAGCCACGCCAAAGCTCCGACGGCCCAGATTGTCCACAACGGACTCGGCAGACTTCCGGGAAGAACCCATTCCTCGGAGTACCAGAGGTAGGTGTTGCCGTCTTGTCCCTCAACTCGCCAAAAGCTGTCCTGGGGCTGTTCGACCGTCTCCCAACCGGGGGTGAACCAATCGGACCCAAACGGTTCAGTCTGAATGTCGCGGACCTCGCCGTTCATCGATTCGATCAGGAAGAACAGGGGAATGGCAAAACGCAGTAGTCCGCAACCGCAAGCAACCACCGCCACAATCCGGGTCTTCCGCTCTTCTGCGAACAGCCAGAAAATCGGCGCAAGGTTGATGACCTGTGGCAGGAGGAGAGCCACGAACGTGCCGGGAATCTTTGCGTAGCCCCAGTCATTCCCGAAGAAGTACTGCTTTCCGCTGGCAGGCAGACCGACCGTTCCACCGCTCACCGCGGCAAAACTATCGAAGATCCATAGGGTTAGCGGAACAGTAACGAGGGGGCTGAGGGCAAGTATCCAAAACGGACCTCGAGACCAGAATTCCTGAACAGCAGCTTCTTCGGCTTCTTCGGACATCATTGCTCCGGAGCAACGATGGCGCGCACGACTCGCTCTCAGTATGTCCGAGTGGGCTCTTTCCGCTGATCCAGCGTTCTCGGCTACCCGCGCATCGACGGGTTACGTTCGACACGTGGTTCGGCTGGCGAACCCCAAATCACGCCGCCGCCATCGCCGCCTTGGTCAGCTTCACTTCGCCCTGGTTTCGCAGCAGGTTCTTGACGCTCCGGGCGAGGTCTTCGGTGACCTCGGCGCGCGGCAGGTCGAACTCTGAATCGCTGCCGTCGGCGTCGCGCACCACCAGTCGCACCTCGTCCTTGCCCGGGCTGTTCGAAAGCATCCCCGCGACCGCGCGCAGTAGCGCCTGATCGGCGAGCACGTCTTCCGTCTCGTGGATGGTGATCGTCAGCCGTGCGGCATCGCCGTTGACCGGTGAGGTCACGCCGGGGCGCGAGGCTTCGGTGGTGGCGCCGTTGGGCTGCGAGCCGGGGCGGTTGCCGTTTGCGTACCCGTTGCCGTTCTGCCGATAGCCGTTCGCTTGCGCCGGGCGGCTCTCGCCGGTGGGTTCGCCCGGCGCCTGGTCCATGCGCGGCCGCCGCTTCGGCGCTTCGACCTGCCATTGTTCGGCGACGAATCCGACCACCGAGCCTTCAGCGGCGTCGTACGGCGCCGCCTTGCGCACGTTGAGCCCAACCCGATCACCGCGGTCGCGAACCTCGATCGAACAGACGAGCACGCGGCCCTCGGCCCAGATCTCTTCGCCGGTCAGCTCGATTGTGTCGCTCCAGACCGTCAGTTCGACGGTGCCGGAGAGGTCTTCCAGGTCGACCACGTAGAACTTGCGCCCATCGCGAGTCGAGCGCGCCTGCACGCGGTTCACCAGCCCGCCGACCGTGACGACCTGGCCCTTCAGCTCCATACCGAGGTCGCTCACCTGGTTGGTGACGAAGCGCGCGACATCGTGCGCCACCGCCTTGAACGGATGCTCGGAGACGTACACGCCGAGCAGCTCCTTCTCCCAGGCGAGCATGTCCTCCTTGCGCGCCGGCGCCGGCTCCAGTTCGAGGGCGGGCAGCGGTGTATCGACCTCGCTCCCAAAGAGGTCGAACATCGTCGATTGCCCGCTCTCGCGGAGGTCGCGTTCGCGCTTGGCCAGGCCCGCGAGGCGTTCGGCGTTCATCACCAAAGTGCCGCGGTCGTATCCGAGCAGGTCGAAAGCGCCGCACTTGGCTAGGTGTTCGATGGCCCTGGAGTTCGTCCCGCTGAGGTCGGCGCGCTTGCAGAAGTCCTCGATGTCCTTGTATGGGCCGTCCTTCAGCCGCGAGGCGACGATGCCTTCGACCGCGGACGAGCCGACGTTCTTCACCACGCCCATGCCGAAGCGAATCGCGAGCGAGCCATCCTGCCGTTCTTCGACGCTGAAGTTGTCCATGCTCGCGTTGACGTCGGGCGGCAGCACTTCGATGCCGAGCTTCGAGCACTCGGCCACCGCGGCGGCGATGCGCGCATGCGTATCAGGAGCGCTCTTCGACATCTGCAGCAGGGCGGTCATGTACTGCACCGGGTAGTTCGCCTTCAACCACGCGGTCTGGTAGGCGATGTGGCCGTAGCACCAGCTGTGGGCCTTGTTGAAGGCGTAGCCCGCGAACGGTTCGATGAGATCGAAGACTGCGGCAGCATCTTCTTCGCTGTACCCCTTGGCCACGGCGCCGCCGACGAACCGGCCGCGCTCCTCGATCATGATCTCGGCCTTCTTCTTGCCCATCGCCTTCCGCATGATGTCGGCCTGGCCGAGCGTGTATCCGGCGAACTCCCGGGCGATGAGCATCACCTGGTCCTGGTAGACGATGACGCCGTACGTCTCATCCAGGATGTCGGCGAGTGCTGGGTGCGGGTACGAGATCGGGATCTTGCCGTGCTTCGAATCGATGAAGCGCGGGATCTGCTGCATCGGGCCCGGGCGGTAGAGCGCCACCATGGCGCAGAGATCCGAGATCGTCTCCGGCTGGAGGTCCTGGATGTAGCGCCGCATCCCGGCGGATTCAAGCTGGAACACGCCGAAGGTTTCGCCCCGGCCCAGCATCTCCATCGCCTTCGGGTCGCCATCGGGAATATGGACGATGTCCAGGTCCAGGCCGGTGGTTTCCTTCAGCAGTTCGACTGCGCGCTGCAGGATGGTGAGGTTCGACAGGCCGAGGAAGTCCATCTTCAGCAGCCCGATTTTCGCCACCTGGTCCATGGCGAACTGCGTGGTCGGGATGCTGTCTTCGTCGCCTTTGTTTGGGCGCTGCAGTGGCACGTGGTCGATGAGCGGGTCCCGCGAAATCACGACGCCTGCGGCGTGCGTGCTCGCGTGGCGGGAGACACCTTCGAGTTTTCGCGCGGTATCCAGCAGCCGCCGCACCTTCGGGTCGGCTTCGTACGCGTCCTTCATCTCCTGCGACTGTTCGAGCGAATCATCGAGGGTGATATGGAGGACATCCGGCACCAGCCGCGCGACGCGGTCGGTTTCTGCGTAGGAGATGCCCAGCGCCCGCCCGACGTCGCGGATGGCCGCCTTCGCGCCGAGCGTCCCGAAGGTGATGATCTGGGCCACGCGGTCGCGTCCGTAGCGCTCGTAGGCGAAGCGGATCATCTCGTCGCGCCGGTCGTCAGCGAAGTCAAAGTCAACGTCGGGCATTTCGCGTCGTTCGAGGTTCAGGAAGCGCTCGAAAACGAGGTTGTTCGCCACGGGATCGATATCCGTGACCTTCAGCGCGAAGAGCACCAGTGATGCTGCCGCCGAACCGCGGACGCCCATCTTGATCCCCGCGCGGCGGGCGAAATCGGCGATTTCCTTCACCACGAACATGTAGTCCGTGAAACCGGTCTGCTTCAGGACATCCAGTTCGTAGGTGAGCCGCTGCTGCAGTTCGGGTGTGATGTCGTCGAAGCGCTCATGCAGTCCCCGGAAGCAGAGGTCGGCCAGGTGCTCTTCGCTTGTGCGCCCCTCCGGCACCGGCGGCTCGGGCAGGAGCTGGCGGTCGAAGTGGAGGTCGAGGTCACACGCGTCGGAGACTTCCATCGTGTTGCTCAGAAACTCCGGGTTGTCCGGGAAGAGCTCGGCCATTTCGGCTTCGCTCTTCACCCAGTAGCCCCTGCCATCGAACTTGTAGCGGCCCGATTGGTCGACGGTGGCGTTCGTGCCGATGCAGAGCAAGACATCGTGCGCCTCGGCTTCGTCCGGCATCGTGAAGTGGCTGTCGTTGGTCGCCACCACCTTGATGCCCATCTCCCGGCCAATATCGGCGATCACCGGGTTCAGGCGCGTGAACTTTTCGTCGTGGTGGTCCTGCACTTCCAGGTAGTAGTGCCCGTCGAAGACCTCGCGGTAGTACTTTGCGACCGCCATGGCGCCCTCTCGGTCGCCTTCCTGCACGCGACGGTGGAACTCGGCGGAAGGGCACGCCGAAAGGACGGTGATGCCTTCGCTGTGCATTTCGATGAGTTCGCGGTCGATGCGGGGCTTGTAGTAGTAGCCCTCGAGGTTGGCCTTCGTGGTCAGGGCGATAAGGTTCTTGTAGCCGGTCATGTTCCGGGCCAGCATCACCAGGTGATACGGAGAACTATCGTTGCGGTCCCGCGAGTGCCGGCTGCCGGGCGCGACATACGCCTCCAGGCCGATGATTGGCTTTATCCCGCGGTCCTTCGCTTCGCGATAGAAATCAATGGCGCCGTAGAGTGCGCCATGGTCCGTCATCGCGATCGCCTCTTGCCCGAGTTCCTTCACGCGGTCCATCAGCGGACCCACTTTCGACATCCCGTCGAGCAAGGAATACTCGGTATGAGTGTGTAGGTGAGTGAACATATCCGGGTGGCCCAGTCTACATCGCTCCGGGCTGTCGGGCACCGTTTGTTATGGCGAAAACCGGCCTTTCTTCACGTCGGAATTTCGGTTCGGCCTGCGGAAAGGTGTGATCTGCTTCATGCTTCGTGGTGTTGGCGTCAAGCACACTGGAATGTCTACACCGCAAGGAGACACCCACTGTGACGACGATGACCGCACCAGCCCAATCGAGCGACGCCCTCATCGAGCGATTGTTCGCCTCAGCGAATGCCGCCTTCGACCTTTTCGCCGTCTACATCGGCGAGCGCACCGGCCTCTACCGCGTGCTCGCAGACGGCGCGCCCCGTACCTCACCACAGGTCGCTCAGGCGGCGGAACTCGATGAACGCTACGTTCGCGAATGGCTGGAACAGCAGGCGGCGACGGGCATCCTGGAATACGATTCCGGACGATTTTCGTTGCCCGTGGCATTCGCGGCGGTTCTCGCCCATCGAGATGAGCCGACGTACTTTGCTCCACTCAGCCGGATGATGGTCGCGACCGCGGGGAAGCTTCCGCACGTCGCCGAGGCCTTCCGCACGGGTGCCGGCATCGGTTGGGATGAGTACGGCCTCGACATCATCGAGGGCCAATCCGAACTGAACCGTCCGATGTTCCTGCACCAGCTCGGCCAGGAGTACCTCCCCGCGATCCCGGAAGTGCACGAGAAGCTTTCTCAACCCGGTGCTCGCGTCGCCGACATCGGATTCGGTGGCGGCTGGGCATCGATCGGCATTGCCGTGGCATACCCGGATGTGTCGGTCGAAGGTTTCGACCCCGACGCCGATTCGGTCCGCATTGCCACCGCGAATGCCGCGGGGGCCGGCCTCGGCCATCGCATCACATTTCACGGAATCGATGGCGCCCGCGCCGCCGAGACTGGCCAGTCCTTCGACCTCGTCTGTGCATTCGAGTGCATCCACGACATGGCGAACCCGGTTGCAGTGCTCGCCTCGATGCGAAAACTCGCCGGCGACGACGGGGCCGTCCTCGTGATGGACGAACGCGTAGGCGACGCCTTCACCGGCGCCGCGGATGAGGTCGAGAAATTCATGTACGGCTGGAGCGTCACCGCCTGCCTCCCGAACGGCCGCGCCGAGAGCCCTTCCGCCGCCACCGGCACTGTCCTGCGCACGCCGATCCTCGAGGGCTTCGCGCGCGAGGCGGGCTTCGCCTCGGTCGAGACGCTTCCCATCGAGAACGACTTCTTCAAGTTCTACCTGCTGAAATAGGAGGCCCGAACAATGCCCGAGGTGCCGGCCGAGGACCAGCTGGTCCTCGAACTGTTCGTCCGCGATTTCCAGCGGTCCATGGAGTTTTATCGCGCAATTGGCTTTGAGGCGGAGCGATCCGACCAGAAGTTTGCAGTGCTTCGGTGGGAGGGCTGCGGGTTCCTCATCCAGCTCTCGGGGCACCTGCCCGATCCGCCGCCCCGGCCGTGGGCAAACATCCGCATCCTCGTTCCCGATGTGGACGAACGCTGGCGGATGGCACAGGAACTTGGGGCTCCGGTGTTCCAGGAGATCGCCGACCGTTCCTATGGTCTGCGCGATTTCATCGTCATCGACCCGGACGGCTTCGGGATCAGGTTCGCGTCGATCCTCTCGCAGAAGCCATGAGCATTCCCGTTTCGCCCGTCCCGGTTACACTCACCCTGTGACCCAACCCCGCCAGTACGCCGCCGCCGGAGTCGACCTCGCGACGCGGAGCAAGTTCGCCAAAACGCTCCCGGGGATCCTCGCCCAGGCGCGCCGCCCGGAAGTCCTGAGCGATGCCGGTCCGTTCTCCGGCCTCTTCCGCCTCGGCGAGAAGTATCGCGACCCGGTCCTCTCCGCCAGCGCCGATGGCATTGGCACGAAGGTGAAGCTCCAGCTCGCTGCCAACCGCCTCGACCTCTGCGGCTTCGACATCCTTGGCCACAGCGTGAACGACATCATGGCCTGCGGCGCCGAGCCACTCTTTTTCCTCGATTACATCGCCGGCAACGGGCTCACCAACGAACAGAAGCACAGCCTGGTCGAAGGTGTCGCCCGTGCCTGTGCTGAAGCCAACTGCGCCCTCCTCGGCGGCGAAACCGCCGATATGCCCGACGTGTACCCGCCGGGAGAGTTCGACCTTGCCGGCTTCATCGTCGGCGTCGTCGAGCGGGACAAGATCATCGATGGCTCGAAGGTTTCCGTGGGCGACGTGCTCCTCGGCATCCCGAGTTCCGGGCTGCACACGAACGGTTTCTCGCTCGCCCGTCCGGCCCTGAACATATGCAACGGCGAGACGATGGAAGAGACGCGCAAGCGGATCGCGGAGCGCCCGGCCATCCTCGGTGGCCGTTCGATCGAGGAGGTTCTGCTTGAGACCCACCGGCCCTACTACAAGCAGGTCGGGCCCGTGCTGGACAAAGTCCACGGGATGGCCCACATCACCGGTGGCGGCTACACCGAAAACGTCCCGCGCATCCTGCCCGAGGGGGTGACCGCGGTGTTCGACACCAGCGCATGGCCGGTCCTGCCGGTCTTCCAGCTCATCCAGCAACGCGGCGAAATCTCGAACGAGGAGATGTACGAGGTGTTCAACATGGGCATCGGCCTCGTCCTCATGGTCTCGTCGGACGATGCGGACGAAGTCCGCGCGGCCATCCCCGAAGCGCTCACCATCGGCGCCATCGAGGCCTGGAAGGGCAGGCCCGTGGAGCTCAAGGGCATCTAGCCGAGCACGCCGTTCTCCGCGAGCGTCGCCATCTCGTTTTCACTCAGCCCCGCCGCTGACAGCACATCGAAAGTGTGGTCTCCGATCCCCGGGGCAGGCCCTCTTGCGCCCGTGTCGCTGCCATACAGCCTGAACGGCGTGTTCAGTGTCTCGTACCGCCCGAGCGTTGGGTGTTCCAGTTCGGTAATCCAACCCATCTCTCGGACCTGGGGGTCCGAAATCATGTCGGTCATCGTCGCCACCGGCGCCCAGATGAGCCCGTAGTCGTCGAATAGCTTCGCCCAGTGTGCGAACGGTTTCGCCGCCATGATCTCGTCGATGAGCTCAACCAGTATCGGTGTCTGTTCCCGAAGCTTCGGCAGGTCGTTCCAGCGTGCATCGTCGGCCCACTCGGGCTTCTCGATGATCTGGCAGAACTTCGGCCAGTAGGAGGGAAACGGCACGGGCATCACGGTAAGGATCCAGCGGTCGTCGGCGCAGCGATAGGTGTTCCAGATGGGATTCACTGGCACCTTGCGCGAGGTCCGCACCGGGTCCATCCGCGAAGTCAGGGCGGCGGAGAAGTCCCCGGCGATGGTGTACATGCCCGTCCCCTGGAGCGTGACCTCCACGTGCTGTCCTTCGCCGGTCTTATCCCGCATGCGCAGCGCGGCCAGCACCGAAGCGAGGATGTTCAGCGCGGTCGTGTGGTCTCCCTGGCCACCGCGACACATCGGGGGTGGGGTGCCCGGCTCTCCGATGGTGCTCATGATCCCGGACTGCGCCCAGAACGCCGCGAAGTCGAAGCCCGGCCGGTCTTCATCCGGCCCCTGCGCGCCGTAGCCCGAGAAAGAGGCGTAAATCACCCTTGGATTCGCGGCGATGATGTCGTCGAATGCGAGCCCGTAGCGCTTCCTCCGGCGCTGGACGAGATTCGTCAGGAACACGTCACAATCCGCGGCCAGCCTCCGCACGAGCTCAGGGCCGCCCGGCTTGTCGAGGTCCACCACCACCGAGCGCTTGCCGCGGTTGTCGACTTCGAAACCGTAGTTCGCCGGAAAGTCGAAGTCGTAACCGATCGAACGGAGGATAAAGCCGCGGAAGATGTCGCCGGTTGGCGGCTCAATCTTGATGACGTCGGCGCCAAGGTCGGCCATCAGCGCCGCGGCGGCCGGCGCGGCCAGCCAGTTCGCCACTTCGAGAACCTTGATCCCATCGAGCGGTGCGGCCATTCCAAATTCTCCCTGCAATTGGTGCGGGGCAGGATAACGAAGTCCGAACGCCGTGGGAGGCGAAACCAGAAAAGGCACCCGCACGGGTGCCTTTTCCGAAGGAGGGAATGGTGCGGCAAGGGGACCCGCGCCGTGCCCGACCATATGAATTCGCCAATAAGATTCGCGGGTGAAGCTACGTGTGCAGGGTTAACGGACGTCTAACGTTTCCGATCGAAGAACCGTTCGTTGCCCAAGAACGCTACAAACGAACGACGGTCGTCCCGATGGTCCGCCCGGCGAGCAGTTCCACGAACGCCTGCGGCGCCTGGTCCAGTCCCTGGAACTCGGTAGTGCGCGGCTTGATTTCGCCGTTCTTTGCCCAGCCGGCCATCACTGTGCGGGCCTCGTCGTAGCGGTCGGCGAAGCGGAAGACGAGAAAGCCTTCCATCCTCACCTGGTTGTTGACGAGGAGTCCGGGCACGCCGCGCGGACCATAGGGAGGCGGTGCGCCATCGTAGGCGGAGACCGCGCCGCAGCAGACAATTCGGCCGAACGTGTTCATGCGGAAGAGCGCGCTCTCGAGGATAGCGCCGCCGGTGTTATCGAAGTAGATGTCGATTCGGTCGGGCGTCGCCGCCCGGAAAGCATCGCGGAAGTCTGCGGACTTGTAGTTGACCGCCGCGTCGAACCCCAGTTCGCTGGTCAGCAGATTGCACTTTTCATCCGAACCGGCGACGCCGACCACCCGGCAGCCCTCGCGTTTCGCAATCTGTCCGACGATGTGGCCCACCGAACCAGCCGCCGCGGAGACGAGGACGGTCTGCCCCGCCTTCGGTTGCCCGATTTCGAGGAGTCCGAAGTAGGCCGTCAGCCCATTCGTGCCGAGCAGCCCCAGGTGCAGCGACGGGTCCAGCGAGCCATCGACCTTCCGGAGCGTCCGGCCCTTCAGCGCTGAATACTCTTGCCAGCCGGTAGGCCCGACGACGGTATCGCCGACCGCGAAGCCGGGGTCGTTCGAAGCTTCCACCCGGGCAACGCCAGTCCCTCCCATGACTACTCCAGTGACCGGCGCCCCGGCGTAGCTCGCGCTGCCCTGTAGCCCGGCCCGCTGCCCGGCGCCGATCGTCAGCGCGATGGTGCGGCAGAGCACCTCGCCCTCGCCCGGTACCGGTACCGGGCCAAGCTTCAGTTCGTAATCCTCGGGTTTCAGCGAGCCGTCCGGCAGCGATGCGATCAGGATCTGGCGGTTCTCGGTCATGGGATTGTCCTTGGCTTTGGATTGGTGTGGTTCGAATGGTTACATCGCGATTTCGAGCGCCGCGCGGAGCCCGCTCTCGATCGCGCCCTGGATCCAGGCGTGTGCCAGCGAAGCATGCTCGCCCGCGAAGTGGAGGCGTCCCTCCGGCTCGATGATGTGCGAATAGAGGTGGGTTTGCTGCCCGGGATCGAAGAGGGCGAAGGCGCCCCCCGCGAATTCGTCGTCGTGCCAGACCTTGCTCGCGCCGACTTCGAAATCGTCGCGGATCTCGGGGTGGATCATCGCGATGTTTTCGATCGCCTGGGTGATGCGGTCATCGGGCGAAAGTGAAGCCCAGCGCTGGGCGTCCTGTCCCCACGAATAGCTCGCGAGCAGCACGCCGCGGCTGGTCTGGCGGCCGTGGTCCGGGTAGTAGAGGAAGCGGATGGGCATGTCGGTCACCGAACCGCCGCCGTAGATGCCGTCCTTCGTCTCCCAGAACCTGCTGCGCGACTGGAGGAAGATCTTCGTGGAGGCGTCGTAGTAGAGCTGGCGAATCGCGCGCTGTTTCCCCCGCGAAACCGCGGGCGTGATTTCGATGTGGCGCAGCACCGAAAACGGCAGCGTCACCACCGCGTGGTCCGCGCGCATCAACTGCCGGCCCGCGGCGTTCTGGTATTGAACGGTGACCCCTTCCGAATCCTGGCCGATGCTCGTCACCTTCGCCCCGAAGCGAATGTGGGGCCAGAGCTCGGGTAGGAACGACTTCGGCAGGCGGTCCATGCCGCCGCTGAGGTAAACCACGTCGGTGAACCAGTCACCGGCCTCCTCGCGCAGGATCTCCATGAAGGCGCTGTTGAGGAACGGCTCCATCCCGCTGAACAGGCAATACAACTCGATGGCCCCGCGCGACCAACCACGATTCTCAAGGAACTCTTCCAGGGAGAACTGGTCGATCTCGGCCGCAATCTCGGCCCACGCCTCGTCGCTGCCCTCGCGAATCCGGTCGAGCAGCGGCCGCAGTGTGTTCGCCCACTGGTCCTGGATCGCGATCGCCTGTTCCATCGCGCTCAGTTCGAAATCGGACGCATGGGCTTCGTTCTCGAACTCTTCCAGCCGCACCTTCCGGCCGTGGAGCATCACCCAGGCTTTCGGGTTGCCCATCGTGAACGGCTTTGTCTCGAGTCCGAACTTGTTCACGTAGTGCAGTGTCAGGTCGTGTGCGCGTGGGATGCGCATCGCGCCTGCCTCGGCGTAGAGGCCGTCGGTGAACGGTTCGCGGAGGGTGTAGACCCGACCGCCGACCCGCTGCTGGGCTTCGAGGATGGTGACCGCGAACCCCGCGTGCAGCAGTTCAGTCGCTGCGACCAGGCCGGCCATCCCGGCCCCGAGGACCACCACGCTTTCGCCATCGGATGCGCGCGGAAGGCCATCGCGGAGGACGGATCGGATTTGTGCGTGTGAAATTGTCACCCGCGCAGCATACGCCGCACACGGTCGTCTACACTGCCCGTCATGTTCGACCTCTCTGCCTCGATAGTCCTCTGGCGTGGCGACGAAGTGCTGGTGATGAAACGGGCCGGCGGCTTTTCGGCTGGCGGATGGTTCATCCCCGGCGGGCACGTTGAGCAGGGTGAGCGCCCGGCCGAATCCGCCGCACGCGAGCTGTTCGAAGAGGCCGGTATCGCGGTCGACCCGGCGACGCTAACGCTCGTCGACATCATGTCTTACGAAGCTGGAGGAGCCACCGCCCACACCATCATCTACAACGGCGAGTGCCCGGCGGATGCAGAAGCGCTCATCAACGAAGAACACATCTACCACCGCTGGATGACACCGGAGGCCTACATCGCCAGGTTCCTGGACGAAGCCATGCTGCGTTCGCGCGGCGCCGGCGAAAGCGCTGTCGCGCTGGCGAACGAGGTTGCGAGAGTGGTGAGGACGGCGGCGTCAGGCCGCCGATAGGCATCCCTGTTCAAGGTTTCCGCATAACCTGGAATATGGCGCGACGGTATCCAACCTTTCCCACTAAGGGAGACCGATTCAGGCCACGGCCTCTAGCTCGCCGCGGGCGCGCATCTCGATAGGTTCGCGGCCGTCAACGCGGCTTCGTTGGAAGCGCGTCGCCAGTTGCCAGCTAATCACGATCACCAGGCCACCGAGCGCCATGTCGAAGAAGAGGTGGTTCGCGCTTGCGACAATCGCCCAGGTCATCACGACCGTGAGGGCCACGGCCATCGCGCGAAGCGTGCGACTGCGGGTGTTCACCCAGATTGCCGCGGAGGCCATCGCAATCCAGCCGAAATGGAAGCTCGGGATCGCCGCGTACTCATTGAGAATGAGCGAGGGCTGCGCGTAGTTCACGTGGGTGTCGCCGCCGAAGACGGTGTCCACGAAGCCGAGGTTGTAGCCATGCGCAGCCATCAACCGTGGTGGCGCCGCGGGGATGAACCAATAGAAGAACAGGCCGATGAGCATGGAGATGAACATCACGTTCCGCATGAAGCGGAAGGCTTCTCGGTCGCGGCTCCAGAGCCAGGCGCCGACGATGATGAGGACCGGGAAGTGCATGTAGGCGTAGACGAAGTTCGCGAACTCTTTCACGGCCCCAAAGTGGATCGACCACTCCTGGATCTGGGGCTCCCAGAACACACCGGCAGTGCGTTCGAAGCTCACCAGGTGCCGTGTCACATCCACGGAGTACCCATAGCGGTCCGGTGCGGCCCCGCGGAGGAGGAAGTACACGGCGATCACGCTGAGGACGATGCCGAAGTCTCTGGCGAATGCGCCGGCGGTGCTGAGCGCCGCGCGCGGGAGGGAGGCCCCGCCGCTGCGAGCGGCCGGGAACGATGCGTAGCTGATCTGGCGAACGGTCATCGTGTCCTCCCTTCACTGTTTCGTTGTGGATGCCTTCATCCACGGACTTCATGGTGCCGGGGGCATTCGCTCGGCAACTCCGCCTTTCGGGTGAGTTCAAACCCCCACTTCGAACCGCAACTGCGAGGCATGTCACAGTTACCCCTTTGAGCCCCGGTAGCGGCGAGGCACCGTCCTCGCCGAATGCAACCTGTCATCGACAAACGCTTGAACGCGACGACACAATGGATCTATGTCGCAAATGCCAGAATCCCTTGAACGTCTTCTCGAAGACTTCAAATTCGCCGATCGTTCCGAGCGGGTGGAAATGCTGATCGAGTACGCCGATCGCTTCGAGGAAGTCCCCGAGTCCATCGCCGAACGCCCGTTCCCCGAAGAACACCACGTCCAGAAGTGCGAATCCGACGCTTATGTGTGGGCGAAGGACAACCCTGACGGCACCCTGAAGTTCTACTTCGCTGTCGAAAACCCGCAGGGCATCTCCGCAAAGGCGTGGTCCGCAATCATGGACGAAACGCTTTCGGGCCAGCCGCTCGAAGTCGTCGCCGATACGCCTTGCGACATCGTCTTCACGGTGTTTGGCAAGGAAGTCTCCATGGGCAAGGGGATGGGCCTGATGGGGATCACCGACATGATCACCGCCATGGCGAAACAGCGATTGAAGGCCGCCAAAGCCTAGCTCTCGCCGCAATCACCCCAAAGGGCCATCCGTCCTCACCCGATCGGTGAATGGCAACCATCTGCCCGCCTGCGACACTCAGAGCATGCAACGCCGCATGTTCCTCGTATCGCTCGGCGCGTTTGCCCTGGTCGGCTGCCGCAAGAGCGAGCCGAAGCCCACCCCAACCGCCACACCCAGTGCGACAGCATCCGCGTCCACGGCTACCCCTGCGCCGCAGCCAACGAGCACTGCCACGTCCACGCCCTCGCCGGCGCCCACCGCGACCCCACGCCCCTCGGCGCTGGAGCCGGTCGGCTTCCCGATCGCTCCCGGCACGCGCACCGGCCGGGTCGTCGGGGAGGTCGGTTCTCGCACCATCCACTGGGGCGAGGGCGCCGAGGCGCTCGCGTACTCGCGCGACGACCAGCCCTCGGATGACCCCGTCCGCGCGAACGCCTGCGGCTGGAACGCCCGCACCCACCTTGAGTACGAAGGCCAACCGGCTGTCGACTGGTACGTGGAGGTGGGCACACCGGTGCTCGCGACGATGGACGGCACCGCCACCCTGCTCATCAACACCGTCTCCAACCCGTTCGACTTCTATGGCGTCTCGCGAGAGCCGTACATCGGCAACCCGGACCGTTCACGAGCGCCCATCTCGCCGTTCCCCGGGCCGGGCGGCGGACAGGGCGCCTTCGTCCGCATCGAGAACGAGCAGTACCGCACCGACTCAGCCCACCTCGAAGTGACACGGACCCTGAAGGCTGTACCGGCGGACGCCTACCTTGCCGGGTACTCGGCAGCGTTCGACTTCGCCGGCGCGTTCGCTGAGATCCGCGACTTCCGGGTCGCGACGGCGGTTGCGACCTGGCAGGTGAAGGCTGGCGACGTCATCGGGTACACCGGTGATTCCGGCTACAGCGAAGCGCCGCACCTGCACTACGCCATCCGCCCCGCGGGAGGCGGGAACGCCCTGTGCCCCACGAACGAAGCGGGGTTCGAGGACGGCGGCTGGCTCTTCCGGACCTGACCGCCCTGGCTCACCCCCAGGGGGCTTGTCCCAACTTGAAAGCCTCCGTGCCTCTGTGTCTCCGTGGTTTCGTTCCCGTGGCCCATGCCTGGTGATGTACCTAGCGGTGCGCTTCGGCGTAGTGGCGGGCGAGCAGGTCCACGCCGAAATCGCCCTCGGGGTCTCGCATGACGGCGTGGATGTGGCAGCCGTCTTCGAAGGGTGAGTCGTACTCGACGAGCAGACGAGGCCCCTGGATGCGGTAATAGTGCGCCGAATGCGGCGCATCGCCGCCAGCCCAGGCGAAGTGCAGCTCTCCGAAGTGTTCGGCGATGCGGGCGACCTGGCTGGCGCTCGCCTCTTCGGGGAGGCGGCTGGTGTAGACCCGCAAGAGTTCGCGCAGGGCGTCCTGCTGGCCCGCGGTCATCTCTGCCGCAGCGAGGCCTTTAGGGACGGCCGTGTAGGCGACCGGCGCGAGTTCCTCATCGGTCAGGGGCAGGTGTGCGAACTGGCGTTCCCAGTTCTTCCGCGTGGCGGGTATCGCCGACTCGGGGACGGCACGGGGGCCCATGATGACCCAGGTGGGCAGCGGCAACGCGCCTTCGCGGACGGCGGGGCGGTTCGTGGTCACGAGGTCGTGTGGGGCTTTCGCGAGGAGGGTGGCCTTCGCGCGCTGGCCGGCATCGAGCGAGTGCAGCAGTTCGAGGCCGAGCTTCCGTTCGGGCTCAAGTGGGCGAAGGAAGAACCCCGGCTGGAGCGGCGGCTCGGCGGGGTGCGCGCCGAAGAAGCAGGGGTTGGCCGAGACGCCGTCGCCGACCACCGTGTAGTGGACGGACACGTGGTGGCCGCCGAAGCTCCAGCCCCAGCGTTCGCTGCCCGGCGAGCCGAAGACACAGACGAAGTACATCGAAGGGCTGCGCCAGATGCTGGGCGCGGCCTGGTCGTAGCCGGGGTAGGGCGCCGCCCGCCAGTGCTCGACCGGGTCGAGGATGGCTTCGATGCCCATGATGGTGGCGGCGGTGTTGTAGCCGCCTTCACTGAGGCCGGTGTAGAGCAGCCGTCGCGCCATCTGCTGCTGGACGGCGTCGAGCTCGATCAGCGGGATGCCGGGGCGGGCGTTCGGGGTGTAGTACCACTCGGTGCGTTCGCGCTCATCGGAGAAGGGCCGGGTGGCGCGCCCGCGCTGGATATCGTCGAGGCCGTCGAGGAAGCGCTGGGCGGCCTCCGCCATCGAATCGAGCAGCTTGCCGGCCATACGGCGTCCTCCGGGCGGGTGTGGGGACACTATACGCCGGGGGCTTGAGGGAGGAGGGAGGAGGGAGGAGGGAGGAGTTGTGCGGGTGACTAGGCTCTAGGTATGGGTGGAACCCCACGCCGGAAAGATAAGCCTGCTCCGTCATCTGAGGACGGGAAGTTACGTGATCCCGAAATCGAAGCACAGCAAGGCGTTGTTTCGGCCGACTGGAAGCGCCTCAATCGCGTAACAGTTCAGGGGCCTCGGCAGACAGAAGGCCGTCAAGACTGACCCACTTCACGTGATACTCGTCGCAGAGATCGGGGAGCGGAAGCCCAAAGTGGAGCTTCCGGCGACGAGCCGCATTGTTCTTCGCCTCAGCCAACGGCAGCTCTTCGGTGACCACCTTGACGCCCCGAGAGATCATGATCCTGGCCCATGCGAGTATCCACGGATCGGCTGGTTCCGCGTCCATCCTCCTGACCATGCGGTCGTGCTTGCCGGTGATCTCCTGATACATGCGGATCAGGCCATCGAACCGGGCTTCGGGGCGATGGTTGGGGATGGCCTTGCCTCTGCTATGGGAAGACGGGCACCGGCCGTCAAGTTCCCTGAACACCTGATTCACCACCCTGATGCGTCCATCTTCACCTAGATGGTTCAACAGGCCCCAGATTGCATCCTGCTCAGCCTGTGAGAATCGCTCTTCTGTCTCGGGCGGACATCCACCATGGCAGTTGTGGAGACTACGGAAAGCACTCGCGTCCACAAGGTAGATAGGCGGCCAGTCGAACATCGGCAAGGTCATGTCTGGCCGTCCGCTCTCGCTTAGATCGCGAGCCTTTCCATCAGGTTCATTTGCGAGGAACTCAGACGCAGGAGGTCGGCTGCGTCCGCGTTAGAAATGCTCCGCTCCCGGAGGGCTTCGAACAGCCGATTGGTGATCGGCTTACCGATCTCCGCAAGCCGAATCGTCGCTTGGGAAGGGCCACCGTCGCTGTCTTTGTCCTTGGTGTAGTCGAAGCCCCGGAGCAGAGCAAAGTTCTCCTCATAGAACGTGCTGCCGTACAGGTCGCGGATACGGCGGGCCATCGCCATGGTGGAAACGCGGAAATTTCCAGACAGCCCGCGGTAGTCTCCAAGCGTCCAATCTTCAAGCGGACGCCTTTCGAGCTTCCGCGTCACGAGTTCGTCCAGTCGCTCTAAAGGCATTAGGAAAGCAGCAGCGAAAGCGTTACACCATTCCTCGGAGGCTTTCCTCGATTCGTCGTACTCGGTCTGTACGCACGTGGACGGCTCACGCAGAAGAAGGTGGGCATACTCGTGAAAGAGCGTGAACACACGAGCGTTGTTGCTGTCTCGCGAGTTCACCACAAGGCCCGGAAGCACGTCTGGTGCCCACAGCAGAAATCCCCTGCAGTCTTCCCAGACCATGCGCTTGAGCAGAACGATGATTCCGAGTCGATCGAACGCGGTGCGCCAACCTTCAAACGGTTCACGCTGATGCCACGCAACCTGCGCTTCGAAAGAGACGCCGATCCGGTCACGCTCCATGTCGGCAACCGAAGCTGGATCGTCATCCAAGGTCGCGCCTGGGACACGTGCCAGAACCGTGGATGGCGATGGCACTTCGAACAGTGCGGTCGCCTCCTCCAGGAAATCCCAGGCCTCCCTAACGCAAACACGTGTGTCGGGCAGCAATCGCGGTGCAAGGCCGCTAACAGTGCGGTAGTCCTCGGGAATACGCCGCATCGTTGGGGGCGCTTTCGGCAGCAGGAGGAACGATTCGGTTGTCTCGTACACCTGAGCCATGCGGTCCAGCAGAGACACCGGAATTAGCTCCCGGCCGTCTTCAATGGAGGCCAGTTCCTCCAACTCGATGCCGAGCAGACCCGCGGCATCGTGGAGTTCGTAGCCACGTTCCAACCGAACGAATCGGAGAACTTCCGGGTTTGCAGGAAGGCGTTTAACAGCCACCGTTCTGTTCCTTCACGCCCGCCCCCGCATTTGAACCATGCTGCGGCCGACGATAGTCTAGGTTGAACAAATCACCCTGCCTAGCACCCAAAGACACCCATCGACGAATCCTTAACGCCACCGCGCCAACGGTGGCGTTCCCAGTTCACTCGATAGGTGCATATTCACCATAACGCCCGTGCCGGGTTTTGGTTACTCGGCTCCTGAGCACCTTGTACATCGGGTCATCACCGTCGCAGTGGCTGCAGGGGATCGTGTACTTGTTCACGTAGCCCTGGGAGGTAAAAAGCGCCTACCCGCGTGGTGAGCGCCCCGGATACCGTTCTTGATCAGGCTCTAACCCCCTTCGATTGTGTTTGTGTCGCGTTGCTCTCGCGCCGACGCCACGCTGCGCGACCTGGTTCAGCGCGGTGCCGCGGCCTTCGCCCGTCTGCAGGCTGAGTCCAACAAGCGCAGCCTCGGCATTTCATTCGACTTCGACTGAATGGAAGCACCAGGGCCGTTGCGTGTCCGCTCCTTCCTCCCTCCCCCGCCCGCGCCACCGCCCCCTCCGCGCTCCTACTTCGATCTGCCACGCTCGCACCATGCCCGCGCTCTCCCACCTCTCATCCCTCACCGCCACCGGCACGGCCACGCCGACTCCCCATGTCCCAACGGAAGTTCCCGGACAAGTTCAATCCACACTTCCCAACCAAACCCAAACCAGCACCGAACCAACCCCGCCCGGCGAATCTGGAAACGTTGCTTCACCCTCGTTCCACCAACCCCGCGCAGAAAAAGTTCCGTGCGCAAGTCTCTCGCGAGCTGGCAAACCCTGCCGCGGCTTCGCCCACGGCGACGCCCAATTCTGCATCTTCCACGACCCCGCCTATCGCGAAGCCCAGCGCGCCAACAGCGCGAAGGGCGGCCGCCGCTCCGGCGAAGCACGAGCCCGCGCCGCAGAAGAACTTTTCCCCATCGACCTCACCACCCCCCAGGCCCGCATCGAAGTCCTCGGCTACATCCTCGCCGGCACCCTGGCCGGTCGTTTCTCCCAGACCCAGGCCACAGTGATCAACCGCGTCCTCTCCATCGCCACCCGCTATCAAGAAGAACTCCCCTTCGACCCGGTCGCCCTCGCAGAACTCCTCCACATCAGCGCCACCTTCCGCCCCACCTGACAAGAAAACCCCCCTCTCCCAGTCCTTCCCGGGAAGGAGGAGAAGGGGCCGGGGGTTGAGGGCCTCCACATCAGCGCCACCTTCCGAACCCCACCAGATCAACTCCCCTCTCCCGCGACCAACGGAAGTCGGGAGAGGGGCCGGGGGTGAGGGCCGAGGGGCCGGGGGTGAGTCCCTTCTCCCTTCTCCCTCCTCCCTTCTCCCTTCTCCCTCATCCGGATTTAACACAAATGTTCGTTGACCTATTTGGCCCTTTCCTCGTAACCTCGGTAGAGCAACGACGGAACGCGGGAGGCCATGCCAAAGTTCATCTTCGTAACAGGTGGCGTGGTCAGCTCGGTTGGCAAGGGAATCACCACCGCCAGCCTCGGTAGAATCCTCAAATCTCGCGGCATCTCCGTCTCCATCCAGAAGCTCGATCCCTATCTAAACGTCGATCCCGGCACCATGTCGCCGTACCAGCACGGCGAAGTGTTCGTGACCGTCGATGGCGCTGAAACCGACCTCGACCTCGGCCACTACGAGCGCTTCATCGACCAGGACCTCACGCAGGCCTCGTCGATCACCTCGGGCCAGGTCTATCGCAACGTGCTCGAACGGGAGCGCAAGGGCGACTACCTCGGCGGCACCATCCAGCAGGTCCCGCACCTCACGAATGAGATCAAGTCGCGCATTTATGGCGTGGCCGAACAGACGGGCTGCGAAGTCCTCATCTGCGAGGTCGGCGGCACGGTCGGCGACATCGAGGGCGAGACGTTCATCGAGGCGATCCGCCAGATCCGCCACGAGCAGCCCCGCGACACGGTCCTCAGCGTGCACGTCTGCTTCCTGCCCATGGTGGGCGCGACCGGCGAGCTGAAGACGAAGCCGACGCAGCACTCGGTGCGCGAACTTCGCTCGAAGGGCCTCCAGCCGGATGTCATCCTCCTGCGCAGCGACCACCCGGTCTCGCGCGACATCTCGGAGAAGGTCGCGCTGTTCTGCGACGTCGACCCGCGGGCCGTCATCCCGATGGAGACGGTGCAGACGATCTACGAGGTGCCGCTGCTGCTCGAAGAGCGCGGGCTCGGCGACTTCGTGATCGAGCGGCTTGGGCTGCACGGCGCGCGCGACCTGGCGGAGTGGCGTGAGATGGTGCGCAAGCTGAAGCATCCCTCCGGCAATGTCGAAATCGCAGTGGTGGGCAAGTACGTGGAACTGCACGACGCCTACATGTCGGTGAAGGAATCGCTGGCGCACGCGGGCATCGCGAACTCGGTCGAAGTCGACATTCGCTGGATCCACGCCGAATCGCTGGAGACGCACGAGGCTGCGGACCTGCTTTCGGGCGTGGATGGGGTGGTGGTGCCGGGCGGGTTCGGCGAACGCGGCTGGGAAGGCAAGATCGCGGCGGCGAAGTGGGCGCGCGAGAACAGCATCCCTTACCTGGGCCTTTGCCTCGGCATGCAGGTGATGGTCACGGAGTTCGCCCGCAACGTGTGTGGGATGCAGGGCGCAAACACGACCGAGATCGACCCCGAATCGCCGTACCCGGTGATCAGCCTGCTCGAAGAACAGCAGGGCGTGACGGACAAGGGCGGCACGATGCGCCTGGGCGCCTATCCCTGCAAGCTCATCCCAGGTTCGATCGTGGCGAATGCGTACGCGACGGATCTGATCTCGGAACGGCACCGCCATCGCTGGGAGTTCAACAACGCCTACCGCGAAGTGCTCGCGCAGGCAGGCCTGAAGGCGAGCGGCACTTCGCCCGATGGCTCGCTGGTGGAGATCTCCGAGATCTCGGGGCACCCCTTCATGCTGGGCACGCAGTTCCACCCGGAACTGCAGAGTCGCCCGAACCGTCCGCACCCGTTGTTCCGCGAGTTCGTGGCGGCTGCGCTGGGCAAGTCCGTGGCGCCGCGGCCGGCCTCGGAAACGCTGCTCACGGCGTAGCCCGGCAAAGAACCGTTAATAGCCGTATTGCAATTTCTTTATCCTTCCGACCAGGCGGTCGAAATTCGTGGTACTGTGAATTAGCCGAGTTCTCGCGCGCGGCGCGAGAAACGGGGGACCCAATAACTGGGGTAAATCCTTCGCACGAAGGACGACGACTTCCGACGTCGAACCCGTCAGCTAACCCCGTAGGCGTTCGGAGGAGTTGCACGCCACGTGCCTCCTCATTGCCCTGCCGCTGCGCGTCAGCGGTCCAAGCACGGAGGCCAAACAGCTTGCAGTACGCAATTACCCCTTCTTCCCTTCCCACCGTTCGCACCGTCTCGCGCAAGTCCGATCTGACGCTTGCCGGCATCGTCGATGCCGCGACGCGGCTTCGCTCGTGGGCGCTGGTTTCGGGCGAACAGATCATCGGTCTGCCGTTCCTGCGGCTGTGCGGCGAGTTGCACTGCGAAGTCCACGTACCCGTAGCCGGCCGCGTAGTCCCGCACCCGGAGACGGGCCTTTCTGCCGAGCAGGGCGATGGCGGCCCGGCGGTCGCGCTGCGCACCGTCCGCCTCGAAGAGATCCGCAGCGTCCTCCGCGAACTGACCGGCGAGATCGCCGTCGACTACGGTGTCGCCGGGCCGGTAGAGTTCCACCCGGCATCGGCCGAGTTCCGGCACGGAACATTGATCTGGCCCGTGCATCGCATGCCTCGCACGGTCATCTCGGCTGGCGCTCCGCAGCTCGTCGAGGTCGGCGCCTAGGCGCCCGGAGGCTCATCCCATGAATACACGCGTCATCACGATTGCCCGCCAGGTCGGGACGCTTGGCGAGGATGTCGCCCGGCGTGTTGCCGACGAACTTGGCTACCACCTGCTCGACTATCGCCTGGTGCAGGCGGCTGCCGAAGAGGCGGGCGTTTCGACCGAAACCATTGCCGAATCCGAGCACCGGCCGTCGTTCTTCACGCGCATCCTCGAAGCGCTGGCGCGGAATCCCGCGGGGCCTGCGAGCGGCCAGTGGATTGAACCGATCGATATGTCGGGGACGCCGCTGCTGACTTCAGCCGACTACCGGGACCTGGTGAAGCAGGTGGTCGAAGACTATGCCCGGCAGGGGGACGTGGTGTTCCTCGGGCACGGCGCGCAGTTCATGCTTGCCGACCACCCGGATGTGCTGCGGGTGCTCATCACGGGTTCGCACCAGGCGCGCCGTCGCCGGGTGATGGCCGGAATGTCTTGCAGTGAAGAGCAGGCGAACGAGGTCATCGAGCGCACGGACAGCGAGCGCTGCCACTACTTCAAGGATTACTTCGGCGCGAACTGGCTGGCGCCTTCGACGTACGACCTGGTGGTGAACACCGACCACATCAATCCCGCGCAGGCGGGCGAACTGATCGTTGAGGCGGCGCGCATTCGCGCGAACGCCACAAGCGGCGAGCCTGCGGCGGCGGCCGTCTAAGAAATACTTCCCGCTGTTTGGGGCGCGGGTTCCACCGCCCGCGCCCCCTCCTCCCCATGTTGGTCGTAAGTCTTTGGTCATAGGTCTTCGGCTGGGCGCGCGTCGCGGACTTCTCCCTTCTCTCTTCTCCCTTCAAACTCGCGTGGATGGACTGGTGGCGAATCATTCATGTGCTTTCGATGGTGTGGCTGGGTGCGGGGCTGGGCGCGACTTATCCGCTGATCCTGAAGGCGTGGGCGACGAAGGACCTGAAGTACCAGATGTACTGCCTGGTGGAGGCGGCGAACAACGAGACGCGGGTACTTTTGCCGGGGGCGATGGCGACGGGCATCACGGGGTTCTTCTGGGCGGTGGCGGCGGACTACAACTTCGTGAAGGACGGCTGGCTCGCGGCGCTCTCGGCGATTTACGTGATCGTGTATTTCGTGTGCCTGCCACTGATGGGTTTCGGGCTGCGCAGGGCGCGGCTGGCCTCGCTGATCGCGACGAAGAAGGGCGAAGAGACCGAAGAGTTGCGGGCGATCCTCGATGACCGGGTGCCGATTGTTTTCGGGACGGTGCTGGTGCTGAGCGTGCCGCTGATCGCGTGGCTGGCGGTGTTCAAGCCGTTCTGACCCTCACCCCCTGCCCCCCTCTCCTCCTTCCCCGGAAGGACTGGGAGAGGGGATTCCTGCTCCGGACTTGTTGGCGGTGTTCGGGGCCTGCCAGGTACTTCTCCGACAGTGATTAACGGCAGATGAACTACCCCAGGTTTAGCATGGAAACCAGGGGCTGATATGAACAGCAACGATTTGACCAGGAAGTACGAGCGGGCGCAGTCATCGGCGGAGGACGACGTTCACGGCGGGGCGATGACCCCGCTGGAGTGGGTGATCCTCCTGTCGAGGGTCACGATGGAGACCGGGATCGTGGTCGGGTTCGGCGCGTGGGCGTACCAACTGACCAACTCCATGGCCGCAAAGATTGGACTGACGATCGCGGTGCCTGCGGTCGCGTTCGGTGTCTGGGGGCTCATCGACTTCCGCCGCGCGGGACGGCTTGCCGAGCCGCTGCGGCTGGTGCAGGAGCTGGTGATTTCGGGTGCGGCGGCGCTGTCGGCGTATGCCGCGGGCTGGCACGCGTTCGGCATCGCGCTGGGGGCGCTTTCAGTGGGGTATCACGCGCTGGTGTACGGGACGGCGCGGCGGCTGCTGAAGTAGGGCCCTCACCCCCTGCCCCCTCTCGCAAGTCTGGGAGAGGGGATTCTTGGGCGGGGAGGACATCAGGGCCAGTGGATGGCGGGGCTTAAGACACTCCATTTAGAACGGTTGTTCTATTGATCATAAGGATCTACAATTCGTCAATTACGTACAGGGAGGTCCGATATGAGCGACGGATCCTCAATTGAGTGGACTGAGGCGACGTGGAATCCGGTGACTGGCTGTACCAAGGTCAGCCCGGGATGTGCTCACTGCTACGCGGAGACCTTTGCCGAGCGCTTTAGAGGAGTCCCGGGGCATCCATATGAACGCGGGTTTGATCTTCAGCTTCGGCCCGAACGAATCGCTCTGCCGCTGACGTGGAGTCGGCCTCGCAAGATTTTCGTGAACTCGATGAGCGACCTGTTCCATCCGGACGTGCCAACCGGATTCATCAAAGAGGTGTTCACCACGATGGAGGCGGCTCACTGGCATCAATTCCAGGTGCTCACCAAGCGACCGGAGCGGGCGGCTGAATTGGCAGCAGAACTGCCCTGGCCAGCAAACGTCTGGATGGGTACATCCGTCGAGAATCAACGTTGGACCTGCAGAGTTGATGCGTTGCGCACGATTCCGGCGGAGGTGCGCTTCCTCTCGTGTGAGCCGCTGCTTGGTCCGTTGACGCTGGACCTTCGGGAGATTCACTGGGTCATCGTGGGCGGAGAATCAGGTCCGCGCGCGAGACCAATGAAAGAAGCGTGGGCCGATTCAATTCGCCTGCAATGCGAGTCGGCCGGTGCGGCGTTCTTCTTTAAGCAGTGGGGAGCGTTCAACTGCGACGGCAAGCGCGTGGGTAAGGGAAGGGCGGGGAGAGAGCTTGGGGGGCGGACTTGGGATGGGTTGCCGACTAGCCAAAATCAATGCGAACGCCAGTTGGAAAAGTGCCGCGTCTCCGACTAGCCGGCGCGGAGATGCGTATGCGCCCTTCCGACTCCAACGACTTGAGAACTTGCCGTTTGTAATGCGTTTCGCGGAAAGCTGTCTCCGTCAACACGAACCGCTCCACATCTTCTACCGGGACTCCTTTCAAACCGGCGAAACGCGACAAGATTTGACTGCGTAGCAATACGAAATCCGGTTCAAGTTGAAACAGCGGCTGACCTCGACCAACTGTTGCGTCGGAAAAGAGCGTCCCGGTTTGAGGGTCGACTCTCCACATGGCTTCTTTAATGGCTTTTAGGCCATCGAGACTGTGGGTGGCGTGAATCAGGAAATACTCAACTCGATTGCCCGAATCACGAAGCTCGAAGACTGAAACGTGCTCCATTCCGACGACCGACTTGAGTTGCGACACGTACAGTTCGAGCATGAACGCTCGTCGCTCCCCGGGAACTCCGAATTTCCGTACGTCCCGCCACGAAGGCGTTCCGTAGAGTTCATCGAGGTGAGGCTCGAACTCTGGCGTACCAACCCATCTAGAAATCGGCTCGTACATCAAGGACACGAGCAACTCAGACTTGGGGTGAGCCCCGATCCGTCTCAGCGTTTGGATGGGCATTCCCTTCGCCCCAAATGGATCGACCATGACAAGTGCCGGGGCCAGTTTGGCGCCAGCGGCGTCGATTTCGTCCAGTACGGAAGTCATAGTCGCATCGAAAGTGCCGCAGATAGTTTCCACATGGATGTGAATGGGGAGATCGATTCGCGCGACGAGAGTCTCCAGGTTTTCGAATCTCGCCCGATCCTCTTCGATGAACACGAAACGAATCTCGCAGGACTCGAGGCGACCGGTGTGATCCTTCGCCGCCGAAACAGCGACGTAAGGGGATCCGGGTTCACCTCCTTGGTACTCACCGGGCCCGGCGAAGCCATCGACCATTAGGACCTCGCGGGTCCAGGCCAGCTTCGGTAGCCACGCGTCAAGGTAATGCCGAAGGATTTGATGTTTGGCTGACGTGTGTGGTGCCAGTGGCCAAAGTGTCATTCGCCCGCCCTTGAATCCGAATCTTCGCAATAATCGACCAATCCGAACATATGTGTCAATACCATAATGCGGATGTGGTCCCCTTTCCCCAACCCCCACCGCCCTTGCCCTCCCCTTCACCCACAGTTATCGTTTGTGTCGTTCGTCACAACTTCGCGAAAGGCCGTTTCGAGGGCCTTCCGTCACACCTCGGGGAGTTCGCTCGTCTATGACTCGCAGAGCCCGCTCGCTACCTTGCGAACCCCGGCTCTGCTTTTTTATGACTGGCGATAGCAGGTTCGGCCAATGAGCTTCTACGACCTCTGGTCCGCCATCATGATCTCGGCCATCGCCGGGTTCATCCTCGTGTTCACGGCGCTGATGGCGACGAAGCTGCTGGCCCCCTATGCGCGGGAGCGCGCGAAGGGCGTGTCGTACGAATGCGGCATGCTGCCGATCGGCCGGAACTGGGCCCAGGTCCACGTCCGCTACTACCTGATCGCCATCCTCTTCCTCATCTTCGATGTAGAGACGGTCTTCATCTTCCCGTGGGCCATCACCTTCGTCAGCCTGCCGATGTTCGTGTTCTACGAGATGCTGGTGTTCATCGGCGTACTCGCCCTTGGCCTTGCCTACGCCTGGCGCCGCGGCGTGTTGGAGTGGAAATGACAGACTCACCGATCAAGCCCTACGTCCCAGATTACGGCGCCGAAGAGGCCCGCCTCACGCCGGTGGAACTGCCGGAAGCGCGCTCGGCCTACCGCATCGTCCTCCCGGGCGTGATGCAGGTTGGCGCCGACACGGTCATCGCGATGAGTCGCAAGAGTTCGCTCTGGCCGATGACCTTCGGGCTCGCCTGCTGCGCCATCGAAATGATTGGCACCTTCATGGCCAACCACGACCTCGACCGCTTCGGCATCGTGCCGTGGCCCTCGCCGCGCCAGAGCGACGTGATGATCGTTTCGGGGACGGTGACGAAGAAGATGGCGCCGGCCATCAAGCTCCTCTACGAGCAGATGCCGAACCCGAAGTACGTCATCTCCATGGGGGCGTGCGCTACCAACGGCGGGCCGTACACCGAGTACGACCGCGTGCTCCAGGGCGTCGACAAGATCATCCCGGTGGATGTCTATGTCCCCGGGTGTCCTCCGCGGCCGGAGTCCCTGCTCGAAGGGTTCCTCCGCCTGCAGGAGAAGATCATGGAAGAAAAGCGGATGGTCGGATGACAAACGACACCGCCTACCCCGGCCTTTCGGCGCTGGTCCACAAGCACCTGAGCAAGATCCCGTTCACCGCGGGCAAGAACTCGACAGACGCAATCATCTACGTTGAGCCGGAGAACTTGCTTGAACTGGTGCAGGGGCTGAAGGAGCGCCGCGAACTCGCCTTCGATTTCTTCCGCAACCTGACGGCTATCGATATGGAAGAAGAAGGCCTGCGGGCCGTCTACCACTTCTATTCGTACAAACACCACCACTCGATCCAGGTGACGGTGAACACGCCTCCCGGCAACCCGCACCTGCCTTCGCTGACGGCGCTGTACGGCGCCGCAGACTGGCACGAGCGCGAAGCGGCCGAGATGGTTGGCCTGGTGTTCGATGGCCACCCGAACCTGAAGAACCTGCTGCTCGAAGAAGATGTGCGCATCCACCCGCTGCTGAAGGCGCACCCGCTCCAGAAGGTCGAAATCCTGCAGGGCATCGAAGATACTTCCGCGGGGTTCAAGTTTTGATGCGTAGCGTTGGATTCACCACGGAGACACAGAGACACGGAGGATTCAGAAGCAATCACGCGTGCCCGGAATCCGTCGTTAGAGTCTCCGTGTCTCCGTGCCTCCGTGGTTCAAACGATCGTGGGGGCGCGCGATGACTGTCTGGCCGGAAGAACGCACCGAACTCGTCGATTCCTTCAACACCGTTGATATGACCATCAACGTGGGGCCGCAGCACCCCGCGACCCACGGCGTGTTCCGCATGGTCCTCACGGTCGACGGCGAGATGGTCGTCGATTGCGAACCGTACATCGGATACCTCCACCGCGGCCTCGAAAAGCTGACCGAGAACCACGATTACCGCCAGTCGATGGGCTGGTGGGACCGCACCGACTACCTCGCCGGCATGTGCTGCGAGATGGCCTATTGCATGGCCGTCGAAAAGCTCGGCGGGCTCGAAGTGCCCGAGCGCGCGGAGTACATCCGCGTGATGATGGCGGAGTTCTCGCGCATCCTTTCGCATTTCATGTTCCTCGGAGCGTTCGGCGCCGATGTCGGATCGTTCGGCACCTCGTTCGTTTACGCCTGGCGCGAACGCGAGCGCATCTACGATTTCTTCGAGGAAGTCTCGGGCGACCGCATGTTCCCGACGTACTTCCGCCCGGGCGGCGTGCAGATGGACCTGCCGGACGGCTGGCAGGCGCGCGTACACGAACTCATCGGTCATATCGAGCAGGGTCTCGAAGACTTCGATGGCCTCCTCACCGGCAACGAGATCTTCGTGGAACGCTGCCGAGGGCTCAGCGCAATTTCGAAAGAGCGCGCGATCAACCTGGGCTTCACCGGGCCGATGCTTCGCGCGACCGGCTTCGCCCACGACATCCGGAAGGCCGAGCCGTACTCGGTCTACGACCGGATGAAGTTCAACATCCCGGTCGGCAAAAACGGCGATGTGTTCGACCGCTTCATGGTCCGCATGGCCGAGGTGTACCAGAGCACGAAGATCATCCAGCAGTGCGTCGAGCAGATGCCCGGCGGGCTGATCCTGAACCCGGACCTGCCGAAGACCCTGCGCATCGAAGAGGGTGAGTGCTACGTGCGCACCGAGGGCACGAAGGGCGAATACGGTGTCTACGGCCTGGCCAAGGGCGGCGTGAAGCCGTACCGCATGAAGCTGCGTTCGCCGAGCTTCTGCAACCTTTCGGCGCTGAAAGAACTGGTTGTGGGCCACTACGTGGCCGACGCCGTGATCATTCTCGGTTCACTCGATATCGTGCTGGGCGAGGTGGATAAGTAATGGGATTCGCCGACCCCCTCTTCGGCATTTGGGCGTGGACTGACGCGATCATCCGGGTCGTCATCGTGGTGCTCGCAATGACCGTAGTGGTCATGTACCTCACGTACGGCGAGCGTAAGGTGGTGGCGCGCTTCCAGCAGCGCCTGGGCCCGACCGAGACCGGCCGCGGCGGCCTCCTGCAGGCGTTCGCCGATGCCCTGAAGCTCGTCGGCAAGGAAGACATCCGCCCCACGAATGCGGACCGCTGGGTCTTCGAACTCGCTCCCTACGCGACCTTCATCCCGGTGTTCATGGTCTTGATGACACTGCCGTTCGCGAAGGACTGGGGCGTGCGAAACCTGGGCCTCGGGCTGTTCTACGTGTTCGCGATCCTCGGGCTGAACATCGTGGGCATCATGATGGCGGGCCTCGGCTCCGGGAATAAGTACGCGCTGCTCGGCGGCGTCCGCGCGGCCGCGCAGATGATCAGCTACGAAATCCCGCTCGTGATCAGCCTCCTTTGCGTGGCGATGATCACCAGCGCCGACACTGGCAACGACGTCGGCACGCTCAACCTGAACGTTATCGCCGCGCTCCAGCACGACCGTCCGTACATCGTGTTGCAGCCGCTCGCGTTCATCATCTTCTTCACCGCGATGCTCTCTGAGTTGCATCGCGCCCCGTTCGACATCCCGGTGGCCGAATCCGAAATCGTCGGCGGCTACTTCGTGGAGTATTCCGGCATCCGCTGGTCGATGTTCCAGCTTTCGGAATACGCCTCGATGTGGGGATTCAGCGTGTTCGGTTCGGTGGTGTTCCTCGGTGGATGGGCCTGGCCGTTCGGTGTTGATTCGCACTGGGCGATCCAGCTGGCGAGCACCATGGTGAAGAGCGTGGCGTTCATCCTCGCGATTTTCTGGGTGCGCACCACGGTGCCGCGCCTGCGCATCGACCAGCTGATGAACTTCTGCTGGAAGGTCCTCCTCCCGATGTCGCTCCTCCAGATGCTGATGAATGGCGTGATCCTGGCCTATGACTGGCCACAGGAACTGCTCGCCCTGACGAGCGCAGCCGGTGCGGCCGTCCTTGTCGCGATCATCATCAAGCGAGCCGTTCGCCGGCCGAGCAAGGACCTGCTCGGCACCTACAAAACGCTCGGAGCGCCAGCCCAATGAAAGGCATACTGAAAGGCCTCGGCGTCACCTTCTCCACGTTCACCCGCAAGACGGTCACCGTGGAGTACCCCGAGGTCAAACACAAACTGCCGCCGCGCCAGCGCAGCTTCCCGGTGCTCACCTGGGACTTCGACCACGACGAGCCGTTCTGCACCGGCTGCAACGTGTGCGTGCGCAACTGCCCGGTTGATTGCATGACGGCGGTGATGGTCGACAACCCGCACTACACCGAGGGCACCAGCAACCGGCGGAAGATCGTCGAGAAGTTCTGGATCGATTACGCGCGCTGCATGCGCTGCAACATCTGTGTCGAAGTGTGTCCGTTCGAAGCGATCGTGATGGACAACAACTGGACGGGCCATGAGCACTCGGTGTACGACCGCCGGGACCTGCACATGGACATCGACGAGCTGACGCGGGCAGCCCGCAACGGCGAGCTCGTGGCACTCTGGCGCCCGCAGGACAGCGTTGAGCTGGTAGAGCGCAAGGTGAAGGGCGAGGAAGCCCCGGAGCCGACCTTTGTGGGTGGGCGGCCTGAAGACCGCCAGCGCATGCTCGACCGTATCTCGCAGGGCCTGCCTGCCGCCATCCAGGAGCGCGAGCCCGAGAAGCCGAAAGCAGGCGCAGCGCGACCCGGCGCCGCCGCTACGGTGGGTGGCGAAGAAGTCGAAATCCTCTCCGAATCGAAGATCCGTGCGAAGCGCATGCGCGCCGAGCGCGAAGCGAAGGAATACACCGATCGCGGCGAAGCGGTGCCGCAGGAGATCCAGGATCGGATCACGCTCTACCGGAACATGAAGCCTGGCGAGGCTGCTCCCGCGGGCGGCAGTGCGGCCGCGGGCGGCGGGACCGGCGAAGTCCTCACCGGAACGATGCCTGATGGTTCGATGCGGTTCCCGCCCGGTGTCGGCGACGGCCCGAAGGGCGACCCGAACAGCGCCGAGAAAGTTCGCGCCCGGCGCATGCGCGCAGAGCGGCAGTTCAAGGAACTCACCGCCGCGGGCGAGCCGATCCCGGAAGAGATGGCGAAGACGCTCTACGACCTGGGTAGCGACCTCGCGCCCGGCGGCACCATCTGGGTGACGCTGGCGGGCTCGGGTGGCGGCGGTGGCGCCTCCAGCGAGCCGCTCACCGGGACGATGCCCGATGGATCGATGCGCTTCCCGCCCGGCGTTGGCGATGGCCCCAAGGGGGACCCGAACAGCGCGGAGAAAGTTCGCGCCCGGCGCATGCGCGCGGAGCGGCAGTTCAAGGAACTCAGCGCGGCCGGCGAGTCGATCCCGGAGGAGATGGCGAAGACGCTCTACGACCTGGGCAGCGACCTCGCGCCGGGCGGTTCGATCTGGTCGACCCTTGCCGGCTCCGGTGGTGGTGGCGGCGCGGCTCCGGCTGCGGGCGGTCCTGCTCCGGATGCCGATGGCTGGGTTCCGCCCCCGGGCTATGGCACCGGCCCCAAGGGCGATCCGAACTCCTATGAGAAAGTCCGCGCACGCCGCATGCGCGCCGAACGCAAGGCCGCGGAGGCGATTGCGAAGGGCGAGGCAGTCCCGGACGACGTTCTCGCGACGATCAAAGAACTCAACGGCAAGCTGCCCGAGGGAGTCTCGTAGTGGCGACTGAAGTCCTCTGGTGGATCTTCGCGGCGGCGATCGTTGCCCTTTCGGCTGGGGTCGTGTTTTCGCGCACGGTCATCCATTCGGCGATCTTCCTGATCGGAAGCCTCGCGGGTGTGGGCGCGATGTACATCTTCCTGCAGATGGAATTCCTGGCGCTGGTCCAGTTCCTCATCTATGGGGGCGCGGTGACGGTGCTCATCCTGCTCGCTCTGATGCTCACTCGGCCTGACCCATCCGGACGTCCCGACCGCGTTGATGGCGCACAAATGCCGTTCGCGCTGCTCGTTGGTGGCGGATTGATGGCGATTCTCATCGGCGTCGTCACGGGGACGGAGTGGGGCAACGCGAGTGACAAGGTGAGTGAAATCCAGCTCTCATTGATCTCGGAGAAGCTGTTCGCCGACTTCGGTGCGCCCTTCGTTATCGCCTCGGCGCTCTTGCTGGTAGCCCTTATTGGGGCCATCATCCTCGCTCGGCAAGAGGAGGGCGAGTAAGCGATGGTGCCACTCGAAAACTACCTCGTGCTCAGCGCCATCATCTTCTCGCTTGGCGTGTATGGCGTGCTTGCCCGCCGCAATGCGGTGCTCATCCTGATGTCTGTCGAGCTCATGCTGAACGCGGTATCGCTGAACTTCATCGCGTTCGCAGCGTACCTCGACCCGGATAAGATCACCGGCGCAATTTTCGCCGTGTTCGTCATCACTGTCGCCGCGGCGGAAGTCGGTTTGGCCCTGGCCATCGTCATTCGCCTGTTCCGCAATCGCGCCACGTCAAACGTGGACGAAGCGGCCATCATGAAGTGGTAGAAGGGGCCAACACGAAGAATGGGAGCTGAACAAGCCTGGCTGCTCGCCGCTATCCCGGCGGGCGTGTTTCTCGTGCTTGCGTTATTCGGGCGCCAGCTTCCGCGTGGCGGCGACTACCTCGGCGTAGCCGCCATCCTCAGTTCGTTCGTCCTGTTCTTCGTTGTCCTCGCCGATTTCCTCGATACGCCCGGCAAGCTCGGCCCGGTGGTCAATTCGGTCACCTGGAGTGAGATCGGCGACTTCAAGATCAGCATGGGCACGTATGTCGACCCCATCACGATCACGATGTTCGGGGTCATCACCACGGTCGCGTTGATGGTGAACGTCTTCTCCATCGGCTATATGAAGGGCGAACCGCGGTATTACTGGTTCTTCGCCGTCCTCCAGCTCTTCGTGGCTTCGATGCTGCTCCTCGTGATGGCCGACAACCTGCTCATGGTCTACGTCTCCTGGGAGCTGGTCGGCGTCTGCTCGTTCCTGCTCATCGGCTTCTACTGGGAGAAGCGGTCCGCCACCGAAGCGGCGAAGAAGGCATTCATCACCACCCGCGTGGGCGATGTCGGATTGCTGATCGGCATCATCCTGCTGTTCAAGGCGACCGGCACGTTCAACATCCAGGAGATCATCCACGCGGCGGAAGAGGGCGAGATAGGAAACACCTACCTCTTCGTCTCGATCATGTTCGTGTTCCTTGGCTGCATGGGTAAGAGCGCGCAGGTGCCGTTCCACGTGTGGCTGCCCGACGCGATGGAAGGCCCGACGCCGGTTTCGGCGCTGATCCACGCGGCCACGATGGTCGTCGCCGGCGTCTACCTGACAGCGCGCCTGCTGCCGATTTTCGTGGTGGCCGATGGCGCCCTGCTGGTGGTGACCATCGTTGGCCTGACGACGGCGCTGCTGACGGGCTTCATGGCCCTCGCCCAGACCGACATCAAGAAGGTGCTCGCCTACTCCACGGTCGGCCAGCTCGGATTCATGTTCGTTGCGCTTGGCACCGGAGAGCCCGCGGTCGGCATCTTCCACCTCGCCACGCACGCGTTTTTCAAGTCGCTCCTCTTCCTCGGGAGCGGCTCGGTGATCCATGCGACGCACCACAACCAGGAGATGGACAAACTTGGGGGCCTCTGGAAGAAGATGCCGATCACCGGGACCACGTTCTTCGTGGGCTCGCTGGCGCTCGCAGGCCTGCCGATCTTCGCGGGCTTCTGGTCCAAGGATGAGATTTTCGTGGCGCTCGATGCGAAGTGGGGTGGCTGGGCGACCGTCCTGCTCGGTATCGCCGCCGTGCTGACGGCCTTCTACACGACGCGCCTCTTCATTCGCACGTTCATGGGGAAGCCGATGGACGAGCACGTCCACGAGCACACGCACGAATCGAGCTTCGTGATGACTGGCCCGCTGATGTTCCTCGGGCTGCTCGCGATTACCGCCGGCTTCGTGATCTTCCACGAGGTGGGCAAGGCCCTGGGCTTCCCCGGTGGCATCACCGAGTTCATCTTCGCGGCGGAAGAAGGCCCGCATAAGTACCACATCGATTGGGGCTTCGCGGCGAGTTCGGTGGTCCTTGCGGGTGTCGGCGTGTTCACGGCGGCCTGGATGTACTGGGGCAACAGCCTGAAGAAGTCGACGGTGCTGGCGGAATGGAACCCGGGCCTCTACCAGATGATCAAGAACAAGTTCTACTTCGACGAGCTCTACCAGGGCGCCATCGACAGGGGCGTGCTCGGGTTCAGTTACGTGGTGTCGTGGTTCGACCGCTATGTGGTGAACGACACCGGCGTCGATGGTTCCGCGCAAATCACCGGCTTCACCGGAGGGGTCTTGAAATATCTCCAGACTGGCCGCGTGCCGAACTACGCCATGGCGATTGCCCTCGGTGTGGTTGGGCTCGCAGTGGCCGGGCTCGTGGTGAGGGGCTAACGGCATGGACTTGCAAGAAGCCCAGGGATACGTGGTCCTCGCCACGCTCGTAGTGCCGCTCGTTGCGGCATTCCTTCTGATCGTCACGCCGGGCCACGAAAAAATGTTCGTCCGGTACATCTCGGCGGTCACCGGTGCGATAGTCTGCGGCCTGAGCATCTACATCTTCGCGGCCTACCAGGTGGGCGGCGACGAAGCCCAGATGACGCTTCGCTGGGCGTGGATCGAAAACACGGCCTTCCTCGGCAAGAACGGGATCAGCCTCTACCTCGCCGTCGATGGCATTTCGGCGACGATGGCGCTACTCACGGGTGTGGTCGCCTTCGCGGGCGCGCTCGCAAGCTGGAAGCTGGACTTCCGCAACAAGGATTTCTACATCCTCTACTGGGTGCTGCTCTCGGGCGTGTTCGGGACGTTCTTCTCGTACGACCTGTTCTTCTTTTTCTTCTTCTACGAACTCGCGGTCATGCCGCTCTACCTGCTCATCGGTGTCTGGGGATCGACCCGGAAGGAATACGGCGCGGCCAAGCTGACGCTGATGCTGGTGGGCGGTTCGGTGCTCATCTGGATCGGTGTGTTCGCGGTGTTCCATGAGGCGAACCTGGGCACGTTCGACATGCAGCAGCTCTGGGCGGCGGGCCAGGACGGCACGCTCAGCCCGGGCTTCCAGAAAGTGTTCTTCCCCTGCATGGTCATCGGCTGCGGCGTGCTGGCGGCGCTGTGGCCGTTCCACACATGGTCGCCTGACGGCCACATGTCGGCGCCGACGGCAGTCTCGATGGTCCACGCGGGCGTGCTGATGAAGCTGGGCGCGTTCGGCATCATCCGCCTGGGCATCCAGCTCATGCCAGAAGGCGCGGCCTTCTGGATGCCCGGCCTGATGGTCCTCGGGGTCATCGGCGCGGTGTACGGCGCTACGGCTGCGCTCACGCAGCGCGACTTCAAGCTCATTTCGGGCTACAGCTCGGTCAGCCACATGGGCTATGTTCTGATGGGCCTCGCGACGATGAACGAGGTGGGCATCAGCGGGGCCGTCCTCCAGATGTTCTCCCACGGGGTCATGACGGCTCTCGTCTTCCTTATGATTGGCGCGCTCTACGACCAGGCGCACACGCGCGACATGAAGGACTTCGGCGGGATCGCGAAGGTCATGCCGCTCTGGGTGATTTTCTATGCGATTGCCGGTCTCGCGAACGTCGGCCTCCCGGGGTTCTCGGGGTTCACGGCCGAGTTCCACATCTTCGTGGGCACGTTCCAGACCTACCCGGTGTTCGGCGCGCTGGCGATCTTCGCTGCAGCGCTGGCGGCAGCCTACATGCTCCGCATGTTCGCGACGGTATTCTTTGGACCGTTCAATCCGCGCTGGTCGGACCTGAAAGACCTGACGCCGCTCGAACGGCTGTCCGGGGGCATGCTTATCGCCTCGATTGTGGTGATGGGTGTCTGGTGGGCGCCGTTCACTGACCGAATCGGTCACACCGTCATGCTCCTTCCGGGGGTGACCAGCTGATGCGCGACTACACGATCTTCATCCCGGAATACATCGCGGCGGGCGCGGCCATCGCCATCATTGGCATCGAACTGTTCTGGCCGAACTTCCGCAAGGATTCGCTGGCGTACCTCACCGCGCTCGCTTCGGTGGCATGGTTCATCGCGGGGCTGTTCTTTATCAACAAGGACCCGAACAGCTTCCAGGGCCTGATCGTCAGCGACGATTTCACCACCTATTTCCGGCTGCTGGCGGCGGCCATCGTGTTCGTGGTCGCGCTGATGTCGGCGAACTACATGAAGGACCGTACGAAGACGGGCGCGGAGTACTACGGCCTGATGCTCATCGGCGGCTGTGGCATGGTTTACATGGCCGCGGCGACGGAACTGATCACGGCGTATATCTCGCTCGAGCTGCTCAGCTTCTCGCTGTACATCCTCGTCGGATTCCTGAAGCGCGATAACCGCAGCAGCGAGGCAAGCCTGAAGTACATCCTGCTCGGGGCATTCTCAAGCGCGATGTTCCTCTACGGCATGAGCCTCATCTACGGTGTGACGGGCACGACGACCTACTCCGGCATTGCCGCGGGCCTTGCCGAGCGCAGTTCTGATACCGACTCGGCGGTGGTTGTCGGCTTCATGTTGATGATCGCCGGTGTGGGCTTCAAGGTTTCGGCGGCGCCGTTCCACATGTGGGCGCCGGACGCATACGAAGGCGCGCCGCTGCCGATCACGGCGTTCCTTTCGACGCTCTCCAAGGCGGCCGGGTTCGCGCTTATCCTTCGGCTGTTCAGCACGGCAATTGTGGTGGACGCCGCCGAGTGGCGCTGGGCGATCATCACCCTCGCCGCCGCGACGATGACGATTGGCAACCTTGTTGCCATCCAGCAGAAGAACCTGAAGCGCCTCGTGGCCTACAGCTCTATCGGCCAGGTCGGCTACATGCTCGTGAGTATCGCGGCCATCGGCTACGGCGATCCACAGGGAGGCATCAACGCGACTTCCGGTCTGCTCATCCACATCATCGGCTATGTCGCGTCCACGCTGCTCCTGTTCGTCGCGCTCACGGCGTTCTACAACCGGACAGAGAAGGACGACATCGAGGATCTCAAGGGTCTCGCGGAGACGCAGCCGTTCCTCGCCCTGGTGATAACGTGCGCCCTCTTCTCGTTCGCGGGGTTGCCGTTCTTCGCCGGCTTCGCGACGAAGCTGTTGATGTTCCAGGGGGCCACCACCAACGAAACGCTCTGGGTGATTTCCCTGGCGGTCGTCAATAGCTTCATCAGCCTCTACTACTACCTGATGGTCATCCGGCAGATGTACCTGTTCGACCCCGTGGGCGATTCGACGCGCTGGAAGATGAACCCCGTTCTCGGTGGACTGGGGGTAGCGCTGGTGCTCGGCGTGCTGTTTATCGGAATGTACCCGGGGCCGGCCTTCAGCTTCAGCGAAGACGCGGCGAAGCCGCTCTTCGAGACGGCTTCCGCGAGCGGGCTGACGCGGGCGCCGTAGTTTCAGGTTCGGGGCTCGCCCCAGTTACTCAGATACTCTTCCGTGTTGATCATCTGTTCGAGCGTCCGCGCCGACCACAGATTGATGAGGCGCCGCAACTGTTCGCCAATGGAATAGTGGGCAGGCCAGTAGATGATCCCGAAGTGAGGCCGGCCTTCTCGGAGATATGCCGCTGACAAACGCCGGAAATCGCGGACATTCCGCGTGTAGAGCACCCGCTGATTCATCACGGCAAAGGCCAGCTGATCGTTGTCCGGACGGCCATCCTGGAGCGATTCCCTCGACGTTGTGACGTCGATTGCGGCCGCGCGAAGCGCGACGAGCAGCCCGGCGGATTGAGAATCCTCGTCGATATACAGCCTGGGTTGCGCCAATGGAGACTAACTCACGGCGCGGGCGGCCTGTTCGGCCACGCCCTCGGCATACGCCTCTTCGTCTTCGCGGAGGTAACCGTCGATTTCGTCGCGGTTTGCGGTGACGTACGCGAGCGCCGCGAATACGGATGCAAGCGACAGGGGGAGTTCTTCTGTGATCTGTTTCGGCGATAGGCCCTGGTTGTACAGGTAGTCCACAGCCAGCACCGTCGTCCCGGTCCCGGCGATGCACGGGCGTCCGCTGTGCATGGCGGGGTCCTTGTAAATCAGGGTGCCGATATCGACCGTTGCAGGCATAACCAAAGTCTAGCACGCCCGCCGGGGCGTTCTCCGGTACAATCGTCCGGCCCGGAGGCACCTGCATGACCACTACCGAAGCTACCGCCGAATTCATCGAGGCGGAACTCGACCTCCCGATTCGCTACATCGATCGGTCGCGGAACTACTACCTGACCCTGGGTTATAACAACCCCTACCGCTGGGCGCACAACACAGACGTGCCGTTCACGCCGATGACGAAGCCGGCGAAAGAGGCACGCATCGCCATCGTTACCACGGCCGCGCCGTACCGGCCCGAGGCGGGAAACCAGGGGGCCTGGGCGCCGTACAACGCCGAAGCCAAGTTCACGCGCGTCTATTCCGTGCCGATTGACCCGGCGCCGGACCTTCGGATTTCACATGTTGGATACGACCGCAAGCACACTTCAGCCGAGGACGTGAACTCCTACCTCCCATTGCAGCGCGCCAAGGAGGCGGCGGCGGAAGGCAAGATCGGCATCCTGAACGAGCGAATCTTCGCGGTGCCGACGCTTCGCAGCCAGCGGCTGACGATTGAGCGGGATGCACCCGAAATCCTCGAACTGGCCCGCGAAGACCGTATCGACGCGGCGCTGCTGGTCGCTACCTGACCGGTCTGCCACCAGACCGTCAGTCTGACGGCACGGCATCTCGAAGCGAATGGCATCCCGACGGTAATGCTCGGTTGCGGCAAGGACATCGTCGAATCCGCGGGCGTTCCGCGATTTGTGTTCAGCGATTTCCCGCTTGGGAACTCCGCGGGCAAACCGTTCGACCTGGAGTCGCAGCGCGGGATCATGGCGATGGCGCTGGATCTCCTGGACTCGGCGCGGGCGCCACGGACCACGGTGCAGACGCCGTATCGCTGGGCCGAGGATGCTGCCTGGAAGCGCGATTTCTACAAGCTCGACCTGACCGCCGAGCAGATCGAGAAAGCCCGCTCGGAGATGGATAGCCAAAAGGCGATCCTGGCGAACAAACTCGCGAAGGACTAGTCCGTTCGCAACGGCTTCGCAAGGCTTTCGCCTCGGCAGTTGATGCGATTTGCCATCGGTGCGCAGGCATGATTCACGGTGCAACCAGTAGAGGAGGACACCGTGGATACAACAACATTCATCATTGTTGGCGTCGCGATAGTCGTGGTCGCCATTGCAGTGGTCGTGGGTCTCATGCTGTGGACGCGCAAACGCGACGACGAGCGCCTCCACGAGACCTTCGGGACGGAATACGACGAGACCTATGCCGCTGCCGTGGACCGCAAAGCCGCTCGCCAAGACCTGAAGGCGAGGCAGGAACGCGTCGAGTCGTACGACCTGCGGCCGCTCTCGGCCGAGCAGCGCCGGCGCTTCGCTGCGGACTGGCAGTCGATGCAGGCGACCTTTGTCGATGACCCGGTAATGGCGGTAAGCCGCGCGGACGGCCTGCTTTCGCAGGTGATGCGCGCCCGTGGTTACGAGACGGACATTCACGACGATGATGCCCGCATCGAGGATGTTTCAGTTGGGCATGGCGATGAAGCCCGCGCCTTCCGAGAGGCCACGCGGGTCGCTGCGCTCAATCGCGATGGCCGGGCCACGACCGAAGACCTGCGCCGGGCGATCAAAGACTATGGCGTGGTCTTCGATGCACTGCTGACCGAGCGTCAGCCGGCCTGAGCGCCCAACCACTTCCACCGCCGGCGGCCCTCAACCCGCACGAGGGTGCCGGCGGCCGGGGCGGGAAAATGCCCGCCCACGACGATAAGGCCTTCGGCTTCCGCACGGTCGCCGAGGGCCTTTCGCGATGCTCGGGCCTGTTCGGGGTTCGAGTCGTAGGGAGGCTGGAGCTCCGGGTTTTCGAATTCAGCCGGGTGGTGGGCAGCGTCGCCAGTGATGACGCAGCCAGCATCGCCACCGGTCACGAGGATCGAGCAGTGCCCGGGCGTGTGGCCGGGAGTCGAGAGCAGTTGCACGCCGGGGACGGGTTCGAAGCCATCATCGACTTCGCGCAGCTGGCCAGCGGCCTGGATGGTTCGCACGCAGCGGGCGATGTCGCGGCTCTTTGTCGTGTCCCAGAACGCCCACTCGTTGCGGGAGACGATGTACTCGGCGTTGGGGAACAGCGGCACGGGTTCGCCATCGCGGTCGATGACGTTCCAGCCGATGTGGTCGGCATGAAGATGGGTGAAGACCACCGCATCGACGCGTTGGGGGTCGATTGCGGCTTCCTCCAGATGGGAGGGCAACTGTCCGAAGGTCCCGCCGAAGGAGCGGCCCAGCGATCCGAGCGAGGGACCGACCCCGGTATCGACGAGGATGGTCTTGCGGCCGGTGCGGATGACGAAGGTGAGCATCGGCAGGGCGAGCGTTTCGCCGTCGTCACAGCCGCCAAGTGGCTGGAATTCGCCCGCGTTCGCAGTTGGGAACATTCCCAGCAGCGGGCAGGTCAATTCTCCGTCCGAGAGGGCGTCGATGGTGGTGGTTCCGAAGGTCAGCCGTTGCATGGCGCGACTATACGGCGCGCTGCGTCATTCACCGAGGAGGTGGGCATTGAGGAAGCTGATTACCCGGCGTTCGTACTCGTCCGGGAACTTCGAGAGCCCTTCGGTGTGGCCGGCATCGACTTCCCACGATTCGTGCTCGGCGTTCGTTTTCTTTTCCCAGATGCGATTGAGGTCGCGCTCATCGCCAATGTTCTTCGAAGCGATGAAGAAGACGGGCGCTGTGATCTGGTCGACCTGGCTTTCGAGGGAAGGCGGCGGCATGGTCCCCGCGAGGACAGCGACCACGCCGGAGAGTTCGGCGACGGTCGGCAGGCCGATGATGTCGGTCCAGGTGCGCGGAAGCGAGAGCGTTTCGTTGATCGACCGGCTCCCTGCGCCGTCCGAGATGAATGCCGCGACCGGTGCGCCGTGGGTGGCGGCGTCGAGGGCGATTTCGCCACCCATGGAGATGCCAAGGACGCCGATTCGAGAGCCGTCGACTTCGGGGCGGCCGGCGAGGTATTCCGCGGCGGCGGTGATGTCGCGGTAGGCGCCCCAGCCGAGGACATTCGTCGTGCCATCGCTTTCGCCGTGGCCGCGGGAATCGATTGCGAGGACGCCATAGCCGCTGCGGACGAGCATCTGGATGTGGTCTTGCGGGCGATGGCGGGCGCCGCCGGAGCCGTGCGCAACGATGACGGTCGCGCCGTTCGTGGACGGCACGTAGGAGCCGAAGATGGTCAGACCGTCCGCGGTTTCGAAGTGGACATCTTCATGCGGGGCGGCCATATCGAGCGGATGGCGTTCGTAGCGCGGCGCGTGGGTGATATAGATGCCGGCGCCGATCGGGAGGACTACCCAGTAGAAGGCGAACGGCGCGACGAGCAGGAGGGCAACGCGATAACGGATCTTCGGCACAATGCGCACGAGGGTGCCGGTGCCCAGGACCACAAGCGCGAGCCCTGCGACCGCCATGGCGATGCCGCTGTAGTCACCCGCATGCATGTGACCGTTCTTGATTGGCCCGACGACATTGATGGCGACGCCGGTGGCGGTGGCGGGGAGGCCGATGGCGATGGAACCCAGTCCGCGGACCCACCGACCGGCCACGACGTAGGCGAAGAGGGTGAGCGGCGGGGCAACGACTGCGAATAACGCCTGGAGCAGATGCTCTATCGGCGAGGCGCCGGCCTGGGGATGGACGATGCTCGCATCGAGGAAGTGCAGGCAGAGCACAGCCATGGCGCCGGCGAAGACCCACTGTGCGCGAGTGGTGAGCTGCGGGATGGCAAGCGAGGCGTTGTTCCAGGATGTCGGCAGAGCGGTCATGGTGTTTCCATCCGGGGAAAGCGTCCCGGATCAACCGTGCCAGCCGTTTCAAGGGCGCGCATCACCATCGAGTGGGCGATGCAAGCACACTTTCGGGTGAGTTCGGGTGAGAGGGTAGTGTCGGCTACGGACCGCCGGCGCGGCTCAGGCTTTCGGAAGCTGCGAGGAGCGGATCGCGGGTTCGGGCGGCTTCCATGCGGTCCATCTGCAGTTGCACGTTCAACGGATAGACGCCGGTGAAGCAGGCGTTGCAGAGGTCTTCGGAAGGCTGGCCGGTTGCCTGATTCAGGCCTTCGACGCTGAGGTAACCGAGCGAATCCGCGCCGATGTGTTCGCGAATTTCCTCGACACTGTAGTTCGCGGCGATGAGCTCGGCGCGGGTGGCCATGTCTACCCCGAGGAAGCACGGCGAAATGATCGGCGGCGTGGTGATTCGCATGTGGACTTCGGAGGCGCCGGCGCGGCGGATGAGCTGGATCACGCGCGGCGTGGTGGTGCCGCGGACGATGCTGTCATCGACGACGATGACACGCTTGCCGGCGAGCACATCGGAGAGGGCGTTGAACTTCAGGCTGACGCCGGCTTCGCGGATGCGCTGGTCGGGCTGGATGAAGGTGCGTCCGACGTAGCGGTTCTTCACCAGGCCCTCGCGATAGGGGATCCCGGCGGATCGCGCATAGCCGATGGCGGCGGGGATGGCCGAGTCCGGGACGCCGATGACGAGGTCGGCATCGACGTGATGTTCGCGGGCGAGCTGGGCGCCCATTTCTTCACGGGCGGGATAAACAAGTTGCCCGCCAATCCGGCTATCGGGGCGGGCAAAATAGGTGTATTCGAAGGTGCAGAGGGCCCGCTTCCGGGCGGGGGCCACGGGGAAGAACCCGGCGTGCCCGTGAGCGTCGATCTGCACGACCTCGCCGGGCTGAACTTCGCGCTCCATCGTCACTCCCAGGTGTTCGAGCGCGCATGATTCCGAAGCCACAACCCAGCCGTTACCCATCTTGCCGAGGCAGAGCGGCCGAACGCCCATAGGGTCGCGAACGGCAAAAAGACGGTCGCGGAGCATGATGACGAGGCTGTAGGCGCCCTCGATGCGGCGCATCACATAGTGGAAGCGTTCTTCCCAGGTGCCACCCGGAGCGATCGCCAAAAGGTGGGCGATGACTTCGGAATCGGCGGTCGATTCGAAGTGGACGCCCTGGGCCTGGAGGTCTTCGCGGATGATTTCGGAGTTCGTGAGGTTGCCGTTGTGGGCGAGAGCGATCGGCTGATCGCTGTACTTGTCTTTGACGACGATGGGCTGAGCGTTGCAGGCGAGGGAGCCCCCGGCGGTGCTGTAGCGGTTGTGGCCGACAGCGATGTGGCCGCGGAGATAGGCGAGGTCTTCTTCATCGAACACCTGCGAAACCAGGCCCATGCCCGTCCGCAGGCTAAAGTCTTTCCCGTTGCTGGTAGCGATGCCCGCGCTTTCCTGTCCACGGTGCTGGAGGGCATACAGCCCATAGAACGTGAGGCGGGCGACATCTTCGCCTGGGGCATACACCCCAAATACGCCACATGCTTCTCTTGGCTCGTCGCTTTCCGGGATCACTACGTTGGGGTCGCCCTCCTGCAATCAGGCGTTAACGGCTTCTCCAGTATAGGTGGCTCAGCGCGCCCCGCGCCAATACGTATTCACAATGGATTCCAACAATATGTACTGTGAGTCATACTTCGGCGCTGTTTCCGCCCGATGCGCTGGGCAACGGCTGTGCGCCGCTCGCCGGCGTGGCACACTGGATGGAATGTCGAAGATCAAGAAGGCGCGCGAGAAGGCCGAAGAACGCGGGATCGGCAAGTACGAGCGGCACGTGTTCCTCTGCATCGGCCCGGATTGCTGCACATGGGAAGAGGGCGAGAAAGCCTGGGGCCAGCTCAAAAAGGCGGCGGCGAAGCTCAACGGATCGTCCGACCGGGGACGGCTGTACCGGACGAAGGTGGGTTGCCTGCGGCTTTGCGAGACCGGACCGGTGGCGGTGGTGTACCCGGAGGGCACCTGGTACGGGAATCTCACTCCGGAGAACCTTGAGCGCGTTGTCGATGAAGACCTGGCGAAGGGGCGCGTGGTGGAGGACCTGGTGATCGGGCGGAACCCGTTGCCGAAGGGGTAAATCCGGTCGGACGACGTCCCTCACCAACGGCATGCCACGGCCGGCTCCACCCGGAGCCACGGATAAGGAACCTGCAGCAGCGGTGGTGGTCGGCCGAAATTGCAGCGCTCCTTATCAGTCGCGCCTTGGGTTTCGTGAAACGGGGTTCGGAGAGCTATATGTGGTGGGGGCAGCCGCCCGCGTTTCGAAATGTTGCTCCGGGGTTTGTGGGGCTCCGCCCGTCTCTCTATCCCGGTTTTGGTAAACATGCGATATTTTTCTCCTTCTTAATGGAGGAGGTTCTTCATGCGGCTCTCTAAGCGATGGATGGCCCTGTGTGCGATTTCGACGCTGCTTGTAGCCATGGCGTTCGCCCTTTCGGCCTGTAGCGATGATGACGATGACGACGGCGGTTCGAGTAGCGGCGACCTCGTTTCCGCGAATGTCAGCTGCAAAGACCTGGGAGTGACCGCGCCTGCCCGCATCAAGTCCGCCGGCAAACTCGTCGTCGCCTCCGACCTGAGCTACGCGCCGATGGAGTTCGTAAAGGAAGGCACCAATGATCCGATCGGCGCCGACGTCGACTTCGCGAACTGCATCGCGGAGGCGTGGGGCGTGAAGGCCGATGTCCAGAACACCTCGTTCGACGCGATTATCGCGGCGCTCAAGAGCTCGAAGGCTGACGTGATCATGTCTTCGATGACGGCGAGCGACGAGCGCAAGAAGGAGATCGACTTCGTCGAGTACTTCACCGCCGGGTCCGGCATCCTGGTGAAGGAAGGCAACCCGGACAAGATCAATACGATCGCGGACCTCTGCGGCAAGAAGGTCGCCATCCAGGTCGGGACGGTGCAGATCGACGAAGCCGATGAGCAGAATGCGAAGTGCGGCGACAAGAAGATCGAAGTCCAGACGTTTGAACAGAACACCGATACCATCACGGCGGTGAGCACCGGCCGAGCGGCGGCGGCGCTGATGGACTTCCCGGTGGCGACCTACGGCGCATCGAAGGTGAAGGGCACGGAAGTGGTCGGCCAGCAGTACAACACCGGCAACTACGGCATCGCTGTGCGCAAGGATGACGGCGAAGTGAAGACCGCCCTCGAAGCGACCGTGAAGGCGATGATGGACAAGGGCAAGTACGACGAGATCCTGAAGTACTGGGGCCTGGAAGCCGGCTCCATCAAGTAGTTCGAATTCCAAGGGGGAGCTGTTTTCGGCTCCCCGGAGGCTTGCCTGTTGATGACTCCCTTGTTCCTCGCGGCAGTTGACTGGGGGTACATCGGCGACCACCTGTTCTCGGACATCGTGTTCGAGGGCGTTTGGATGACGATCCGGCTCTCGGCGCTGGCGATGGTGTTCGGCGTCATCCTCGGCACGGTTTTCGCGCTGCTGCGCGTCGCCCACGCGCGGCCGTTGCGCTGGATTAGCTACTTCTACATCTGGTTCTTCCGCGGCACTCCCCTGCTCGTGCAGATTGTGTTCTGGTTCTTCGCGTTGCCGCAGGCCTGGCCTTCGTGGGCGCCCTGGAATGGCCAGATGTCGCCCTTCATGACGGCGATCTTCGCGCTCTCGATCAACGAGGGCGCGTACATGACCGAGATCATGCGCGCGGGCATCCAGAGCGTTGATTCGGGGCAGATGGAGGCCGCCCGCAGCCTGGGGATGACGTATGGGAAATCGATGCGGCGGATCATCCTCCCCCAGGCGATGCGCGTGGTTATCCCGCCGACGGGCAACGAATTCATCGCGATGCTGAAGAACTCCTCGCTGGTCTCGCTGATCTCGGTGAGCGAACTCTTCCTGGTGGCGAAGCTGCAGTATTCCTCGAGCCTGAAGTACTTCGAGTGGCTGATCATCGCCTCGATCTGGTACCTGGTGCTCACGACCGTTGCCAGCATCGGGCAGGCGTGGCTGGAACAGCGCTACAGCACCAACTATTCCGGATCGGGCGAGCGGGGTGGGCTCGCCCGCCTGTTCTCGTTCAGTGGAGGGCGCGACTGATGGAGGCTGCCACGCCACTGCTGGACGTACGCGAAGTGCATAAGCGCTTCGGCGGCATTGAAGTGCTCCGAGGCATCTCGATGACCGTGCCCAAGGGCGAGGTTGTGGCGATCCTCGGGCCTTCGGGCTCGGGAAAGTCGACCTTCCTGCGATGCATCAACCAGCTGGAGCGCGTCAACGGCGGAGACATCCTCTTCGAGGGGCGTTCCGTTTGCTACCGGCCGGGTACTGAACGGCCGTTGTCGGAGTCCGAGGCCGCACGGATCCGGGCGCGCATCGGGATGGTGTTCCAGCGCTTCAACCTGTTCCCGCACCTCACGGCGCTGGGGAACGTGATGGAAGCGCCCGTGCAGGTGCTGGGAACGCCGAAGGACGAGGCTCGCCAATTGGCGGCAGCAATGCTGACGCGGGTTGGACTCGCGAACAAACTGAACAGCTATCCGTCAGAGCTTTCGGGCGGCCAGCAGCAGCGCGTCGCGATCGCCCGGGCGCTGGCGATGAGCCCGCAGCTCATGTTGTTCGACGAAGCAACGAGCGCGCTGGACCCGGAGCTGGTGGGGGAGGTGCTGAACGTGATGCGGGACCTTGCGGAGGAAGGCATGACGATGCTCGCGGTTACGCACGAGATGGGTTTCGCGCGGGAGGCGGCGCACCGCGTTGTCTTCATGGATGAGGGAGTCATCCAGGAGGAAGGCAAGCCGGATGCGTTCTTCGACGACCCGCAGACGGAGCGCGCCCAGGCGTTCCTGCGACGGGTAAGGCGTCCGTAAGCCTCACACAACTCTCAGGCGTTTTCCCTAGTGTGGTTGGCCAAGTTCCGGGAGACAGTTGAATGGGTATCAATCGGGTGACGGAACGGTAGCCACACCTGTTGCCAGTGAATTGCGGGCCGGGCACATCGAGGGTGTTCCCTGACAAACGGGCGTTCGAACCCTCCCGATAGTCATGCCAAGAGGCAATCAGCAGATGTCGCCCAAAGGGCTCTTCGGACGAACGGCTTTTGTTGCGCTAGTGAGCGCCGCGCTGCTGCATTCGCTCCTCTATCCGGTGGTGTTCGGGCTTAGCAACAGCATCCCGGCGATCGTCGTGTATATGCTGCCTGCGCTGATTGCCACGCTGCTCGTGGGGCGGCGGCTGAAGGCGAACGACGGAAGCGACCGGCTCGGGCTGGCGCTGCTTTTTGTGTCGGTGGCGTGCACGCTCGTCATCGATACGGCGTGGTCGATTGATGCGCACCTCAGTTCGCCACCGGCCTACCCGGGTGTGTACGACTTCCCGTACGTCGCTTCGTATGCGCTGTTTGTGGTGGCGATCGGCCGGTTGAGTTCGCCGCGCTGGCTCCGCGGTTCGCGCCGGTGGATGTTCGACACGGGGGCATTGCTCGCCATCGCCGCCGGGCTGATCGCGCACTTCGTGTTTCCGCGCACCGACAACACGTTCGCGGAATCGGCCTTCGGGGTGGCTTACTTCGTCGTGGACCTCGCCCTCATGGCGACGGTGCTTTCGGCCCTCTACACGCGCCCGATGACGTTCCGCATCGGGGCGTTCCTGCTGGCCTCGATGTCGATGGCCGCCGGCGATGTCCTGTTCTATTTCCACCCGCTTGCGTGGGACGGCACGTGGATCGCGGGTATGTGGTTGCTTGCCATCGGTGCGGCGACGCCTTCCGAAATGCAGATGCAGTTCCCGGGCATCGAGAAACTGCGCCTGGCGTTGGTGCCACGCGCGTTCGTCGTGGTCGCGGGCGTGCTGACGGCTATCGAAATGGTGAGGGGGAGCGCCGACGACCTGCTGATCGCGACGATTGGGGCCCTCGCGCTTGTGGTCGCGCGCCAGTTCTTCTCGCTGCGCGCGGCCCTCCAAACGCAACGCGAAGAGACGGCCTTCCGGGACGCACTGCTCGAAACGCAGAGCGACCTCGGGCTCGCGATGCTGATCCTCGAGGGTACCCGGATCGTCTCCGCGAACGGCGCGGTGGAACGAGCACTGGGCATGCCGGTGGAGGAGTTGCGCGCGCTCGAAAGCGTCGAGGACCTTGCGTTCGCGAGCGACCGCGAGGCCTGGACGGAGTGGCTCCAAAACCCCGGCCGCATGAGCGAAGCGCGGATCGCGACCCGTTCGGGCGAGGTTATCGAGATCGAGGTGTTCGCGCGCTGGCTCCATGGTTCGTGCCGTTCGCGCCTGCTGGTGGTCGCCCGCGATGTCACGGAGAAGAAGTTGACCGAGCTGAACGCCGCCAACGAGCGGCGGCTCGAGGGGCTTATCGCGCTCGCCGGGGGCGTGGCGCACGACTTCAACAACCTGCTTTCGGCCATCCTCGGGAACGTTGCGCTGTTGCGAATGAACGACCCGGACGCCGAAGCGCTGGAATCACTTCACGGCATCGACTCGGCGGCGCACCGCGGCGCCGAATTGACTCGAAGCCTGCTCGAGTTTGCCAATTTCGAGCCGGAAGGTTTCACCTACGACGATTTTCGGGCGGCGGCGCGAGAGGGCGTGGCGCTCGCCCGCCCCAGCTTCCCTCCGGGAGTGAGCCTTCACGTGGACCTTCCGGAGTTCACCGTCCCGGTATTCATCAATCGCGGGCAGTTGGCCCGGGCGGTGCAGAACATCGTCCTCAACGCGGTGGACGCCGTGAATGGTACGGGCGACGTGTTCGTTGAACTTTCGACATCGGACGGGATGGCCCACCTCCGCATCCGCGATACCGGTACAGGCATCGACATCGCGGACCGGGACCGCATCTTCGAGCCGTTCTACACCACGAAGGGCCCGGGCGCCGGCGCCGGCCTCGGCCTTGCCATCAGCCAGCGGGTGGTGAGCGACCACCGGGGCGCGATAGAGGTATCCTCCGAGCCGTCGGTGGGGTCCACCTTCACTATCTCCCTTCCCCTGAGCGCGGTCGCACTGACGAGCTAGCGTTTCGCGGCTCTGCGCGCGGGTTCATACTCTCGGCATGGCTCTAGCCACCACATCGCCGCGGGCGCCGGGAGCGCGCAGTTTGCGCAACGCGTTCGAACTGGTTGGGGCGCTCACCAGCCGCGAGCTGCGCCTGCGCTACCAGGGCAGCCTGCTCGGGTGGGCATGGTCGCTGATCCGGCCGCTGACGCTTGGCCTGGTGCTTTCGTTCGCGCTGGGGAAAGTGCTTGGGACCGGCATCACCGCCGAGTTTCTGCTGGCAGGCTTATTCCCGTGGTTCTGGTTCCAGGGCTCCGTGCAGGCCGCGGCCGGAATATTCGTCGGGAACGGCGGCCTGCTCAAAAAAGTGCGGTTCCCGCGCGCGGTGCTCCCGCTGAGCGTGGTCCTCGGCAACACCCTCCAGTTCCTGCTGGCGCTACCGGTGCTCGTCGGCTTCCTCCTCTTCAACGACCACGAACCCAACGCGAAATGGCTCGCGCTGCCGCTTATCTTCGGGTTGCAGCTGTTGCTCACGGTCGGGCTGGCGTTCTTCGTCGCGAGCGTGACCGTCTTCTTCCGCGACCTCGAGCACATCGTCGAAGTCATCCTCAACCTGGCGTTCTATGCGACTCCGATCATTTATTCGGCTGACAAGGTGCCGGATAGCTACACCTGGGTGCTGCGCATCAACCCGCTCGCGCCGTTGGCGGAGGGCTGGCGAGACATCCTCCTCGATGGGCAGTGGCCAGGAACTGACCTGCTCTACTCCGTGGGGCTTACGGCCGCCGCCCTGGTTATCGGCTGGTTTACGTTCGTGCGCCTCGAGGATTCGTTCGCCGATGGCATCTGATGCGCCGGTCGCGCTTTCGGTGCGGGGCGTTTCGAAGCGCTACCGCATGGCCGCTCCGGGCCAGGAGCTAAAGACGACGTTGCTCCATCCCGGATCAGTCCTGCGGGCACGGCGGCACCGTGCCGCCTTCTGGGCCGTGCGAGACGTCACCTTCGATGTCCCGCGGGGCGAATTCTTCTCGATCGTTGGCGCCAACGGGAGTGGCAAGAGCACCCTCCTCCGGCTCATCGCAGGATTGAGCAAGCCGACGAGCGGGTCCGTGGTGACGAACGGTACGATGACGACGCTGCTGGAACTGGGCAGCGGATTTCACCCGCAGGTTTCGGGGCGCGAAAACGCGATCATGAACGGCCTGATCGTCGGTATGACTCGCGCCGAGATCGAGGCGCTGCTGCCGCGGATCGTCGAATTCGCCGGGCTCCAGGAGTTCATCGACCAGCCGATGCGCACGTACTCCTCGGGCATGTACGTGCGCCTCGGCTTCGCCATCGCGGCATTCATGGACCCGGAAATCTTGCTCGTGGACGAAGTCCTGGCAGTGGGCGATGCCCGCTTCCAGGAGAAGTGCTATGACCACATCGCCGGGCTGCAAAAGAAAGGCGTGACCATCGTGATGGTCTCGCATGACCTCGGCGCGGCAGAGCGATTCTCGGACCGCGTGGCGCTGATGGAACGGGGGCGGATGGTGGCGATCGGGGACCCGCACAAGATCGTGGGAATGCACGTCGAGCGGCTGGCCGAGACCTCGCCCGAGATCCGGAGCGCGCTGGAGGAACACATCGCCTCGGACCAGGAGGGGATGGATCGGCGGCTCGCCGAGGACCCGGAAGCGGCCGCCGCATTCGCGGCCGCACTCGAAAAGAATCCCGAGTTCCATCGGGTGATGGAGGAGCGCGCGCGCGAGGAACAGAACACGCCGGGCGAATGAATCGCTGACCCCCGGACGCGGGCACGCTACCATGCGGCCAGATGTCGCTCACGAAGATCCGGGAGAGCTGGAAGCGCATGCGGGGGTTGGTCTCGCGCGACATCCAGGTTCACGCCCAATGGCCGAAGACGTTCGGCCTTATCCGCGCTGACCGCCCCAACTGGTTCGTCTTTCTCTACCTGTTCTTCACGGTCCACATGTTCCCGGCGGTGGTGCTCTACCGCCTCCAGTCGTTTTTCTACGAGGCGGGCTTTCCGCCGGTGGCCACATTCGTGTCGCGCCTCAACTCGTTCCTGTTCGACGTGACCATCGGGAACCAGGTCCGTTCGAATGGGGCGCTCCTGATTTCGCACGGCCACGTGGTGCTCGATGGCTGGACGACCCTCGGCCACCACGTCGAGATCAATCCGTTCGTTACGCTGGGCATCGGCAACAGTTCCCAGAAGCCGTTCGAACTGTTCGGGCCTACGCTCGGAGACTATGTAAATATCGGCACGGGCGCCAAGATCGTGGGTAAGGTGACCATCGGCGACCACGTACGCATCGGGGCGAACGCGGTGGTCCTGAGCGACATTCCTTCGAACCACACGGCCGTCGGCGCCCCCGCCCGCTCGTTCCCCACGAAGCGTGGACCGGGCGATCGTCCGTGGGAACCGCCCGCTGAGTAAGCAAGCCGCTTAGAATCCGGCGCGCGTGGACGAACAGTTCGAAGTCGAGGAACCGCCCGGACCCGCGCTCGCCTGGCGGTCGCTGCTCCCGGGGCTGCCGCTCGCCGCGGCGCTGATTGCCTCCGTTGTCGCCTACTGGCCCGCCTTGCGGTCTCCGTTGTACGCGGACGACTATCTCTACCTCTCGGCCTCGCGAAACCTTTCGTTCAGCGAGTACGCCAGGGCATCGGTGGTGCCCTACAGCGATCAGCCGCTGCTCGAATCGGTCACCCGCTTCTTCTGGCGGCCGCTGTACTACCTTGCGTTCGGGCTGCTTGAGCCGGTCTTGGGCGAACACGTGACCGCCTACCACCTGCTCTTGCTGGCGATCCACCTCACGTCGGTCGTCCTTGTCTGGCTGCTGGCGAAGCGGTTGAGCGGATCGTGGGCCGCTGCCGGTGTAGCGGCCGTCGTCTTTGCGGCGCATCCGGCCGCGTTCGAAGGCGTCGCCTGGATCTCGTCGCTGAGCAACATCGGGCTGCCGTTGATGCTGGCGGCGTGGCTGCTGTTCGCGCGCGGAGTCGAAAGCGATGTAGTGCACTGGCGGCAGGTTGTGGGCTCGGCCGTGGTTGTGGCGGTGGCGCTCGGGTTTCGCGAATCGACGGTGGCGGTGGTGCCGGCGATCGGTCTCTGGTGGCTGGCCACGCGCGAGACGTCGATGCTGAGGGACTGGCGCAGCTACCGGGTGTTCGTGCCGTACGCGGTCGTCGGGCTGGTGTACGTGGTGCTGCGGACGCGCTTCCTCACGGAACCGGCGACCAACCACGAGGTCTGGCGGCTCGACGGCGATGCGCCCGGCGAGTTCTGGTACTACGTGAAGCAACTGGCGTTCCCCGTCGGCGATTCGCCCGGCGGATTCGGACGGTTCGTGCAGGCGGTTGCCGGTGTCGCGCTGCTGGCGGCGGCTCCGTTGTTGCTGGCGCTCCGTCGCCCTGTGCCGGCCGCGCTCGTCGCGGGAGCTATCTTCGCGGTGCTGCCGTACGCACCGCTGCAGCTCGGCGATTCGCCCCGGTACATCTACTTCCCGGCGGCGTTCCTGGCCATCGCGGCCGGCGTGTTGTTTGGCGAAGTGGTCGAGTTGTCCCGGCCCCGCTTCAGCGGGATCCGCATCGCTGCCGGGGCCGTCGCCCCGGGGGCGCTGTTGCTGATCGCCGGGACGGCCATCATCCACCAGCGCACCGCCGACTGGGTGGACGACGGCCCGAAGGTGCAGCAGGCGTGGGTCGACGAACTTCGCGCGAGTGTGCCGGAGCTTTCGCCGGGAGCAACGCTCTACTGCGCCAACCCGCCGATCATCCTGGCGCTCTTCGAGGACGCGCTGCTCCAGCCGACCGTCGCTTTCTACTACCCGGGCGTTGTGGCGAAACGGTTCGAGGTCGGTGACCGGACGAAGGTCGAGGCGGCGCTTGGGCTGGGTGACCGGGTCTTCATTCCGGCGGGAACTCCTCGAAAATGAACATCCGGTCGCCCGGTTTCATGACGGACTTCGCGTATTCGATGTGCTCCTGGTCGATCACGAAGACCGGGTGCTCGCCGTTCGGGTAGATGTAGGCGACGGTCGGCCGCAGGACGTAGGCATCGAAGAAAGCCAGCGCGAACGGCGTATCGACGACGAAGAGGCCGCCGTTGTCGGGCAGTTGCGGGTATTGCTCCTTCACCTGGTCCACCCAGCGCTGATGCACATCCGGCTTCGTTTCCACCCACTCTCCGGTGCGGTTGTAGCCGAGGACCATGAACAGCAGGCAGGCAGCGCCGGCGGCGGCGAGGGATGCGGGCACGGCGGTACTGCGAGAAACGCGGCGTTCGATTTCGGGAGCCGTGGCCGCGATGACGGCGCCAGCCATGAGTGCAAACAGGATCGAAGGGAAATAGAAGTAGCGCGGCCCGAAGCCGAGATTGAACATCGCGTAGGGCACGAGTGAGGCAAAGAACCCCGCGCCAAAGGCGACGATGAGCCACTGGCGCCGCACCAGCGCGACGACGGGGACGAGCAACAGCCCAAGGCCCAGGAGTTGCTGCAACCGGAACGCGGTCGAGCCGTGTTCGGGGACACTCGGGTAGAGGGCCTGCTTTCCGTAGTACCACCAGACCTTCGGGACCTCGCCATCGAGCTGGATGACGGAGCGTCCGCCGCTATCGGAGAAGATGCCGGAGAACCCGAGAAAGAGCGCCAGCAGCATCAGCTGTGAGCCGGCCAGCACGAAGACTTCGCGCCGTCGCCAGCCGGTCTGCACTTCGACGATGAGGTACCAGAGCAGCATCGCGGCGGGGATGACGATGACGGTTTCGCGGTAGGCGAGTGCGAGAGCCATCAGCACCAGGGAGAGGATGAGCGCGCGACGGCGGGCCTCAGGCGAGTCGCTGCGGACGGCCCGTTCGAACGCGAGCCACCCGCCGAGCGCGAGCGGCAGGGCAGCGCTGTTGATGGCCGAAATCCAGGCGACCGATTCGAAGCCGGCGGGATGCAGCGCGAAGACGACGGTGGCGACGGACGCGCCGGCCTGGTTCTTGATGAGCCGCCACGCCAGCGTCCAGACCAGGACGATGGCGGCGCAGTGTATGCCAAGCATCAGCAGGTGGTACGGCATCGGATGGTCACCGAAGAGCGGGTAGACCAGCCGGAAGGTGAGGAACGAGAGCGGGCGCCAGTAGGTCTCGCTCAGGCGGAGGAGGCCGGGGTCGGCGCCGGGGTCCCAGGTGGCGCGCAGGAAATCGAGCCAGGACATATCGCGCGAGGCCAGCAAGAGCAGGTAATCATCGCCGTAGAACGGCGACCGCAACGCCGGCAGTTGCACGACGAACGCTCCGGCCAGCGCGAGGAAGAGCGCCCAGTACCGGGCCGCCCGGCCGCTCAGTGTCGCCTCACATTGACCGTGCCGCGCGCCCGGGGTGCAATCACGGCGCTGTGAGTCGCACTGCAGGGCTTCGATGTAGCGCTCCCGGTCGCTATTCCCACGCGCCGCATTCTAGTGCGCTCTGGCTACAGACACGCGCCCGAACGGCGCCGGCGTGAGCGAACCACGGGTCGCGGTGCTCACCGTGACGACCAATGCGGCGAACCACCTGGGCGCGTACTTCGATGCGCTCGAGGCTGTGACCTACCCGAACTGGACGCTGACGGTGGTGGACAACGCCTCGGCCGATGACTCGGCCGCGATCGTCGGGGAGCGGCGACCGGATGCCGTTCTGCTCCAGAACGACTCGAACCTCGGCTTCACCGGCGCCTGCAACCGCGCCCTCATGCAACTTCGCCAAGACGAGTCCGTGGATTTCGTCCTCTTCCTGAACGACGACACTGAGGTGACGCCCGGCTTCCTCGAGCCGCTGGTGGCCCTGGCCAATGCACAGACGCTGGTGGCGCCGAAGACGTACCTCGCGGGGCGGCCGGGGATGTTGGATGACGCAGCGGGCGAGTTCGACTGGTGGCGGGGGACGTGGAAACGTCGCGTCTACGGCCGCGAAGAAACGCCCACGGATAACCGCGTGCGGGAAATCGACAACGCCAACCTCTCGTGCCTGCTGATCCCGCGGGAGGCGTTCAACGAAGTCGGGCTGCTGGATGACGCCTTCTTCGTGTACTACGACGACACCGACTTCTGCCGGAGGGCGCTCGAAGCGGGCTACCGGATCATGTACGAGCCGCGTTCCGTGGTGAACCATCGCAAGGGCGCGACCCTCGGGGGACAGGTCTCGGCATTCGGCTGCTATTACCTCGCTCGCAATCGACCGTACCTGATGCGAAAGCACCTGGGCTTTCCGCGGTTCGCGGTGTTCTGGGTGTACTACATGGCGACGCGCTCGGCGCGCGTGGCGCTCTGGCTCGCGCGGGGGCGGCGCGACCTCGTAGGCGCAACGCTCGCCGGGGTGCGCGACTTCCTGCTGGGCCGGATGGGGCCGCGGCGGGGCGCTTCCCAACGCGGGCCCACCCAACCACAATCCGAGGTCACATGACGATCGCTGTCGTAACCATCCGGCTTCGGCTGCCCTCGCGCACGCTGAAAGAGAAGCGCACCATCGTGAAATCGGTGGTCGAGCGGCTGCGAAACCGCTTCAACGCGAGCGTCGCCGAGGTCGAGGACCTGGATTCGCCGGGATTGGCGACTATCGCGGCGGCGGTGCTTTCGAACGAGAGCCGCCACGCCGACCAGCAGGCGCAGGAGATCGCGGACGTGGTAGAGGGCTGGCGGCTCGACGCGGAGTTGCTCGACGTTGCGACTGAACTGATCGACATCTGATCAGCCTCGATCCGCGTTCCCGTGGTCGAGCTTCAGGCCGTTTTCGACAACTGCCAGGGCGCGTTCCATCTCGTCCCCGAGGGGCGCCGCATAGCCCGATTCGTGCCAGTGGCGCGTCGCGACCACGAGAGCTCCGACCAGAACGGTCGCGATAACCTGGGCATCGAGGTCGGCCTCATCGCGGCCGGAAGCGTGGACAAGGGCCTGCGCGACCACTGCCGTGAACCCGTTCACGGCCTCGAACAGCGCGGTCCGGAGGGCTGGTTCATCGAAGAGGAGGCGTGTCATGCGCCTGGCACGTTCCTCGTTGCCGGCGAAGTACTCAGTCAACACCTGGGCAAGCGCCAGGCGGACGGCCTCGACCGGTGGATGGTCCGAGAGCTTCGCTGCCACAACCTCGAGGAATTCAATGTCGCCCTCATCCCAGAGCACGACCTGTTCTTTCGTGCCGAAGTAGCGGTAGACGGAACTCGGTGAAACCTCGGCCCCATCCGCGATCTGTTCGATCGTCACGCTTTCGAAGCCGAGCTGGTCGAACAAATCGAGCGCCACCGCCTGGATGCGACGCATGGCGGAGAGCTTCTTGCGTTCCCTCAGGCCTGTGGTCATGCGCGTTTCAGTCTAGCCTCCTGGAGAGTGATCTGAAAGTCACTTGACAAAGACAGTCACTCGCAGAACGCTGGAATTACTGCAAGTTACTCTCAAAAGAGAGCAACGCGCAATTAGGTTTGAAGGAAAGACCCATGAACGCACACCCCGGCCTCGCCATCGAGGCCAAGGGATTGACGAAGACCTTTGGCGACACGCACGCCGTGAACGGCATCGACCTGGAGGTGCAGCGCGGCAGCGTGCACGGCTTCCTCGGGCCGAACGGCGCGGGTAAGACCACGGTCGTTCGTATCCTGGCGACACTGCTTCGGCCGGATAGCGGTAAGGCGGCGATCCTCGGCTACGACCTGCTCGGCGAGGCTGACGTCATTCGGGGCCACATCAGTCTCACCGGGCAGTACGCCTCGATGGACGAGGATCTGACCGGCTTCGAGAATTTGTTTCTCCTCGGTCTGCTGCTGGGTTACACGCGGTCCGAAGCGAAGCGGCGCGCCTCGGAGCTGCTCGATGCCTGTGGCCTCGGCGAGGCGGCCGGAAGGCCCGTGAAGGGCTATTCCGGCGGGATGAAGCGGCGACTGGATGTGGCGGCGAGCATTGTGGTGACGCCGGACCTCCTCTTCCTTGATGAGCCCACGACGGGCCTCGATCCGCGCAGCCGCAACGAGGTCTGGCGGCTCATTCGGACTCTCGCGGAACAAGGGACCACGGTATTGCTGACGACTCAGTACCTCGACGAGGCGGACCAACTGGCCGACCGGGTCTCCGTCATCGACCAGGGGAGAGTGATCGCAGAGGGAACCGCCGGCGAACTCAAGTCCTCAGTCGGGGCCGGTTCCCTCCATGTCCGGCTGCGCAACCCGGCCCAGCGCGAGGATGCCCGCTGCCTCCTGGCTCGGGAGCTCCAGGTGCCAGTCACGCCGGAAATCGATCCTGCATCGCTTTCGGCGCGGGTCTCCGATGCTCGGCTCGTGGAGCGCGCCCTGACCGCTCTCGGGCGCGAGGAAATCGCGGTCACCGAGTTCGCGTTCGGCGAGGCCACGCTGGATGAAGTGTTCCTGGCATTGACCGGTCACGGTCCACGCCGCGAGCGAAACGAGACCGCCAATACGAAGGGAGACGCCGCATGACTACCGCCGAACTCTCGAGAGTCCACCCAGAGACACTGTCCGAAGCGCTTTCGAGGCGGCCTCGGCCGCCGCGGGCCGGCACCTTCACGGTCATTGGCGTCTTCGCCTGGCGCTCGGTGCTCAAAGTCCGCCACGTGCCCGAGCAGTTGTTGGATGTGCTGGCCATCCCGGTGATCTTCACGCTCATGTTCACCTACCTGTTCGGCGGGGCCCTGGCCGGATCGACGCGTGACTACCTGCAGTTCCTGCTGCCCGGCACGCTGGTCATGACCGTGGCGTTGCTGACCATGTACACCGCGATCGGCCTCAACACGGACATCACCTCAGGTGTCACAGACCGGTTTCGCTCGTTGCCGATCTGGCAGCCCGCCCCGATCGTCGGGGCCCTCGCCGGCGATGTCGGGCGTTACCTGATCGCGTCGGGGCTCGTGCTGGGGCTCGGGTTCGCGATGGGCTTCCGCGCATCCGGCGGCGCCACGGGCGTGGCGGGCGCGCTGGCGCTCATCCTCGTCTTCGCCTTCGCGCTGTCCTGGATCTGGACCGCGCTTGCCCTGCTCATGCGGTCGCCGAACTCGATCATGAACCTCGCGATGATCGTGTTGTTTCCGATCACGCTCGCGAGCAACGTGTTCGTCGATCCCGGAACGACGCCGGGATGGCTGGAAGCATTCATCAACGCCAACCCGGTCAGTCATCTGGTCACCGCGGTGCGCGGCCTCATCTACGGAAACGCCGACGCGTTCGAAATCGTCCGGGTGCTCGCCGGTTGCGCGATCCTCGTGGCGTTGTTCGCGCCGCTGACCATGTGGTTGTACGGCCGGAAGCGATAAGACCGGCGCGCTAGCGGTTGCGGCGAGCCATGTAGGTCTTCCAGCGCTCGGCCGCTTCGCCCAGTTCGGGCCGGGCAGCGAAGACGGTCTCCATCTTCTGCCAGGCCTTCTCCCGCTTGTACGGGATGAACTGGCGCGGGAATGGGCCTTCGTGCGGCTGGTACGACTTCAGCACGTTTCGAGCGACAGTCGCGATATGCACCTCGTCGGGGCCGTCGGCGAGGCCCATGGTGGGGGCGCCGGCGTACATCGCCTGGAGCGGCGTCAGGTCGGTCGTGCCGAGTGCGCCGTGGATGTGTAGTGCATCGAAGCTGATTTCGCGCAGGATCCGCGCCATTGTGAACTTGATCCCGGCGATGTCGGTGCGCGTCTCCGCCGTCGACGAATTGTCGATCTTCCAGGCGGTTTCGAGGACGTAGAGGCGGAGCATCTTCAGCTTCACGTAGGACTCGGCGATCTTCTCCTGCACCATCTGGTGTTCGGCGATGACCCGGCCGTGCGAGTTCCGGGAAAGGGCGCGCTCGCACATCATGTCGAGCGCCAGTGTGCACTGGGCGATGGTACGCATGGCGTGGTGGATGCGGCCGCCGCCGAGACGCCGCTGGGCGAGCACTTTGGCGCCGTCCTCCGGCCCGAGCAGGTGGTCGAGCGGGATGCGCACATCGGTGTACTTGATGTGGTTGTGGTTGCGGGGCTCGGGCATGATTTCCACGCCCGGTGTCTCACGGGGGACGATGAAGATGCCGTTCGTGCACATCACGAAGAGCAGGTCGGCGGCGCGGCCCGCGGAGGTGAACCACTTCTCGCCGTTGATGACCCACTCGTCGCCATCGCGGACGGCGACGGTCTTGAAGTTGTTCGGGTCGGAGCCGCCCTGGGGCTCAGTCATCGAATAGGCCGACCAGATCTCCTGGTTCAGCATCGGCTTGAGCCAGCGCTCCTTCTGCGCCTCCGTGCCATAGGCCGCGAGGATCTCCATGTTGCCGGTATCTGGCGCGGCGGTGCCGAACAGGGCGGGCGCGGACGGGTACTTGCCGAGGATTTCGTTGACGAGCGCCAGCTTGAGCTGGCCGAAACCGGGCCCGCCGAGCTCCTTATCAAGGAAGAGCGCCCAGAGACCCTGGTCCTTGATCTCCTGCTGCAGTTCTTTGACGTAGCCCTTCACCACCGGGTCCGGAAGGCGGACCGCGTAAGGGAAGACGTGTTCAAGCGGCTCCACCTTCTCTTCGCAGAACCACTTCACCCAGTCCAGCTTTTCCTGGAATTCGGGCTCTGTCTGAAAGTCCCATGCCATTGTTTGTGCCCCCAAGGAGTTATGCGATGCATGACTCTAGCGCCGGGAGGGCGTCGTGTCTCGCCCTGCGGGGAGGTGACAGGCTGGCGAAAGCGGGGCCTCTGGTTCGCCCAAGCGTTATGCATCCCGTAGAATTCGGCGGCACTGAAAAGCCACATCCTGGAGCTTCCATGAACACCATTGAATTCCTGCAGATCTCGTCTGCGGTCGTCCCTGATCGCGAAGCGCTCGTGGAGGTCGGCGGGACCACCAACAAGCGGATCACGTTCGAGGAGATGTATCCACGGGTCGTGAAACTCGCAAATGCCCTCCAGTCGCTGGGCATCGAGAAGGGCCAGAAGATCGCGACGATGGCGCAGAACAGCGCCGACTTCGTGGTCACCTACTACGCCTGCGCGATGCTCGGCGTGACCTTCGTGCCGCTAAACTACCGCTCCAAGGACGAAGAGCTCACGCACATGCTCAACGTCTCGGATTGCCAGGCGGTGTTCGTTTCGGATCGCTACGTCGAACTGGTGGAGCGCATTCGCCCGACGCTGACTTCGGTCAAGAACGTGGTGAACTACGGCGCGGCAACACCGGGCCACCACGCGTTCGATGACCTGCTCGCGAACGCCGGCGAAGACGAGATCTGGACCGAAGTCGACGACAAGGACGCGACGATCATCATCTTCACCTCGGGGACTACGGCGTTGCCGAAGGGCGTGCAGCTGACCTACCTGGACATGACGGCCTACGTCACGAACCAGCAGCCGGCCGACCCGGAACTGCACGAGAAGCTGTTGGTCTCGGCGCCGTTCTTCCACGTCGCCGGGGCGACAGCGATGATGCTCGGCATCTGGTGCGGGCGCACGCTGGTCATCCTGAACCAGTTCACGCCGGAACTCTGGCTCCAAGCCGCTTCGACGGAACACACCAGCCACGCCTTCGTGGTCCCGACGATGCTGAAGCGCATCATGGAAGTGCCGGACTTCGAGAAGTACGACCTGAGCTCGATGCGCCAGATTACCTACGGCGCCGCGCCGATGCCGTACGAAGTGGTGCGCAAGGCGTGCGACGTGTTCTCGCCGCGCGGCATCGGCCTCATCAACGCTTATGGCCAGACCGAATCGACAGCGACGCTGACGTTCCTCGGCCCTGAAGACCACGATCTGAGCAGCGACACCGAGATCAAGGAGCAGCGGCTGCGCTCTGTCGGCAAGCCCATGCCGGATGTTGAGCTCGGCATCATGGACGAGCGCAACCGCATCCTGCCGCCGGGCGTCGAAGGCGAAATCTGCGTCCGCTCGGACCGTGTGATGAAGGGCTACTACAAGCAGGAAGACGCGACCAGCACGGCGATTATCGATGGCTGGCTGCACACCGGAGACGTCGGCAAGGTGGATGAAGGCGGGTACCTGTTCATCACCGGCCGCAAGAAGGACATCATCATCCGCGGCGGCGAGAACATCTCTCCCGGCGAAATCGAGAACGTGCTCGAATCGCATCCCGCCATCGAAGAAGCAGCCGTCATCGGCGTGCCGGACGTGGAATGGGGCGAGGTGGTGAAGGCCGTGGTCGTCCCGCGCGCGGGCCAGAAGATCACGCCGGAAGAGATCACGGCCTATGCGAAGTCGCAGTTGGCCTCGTTCAAGGCGCCGCAGTACCTGGCGATCGTCGGCGAGCTTCCGCGCAACGCGATGGGCAAGGTGCTGAAGACGGACCTCCGCAAGGACTACGGCACGCCCACGAACGACGGGGTGTAGGGGGCGGGAGTTCGGTTCGGTGGGCGAAATGGTAGAATTCCTACCATGAAAACTACCATCGACGCCGCCGGCAGGCTGGTAATACCCAAGCGGCTTCGGGAGCAAGCCGGGTTCGAACCGGGCATGCAGGTGGAAGTGCGCTGTCGCGATGGGCGGATCGAGGTGGAGCCGGCGGAACCGGTGATTCATCTCGAAGAGCGAGATGGATTCCTGGTGGCCGTGGCGGACGGTGAGATTTCGCCCGTCACAGACGAGATCGTGGAGGAGACGCTCAGAACTCTTCGGGAAGAGCGCGGGAAGATGTACGACTCGGTTGATGGCGATTGACGTCGTTCGTTCCGGATACGAACGTGATGATCGCTTCTGTCCAGGCCTGGCATGTTCATCACGAGCGAGCGCGGTCCGAACTCCGGACCAGACGCGAAAATGGCGACGCACTCCTTCTGGCTGCGCACTCGCTTGTGGAGTGTTACTCGGTACTCACCCGGTTGCCGCCGTCGCAACGAGTGCGTCCGGAAATCGCGGTCAGAATGATTGGAGCTAACTTTGTCGAGCGAGGTCGGATCATTGGGTTGGGAGCAGGGGACTACTGGCCCATCCTGGAAGCCGCTGCCGGACGAGGAGTTGCTGGCGGGCGAGTCTTCGATGCCCTGATAGCCGCCGCGGCACGAGCCGCCGGCGCGGAAGTTCTCCTCACCTTCAACGTCCGGCACTTTGTGGGGCTTACGGAAGGCCTGGAGATCGTGGAGCCGGGAGCCTCATAAGCTTCCGAAGCGCCACGTACTGCAATCTTTCCTATAGGGTAGGGACAAGGATGTCCTGTTTCGTTATCGTGCCGGGCGATGAATGTGTGGAGCGTGCGCATCGCCGCCGTTGCCATCGCCTTGGTGGCGGTGGTGGCGGCAGCCCCCGGGTTCCCGGCGAAGGCACTCACACCGACGCCGTCGAACACCCCGGAATCGACGGTCACCCCGCCGCCTGCCGGCACGCCGTGGCCGGCCCCACTCGGCTTGAGCCTTACGCTGACGGCGATCCTCCTCGACGACCAGAACTTTCCACTGCCACCCGACAGGCAGATTCATACGGCCCGGCTTACCTGGGAGGTACTCCCGGGTTTCACGGGGACGTTCGAAATCCAACGGGCGCCGCGACCGCTGGGAGGTGCCGAACCCGGATGGGCCGGCGTCCACGCTTCCGTAGCAGCGTCCACGGCCGTGGAAGGCATTGCGGCGTTCGAAGAACAGATCGGAACGTTCGACCTCTTTTGTTATCGCGTTCGGACCGTGATTAACGGGGAGACAGGCCCCTATTCGCAAGCGGAGTGCATGGTCCGTGCGCCCTCGGGCGTCGAGCATTTGGCGACTCCGGTGCCACCTGATCTCGGAAATGCGGAAGCTGGTGCTTCATCGGGTCGTTGGTTCGCCGCAGTGCCCGCCGCCTTCGCCCTCGTCATCCTCGTTTTGGGGCTTCAGCTCCTTTTCTCCCAACGTCGCTCCATCCCTCCGCGTTAGCACCCAATCCCTCCCTCCGGTAGGATTCCACTCACTCGGGCTTGCCGCGTCCTTAACTGGTGCGAGCCGCCCCAAACTCCACGCCGGGATTCGAACCATATGACCTCGATACCGCAGAACGACCCGAAGGCGCCGAAGGGCACTCGCTTCCGCGCGAGTTGGGGCGGCCTCGTCATCCCCGTCGCCATCATCGGCGCCATTTCCGCCGCGGAGACCGCGCGGACGAGTTCGGCCTCGCGCGAGGTCTTCTTCAACATCTCCACGCCGTGGCTGATGTACTTCGTCTTCGCGCTGAGCATGGCGATCATCATTGGCGCGTTCGTCCAGCGCGCCCGTATCTGGCGGCTCGGACGGCCGCACAGCGTGAACCGCAGCCTTGGCGCCCGCATCACGCAGGCCCTCACCATGGGCGCGGGCACCAGCCGCGTGAAGAACGACCGCTACGCCGGCATCATGCATGGCTGCATCTATTCCAGCTTCCTCGTCCTTACGATCGTCACCGCGCTGCTCGCGCTCGACGATTACTTGCCCATCATTTTCCAGGCCAATACGGAGCACGCCTTCCTCAAGGGTGGCATCTATCTCGGCTACTCGCTCGTCGGCGACACGTTCGGCGTCATCGGCCTGATCGGCGTTGGCATGGCGATTTACCGCCGCTACGCATCGCCGCCGGACAAACTCACCTGGGACAAGCGCGCCACCGAAGACGCGATCGTCGTGGGGCTTCTCGGGTTTGTTCTCTTCACCGGCATCCTCGTTGAAGGCCTGCGCATCGGCGGTAACGAGATCCCCGCCGGCCACGAAGATTGGTCGAAGTGGTCACCTGCCGGCTATGTCGTCGCGAAGGTCCTCGGCGGGCCGATCAGCGACGGCAAACTGCTCGATACGCACGTCTGGTGGTGGTGGTTCCACGTGGTCGCCGCCTTCAGCCTGCTGACGCTGATGGCGGTCACGAAGTTCCGGCACATCGTGTTCGCGCCGGTCAACGCGTTCTTCAAGCGACCGTCCACGCCGCTCTATCTCTCGCCCATGGGCGACATGGAAGCCCTGATCGAATCGGGCGCGGGCCTTGGCGCGGGCAAGCTGCAGGACTTCAGCTGGAAGCAGCTCTTCGATGCTGACACCTGCGTGCGCTGCGGCCGCTGCACCGAAGTGTGCCCCGCCTGGAACGCCGGCCAGCCGCTTTCGCCGATGGCGCTCATCCAGGACATGAAGACCTACATGAACCACGCGGGGCCGCTGCTCATTGCCGGGAAGGACCCGGAAGAGAAGCTCGAACAGCCCCTCGTTGGTGGCTACATCAAGGACGAAACGCTGTGGGCCTGCCGCACATGTGGCGCCTGCGTGCAGGAGTGCCCGGTGCTCATCGAGCACGTACCGAGCATCGTTGATATGCGCCGCTACCTGGTGATGGAGCAGGCTCGCGTCCCGGCAACGGCGCAGGCCGCTCTCCAGAACATCGAACAGCGCGGCCACCCGTGGCGCGGCACGCAGTTCACCCGCACCACCTGGATCGAACAGCTCAACGAGAAGGGCATCGATGTGCCGATGTTCGATGGTTCGCAGGAGTACCTCTACTGGGTGGGCTGCTCCGGCGCACTGGTCGAACGGAACGTGCCGATCACGCAGGCGGTTACCAAGCTGCTGATGGAATCGGGCACGAGCTTCGGCGTGCTCGGCCAGAGCGAGACCTGCACGGGCGACCCGGCCCGCCGCCTCGGCAATGAGTTCCTCTACGCGACGCTCGCCGAGGCGAACACCGAATCGATGAACGAGATGGGCGTGAAGCGGGTCATCACTTCGTGCCCGCACTGCTTCAACACGTTCAAGAACGAATACCCGGACTTCAACGGGAAGTACGAAGTAACGCACCACGCCGACTTCCTCCAGTTCCTGCTGGCCAAGGGAGACCTGAAACCGAAAGAAGAGAACGGCGCGACGATCACCTATCACGACAGCTGCTACATCGGGCGCGGCAACGGCATCTACGATTCGCCGCGGCAGGTCCTCGAATCGATCCCCGGCGCGAACCTTGTCGAGATGCCTCGCAACCGCGAGAAGGGCCTCTGCTGCGGGGCCGGCGGCGGGAATATGTGGCAAGAAGAGGAAGGCACGCGCGTCAACCATCTTCGCGCGGCGGAGGCGGCCAACACCGGCGCAAGCATCGTGGCGACGGCCTGCCCGTTCTGCATCCAGATGTTCGACGATGGCATCCCCGCCGTTCAGCCGGACGAAGAGAAGCGAACGATCAAGGCGTACGACATCGCCGAGATTCTTGAAGTCAGCGTGAAGCCCGCCGCCATGGCGATGGTCGACGGAGCAGTCGAGGTGCCGCCGGGCGTGGGCTAAACGGTGGCCGAAGGGATCGAGGTCTCGGTCGAGGCTGCCCGCAGGTTCATCCTCGGCAAGCAGGGGCTGTGGCCCGCGTTGCGCTGGCAGGGCAAAGACGGCACCCGCGCGGCGATGCGCGCCTGCGAGAACCTCCAGCTTGATCCCGTGGTGGTGGTCGCTCGCAGCCACGACCTGATGCTGCATTCGCGGGTTGGGGGCTACGAGCCGGAGTTCTTCCACGAGCTGACCTACGACCGACGGGAGTTCTTCGACTGGGGCGGGTGGCTTGCGGTGCGCCCGATGGAGGAGCTGTCGTACTGGCGCGTGCTCATGGAGCGCAACCGTGAGCACGGCAGCACCGGCCAAATCACGAGGGACTTTCCCGCGGCGGTTGAGGCCGCTCGGAGCCTGCTCGGGAGCGGTGAGCCCATTTCCGGCGACGAGATCCCCTCGATGGGTAGCGGGCGGCTCGTGCACTACCGGGCCGGCAAGGATACGTCGCTGGCGCTGTACTACCTCTGGCGCGTGGGGGAGGCGATGACCCACCACCGCGAGGGGTTCAAGCGGTTCTACGCTGCGACGGAGGCGGTTGCGCCACCAGAATTGCTCGGCCGAAGCGTGAGCGATGACCAAGCGGACCGATTCTTCGCCCGGAAGTCGGTGGCGTTCGCGGGGATCGGGCGGGTGAACCTCGCCAGCAATCTCCTCGTGCGGAAGTTTTCGCAGGCGGAAGTTCGCGCCATCGAAGGTGACCTGGTCGATTCCGGGGACATTGTGCCGGTCAGCGTGGAGGGCTGGCGAGGGCGGCAGTTTGTGCTTGGCGACGATGTCGAAGCGCTGGCGGCGGTCGGCGATGGCCGCGTGCCCGCGGAATGGGCCGGTGGGGGCCTGGAAGGGCCCGAGGAGACGAAGTTCCTTTCGCCGCTGGACCCGGTGAGCGCGCGGGGACGGTCGAGCGAATTGTTTGGTTTTGAGTACACGTGGGAGATCTACAAGAAGGCCGAGGACGTCCAGTACGGCCGATACGTGCTGCCGATCCTCTGGCGGGATGCGCTGATTGGGCGGATGGATTCGAAGTTCGTGCGCGAGACGAGCACCTGGGTGATCAACCAGATCTGGTTCGAAACGCCGGAGTTGATCGGCAGCGACGAACTTGGGGCAGCGCTTACGACGGGAATGCGGCGGCTGGCCGGGATGCTCGGAGCGAGTGACGTTGACCTCGCGACGGTTGAGCCGGGAATTGCGGCGATGATCCGGCTGTAATTGACTAACCCGAGGACGTGGGAATGTCGTAATCTTCTGACATGAAGACAATTCCGGTGGCCCGAGCCAGCGAGGATCTCGAACGGCTCATCGACGAGGTGTCGGAACAGAATGAGCCAGTACAGATCGCGGGCGAACGAACGGAGGCGATACTTGTTTCCGCGCACGATTGGCGGGCGCTCCAGGAAACGCTGTACCTCAATTCGATGCCTGAAGTGAAGGAGTCCATCCTCGAAGGCATGAAGACTCCCATCGAGGAATGTGTCGACGAACCCGAGTGGTGAGGAGCCGAGCGGCGGTGGTTGGAAGATCGTCTTCACGCGGCAGGCCGCGAAGGATGGCAAGCTGCTCACCCGTGCGGGACTGCGGCCCAAAGCGGAAGCGCTGCTTTCGCAACTGCGAGCAGATCCCTTCGAACCACCGTACGAGAAGTTAGTAGCGAACCTGGCGGGAGCATATTCCCGCCGAATCAACCTGCAACACCGGCTCGTTTATGAAGTGTTCGTTGAGGTTCGCACGGTGAAGGTGCTGCGTATGTGGACTCATTACGATTAGAACGCCGACCGTCGACGCGTCCTTCACTCCATGCGCGCGCGCCGTTCCAGCACTTCCGCGAGGGTTTCGCCGATGGCGGCTTCGAGCTGGGCGATGTGCTCGCGGTCGTGCCGAACCCAGGTGCCAACGAGCTGTTCGAGGGTGAACTCGCGGCCATCGCGGGTGCCACGGCGCTCGATGTCTTCGGGTCGCAGCATGCGCAGGATGCCGAGCGACGCCTGCCGCTGGAGGGCGAAGTCGGCGAGCAGCCAGTCTTTGCGCTCACGGGTCCGGTTGCGTGTCGGCTCCCAGTCGGCACCCTCAATGAAGTGAACCGAGGGCATGTCTTCAGCGAGTATCCGGGTCATTGCGGCCCGCAGACAGAGGTATTCGTCATCTCGCAGGTGCGCGAGCGTGGTCCGCGCGCTCCAGCCTCCCTGGTACGGGGCATCGAGTTGTTCGTCGCCGGCTTCGGCCACCAGGTGGGCCAGCGTCTTCGGCGTGGCCGCGAGCTGGTCAATCAAATCGTCCATGGATCTACTGTAACGGAGGGCGGCGCCCGGCGATGAGCCGGGCTGATTCGTTCCTCCGCATGCCCGCTGAGACTCAAGAGCTTGCAAGGTGCGCGAAGTCCTCCTCTTCGTAAATCGGCCGGATGTCGATGTCGGAGTCTGTGAGCATCGGGTTGGGGCAGCGCTTCACCCATTCCACCGCTTCGTCCATGGACTTCACTTCCCAGAGCCAGTAGCCGGCGACGATTTCCTTCGTTTCGGTGAACGGACCATCGATGACGGTGCGATTGGTGCCGCTGAAGTGGACGCGCTTCGCCTCCGAGGTGGGCTTGAGCCCATCGCCGGCGAGCATGATGCCGGCCTTGACCAGCTCTTCGTTGTAGCGGCCCATTTCCTCGAACATCTTTTCGATTTCGGGGCCGTCGAGCTTGCCAGCTTCGCTTTCGGGGGTTGCCTTAACCATGACCATGACACGCATTTCGATTTCTCCTGGTGGAAGTGGAGGAAGTTTGGCTTCCTCCTACCAACGCGTCGCCTGGGAAACGGCCAGATCGACACGCCGGCCGGAAATTCGAAATCTTTCCGGTTCGGCTTCGTGTGGAACGTCAGGCGGTGGACCTGGTGATGACCAGGTGCATTGCGTTGGGGCTGGCCACGTGGCTCGTGCACGCGTATCCGAGCGCGGGCAGGTCGATCCCGGCGAACAGGTGCTCGCCCGAGCCCAGCAAGACCGGGCTGACGGCGACATGCATTTCGTCGACGAGCCGAGCCTGGAGATACTGGCGGATGGTGCTGACGCCGCCGCCGAGCCTCACGTCCTTCTCGCCTGCTGCTTCCCGAGCCTGTCTCAGCGCGGTCTCGATGCCCTCGGTGACGAAGTAGAAGGTGGTGCCACCATCCATTGCGAGCGGCGCCCTTGCGTGATGGGTGAGGACGAACACCGGTACGTGGTACGGCGGATTTTCGCCCCACCAGCCGCGCCAGCTTTCATCCGGCCAATCGCCGCGGACCGGGCCGAACATGTTGCGGCCGAGGATCCATGCGCCGAGATTTTCGAAACCGCGGGCGGCGAAGTCGTTGTCGATCTCTGTCGTGCCCTTGCCGTCTCCGTAGAGCTGCTGAAAGGTCTTTGTCGTGACCATCCACTCATGTAGCGATTCCCCGCCTTTGCCGAGCGGCTGTTCGAGCGTCTGAGCCGGGCCGGCGCCATAGCCATCGAGTGAAATGGAGAACGATTGGACGCGGAGCTTCGACATGCGGCGGTCCTCCGAAGCAAATTTCGCCCTGATACGTTAGCCCATCCGGCGACACCCGGACCGCGTAGAGCGAGTCTCGGTACAATCGCGGCATGTCTGAACCGATTGCTTCGCGCCACGCTGTGAACGGCGTGGAACTCCAGGTGTACGAGTGGCCGGGCGACGGGCCAACCGTCTTTTTCGCACACGCCACCGGTTTCCACGCGCGCTGCTGGGACCAGGTGGTTGCAAAGCTCCCGGGGTGTCGCTGCATCGCCGTCGATATGCGCGGCCACGGGCTGAGCAGCCAGCCGGAACCACCGTATCGGTGGCGCTTCTTCGGCGAAGATGTCGCCGCGCTTGGGCGAACGCTGGGGCTCGAAGGAGCGATGGGCGTCGGGCATTCGAAGGGCGGTTACGCCGTGACCCTGGCGGCGGCCCTCGAGCCGGGAGTCTTTTCGCGGCTGTTGCTCGTGGACCCAGTGATCCTGGCGCGCGAGGCCTATGCCGAATCGCGGGGCGATGGGGAACACTTCGCCGCCCGCCGCCGCAACGAGTGGCCTTCTCCCGAGGCGATGTACGAGAGCTTCCACAAGCGCCCTCCGTTCAGTCTCTGGGATCCGGCCGTGCTGCACGACTACTGCCAGTACGGGCTTGTGCCGAACCCGGAGGGCGAGGGCTACGTCCTCGCCTGCCCGCCGAGAATCGAGGCGGCCACCTACGCAGGCAGCGCCGGCGGCGATATCTACGACGAGATCGCCACCATCGATGTGCCGGTGCGAATTCTCCGCGCGAAAGAGCGGGATGCTGATTACCTCAGCGATATGAGCCGTTCGCCGACGACGCCGGACCTCGCGAAGGCATTCAAACACGCCGAGGACATCTACCTGCCGCAGTACACGCACTTCATGCCGATGCAGGCCCCTGGTTTCATCGCCGAACAAGTCCGCGAGTTCGGCAGTTGAACACCCTCCAACGCCGGCTCCCGGCCACGCGGCATCGCGATTTCCGGGCGCTCTGGCTTGGCGGCGCCTGTTCGAACACGTCGCTCTGGACGATGCTCCTGGCGAACGCCTGGATCGTTTACAAGCTGAGTGATTCGTCGTTCTGGGTCGGTGTCTCGACGTTCGCTTCGATGTCGCCGTACCTGGTGGCGCCGGCTGGCGGGATGATCGCAGACCGGTTCGAACGCCGGGTGCTGGTGCAAATCACGCGCATGCTGACGCTCGGGGTCGCACTCGTCCTGTTCACGCTCGCGGTCACCGATGTGATAGCCGTCTGGATGGTGGTGATGTTCGCGCTGGTGCAGGGGATCATCCGGTCGGTTGAACTTCCGGGTGACCAGGCGTTGCTGGCGAACGTGGTGCCGAAGGAAGACCTCGGCAATGCGGTCGCCCTGACGAGCACCACCCAGCACGGTTCGCGGGCGATGGGGCCGCTTGTCGCCGGCCCGTTCCTGGCCACGGTCGGTGTCGAGGGCGCCTATGCGGTCGCGGCGGTGTTCGTGCTGTTCTCGTTTCTCTCGGTGCGCCGGGTGTCGATTTCGTCTCGAGGGGGCGTTGGCAGCCTCGGCGACGTTGTCGAGAACTTGCGGGAGGGCTTCGGCTATATCCGGCAGACGCCGCCCGTGCTGGCGATGTTCGTCCTCGTGTTCTTCCACTGCTCGCTGACCATGTCGTTCGATTCAATGCTTCCCGGGTTTGCCGAGACGGAGCTGCACACGGCCTCAAGCGGGTTCACGATCATGACGTTCGGAGTCGGGGCGGGTGCGCTCATCGGGACGTTCGTGCTCGCGATCACGAGCGGCGTGCGCCGGGGGCCGCTCCTGTTTGCGACGGCGGTGGTCAGCGGGCTGGCGCCAGTGTTGATGGGGGTGAGCATGCACCTGTTCAGCGCGGCGATCAGCGCGACAATCATGGGCTCGTCGCAGGCGATGTTTATGGCCCTCAGCGCGGTGCTGCTGCAGGAAGTGATCCCGGATGCTGTCCGCGGACGGGTGATGAGCCTCTACCTCATGTCGGCCGGCGGGATCATGGCGATCATGAACCTCAGCTTTGGCGCCCTGGCCGACACTGTGGGCGCGCCGATGCTCTTCGCGATGCCGGGTCTGGCCTTTGTCGCTATCACGCTGATTTCGGTGGTGGCGGGAAGCAACCTTCGGTACATCTACCGGAACGGGAGGCCGGCGACGGCGATGGCGCAGGCCTAGGCGGCGCGGTCCGAGATTACGAGCCGGTGCCGGCCGGCACTCTTTGCCCTGTAGAGCGCTTCGTCCGCCAGGGTGTAGGCGTGGTCGATGGCATCGCTTGCGGCATCGTCGTCGGGGGCGCAGGCCGCCAGTCCCGCGCTGACCGTGATCCGGACCACGGTGCCATCGACGAGGCCGCAGGGAGTTGCGGCGACCAGGTCCACGGCTCGCCGGCAGGCGCGTTCCGCGGCGGCCAGAGGCACAGTGAAGAGAATGCCGAACTCTTCGCCGCCGATGCGACCGAGCGTGCCCTCGCCGCGGACCGCCGCGGCGAGGCGGTCCGCAACCGAGCGCAGGACAATATCGCCGCCCGGATGGCCGAACACGTCGTTGACTGCCTTGAAGCGGTCGACATCGATGACGGCGATGGCGGTGGGCTGGACTTCTTCGGCAAGGGCGAACCAGGCACGCCGCGAAAGCACGCCGGTGAGTGAATCGTGGCTGGCGAGGTATTCGGCCTCTTCTTTCGCCGCCACCAGCGCCTCGTTCACGTGTCGAAGCTCGCGTTCAGCTCTGCGCTGCTCGGTCACGTCGATGGTGACGCCGATGACCGCGGTCGGGGTGCCTTCCTCGTCCTTTAGCGGCGCATAGCGCGTCTGGAGGTCGCGCCCGGCAAAGTGGAGGTTCGATTCGAACTGCTCGCCGGCCATCCCTCGGCGGATGTTGGCGCGAATCTGCTCTCCCTGCTCTTCCGGGGCGAGATCGAAGATGGACTGTCCGACGAGCGCTCCCGCCTGCTGGCCGAGCTGGCTGATTCCGGCGCCCTCCAGGAGTTGGATCGTTCCATCGGGGCCAAACACGGTGATGAATACGGGCGCGTTCGTGAACACGGTGCGCAGCCGTTGCTCGGCCTCTCGCAGGTCGCGGTTGAGGCCGAAGGCTTTGATCGTCGGGCCGGCCTGGGCGACGAGCGACCAGAGGAATTCCTGTTCGACCTGGTCGAACGAGTGCTGTTCGGAGGCGCAGAAGGTGATGGTGCCGAGCATCTGGTCCTGGACGAACACGGGGAACGAGGCCATCGAGATGATGTGCGCGCGCTCGTAGTAGGGGCGCAGCTCGTCGTTCACCAGCATCTGCTCGTTCGGGTCGCTGACATCGGTGACGCAGTATGGCTGGCGGGTCCAGGCGGTGTGGCGGGCAACGAGGATGTCCCGGGCGACGGAGTTCTCAGACTCCTGCCCCTCGCGGCCACGCTCGGCGATCTCGGTGTTAGAGTGCCGTCCGATGTTCACGGCGCGCTCGGTGACTTTTTCGATGGCGGGATCGAACAAGAGAATAGCGACCCATGCGAAGCCGCTTGCGCGGGCGAGCGCGGTCGCGAGGGCGGTAAGCGGGTTCTCCGATTCGTCAGTCTGACTGAACGATTCAGCGATGTTGGCGAGGGCGCGCATCTGAGTGCGCAGGCGCTGCTGGCGCTCGCCATCGAGGACACTGCCGACAAGATAGGCGAGCAGCGGCCGGATGGTGGTCACGAGTTCGACCTGTTCGCGGCTGAGGCCGCCGGCCCAGGGCCCCCGGACGATCAGCATCTCCGAGTTGCTTTCGTCTCCGGGGAGGATTGCGGCGACATGCGTGGCGGGGATGCCCGGCTCAAGCGGCAGGATCTCCTCGACCAGGCGGTCGCGGACGGTGAGGAGGCGAAAGGGATCGGCGGGATGAGCGGCCGATTCACGCCAGGCGTGCCAGTAGCCGCGCTGCTTGATTTCGTACTGCGTGGGGTCGCCGGAATCGCCGATGCGCTGGAAGAACGGGTCGCCGCTGCGGACCACGTAGGCGTCCTCGGCGCCGATCAGTTCCCGGACAAGCGAGCATGCCGCGGCCACGGTCTCTTCGGTTGCATCGGCCGGCGAAGTTGCAGCCAGACGCGAGAGCGCCCCAAGGGTCTCGAACATGCCGAGCCTGCCTTCCCCCCACTCTTCATCAAGAGATACGACACGAGTTCGAAACGTCCGTAGACCGAAGCCGGAAGTTGTAAGGTCCGGGGGAAAAGCCGAGGCCCGCAAACATTGCGGGCCTCGGGGTGAGTGACGCGTGGGAGCGGGTTAGCTGCCGCCCGCCGGTTGAGGGGCCGGCATCTGGATTTCGCCGCGGCGCCGCTGGGCGACGGCCTCGTCTTCGCCGACGGCCATTTTGCCGGCCTGGGCCTGCTCCTGCTCGTAGGTCATCTTGTAGAGGTTCGCGTAGATGCCGTTCTTCGCGAGGAGCTCATCGTGGCTGCCGATTTCGGCGATGGCGCCCTTATCCAGCACGACGATGCGGCTCGCCTCACGGATGGTCGAAAGCCGGTGGGCGATGACGAACGAGGTGCGGTCTTTCAACAGGCGGCGAAGCGCCCGCTGGATGATGACTTCGGTCTGGGTATCGACGTAGGCGGTTGCCTCGTCGAGAACCAGGATTCGGGGCGAGGCGAGAATCGCCCGGGCGAAGCTGATGAGTTGGCGCTGGCCAACCGAAAGGTTCTGTCCGCGCTGCTGGAGCACGGTGTCGTAGCCGTGTTCGAGGCGGGTGATGAACTCATCGGCGCCAACGGCCGTAGCCGCTGCTTCGACCTGTTCATCCGTCGCTTCCGGGCGGCCGTATGCGATGTTTTCGCGCACGGTGCCGCTGAAGAGGTACGGGTTCTGGAGGACGACGCCCATGTGGCGGGTGAGCGAACGGCGCTTGATATCTCGGACATCGTGGCCGTCGATCTTGATCGAGCCGCCGGTGACTTCGTAACCGCGGCTGATGAGCGATGTGATCGTGGTCTTGCCGGCGCCAGTCGGGCCGACGAAGGCAATGGTTTCGCCCGGTTCGACGTGGAGGGTGATGCCGCGAAGGATGGGCACGTCCTCGACGTAGTGGAACGTGACGTCCTCGAAGTCGACCCGGCCTTCGACGTGGTCGAGCTCGAGCGCGTCTTCCTTGTCTTTGATTCGTGGTTCGGTATCGAGCACTTCGAAGATGCGTTCGCCGCCGGCCATGGCGCGCTGGAGCATGGTGTACTGCAGCACGAGGTCGCGGATCGGATCGAAGAAGCGGCCGATGTAGAGGGTGAAGCTCACGAGCACGCCGACGAGCACAGCCACGTCGACATCGCTGCCGTGCAATGCGCGCACCCCGCCGACGATGAGGACGGCCGCCGTGGCGATGGCCACCGCCAGTTCGATGACCGGCATGATGGCCGCGCTGAGCATGCCCGCCCAGATGTTCGCCCGGCGGTTGTCCTGGTTGAGGGCATCGAAGCGGCGAGCGTTTTCATCTTCGCGTGACATCGACTGGACCGCGCGGACGCCGGAGACGTTCTCCGCGAGCGTGCCGTAGAGGGCGCTGATCTTGATGCGGACATTCACGAAGGCCTGCTTCGCGTGTTTCGCCCACCAGACCATCACAAGGATGAGGGGCGGCACGATTGCGAAGGTGACGAGCGCGAGTTGCCAATCCATGAAGAGGAGGACGACGACGACGACGCTGAGGCCGACGAAATCGGCCAGGAAGGTGAGCGAACCGCTGGTCAGCAGTTCCTGCATGACGGTGACGTCGCTGGTAAGGCGGCTGATCATGCGGCCGACTTCCATCTCGTCGTAGAAGCTGAGAGAGAGGCCCTGCATGTGGTCGTACATCTCGGTGCGAAGCTGGAGCAGGAGCCGGTTCCCCATCCACGCCGTGGTCAACAGCTGGACGTAGGTGGAGAGCCAGGTGATGAAGGCGGCGGTCAGCATGAAGCCGAGGAGCCACCAGATGCGATCCGTGTTGTGGTTCACGCCGGCTTTGACCGTGAGGCCGATGAGCAACGGCTGAATGAAGCTCGATATAGCCGAAGTGACCATGCAGATGAAGGCGAGGCTCGCCTGCAGCTTGTACGGTTTGAGATAGGGAAGGATTCGGCGCACCACCTGTCCGTCGTATGCCTTACCGAGGTATTCGTCGTCCCAACCGTCGGCATTGCGGCCGGCACGGGGGCCCATGGATTGCCCGCCGATGCCGGTGCTCCAACCGCCGGCGCCCGATCCACCGAACATCAGGAACCACCTCCTGCGCCACCGGAAGGCACGCGTTCCCGGCCCGCATCGATTGATGCTCCGGGCGGCACGCTCTTTCCGTGGCCGTTGCCATTGCCGTTGCCGTTCGAACCCGCGGCCACCGGGGTCGAGCGCCCGAGGGCCTCTTCCTGGTCGCGGAGTTCGAGGTCGAAGATTCTGCGGTAGAGGCCTTCCTGCTCCAGCAGTTCGGCGTGCGTGCCGCGCTGGACCACGTGGCCCCCCTGGAGGACGAGGATCTCGTCGGCGCGCATCACCGTTCGCAGCCGTTGGGCGATGACGAATGTGGTGCGGCCCTGCATGAGTTCGTTCAGCGCCTGCTGGATGAGGAACTCGGTCTGGGAGTCCACGCTCGCGGTCGAGTCATCGAAGATGAGGATCTTCGGGTCGAGGAGAAGCGTACGGGCGATTGCGATGCGCTGCTTCTGGCCGCCGGAAAGGGTCACGCCGCGCTCGCCGACCCATTCGTCGTAGCCGTACGGCAGGCTGACGATGAAGTCGTGGATGCGGGCGGCCCTTGCCGCTGCCTCGATCTGCTCCTGCGTGGCGCCCGGCCGGCCGTAGGCGATGTTGTCGCGAATGGTGCCGACGAAGAGGAAGACGTCCTGCTGGACGATGCCGATGCTGGTGCGGAGGGAATCGAGCGTGACATCACGGATGTCGGTGCCGTCGATCGTGATCCGCCCGCCCGTGACATCGTAAAAGCGCGGGATGAGGTTCACGACCGTCGACTTGCCGCTCCCGGTCGGGCCGAGGAGGGCGATGACCTTGCCCGGCGTCCCGTCGATATCGACGTTGCTGAGGACCGCGCTGAGGTTGTCGTAGCCGAAGCTCACGTCTTCGAAGCGGACGTGGCCCTTGACGTTGGTCAGCACGGCCGCATCAGGTTTTTCCTGGACGGCGGACTGCGCATCGATCAGTTCGAAGACGCGTTCCGCCGAGCTCATGCAGCGGGCGACGATGTTGATGATGAAGCCGACCGAACGCACCGGGAGTTGGAGCAAGTTCAGCCAGAGGGTGAAGAGGGTGAGGTCGCCGACGCTGAGATTGCCCTGGGTGATGAAATAGGCGCCGACACCAACGGTGAGCGCCACCTGGGCAGCCGAAACGCCCTGCAGGAGCGGCTGGTTGCCGGCCTGCACGCGTGCCGAGTAGTAGCTCAGGTCGGCCTGCTTCGTTGCGGATTCGCGGAACTTCTGGCTTTCGAACGGCTCCTGGGCGAAGGCCTTCACCACGCGGATGCCGGTCAGGCCTTCTTCGGCGACCTGGGTCATTTCCGCCTGGTTCTGCTGAATCTGCATCCAGACCGGACGGAGCTGCGAACTGGTGACGTACGAGCGCCAGGCGAGGAAGGGCAGGCTCACGACGGAAACCAGCGCCAGGTGCCAGTTGATGAGGAACATGCCGATGATGGAGATCAGAAGCATGACGGTGATATAGGCGAGCCGGAGCGCGCCCATGTTCACGAACATCCGGATGTTTTCCACATCCTGCGTGGCGCGCGACATGATCTGGCCGGTCTGCGCCTTGTCGTGATAGGCGTAGCTCAGGCGCTGGAGGTTGTCGTAGATCTGGTTGCGGATGTCGTAGGCGACCGACTGGCCGACGGTCTCGCCGAGGTACTGCTGTCCGAATTGAGCGAGGCCGCGCCCGATCGCGAAGACGATGAGAGCGAGGGACCCGAAGATGACGAGTTGTTCGCTGCCGTCGAGGCTGGTGAGTTTTCCAGTGGCATCCTTCTGAGGGTCCAGTCCGAAGTCGATCGCATAACGAACGAGCAGCGGGCTTACCATGACGAATACGCTCGCTCCAAGCATGGAAATCCACGCGAGAGTCAGCTGTTTCTTATAGACCTTGAGGTACGGGATCAGGCGTAAAAGCCAGCGCACAAACTCCCCCTTTGTAACGGCCGATCCTAGCATACCCTCACGTTCGCGTGAAGGTCATCTCCTTTCTCGAACGCGATTCGGATGGCGGCGAACTCTCCGCTTCGCCGGTGCGCCGCGTCGAGGCGCATTAGAACAGAACGCAATAGCGCTGCTTCGGTTAACAGGAATCTTCCCGTTGGGTGGGACTGTTACCATTTCTGAAGAGATGCCACCGCCCGAACCGGACCACTACACCATCCTGGGCGTCGCTCGCACGGCCTCGGTCATCGAGGTGCGGGCCGCCTATCGCCGGCTTGCGCGCGAACACCACCCGGATGCCAACCCCGACCCGGAAGCGGAGGCCCGCATGCGCCGGATCAACCAGGCGTGGGAGACGCTGCGGGACACGGAACGCCGATCGGACTACGACCGCTCGTTGCCGTCGCTTCGCCGGCCGGTTTCCCGCCCAATGCGCGCGCAGCGCCCGCCGGCGCCGCCGCGGCCGCGTCCCCGGCCAGACCAAACGCAACGAGATCCCTTCCGAACTGAAGACGCCCCCCGGCGCGCAGCCGATGCGAACGTGGAGTACACCGGCGACCCGGCTGTGAACTGGTACCGGGAGATCGGCGTGCGCGAGGATGCGCCGCGCCAGGAGATACTGAAAGCACTCTCCCGGATGGCCGGGAACCTCAATGGCGCGGACATCAGCGCCACAGAGTTCACGCGCAGGCGGAACGTGATGCGCGAAGCCTGGGCCGTCCTCGGCGACCAGTACATGCGGGCCGCCTACGACCGGGCGAGGAAGCAGGCCACCCGGACAACCGCTTCGCCCGTGGAGGAACCGTCGGCCCCCACCCCTCCGCCTGCAGGCTACCGCATGGGGCCCGTCCTTATTAATGGTGTAGCGGTGGACCGGGGCGCACAGCTGGCCGAAACGGACCTGCGCGGCGGCGACTTGCGCGGCCTGGACCTTGCCGGGATCGACCTTCGCAACGCCAGGCTCCAGGGCGCGGACTTCGAGGCCGCTTCGCTGCGCAAGGCAAGACTTTCCGGTGCGGACCTTTCGGGCGCGAACCTGCGCTTCGCCGACCTTTCGAACGCCGACGTTTCGGCCGCCGCCATCCGGCAGGCGGATCTCTCCGGCGCGGCGCTGCACGCGACCAACTTCTTCCGCGCGAACCTGGCCGGCGCGAGTTTCGCCAATGCGGTGGGACCCGGGATCAACCTGGATTTCGCGGACCTCGCGCGCGCGGATTTCACCGGGGCGAAGATCACGCCGCAGCTGATTGAACGGGGAAAGCTGAACTCAACCGTGATGCCGAACGGAGAAGTGGCGGGGATTCCGTCCGGCGAGGACTAGCACTCTCATCGATAGAGTGCTAACATCCCGGATCGCTACTACATTACACCTGACTCCCCAGGAGGAATCACAACCACATGGCAGCGAAGACCGCTTCGAAGACCGTCACCAAGACTCGCCTCGTCCCGCTGGCGGACCGCCTCGTCATCACCCCGCTGAAGCAGGATGAAATCACCTCCAGCGGCCTGGTGATCCCGGATACGGCCAAGGAAAAGCCCCAGCAGGGCGAAGTCGTCGCCGTTGGCCCGGGCCGCCTCGACGATTCCGGCAAGCGCATCGATATGGGCCTCGCCGTGGGCGACCGCATCCTCTATGCGAAGTACACGGGCACCGACATCAAGCTCGACAACACCGAGTTCATCGTCCTCAACGAGAAGGACGTCCTCTGCAAGCTCGAGGTCTAATCCGAGCCACACGGATGCGCTGAACCTGGCGGGAAGTCCCGCGGGTTCAGCGGTTGCCGTCTGCGAATAACTCGCACTGCAGCGCCGGTGCGCACTTTCAGGAAGAGAGAACCTCATGGTTGCAAAGCAACTGCTGTTCGATGAGTCCGCCCGCCGGCGGCTCAAGGATGGCGTCGACGCCCTCGCCGACGCCGTCAAGGTGACGCTTGGGCCTCGCGGCCGCAACGTCGTCATCGATAAGAAGTACGGCGCCCCGAACATCACGAAGGACGGCGTCACCGTCGCTCGCGAAATCGAGCTCGACGATCCGTTCGAGAACATGGGCGCGCAGCTGGCCAAGCAGGTCGCGACGAAAACGAACGACGTCGCCGGCGATGGCACCACCACCGCCACGGTGCTCGCGCAGTCGATCGTCCGCTCGGGCCTCAAGCTGGTGACTTCGGGCGCGAATCCGATGGCCGTGAAGCGCGGCATCGAAGCGGCCCTCACCGAGTCGGTGAAGGACCTCCGCGCGCAGGCCCGCCCGGTCCTTACGAAGGAACAGATCGCCCATGTCGCGGCCATTTCGGCGAACGACAAGGAGATCGGCGAGCTCATCGCCGATGTGATGGAGAAGGTCGGCAAGGACGGCGTCATCACGGTCGAGGAATCTCGCGGGATCAAGTTCGAGACCGAATTCGTCGATGGCCTGCAGCTCGACCGCGGCTATGTTTCCCCTTACTTCGTGACGAACACCGACCGCATGGAAGCGGTGGTTGAAAACCCGTACATCCTCATCACCGACAAGAAGATCTCGGCAGTCCAGGACATCCTTCCGTTGCTCGAGAAGATCCTCCAGGTGACGAAGGACATCGTCCTCATCTGCGACGACGTTGATGGCGAAGCGCTGGCCACCCTGGTGGTGAACAAGATGCGCGGGACCATCAACATCCTCGCGGTGAAGGCCCCGGGCTTCGGCGACCGCCGCAAGGCAATGCTCGAAGACATCGCCATCCTCACGGGCGGCACCTTCCTCACCGAGGACATCGGCCTCAAGCTCGAAAACGCGACCGTCGCCGACCTCGGCCGCGCCCGCCGCGTGGTCTCGAGCAAGGACGACACCACTGTCATCGAAGGCATGGCCAGCGACGAAGCGATCCAGGCCCGCATCAAGCAGATCAAGGCCCAGGTCGACGACGCGACCACCGACTTCGACCGCGAGAAGCTCCAGGAGCGCCTCGCGAAGCTCGCCGGCGGCGTTGCCGTCATCAAGGTCGGCGCGGCGACCGAAGTCGAGCTGAAGGAAAAGAAGGCCCGCGTCGAGGACGCGCTCAGCGCCACTCGCGCCGCCGTCGATGAGGGCGTCGTGGTTGGCGGTGGTGTCGCGCTCATTCGCTGCCAGAAGGCACTCGATGCCCTGGCCGCGAAGACCAAGAACGAGGATGAGCGCACCGGCATCCTGATGCTTTCGGAGGCGCTCGAGGCTCCCACCTGGACGATCGCGGCGAACGGCGGCCTGGAAGGCTCTGTCATCGTCGACCAGGTGAAGAAGCTCAAGACGGCCAACGAAGGTTGGGACGCCGAAAACAACACCTGGGGTGACATGTTCGAGCTCGGCATCGTCGACCCGGTGAAGGTCACCCGCTCGGCGCTCGAAAACGCAGTCAGCATCAGCTCGCTGGTGCTGACGACGGAAACGCTGGTCGCGGAAATCCCGCAGCCGCCGATGATGGCTCCGCCCCCGCCCGAGGACTACTAAGTCCGCGGGCCACGGTCCAACGGAGTTTCCCCCTGTGCCCCCGGTTCGTTCGCGAGCCGGGGGCATTCCTTTGGGGGGAGGGCGCTACAGCCTGAATGGGTCGTCGCCCCCAAACCACGTACAACCCAAGGCGCAACTGACAAGGAGCGCTGGGATTGTGGCGTGTTACGGGTCAGTGCCTGAAAAGGATTGGATGGCGATGAGCCACGTCGGGCCGCGGGTCCACGACCGGGACTGGCCGGAATTGTAGCGCTCCTTGTCAGTCGCGCCTTGCGTTTGTTGTGGCGGTTTGGGGACTATTCCCGGATATGGAACCCACGCCGTACTTGATCACATTCGGTACCTATGGGGCTCGACTTCACGGCGATCCTCGGGGTTCATGGGAGCCGGCGGCATCACGGCGCACTGACGGTTCGTTGTTGAGGGACGACTTTCGCAGCGGGTTCGAATCTCGCGAAATGCAACAACCGGCGTTCCAAATTTCCCCTTCTGCGCGGCCAGTCATCGAACGTGCGATTCTCGGGGTCTGCGGGCGCCGTGGTTGGTCAATGCTGGCGATCAACGTGCGAATGGAACATGTCCACATGGTCGTGGCGGCGGCGGATATGCCGGAAAAGGTAATGCTCGCTTTGAAGGCCTTTGCCACCCGTGCACTGCGCGAACAAGGGATTATCTCGGAGGACCGGCGCGTTTGGGCGCGACATGGGAGCACACGATACTTGTTGAAGGATGGCGCGGTCGAAGCGGCGATCGATTACGTGCTGCACCGGCAGGGGGCGGTGCTGCCCGGGAGCATTTTCGACCCCACAGGGACGAACCCAAGGCGCGACTGATAAGGAGCGCTGGGATTGCGGCGTGGTCCGGTCGCTGAAACTTGAGGCGAGATTCGGTATACGGCCGGGGAACTCGATCCTCAAATGTTCGGCCTCGGTGGCAAATCGAAATTGCAGCGCTCCTTTTCAGTCGCGCCTTGGGGATTGTACGTGGTGAGGGGGCGATCGTGCGTTGTATTTCAGCCTTGGGTTGTACGTAGTGAGGGGGCTATCGCGCGTTGTATTTCAGATCCGGCGTCAGTGGCGAATCGAAAATGCGGCGCTCCTTATCAGTCGCGCCTTGGGTTCGTTCGTGGAATGGCGCTTGCCGTGGTGGGAGCCCAAACCGTTGGTCACGCGGCCTTGGCGGCGGCTTTGCGGCGTTCGCGCCAGAAGTGCCAGAGCGCGGGGCCGGTGGAGGCCGCGACCATCAGGCCGACGAGGCCGATGAAGAACAGTTCGATCGAGTCGGGCGGGATGGCCTTGCCGAAGAAGTACCCGGTAAGGGTCATCGAGGGCACCCAGAGCACCGCGCCGATGATGTTGTAGGTCGCGAACTTCGAGTAGGGCATGGAAGCGGCGCCGGCGACGGTGGGGGCGAAGGTGCGGACGAAGGCCAGGAAGCGGGCGATGATGATCGTCTTTCCGCCGTGTTTGTCGTAGAACCGCTGGGCGCGTTCCAGGTGGTCTTTGTGGAAGAGGCGGCTGTCCTCGCGCTTGAACAGGCGCGGGCCTGTGTGCCTTCCTATCTGGTAGCCGACCGCGTCACCGATGATCGCGGCTGCGATGAGCAGTGGGAGGAGGATCCAGAGTTCGAGGCCTACCTTGTCCTGCTGGATGAGCAGGCCGGCGGTCAGGAGGAGCGTGTCGCCCGGGAGGAAGAACCCGATGAGCAGGCCGGTCTCGGCGAAGATGATCGCGAAGAGGCCGATGTACCCGACGGTCTTGATGGTCGCTTCAATGTCGAAACCCATGTGCCGCCGATCGTAGCCGAGGTTGAGGCTGTGCGCAGTTAAGAAAGGTGAACCAAATGGCCCACGTTCGCCCTAGATGTCCAGGTTCTTTACGTTTGCCGCGTTCGCCTGGATGAAGCGGCGGCGGTGGATGACTTCGTCGCCCATCAGTTCGTAGAACAGAGAATCCGCGGCGGCGGCATCGTGCACGCCCACCTGGAGCAACACGCGGTTGTCCGGCTTCATGGTGGTGTCCCAGAGCTGCTCGGCGTTCATTTCGCCGAGGCCCTTGAACCGCTGGACGTTCAGGTTCTGCTTCTTGCCCTTCTTGTAGTCGTCCAACTGGGCGTCGTTGTAGAAGTAGTGCACTTCCTTGCCCTGCTGGATGCGGTAAAGCGGCGGCTGCGCGATGTAGAGGTAGCCGCCTTCGATGAGCTCCGGCATGTTGCGGAAGAAGAACGTCAGCAGCAGTGTCCGGATGTGCGCGCCGTCCACGTCCGCGTCGGTCATGATCACGACCTTGTGATAACGGAGTTTGGTGACGTCGAACGTCTCGCGTATGCCGGTGCCGAGCGCCGAGATGACGAGGCGGATGGCTTCGTGCCCGAGCATCTTGTCGGGGCGGGCTTTTTCCACGTTCAGGATCTTGCCGAAGAGCGGGAGGATGGCCTGGTATTTACGGTCGCGGCCCTGCTTGGCCGAACCACCCGCCGAGTCGCCCTCGACGATGAACAGTTCTGATTCCTCGGGGTCGCGGCTGGAGCAGTCGGCCAGCTTCCCGGGGAGAGTGCCGCTTTCGAGCGCACTCTTGCGCTGCACGAGGTCGCGGGCCTTGCGGGCGGCTTCGCGCGCGCGGCTGGCGACGAGGCACTTCTCGATGATGCGCCGGCCGTCGTTCGGGTTCTCCTCAAGGTACTGCGAGAGCGCCTCGCCGACCACGGTCTGCACCTGGCCGCCGACTTCCGGGTTGCCGAGACGCGTCTTCGTCTGGCCTTCGAACTGCGGTTCCGGCAGCTTCACCGAAACGACGGCGACGAGGCCCTCGCGGACGTCATCGCCTGTGAGGTTCGGGTCGTTGTCCTTGAGGATCTTGGCCTTGCGCGCATAGTCGTTGAGGACGCGCGTGAGCGCCTGGCGGAAGCCGGTCATGTGGCTGCCGCCGTCGATCGTGTTAATCGAGTTGGCGAACGTGTAGACCGTCTCGCTGTAGCCTTCGTTGTACTGGATGGCGAACTCAATCGCGTTGCCATCGATCTCGCGGTCCGCGTAAATCGGGTCGAAGTTCACGGCGACGCGTTCGTGGTTCACGTGACGGACGAAGCTCTTGATGCCGCCTTCGAAGTAGTAGTTGACCTCTTTGCCGGTGCGCTCATCGCGCAGGTGGAACCACACCTTCTTGGTGAGGAAGGCGTAGAGGCGCAGGCGTTCGGCTTCGATGTTGAAGTCGAAGTCGACGCTTTCGAAGATTTTCGCGTCGGGTTTGAAGCTGATGGTCGAGCCGGTCTTGCGCGGCTCGGAGAGTTTCTTGGGCGCGAGTTCGTTGAGCGGGACGCCCCGGGCGTAATCCTGGCGGAAGACCTTCCCGGCCTTGTCCTTGCCCTGGACATCGGGATCCGGGACGACTTCCACCCACATCTCTTCGGAAAGGGCGTTCACGACGCTGGCGCCGACGCCGTGGAGGCCGCCGGAGACCTTGTATCCGCCGCCGCCGAACTTGCCGCCGGCGTGGAGGACGGTCATTACCGTCTCGACGGCGGACTTGCCGGTCTGCTTCTGCACATCGACAGGGATGCCGCGGCCGTTATCGACGACGGTGCACCATCCGTTGTCGTGGATGATGACCTCGACACGGTCGCAGTAACCCGCCATCGCTTCGTCGACGGCGTTGTCGACGAGCTCTTTGATGAGGTGATGGAGGCCGGCTTTGTCCGTGGTCCCGATATACATGCCGGGACGGCGGCGGACAGCCTCGAGCCCTTCGAGGACCTGGATATTTTCGGCGGTATACGAAGAAGATGGAGCTGTAGGTGTAGTCATAAAGTCGAGCTACGAACCCCTGCGCGCGCCCGATTTGGGAGAGTGGGCAAATCGCTTACTTACCTTCGCAGTTTACCACGAAATGAATCTGAAAGCGAATCGAGAGCCCCATTTTTTACCGCTTCGATGAACGTTTGCGTAGTTCTGCGCGTACAGCCTTCTTTCCCCTCGCACGCGAGCAGCGCTAGTCCTTTTATCGTTCCGCGCCGTACCCTCGATCCATGGTATTCAAGGCTCCGGGCAGCGGGCGCGAGGGCAGCTGCGTCCTCCTCATCGCCCCCGACGGTTCCATCCTGTTGCAGCAGCGCAGCGACGATGTGCCGCCGGCGGGCGTCGGACGCTGGACGCCGCCCGGGGGCGGGCGCGAGGGCGATGAGAGTCCCCGCGAGACCGCCCTGCGCGAATTCGAGGAAGAGACGGGCATCCAACTGCGCCGCCTCCGCTTCTTCGAGACCGTGACCACCGAGCAGGTACCACAACTTCTCCCGCGCCGCCTGCACATGTTCTTTGCGGACGACGTGGTGCCTCGCGAACATATCGAAGTGAACGAGGGCCTGGATTTCCAGTATCACCACCCGGACAGCTTCGCGGACCTGCCCATGAACCCCGGCACTCGCGACCTGCTCGCGCGCTTCCTTGCCACCGATTTCTATCGCGGGACCGTTGCGATGCACCGGCCCAATATCGACGGGGTCGGGGTGGTCGCGCTCGACCGCTGGGGCCGCGCGCTGCTCCAGTTGCGCGATGCCGACCTGCCGCCGGACCGCTACCCGAACCAGTGGTCCATCCCGGGCGGGCTGCTCGAACCCGGCGAGGCGCCGGATTCGGGGGCGTTACGGGAGTTCGAGGAAGAGACCGGCATCCTCCTCGAAGAGCTCAAGTTCTACCGGATGTTCCGCCGCGACCCGGACTTCCCCGCCTCGATCACCGACACCTACCACATCTATTTCGGCGACCCGGACCTGGACGAGGCCGAAATCGAGGTGAACGAGGGCCAGGCCTTCCGCTACTTCGCCCCGGATGAGCTCGCGGGGCTCGATATGCCGCCACATGTCCGCGAGATCCTGGCGGGCTTTTTCGAAAGCGCCCACTACCGGCGGCTCTTCCACTAATGCAGAATCACCCGGCGGTGCCACGGACCGGCTAAACGCAAAGGCCGCGAAGACCGCGAAGGTCAAAAGCGTTTCTTTGTGGTCTTCGTGTCCTTCGTGTGAATGCTGCCGGTTCCTGTCACCTGTTCCCCGTATCATGCCCCCATGCCAGGTGATTGGTGGACCGTTGTCGGTCTTATCGCGGTTATCGTCCTTGTTGCGGCCAACGGGCTCTTTGTGGCTACGGAATTCGCCTATGTCGCCGTCCGGCGTAGCCGAATCGAGCAGTTGGCGGCGGGCGGACAGTCGCGCGCGAAGTTGCTGCTCGCATCACTGCACGACCTCGATAACTACATCGCGGCGACGCAGCTCGGCATCACCATGTCGAGCCTCGCCCTCGGCTGGGTGGGCGAGCCTGCCCTCGCGCACCTGATCGAGCCGCCGGTCGAGACAATCGTCGGCAGCTGGGCGGCTGATGCCGTCGCCCATACGGTCAGCGTGGCGGTGGCGTTCACGGTCATCACCACCCTCCACATCGTGCTCGGCGAACTCGCCCCCAAGACGCTGGCGCTGCAGCGGTCCGAAGCGACGGCGCTCTGGGTGGCCGCGCCCATTGCAATCTTCAATCGCATCTTCCGGCCGTTCATCTGGGTCATGAACACCGCCGGACGCGCTGTCGTCACGCCCTTCGGCATTCGACCTGCCGCCGAGCACGAATCGAACCTCGCTCCGGAGGAGCTCGAGCTCGTCATCGAGGCGAGCGCGCGCGCCGGGTTGCTCTCTACCTCCGAACTGATGCTCGCGCGCCGGGCGCTCGAGTTCAGCGCAATCCAGGCCGACCAGATCATGGTGCCCCGCACGGAGGTCGCAGCGATCGACGCCGACGCCACGCTCGAAGAAGTGCTCACCATCGTCGAGACGCGTGAGCACACGCGCTACCCGGTTTACGAAGAGGACCTCGACCACATCCTCGGCACGCTCGATGCCAAGGATCTCCTGCGCCTGTTGCGCACCGGCGCGACCGACTGGCGAAACCTTGTCGAGCCGGCGGTCGCCATTCCCGAGTCCGTGAGCGTCGAGGTGGCAGTCCAGGCGATGCGCTCGAAAAAGGTGCAAATAGTGGTGCTCGTGGACGAACACGGCGGCACCAGTGGCATCCTCACCGCGGACGAAGTGCTGTACCGGCTGCTGGGGCGCTGGCTGGGCGGTGGGCGCCAGCAGGGCGAAACCATCCGGCCGCTGGCTGCCGGCAACCTCCTCGTCAGCGGCCTGGCGCTGATCGCGGACGTGGAAGATGCGACCGGGGCCGAACTCGCCAGCGAGGACTACGACACAGTCGGCGGCTTCATCATGCACCGCCTGGGGCGCATTCCTCGCATCGGCGACCGGGTGGAGGTGCAGGGTTACCAGTTCCGGGTGATGGCGATGGACGCCCGCCGCGTGGACCGCGTGCTGGTGGTGAAGCAGGGCGAAGTGGTGGAGAGCCGATAGGGCCTCAGCCCTGGGCCTGGGCGGCGTCCGGGGGGGCTTCGGCGTCTTTGATTTCGTGCTGCACCTGGGAGATGTTCAGGCCTTCGATGGAGAGGAATGCGAGCCCGAGGCCCGCCCCGAGGCCGACCTCGATGGCCTGGAGGCCGATGCCGAAACTCAGCCCGGTCCCCCGGCTGACCCCGAACCCGGAGGCGAGCGCCAGCGAGACCGCGACCTGGAAGACTCCGACGTTGCCGGGGGTGAGCGGCACGATGCCGATGAGGTTCGAGACCGCGAAGACCACCACGGCGGCCGCGAACGCGTCCTTCGTGATGCCGAACGCCAGGAGGGTGAACCAGATTGCGATCAGGTTCGCTATCCACGAGACGAGCCCGGCGCCGATCGCAACCGTGGCACGCGCGGGGTGCAGGAAGAGCTGGTGGCCATGTTGCACCTCATGCAGGAGGCGTTCGATTTGGCCGGCGAGGAACGGAAACAGGCCGTCGGCCCTGCTGGCGCGCTGAGCGGAGCGCCGCCGCCGGGCTTTCGCAATCAGCTCAATCACCACCATCGCCACGGCGAGCACGACTGTGGCCGCGAGCAGGATCAGCGTCCCCGTCATCACCTGTGAAGGAAGGCCGGGGATGGTGAACACCGCAACCGCCAGGATCAACACCAGCGTGCCAACCAGCACGAGCGTTTCCGCGATGACGGTCCCCGCGATCGTTACGAAGGGAACAACGACGCCGGTCTCGCGCTTGATCCGGCGCTTGAGAACGACAATTCGTGCAACTTCGCCCGCGCGGGCCACGAGGATCGAGTTCATCAGGAACCCGACGAAGACGGCGCTCACCAGGTGCGGGTATTTCACGGGCGGCCTCGAGGGCACGCTGTCGAGCGTTTCTTTCCAGACGACGGCTTTGAGCGCGATGGAAACGAGGTTGGCGAGGACAGCAGCCGTGACCAGGCCAAGGTTGAGGCCCGCGATAAGCTCGAGCGTGCGGTCCATCCGGCCCGGCCCGACTCGATAGAAGATGACCGCCAGCACCGTGAGCAGGACCGCCGCGAAAGCACCGACCCGAAGCCACGAGACGCCGCCGCGGTCGTAGGCGGCGAGTTCCGAGACGGTGACAGTCCGGAGGCCCCGGTCTTTCGCCGTCTTGAGGATGGCCGGCAGGGCGTCGGCGGTCTGCGAGCGGTCGCCGCTGCCGTTTCCGTCGCCATCGTGAAGCAGGAGGATTGCGCCGGGGCGCATCGCCTCGGCCGAACGTGCGGCGATGACGTCGGGGCCCGGGAGCGCGGTGTCGAACACGCCTTTGCTCCAGCCGACCACGCGCATGCCGAGCTTACCGATCTCCCGCGCGAGGAGCGGTCGCCGGAACCCGTGAGGCGCGCGGAAGAGCCGCGGCGCGGGCACGCCGCACCCTTCGATGAGGCGCGATGTGTTCTCGAGTTCGCGGCGCACCGTTGCCGGGCTGGCGAACACCAGCAGGTTGTGGGTCCAGCCATGGCTCGCGACTTCGTGGCCTTCTTCGGAGATGCGCCGGACGAGCTCGGGGTGCCGCTCGGCATGCTTGCCCAGCACGAAGAAGGTTGCTTTCGCGTTGGCCGCGCGCAGGGCTTCGAGCACTCTCGGGGTGGTCTCGGGCGACGGGCCGTCGTCGAAGGTGAGGGCCATCATCGAGGGGCCGATGGGTCTCCCGGAAATGACCCGCCCGAAGAGAGGAGAATTGGGGCTGAAGCAGCCGAACGCGACTGCTCCGACTCCCAGCACGACCGCGACATCGAGAAGGAAGCCGATGTCGCCAAGCCCGTTTTTTGCGAGGGCGAAGTGCACGGCGAACCCGCCGCAGACCGCCAGGAACGCGAGCAGCACGAACTGAGTCAGGACCTGGCGTTTTTGCATCAGGCGCCCCGCCGCTCCCGGATGAGACCGCAGTAGTAGGCTTCGAGCCGCTCGGCCAGCGAGGTCCACGAGTAGTGCTCGACGGCGGTTCGGCGGCCTTCGGCCCCCATGCACCTGCGCAAGTTTTCATCGTCGAGGAGGGTCGTGAGCCCTTCGGCGAAGGCCTTTGCGTCAGTCGCCTTTGGGATCATTAATCCCTGGCGTTCGTGTTCCATCACCAGCTGAAACCCCGAAATGCGACTTGCCACCACGGGCACTCCGCAACTCATCGACTCTAGCAGCACCATGCCGAATGAGGCGCGCTCGCAGGGCGTGCAGAGCACATCGGCGCTCGCGAAATAGCGGGGCCGATCCCAGTTGACTCGCCCGGCCCAGACCACCGACGTCGCGACATCGTCGGGGACCATTCGCGTGTAGTACGGGCGCAGCGGCCCATCGCCGACGACGATCAGGCGGACCGTATCGCCTCGTTCGCGGCGCAGCTTTGTGAACGCCTTGATCGTGGTATCGAGCCCGTTGCGGGGGTCGAAGCGGCCCAGGTAGAGGATGTTCTGGCGGCCATCCTTGAATTCCGGGAAAGGCTCGGCGCAGGGCGTGAAGTGCGTCTCATCGATGCCGTTCGGGATGACGGTGTACTCGAACGGGAAGTACGGCTTCAGCGAATCGATGCACGCTTCCGAAACCACGATGCGTCCGTCGAGCCGGGCGATCGAGGGGCGAAGGAACGGGGCGGCGACGTTCATGTGCAGCGTCTTTGGAAAGACGGAGTGGAACGTCCCGACGGTGACGGATCGCTTCGGGGCCACGAACGGGACTACCTGCACGAAGCTGGGGTTGTAGGGCGCGTGCGTGTGGATTACGTCGAAGCGCCGTTCGCGGAAGAGCTTCTTCAGCTTCCAGTACATGAGCGGGTGGAGCGTGTTCAGCGTTTGGGCGCCGTTGCCATACAGGCTCACAGAAAGACCCATCCGAATGATCTCGAATGGGACATCTTTTTCGGGTGCGTAGCCAGGGTCGGTCACTTTGGGTGGCCGGAAGACATTGCCGGCGATCACCGTCACTTCATGGCCTCGGCGATGGAGGCTCATCGCCTGCCCGTGGACATGCTCGGTAATTCCGCCCAGCGCCGGGTAGTAATAATCAGTGACAATCGCTATGCGCATTTAGTCCTGAAGCTCCCGGGCTGAGACAAGCCCGGATGCCCATCCAACAGTATGCTGGGAGAGATGCTGAGAGACGAGGCCCAGGAGGCCACTACTCCCATATCCGAACAGGCGGTGCGGTTCCTCGGCTTCGCTTTTCTGTTCGTTGCCTTTACCGGCATCTACGAAACGCTGCGATGGCTTGCCGGGCCGGATAGCGGGCGCATACCCCTTGTTCATGCACGCGACATTATTAGCCTCGAACGCGGAATGGGCTTGTTCATCGAACCCACCCTCCAGCACTGGATCGATGGGCGCCCGGTTATCGAAAAGCTCACCGTCTGGGCCTATAAGTACGAGCACCTCACGGGCTCGATCCTGTTCCTTATCTGGCTGTTCTTCATGCGCCCGAAGTTGTTCCCGTTCGTGTGGCGCTGGTTCTGGCTTTCGCACGTTTTTGCGCTCTTTGGCTTCTTCTTCTATCCGCTGACGCCGCCGCGGCTCGTCCCCGAACTTGGCCTCTCCGACCCGACGGCCGCCGACCTCGCGAACACGCCGGGCTGGGCTGCCTTCGAACACATCCGCAACGAATACGCGGCCATGCCCTCGCTCCACTGCGGCTACCCTCTGCTCTTCGCGACCGTGATCTGGTTCTCGTTCCCGGGCTCGAAGCTGCGCTGGCTGGCCTGGCTCTGGCCCGCGATCATGATCTTCGTGGTGCAGGCGACGGCGAACCATTACTGGCTCGACGCCGTGGGCGGAGCATTCGTGGTCGCTCTTGCCGCGGTGGTCACGATGAAGGTGTTCCCCAAGATGCCCCGGCCGTGGAGCCGCAACCCGGCCAGCTGACAACCGCCGTCTACGCTTCGTCGTTGCGCTTGCGAGCCGTGGCACTGCGGGCAGCCTAGCGTTCGCACCTGAACGGAAGATGAACGGGATGCGAACGAGCGGCGGCTAGTGTTCTTCCCAGCGGTTGAAGAAGTCTTCGATGGTTTTTCCCGGCTCGTGGTCGAACTGGTGGTCGAGGACGTTCATCCCGCTGATCCGGTCGAGACGGAAGTCGCGGAAGTCATCGCGGAGTTCGCACCAGGCGGTGAGCGTCCACTTGTTACCCCAGAAGAACAGGCCGAGCGGCCGCACGACCCGGTTCGTGCGCGCGCCATCGTTGTCGACGTAGTCGAGTTCGGTCGGGCGGCGGTCATCGATCGCCTTGCGCAGATCGGCGAGGGCGGCGGCCACGTGCTGGGGCACATGGAACGATGGCGCGAACAGTCGCGACCCGGTGAGCCGCGCCTTCAGCTTGTCGGTGAGGGCTGCTTCGATGCGAGCAAGCGCGCTTTCGGCGGCCTTCGCGAGGCCTTCATCGGCCCAACTGCTGACCACCCGGGTGCCGAGGACCAGGGCTTCGATTTCTTCTTCGGTGAACATGAGCGGTGGGAGGTCGAACCCCCGCCTGAGCGTGTACCCGACGCCCGCCTCGCCCGCGATCGGGACTCCCGATCGGACGAGGTCGGCGATGTCGCGGTACACGGTCCGCTCCGAGACCTCCAGCTCGCCGGCGATTGCGGCGGCCGTGAGGACGTGCCGCCGGCGGAGGAGCTGGATGACCTGGAACAGGCGGTCGGCTCGACGCATGGCCTAGGCCACGGTGCTTTCGTCGTACTGGAGGAGCTGGACGTAGTTCCCGTCGGGGTCGAGGAAGGTGGAGATGATGCCTCCCCAGTGCTCGCGTCCCTTCCTCCGGATGAAGCTGACGCCCTGCGCCTCGATGCGTGCCTGTTCGGCCGAGATGTCCTCGACCTTCAGGCTGGTGAAGTGGCGCTGCGGCTCCTTCGACCCGCCGCGCACCTCGCTGTGACTGTTAAACGTGATGATGGCCCCGGCAGCGCGCACCGCCGGCCCGTATTCCGGCGCCGCCGGCAAGGCGACCACGTCCCGGTAGAACCGGAAGAGCTCGCTCGGCCGGTCACTGGTGATATTCACGAAGAACTCCGTCACATTCATCGGACGCGAGGACCGGAAGTACGGCGCGGTTTCGCAAAGAGTAGCTGGCAAGGTGATCTCCTCCGGGGGAACGAACTCGTAGTTCTCAGGCGACGCCGGCGGGCTGTTCTTCCGTGGCGAGTTCGGGCTTGAACTGCATGAGCTGGAGTGTGTTGCCATCCGGGTCGTTGAAGGTGCTGATGATGCCGCCCCAGAATTCGAGGCCCTTGTCGCGAGTGAACTTGACGCCGGCCTTTTCGAGGCGCGCCTGTTCCGCGTCGATGTCATCGACCATGAAGTCGATGATCACCCGCGCTGGCTCCTTCGTCGCACCGCGCACCTCGGAATGGTCGGTGACGGAAAGGGTAGTGTTCTCGCCAATCGCGAGTGCGTCGGGGCCCATGCCTTCGCGAGCCGGGAGCCCGACAACATCGCGATAGAACGCGAGGAGTCGCGGACGGTCGGGGCTGGCAAGTTGAACGAACGAATGTGAGATGTTCAAAGGACTGCTCCCTGGGAATGTCCGGAGGCATTTCGCCCCCGGCCCCGCCATCATGCGCCCCTGCTGCTGACACCATTTTGTCAGGAGGATTGGTACGAGTTCCGCCTCACCTGACAGCGTAGTGGCAGGAGACTGGCAAGAACGTGCGAAGGAGCCACGAGCCGTTCCCTCGACGGTATCGGGGAGCGAAGTTAGCGTCAGCAAGGTGGAAGGCGTGGCCGCGGTGACGAATGAAAACGCGCGGCCGAGGACCGTGCTGATCGGGCTGGATGCGCTCGACCTTTCCCTCTTCGAACACCTCCTGGAAACGGGCGCGCTGCCGAACCTGGCGCGATTCGCCCGCGAAACGCAACGCGCCGTCGTCCGCTCCGATGGCGAGACGTTCCACGGCAGCATCTGGCCTACTTTCGCGACCGGGCGCGGTCCCGGCCACCACGGCATGTACTTCTGGACGCAGTGGCACGAAGAAGAGATGGGCTATGTCCGCAACTCGCACCCCTCTCTCCGGATGGAACCGTTCTGGCACGAGATCGGGGCTTCGGGGGTGCCACTCACGATGGTCGACGCACCCTACATGCCGCTGGCCCGCCAGCCGGATTCGCTTGAAATCAGCGCATGGGGGGTCCACGACGAAATGGAGCCGTCCGCGTGGCCCGATGGCTGGTGGTCGACCTTCATCAAGCGATTTGGCAGGAACCCGCTCTCTTTCGACACCGTCGAGCCGCAGTCGCGCCAGGACAAGCTGAAGATGGTGAGCGACATGCGCCGCGGGGTGGCGCTGCGCGCGAAGGCCGCTCGCGAGCTGCTTCGCGAACGGCAGGGGCCGGGGTTCTTCCTGCTCGTATTCTGCGAATCGCACAAGGCCGGCCACTACCTGGCAGCGCCGGAAAAGCTCGGTGACACGCTGACGAATGTGACGGCGTTCGCCCGGATCCTCGAGCCCCTCGACGCTGCCTGGCCGGAGATCGTGGAGGCCGCCGGGCCCAACGCGAACATCTTCCTTTTCTCGCTTCACGGCACCGTCCACCAGGTGGACTATTCGGCGTCCCTCGGCAGCCAGGTGATGGCGCTTTCGCTCGGGAAGGAGGCCTCCGCAGCTGTCGTCCGTCCGGATCTCCTGAGGCGGGCCCGGAACCTGCTGCCCGCTTCGGTGCACCGGGCAATCTGGCGGCGGTTGCCGGCGCGCTTCCGGGCCTCGCGCCAGGGGGTGCTTTCGAGTGCGGGCGTCGATATCGAGCATGACCCGATCTTTCGCGTGCCCCACGATGGGCACGTGGCCCTTCGCGGCAACCTCCAGGGGCGGGAGCGCGACGGCAAATTCGCCCAGGCTGAGATCGATGAGGCGCTGGCGAAAGTCGAAAGCCTGGCCGCGGCGTTCAAGACCGAGGATGGGCGTGCCGCCTTCCCCGAGCTCGTTCGCAGCCGGGAACGATTCCCCGGCCCGCGCTCGCACCGCCTGCCGGACGGGCTGCTGCTTTCCAACCCGGCGGTCACTGGCGCGGAGCGAATCATCGGGCCAGATGACCTGGTGCTCACGAACACGGAACCCGAAGCACGCAATGGCATCCACAACGGGCGCGGCTTCCTGTTCGCGCGGACGGCCGAAGGCTCGGGCCTTTCCCTGGCGCGCACGGAAATCGACACCCGTGACTTCGCTCCCTCGATGCTGGCGTTGTTCGGCCTATCCGGCGATGACGGCCTCCCGGGCGAGTCGTTTCTCGCATGACGTATCCAGTGCGGCTTGGAGTGTTCGGCGCCGGGCAGGCCTTTCGCCAGTTGTATGAGCCGGCAATCGCTCTCCGGCCGGAACTAACCGTCGTGGCGACGGCCGACCCGGTGGCGTCCGCCGATTTCGCTAGCCCGCTAGAACTGCTGGCGGGTCGCGAACTCGATGCCGTGATCGTCCTCAGCCCGGCGCGCCTGCACGCCGAACAGGTTGCCCTCGCGACCGATCGCGGCCTGCCGGTCCTGGTGGAAAAGCCGCCGGCGGTTTCGCAATCGGAGGTGGACGCGTGGGGCCGGCCGGAGCTGGTGACGCCGGCGTTCTCGAGGCGGTACTGGAAGCCGTTTCGGCAGCCGCGCCCGAATTGCCGGCGGTTCGTCTACAGGATTGTGACGAACCCGGAGACCTGGGGCGCACAGCACGTCGAGTCGCCGGTGCGCGACCTGTTGCCACACGCCGCGGACCTCGCCACCTGGCTTTCCGGGTCGAGCATATCCTCCATCGTTGAGGTTTCACGGACCTCGTTGCGCGTCTCCGGGGCATTCAACCTGTCGAACGGTGCACGCTTCGACTGGCACCTTCAGCACGGCACGGCCTATACGGAGTCCCTGGTCTGCGATGGCAAGTCGATGCCTTCTCCTGTTCCGGGCCGCCTCGGTGAACTTCTGCGCCGTGTTCGGAAGCAGCCAACGGAGGCCGTCGGCGGGATCGCTGCGTTGCTGGCTGACTGGGTGGCATCGTTCGATGGGCCCCGCCCGGCTTCGCTCCCGGGAATTGATGCAGTGCGGTCGTGCGCAGCCGCCATCGAAACGGTCGAAGGCGTAGCATCAGTCATCCCGACATGAACTCTCCCGCTGTCACGGTGATTATCCCGGTGCGCACCGACCGTCGCGTGTTCGCGGCGGTTGATTCGATCCGGGCGGCCGCGAGCGAGCCCGAGTCCCTCGAAATCATCGTCGTGGACAATGCATCCACGCCCGAATTCTCCGGCGAACTGCGGGAGTCCATCGGTTCGAAAGCGATCATCATCCATGAGGCCGAAGCGGGCGTGTACCGCGCCCGGAACCGCGGGGTCGATGCCGCCCACGGCGAGTTCATCTTCTTCACCGACGCCGACTGCATTATCCAGCGAGGCTGGGTGGAAGCCGGGCTCGAATCGCTGAAGGACGCTGACATCGTCCAGGGGTATTCGGGCAGCGTTGGCGATGCGCCGGTGCAGCGGCTCATCCAGCGCCGCTACGAAGCCCACCTTCGCAGGCTTCCTGCCGGCAGGCCGACCGAGTGCGACACGCGCAACCTCGCGATCCGGCGCAGTGTCTTCGATGCGATCCGGTTCGAGGAGCAATACCGCCGCGTCGGCGACACCGAGTTCGGGCTGCGCGCCGAAGCCGCCGGCTTTCGCGTGGCCTACCAGCCGGCGATGCGAGTGGAACACGAGCACGAACCCGACCTTGCCCTGTTCGCGGCGAAGCAGGCGTGCCACGGGTGGGGCGCCCAGCGGCTGATGCAGCAGCACCCGGAGGTCGAGTGGCATGGTGGCCACCTGAAAACGGTCTCGCGCATCAGCAAGCGGCTCGAACCGCGTCGCGGCACGGGCCTCATCGCGAAACTGTGCATCCGCGGTTCGGTGGTCAACGCGCGAATGTTGCAGCGGGTCGCGCCGCGGCTCCCGGCGGGGGTGGGGTTCTGGTGGCTCACCGGCATCGACAAGCTGGCGGCGCTTGGCGGTCACCTGTCCTACCGGCCCGACGGGCCTGAGCCCTCTCCTTCGGAAATCCTGGGCCGTGCGCTGCCCCGGGATTAACCCTCCCACCAGCGCAACACGCGGAGCACCCGCAGGGTGTTCCAGCGGCTCGGCTGCCCGGGATGTTCCATTTCGAAGAACGTCCGCCCCGCGTGGCGCATCTGGAGCGGCCAGGTACCGTCGGCGCGCTGTTTCGCCTGGACCGCCTCGATGGCGTCGGTTGCCCGTTCGTCGCGGGGAGCGCCCGCGGCCGCGAAATAGTCGAGCGCGCGCAGCACGTCATAGTGCCAGCGACCGGGGAACGAGAGCATCAGGTATTTCTTGTCGACCACTTCGCCGGTGCGGTGCGAGCGGAACAGGCCGTGCCGCAGAAGGAAGTCCTCGCCGCGGCGGCGGGCCGCAGTCGACTCGGCGTCGGCACCCCGCTCGCGCTCCCATTCGAGCAGGCCCTCGAGCGCGCAGATGGTGGTGTGGAACGATGCGTGGGTCGCTCCGCTGCGGCGCTGGCAGTTCCATCCGCCGTCGGCCATTTGTTCGCGGAGCAGGTTGGCGGCGACAGTGGCGCCCTCGGCCGCGCCGGCTTCGAAGCGGGCGATGCTCGCGAGACCCATGCCGGTCTCGCAGGTCTCGCTGAGCCTGAGGCGCGGCTTCGGGCCGAGCTTCAGTCCGCCATCGCCGCAGAGCCCCCAGTCCACGATGAGCCTTGCGCCACGTTCCGTCTGAGTGGTCCCGGCAGGCATCCCAAGCAGCCACAGGAGCTGCATGGTGTAGAACAGGCTGGTCCACTTCGGGCTGTACCAGCCGTGGCCCCAGCGACCGTCCGGGTCGTGTTGTGCGAGGATGGCCGCGCCCCAGCCCTGGGTGGCGACCATTGCCTGTTCGGCCCGCCACTCGCTTTCAGGGGCGTCGCGAAGGTCTCGCATTACCTGCCAGCGGATCGCTGGATCGCCCTCCATCAGCCAATCGAGCATCGCCTGCTGCATGGCGTGATAGTAACGGTTTCGAATGCGAACTACGCCGTAGGGGGTTGTGCGGATTCCTCACATGTGTACCATGCGCCTCTTACCGAAAGGTGGTAACGGCGATGACAACGGCGACACAGATCCCGGCGGGCGTGGCCGCAATAACGGTCGATTGGCTGAACGAGGTGATGGCGCCTTCGCTACCGGCGGGCACGCGGATCGAGTCGTTCGACTCCACCCGGATCGGTGAGGGCGTGGGCTTCCTTGGGGAACTGGCGCGGGTCCGGCCGGCGTATTCCGGCGCGGGAGCCGCTGATGCTCCGGCATCGTTCATTGTGAAGCTCCCGACGCAGGTCCCGGAACCTCGGGGCATGGCAGCGGTGCTCGGTTTCTATGAGCGCGAGATCGGGTTTTACAACGAACTCGCTCCGAGCCTCACGATTCGCATCCCAAAGGCCTATCACGCCGAATACCACGCTGCCGATGCGAACTTCGCGCTGATTCTCGAAGACATCGAAGGAGCAAAGGTGGGCGACCAGCTGGCCTCCTGCTCAGTTGACCAGGCTCACCTTGCGATCAGGGAGTTAGCGAAGAACCACGCCCGCTGGTGGCAATCGGACGACCTGACACGGTACCACTGGCTCCCGAGCCGCGGTCACGCGTTCTACCAGTACCTCAAAGCCGGGCACCTGCAGGCGCTGCCGGTCTTCCAGGAGAAGTTCGCCGATCACTTCGACCCGATGATCACGCGCTGTGCGGTGGGGCTCGGCGAGAAGTACGACGAGTACCTGGAGTCGATGTTCGACCGCCCGTTGACCCTGTCGCACGGCGACTACCGTCTCGACAACATGATGTTCGGTCCCGCCGGATCGCCAAATGAGTTTGTCGTACTCGACTGGCAGCTCTGTGGAACGGGAATGGCGGCACAGGACCTGCAGTACTTCATCTCCGGGAACCTGAAGAAGGACGCAATTGCCGCCCACACGGAGGACCTGCTCGAGACGTACTACGAGACGCTCCGGAGGTCCGGTGTTAGCGATTATTCCCGCGCGGAACTCGACGAGGACTACGCGCGGACATCGTTATTGCTGAGCTTTTACATCGTGCAGGGAATCACGACGATCGATGCCGACGCGTACAACGAGCGCGGCCACGACCTGATCGAAGCGATGTTCGGATCGCTTGTGGACTCGATGATGCGTTACGAGGCGGAGCGGTTCCTGCCGGCCTGACCAATCCACCAGGCAATGGCCAGCATTGCCGCGCAGAGGACGGCGCTCAGGCCGATGCCGGTGCTGCCACCCGCAGAGACGAGAAGGCGGCCCTGCAGCCAGGGGAACACGAACCCTCCGGCGTTCCCGATGGTCACCATTGCGGCCGGTGCGTTGCTGGAACGGCCGGATGCCGCGATGGACATGGCCGAGGGCCAGATAGGCCCGAACGCCAGACCGGTCGCGAAGGCGGCGACGGCCGCTGCGAGAAACAGGTCGCTCGCGAGGGCGATGGCGGCGCTCGCGACCATTCCCCCGGCGACGCTGCCGATGAGGACGCGCTGCGCGGGCACGCCGTGTGCAAACAACATCCCTGAGATGACTCTACCGACCATCAGTGCGGCCCAGTACCCGGCCGTGATCAAACCGCCGGTGAAGATGCCGGTCTCGAATTCCTTCTCGGAATACGACGCTACCCACGACCCGAGACCGAACTCGGCGCCGACGTAGAGGAAAAGCAGCCCGCCGATCGCCCACGCGAGCGCGGTCATACGGGTCTCGGCGGTGTGCGAGACGTGCCCGGCCGTGGCAACTTCCCGCACCGGCGATGATGGCGCCGAGAGCATCGCTGCGGCGACCGCCGCCGCCAGCGCGGCGATGCCCAGGTAGACCACTGACCGGGCGCCGTCATCGACCGACAGCACCGAGCCCGACCAGAGTGGCCCGACGATGGCGCCAATCGCGAAGAACACGTTGAGTCGGTTCACGCCCCGCGAGACATCGGCGCTTTCACGCGCGGCAATGGTGTGCGAGCCCGCGTCCATCAGCCCGCCGCCCGCTCCAACCACGCAGACGCTCACCAGTACCGCGGTCCACGAACCCACGAGCCCGACGCCAACCGTGCCGGCAGCTACCAGCACCAGGCCCGTGGCCGCGAAGTGCTTGGGATCGAACCGGTGGAGCCAGACGGCCATCGATCCCGAGGCGACGATCGAGCCGAGGAAGAGGAGCGTGAGCATGATGCCGGCATGGTCGAGCGACACACCAAAATCGTCCGCGAGGATGCCGAGCGCGGGCCCGAACGAGGTCGAATAAACCCCGACGACGAAGAGAGCGAGGCAGGCGGCGACTTCGAGGCGGCTCACGAACCGGAGGTCAGTCTGCGATTCGCCGGGCGATTCGACCGTCCCAGCGCATCCACTCGATTTGCCCGCCAGCGCCGCGGAGGAATTCAGCGCGTTCGCCCTTGCGCGGGCCATCAAGGACGGCCGTCGCGTCCGGGCCGGTGAATGCGAGAGCGGCGGGCGGCAGCGGGAGGGGACGGTGGCGTCGCTCGGCGAAGCCGCGCTCCGGAGAGGCATCGACCACAGTCAGGCTGCCGCCTTCGTTGCGGACCGCCAGGGTGGCGAGCACGGCGCGGTAAGTGCCGGCGTATTCATCCAGGTTCGCGGGAGCCGCGACTGCCACCGGATCGGGTTTGCCGAAGCCGAGGAAGTGTTCCTGGCAGCGGTCGGCAATAGTCTGGCGCGCCTCGCGGCCCGTGTCAGAGTTCGTGAGGACGGTGACGGCGAAGCCCTTGCCCGGGACGAGTTCGAACGACGACAGATGGCCGTTGGTGGCGCCACCGTGCTTGACGAGCCGCTCGCCCTGGCCGGCCCAGTCGAGCATCCAGGAGATGCCGATGGACTCGCACATGCTGCCCGCGGGCCGCTGGACCTGCTGCATGGCGGCGATGGTCTCGGGTTTGAGTACCTTGCCGCCAGCCATGCCCAAGTGCAGGGCGGCGTACTTTATCTGGTCGATGACGGTGGACGTGACGCCGCCGCCGGGGGCGATGCTTCGCGGTGTGTTCCACGGCCGTGCCACCTGCGGCCCTTCGGTGGTGACGATGTGCCCGGCGGCGACGCGGTGGGTGATCGTCTCCTCCGGGAAGTAAAACGAGCGCTCCATCTCCAGCGGTTCGAAGACCTGGTCGCGGATGACCTGTTCGAACGGGCGCCCATGGACCGTTTCGACGATGTGGCCGAGCACGTAGAACCCGGCGTTGCTATAGCAAAACGTGTAGCCCGCGGGGACGAGCTGCGGAGACTTCGCCATCTTTCGGACAATCGTGCCGATCGCGTCGTCGCCGCGGCCGGTGTCCTTGAAGTAGTCGCCGACGTAACCGCCATGGTGCGTGACGAGATCGCGGACGGTGACCTTCGCCGCGTCATCCTCCGATTGCAGCGAGAACCACGGGAGATATGTACGAACCGTCGCGTCGAGGTCGACCTTGCCGGCTTCGACAAGCTGCATGAGCGCGGCGGCGGTGAACGTTTTCGAAGTCGAACCAATCTGGAACAGTGTCTCGGGCGTCACCGGCAAGGCGTGTTCGATGTTCGTGACGCCAACGCCAGCCGCGTAAACGACGCCATCGTGCAGGACGGCAGCGGCGGCGCCGGGCACCTGCAGCCGTGCAATCTCCTCTTCGGCGTAGCGAACGAGCGGGTCGGGAAGGGGTCGAACGTCCATGGCACGGACTATACGCAGTGCGGCGCGGCCCGGAGTCTGACATTGCGACCCAGAACACCTTAGGATCACGCGGCAATCCGCTGGATGGAGTTCTGCCGTGACTGATGACGTCCTCTTCGAAAAACGCGCCGATGGCGTCGGCCTGATTACCCTCAATCGGCCCGACACACTGAACGCGATGGGCGGACGGCTCATCCCCGACCTCGGCGACATACTGCAGCAATGCGAACACGACCGCGAGGTGCGCTGCGTGGCCATCACGGGCGCGGGCCGCGGCTTCTGCGCCGGCGGCGATGTTCGCGGCATGCAATCGCGCAACGACGGTCAGACCGCGACCGCCCGCGATGCCGATGCCAACCCAACAGCGCGCCTGATGACTTCGCTCGAGCGCACCACGAACGAACTGCGGAAGTCCCAGGACACGGTGAGCCTCATGCTGCACACGATGTCGAAGCCGACAGTCGCGCTGGTGAATGGGGTCGCGGTGGGCGCGGGATTTTCGATGGCGCTCGCGTGCGACATCCGCATCGCGAGCGACCGCGCGCGCTTCGGGACGGCCTTCCGGAACGTCGGCCTGAGCGGCGATTTCGGCGGTTCGTACACGCTGCAGCGAATCATCGGTGCGGGCCGCGCCCGCGAGATGTACTTCACCGCGGAGATCATCGACGCCCAGCGCGCGCTCGAACTCGGCATCGCCAACCGCGTGGTCCCACACGAGGAGTTGCTGACGACGGGGATGGAGTTCTGCACGAAACTCGCATCCGGCCCGACCGCCACCTATGCACGCATGAAGAAGAACCTCAACCTCGCCGAGACCGGCACCTTCCAGGAAGTGCTGGACCAGGAGGCGCTCTTCATGCGCATCAGCGGCATGAGCGCAGACAGCCGCGAGGCGGTGCGGGCGTTCGTGGAGAAACGCGAGCCGCAGTTCACCGGGCAGTAGTAGTCACCACGGAGGCACGGAGGGCACGGAGGTTTTCTTGGGAGTTCACGGAGGGTTCTCGGAGATGTGAGGCGCTCCGGGAAGCTGCAAACTCCGTGTTCGAACGGCGAGGCAACACGAAGGACGCAAAGGGCACGAAGAACTCTAGATAGAACTCCGTGGCCTCCGTGCCTCCGTGGTGAATACATCTGGTGAATACATCTAAGGAGTACTTGAATGGGACAGCTTGATGGGATGGTAGCGATTGTTACGGGCGGGGCCCGCGGGATTGGGGCGGGTATCGCTTCGGTGATGGCTTCGCAGGGCGCGAAGGTCGGGATCCTTGACCTCGATGGCGAGACGGCCGCGAAGACGGCTTCGGAGCTTGCCGTGCCGGGCATTGGCATGGCCTGCGACGTCATCCTCGAGGAGCCGCTGCAGGCTGCCGTGAGGCAGATCGTCGACCAGTTCGGCGGGCTCGATATCTTCGTGAACAATGCCGGCGCCGGGCGCATGCCGCTCGACCCGTCGATCACGCCGGCTGCAGGCGGCGCGCGGGTCGAGAGCATGGCCTCGGAGGTGTGGAATGAGCAGCTCGCGCAGAACCTGCGGAGCACGTTCCTCGGGACGAAGGTGGCGGTGCCCTACCTCAAGGCGCGCGGCGGCGGGTCTATCGTGAACATCGCCAGCATCGCCGGGCTCAGCGCTTCGCCGACGCTGCCGGCTTACGCGGCGGCCAAGGCGGGGGTCATTTCCCTCTCGCGCAGCACGGCCCTGGAATACGCGCCCGCGAACATCCGCGTGAACGCTATCTGCCCGGGTTTCCTCTGGACGCGTGCCTGGCAGGGCCTCGCGACCGGGATGAAGATGACCGTCCCGCAATACAAAGACGCCGACCCGCGCGACATCTTCCTCGAAGTGGTGAAGAACGGCGTGCCCCTGCGCCGCGAACAGACGCCCGAGGACATCGGCCACCTGGCGGCGTTCCTGAGCAGCCCGGCGGGGATGAACATCACCGGGCAGGCCATCTCGGTGGATGGGGGCATCACCCTGCGATAGGCGGGTAACTCACCACGGAGGCACGGAGACCACGGAGGTTTCCGGGAGTTCACGGAGGGGCATCGGAGATTTGAGGCGCGGTTGGGCAACTGCCAACCCCTGCTCTCCGTCGGCTCCGTGTTCCAGAGACGAGGCCAACACGAAGGACACGAAGGACACGAAGATTTCGGAAAGATCTCCGTGGCTCCGTGGCGAAAGTCCCTGAGGTAGGCCGTCAAACGCGCGCAAGGGGGCCAGTGTGACGCCCGTCACACCGGCGGCGGGCACCGCAGCCGCGTTCTTCAAGAATTCTTCAGGCTTTGCCGCGCGTCGTGGGCAACGCTGGGATCACTCCGGCCTTTGGCCGACCCTGGAGAACCAGCGTGAACCCTCAAACATTCCCCTCGAACCTCGAACATCAGCCCGGGCCGACCGGCGCTGAGAGCTTCGATGGCTTCGCGATCCTCGGCGTGTCATTTCGCAGCGGGCACACCCTCGCGTTCAGGAGCTTCGCCCATTCATCCGTGGGCCCGGCCTTCAGCTCCGTCTGGATGCGGGAGCCCGGCGGCGACTGGCGGATCTTCTCGACCGCACCGGCCGGCGTCTCCGACGCGGATTACTGGCGCCCGGCACTCTTCGACCAGGTGGAGATCCACGAGGAGTGGCTCGACCCGTGGACGCTGCGCGTGGCCATCCCAGCGATCCGCATGGAGTGGACCACCGAGTTCGCGGAATCCCGCTTGTCGAACTTCGTCTCGGCGGTGATCTCGCGGATGCCGGCGTTCTTCGTGCGGAGCGCCCCCGGCTCGGGGCTAATCTCGCGGGTCGCCGGGCGCGTGCTCAACTCCGGCAAGCTTCGCCTCCGGGGGATCGCCCCGAACGGCCAGCGCTTCATGGCCCGCCCCGGCGCTGTGTGGCATGTGCAGGGCAGTGAGGCGCAGATTGGCGACTTCCACCTCGGCGACCCGGTGACCCCGCGCTCGCAACATCGGCTGGCGGATTTCTGGATCCCGGTGCGCCCGATTGCGATGGCGGGATCGTTGGAATTCCGGCGCGTTCGCGAGACGGTGTCCGAGCCGTTGCCGCGCGCTGCCAACGTCTCCCGCTAGGTTGGCCCGTGCCGCCGCGAAAGGAGTGCCCGTTCGGGCACTCCGCTGATTCGCCGATGTTCTGTATCTTGTGAGAGTGATCACGACCTCCGATGCGCTCACTCGCCTTGCGGATGACTACCAGGTCTGGTGGATCGACTTGCTGGGCGAACACAACCACATCGGCGGCGAAGACGCGACGCGCTGGCTGCTCAGCCGCGCCGAACTCAAGCCCGGCGCGCTGATGCTCGATGCCGGCGCCTTCGTCGGCGCGGCGGCGCGGCTTGCCGCGAAGGAAACCGGCTGCTTGCCCGTGGCGACCGACCTGAACTTCGATTTCCTTGCCGCCGGCCGGGAACTCGAAGGTGGCAGTGCCGTCCGCTGGGTCACCGCCGATTCTCGCCACCTCCCGTTCCTCGATGGTTCGTTCCAGAGTGTGTGGGCGATGGATACCTACATCTCGGTGCGCGAACTCAGCCGCGTCGCCGCCAAATCGGGTGCCACGCTCTGCCTCGACTGCGAAGTGCCGGTCGATGGCCGCGGTGGCGTCGAAGCCTTCATCGACGAGTGGGCCGAATACGGCTGGTCGCTGGCAGCGCATAAGGAAGCCAGCAACGACGCGACCGTCGCCTGGCGCAACGCCGAGGCCGACATGGTCCGCCGCCGCCCGTACTTCGAACAGCGCTACGGCACCCGGCCCTACCTCGGCCAACTCGACATGCTGATGAACATGGTCGCGAGCTATGAGCGCCACGAAGAGGGCCACGGCCTCTTCGTCTTCCGGCGCTGAGCTGTATCCCTACCGCGCGGCCGATGCCGGCTGCACCGCGAACCCATCGGTCGCGAATTCGGCGTCGAGTGCGGCCTGGTTGGTCGCATCGATCCCTCGCAGCGAGCGGCTGAGCGCATAGATGAGCAGGCCAAGCAGTGCCGTTGCCACGGAGGCGCTCGCCACCGCCACCCGCACGCCATACAGTTCGGCGACGATGCTGACCGGGAGCGTCCCGAGTGGCGTGAGGCCGAAGGTCATCATCATCAGGCTCATCACGCGGCCGCGAACCTCATCCGGGATGAGCACCTGGATGATCGTGCCGTTCGTGGTGTTGAACACGTTGGCGAAGATATCGGCGATGAGCACCAGCGGCAGCGCCAGCAAGAACCACGGGCTGAGCGCGAACAGGAAGAGCGTCCCGGCAAAGGCGAACAAACTCGACATCATCAGCCGCAGCTTCTGGGGCGACTGGCCGTGCCAGGCGACATAGAACGAACCGAGGATGCCGCCGAACCCGGCGAACGCCTGCAGGATGCCGAGCCCGCCTTCACCGACCTTCCAGACATCGTCGGCGAAGACCACGAGGAGCGATTGGAAGGGCATCGCCAGCATCATCGGGACGACCGAGATGATGAGCAGGGTGCGCACGGGCGGGTCCTTCGCCACGTAGCGCATGCCGCCGATGAGTTCGCCGATGACCGGCTTCTTGTTCGCACCATCGGCCGGCGGTGACTTCGAAACACGCGACATGGAAGCTAGTGCTGTGCCGTAGAGCACCACCGCCATCAGGTACACCCACTCGATGCTGGTCAGCGCGACGATGGCGCCGGCGAGCACCGGCGCGACCACGCGGGCGGCGTTCATGCCGCCCATCTGGAGGGCCATGGCGTTGCCGAGGCCCTGTTTGCCGACGATGTTGGCGACGATCGCCTGCCGGGCGGGCATGATGAACGGGAACAGGCAGCCCATGAAGAAGACCGCGATCAACAGGTGCCAGAACTCGAGTTGGTTCGTCAGCAGGAGGGAGAGCACGGCCAGTTCGTTGAGCAGCAGGAGGAGTTGGCCGCCCATGATCAGGTTGCGGCGCTCCATGCGGTCGGCGACGACGCCGCCGAAGGGCGAAATGAGGAGCATTGGGATGGCGACCGCGAGGTTCACGGCGCCGAGCGCGACCTTACTGCCGGTGAGGTCATACGCGAGGATGGAGCGCACCAGGAACTGGCCGTTCATCGCGAAGAAGAAGGCGGTGTTGGAAGCGTAGAGCCAGCGGAATTGTTGATGGCGCAGCGAGGCGAACGGGCCACCGGGCGCCTTCTGGGGCAACTCCACGTAGGACGCGGGCGGCATTTTATTAGCTTAGCACGAAGGATCGGTGCGGTCGTCGGGTCACGTCCGGTAGGTGGGCACCCAGCGGTCCTCGGGTGCGCGGTTCGCCAGTGCCGGGTCGGGCGGGACCATGCCGAGCATCATGTAGACCGGCGCCGGGTGGCCGTCGCGGACGCGTCGCGGGACTTCCCAGAGGACCACGAGGCAGGCGGCGAAGAGTGCCACCAGACCGCAAATGCTGAGGATATCGAGGAAGCGCGAATCCGGGCCCGCCTGGCTGAGGATGGCATCGCCGGCGAGGGTGAAGTTGAGGAAGTTCCACGAGCCGTGGATGAGCACGCCCGCCGGGTAGCCGAGCATGTAGCGTCCCTCTTTCCGGAACAGCCCATAGAAGCCGAGCGCCGACATCCCCGTGGCGGCGGAATGGATGGCCCCGGTGCCCGCGCGGGCCGAGGCGAACTTCCACCAGTCCTCGCTCAGCTGCTGCCGGGTGACTTCGGCGGGGTTGATGATGGCGATGCTGTTCTGGAACGTTTCGAGGATGTTGAACCCCGCCCCGGCGAGCACGCCCCACATGAAGCAGCGGGCGGCGCCTCCCCTGCGGAAGAAGAAGAACCCGACGAGCATGCCCTTCCAGAACTCCTCGTTCAGAGGCGCGACCACGGAGAGCACGCTGATATCGAAGGCGATGCCCCAGCCGCGCGGCAGCGAAGGCAGCCCACGGGCGAGGTCGCTCGTGTCGCCATCGCCGACCTGGTTGATGAGCAAGAACGCCATAAGGATGAGGTAGAGGGTGTTGATGATCCCGGCGATGGTGGTCGCGCCGATCGCGCCGTAGATGATGCCGGACGACCATTCGCGCCAGCTCACCGGCCACGCCCACTGGTTGAACACGTTGTAGCGCTGCGAAACCACCAGCGCGATGACGAGCGAAGGCAGCGACACGATGAGCAGGTTGGTAACCGGAAACAGCCACGGGAGCCGCTCCGGGTGGTTGACCTGCTCCTGTCCGATGATGACGAGCAGCGGGAACGCGCTGATGGCGGAGGGCGCAACGTAGCGCCAGTTCGGCACCTTCATGGTTGCGGAGACGACCTTGCCCAGCGACGAAGCGGCCTGGTAGGCCAGCATCCCGCCGAGGGCCATCATCACGACGGCGGTACCCAGGGCGGCGTTGATTTCGAAGAGTTTGCGGCGCGGCGTGTTGGAGATATCGAACAGGACGAGCAGAGTCAGCATCCCCGTCAGGAACGCCAATGCCCCGACGACGACCGCCCCACCGACGACGAACGAACGGCGCTTGCCGATCGCCTTACTCCCCTTCGAACCTCGTTACCGCACCCGCGGAGACGACAAACCGGCCGGCGGCCTTGGTCATCACGTCGCGCAGGCGATCCGGGTCCGCTGTTGTCACGAGAGTTTGCTGGAAGGTATCGATGTACTCCAGAACGCCCTTGCGGCGGCGAGCATCGAGTTCGCTGAGAACGTCGTCGAGGAGGACGACCGGGTCATCGCCGAGGGCGCGTCGCAGGTAGCTGGCTTCGGCAAGCCGCATCGAAAGCGCGGCGGTGCGCTGCTGCGCGCGGCTCGCGAAGGAATCGGCCGGCATGTCGTCGATCTCCACCTGGATATCGTCCCGGTGTGGCCCGACAAGGGTGGCGCCCGCGCCGATTTCGCGGCTGCGGAGGTTCTGCAGCGCCTTCAGCATGCGCGCGGTCCACTCTGAATCGTCGATTGGCGAATCAGTTGCATCGAGCCCGCCGAGCGACGGGCGGTAGGTGAGTTGCAGTGATTCGAGACCATCGGTCAGGCGCTCCATTTGCATCTGCGCCTGGGGGACCACGTGGCCGAGGGCTTCGGCGCGCGCCCAGAAGATAAGCCCGCCGGCGTGGGCGAGCTCCTGGTCCCAGAAATTGAGTTCGTGCGCGTTAGCTTCGCGGTTCTGGATGCGCTTCAACAGGCTGTTTCGCTGCTGGAGCACCTTGGAGTACTTCTGCATGGCGCGCAGGTAGCCGCGGTCGACCTGGGAGATCATCATGTCGAGGTAGCGGCGGCGCATGAGCGGCGGCCCGGCCACGATTTCGATGTCGAGCGTGGTGAACAGCACCGCGCAGAGCTGCCCGACGGCATCGGAGGCCTTGCGCGGGACACCGTTCACGCGGACGCGCTTGCCGGCGCGGTGACTTGGGTCGGTCGAACGCCCGACAACGGCGAGTTCGATCTGGAGGTTGCCGGCAGAGCGTTCAACTTCGGCGGAGAGCCGGGCGACCGGGAAATCGCTGCTGAGGATGTCGTTGCGGACGAGGTCGCTATCGTGGCTGGCACGGCTGCTGCGAAGCGTGGAGAGGAGATACACAGACTCAAGGAGGTTGCTCTTGCCCTGGGCATTTTCGCCCACGAACAGGTTCAGCCCCTTCTCGAGTTTGATGGCTGAACGCACGTAATTGCGGTAGTTGGTGAGTTGCAAATCGAAAATGTACACGGCTTATGCCTAGTATAGCCGGGATTGTTAGCGTCTGGCTTACTTTTTGCGAATTTGAAACCCACTCCTTACCGACTCGTTGTGTGAGGGCGGGTGAGGCGGGCGGAACGGGTGGCGCGGTTGGATTTTCGATTGACGATTTTCGATTGGCGGTGGGGTTGCGGCACTGGTGTTGAAGGCCCGAATCGTGGGCCAGAGCTCGCTACTCCACACTCGGAACTCTGCTGAATTTCGATTGACGATTTTCGATTGGCGGTGAGTCACGACTCGGCACCCGGAACTCGCAACCCAGCGCTCAGCCGTATACTCCGCGCACCATGTCCAACCACATTTATTGCCCTCGTTGTTCGATGACGCTCACGAGCAAGGAAGATGGCGGGCGCGAACGTCCCGCATGCCCTTCCTGCGACTACATCCACTACGGCGATTTCTCGATCGGCTGCTCCGGTGTCGTCATCCGCGAAGGCAAGGCGCTGCTCGTCCAGCGGGGGTGGCAGCCGTTCGCGGGCTCGTGGCAGATCCCGGGCGGATACGCCGAACACGATGAGCCGCTCTCACTCGCGGTCGAGCGCGAAGTGCTCGAAGAGGCCGGCATCGAGGCGAAGGTGCGCGACGTCATCGCCTTCCGCCACTCCGTCGGCGGCGGGATTGGCGGGCCAACCACCAATATCTACGTGATGTTCCGGCTCGATCCCCTGGGGAACGAACAACCGCGGTTCGATGGCGACGAGATCGCCAATGCCGGGTTCTTCAGCCTCGAAGAGATGGAGACGATGGAAGCCGTCCAGGGTCTCTCCAAGTGGGCGATCGACAAGGCGCTCCGCGCCGGGCCAAATCACGGCCTGCAGTACGAATCGAACGGACCACTCGCCGGGCGCGCCGGCTGGCAGCTTTTCGGATTGCAGCCCTGATTACGTCATAGTCTTCGAGTAGTAATCCTCGCGTTCCACGAACTTGAACCCGCAGGCGGTGTAGGTGCGGAGGGCCACCGCGTTCACGCTGGCCGTCCCGATGAGGGCGATGTGCGCACCTCGCTCGCGCAGGCGCCGGAGGCCCTCCGTCACCAGGGCACGGCCAAGCCCCTTGCCGGCCGCTTCAACCCGCGTACCGACCGGTTCGAAATGGCCGATGCCGTTCGCGGTATCGAACCAGCAGATGCAGCAGCTGAGCATGCGGCCGGTCGCGTCTTCGACCACCAGGTCGAGCGTCTCGTCGTAGATGGGCGTGCTCCGCAGCCGCCGGTATCGGCTCTCGGAAAAACTCGACGGCCCCCAGACCGACCACGCGTCGCGATGGACGTCGACGCGTTCGTCGAGGCGGTCTTCGGTGGCGTGGGCGAAGTGCAGCCCGTCCGGCAGCGGGAGCGGCTGAACCTCTGCCGCCAGCGAACGCTCGTACAGGACGCGGTGACGGTCGACACGGCGATAACCCATGCGATCGAGCGTCGCGATGCGCGCACTGTCGCTCTCAAGTGCCGTGGTTGAGAGTGTGTTCGCGCCGAGCATCTCGTACGCCTTCGGGATCGCGCCGCGGGTGTCGCGTGAAGCCAGCCATCGTTCTTCGGCCCAACTGATGGCTTCTTTGCCGAGTTCGTTGCCGCCTGAGAGTCCGGGCAGGACATCGAACTGGAAGTTCAGTGGCGGTTCGAAGACGGCGAGCCCAACGACGGCACCGTCCGGGTTGGCCCAGGTGCGAACAAAGCCGGAGACATCCATCGATTCGGGGAACATTCCCAGCTGCCAGGCGATATCGCCGGGGTTCCAGTAAGTCAGCCCCGGCATTCGGGCGGCTGTGCACTTCGTGGCGAAGTCGATGAGTGCGGCCAGCTCGAAGGGTCGAAGAGAGAACGTGGTCATGCTTCACTCCAGGGGCGCGCGAAACCGCTCGCAAACCGCTCGTTCGAATATGAGTGAAGCTAGCTGACCATCTGACCCTCCGTGGAATGCCTAGAAGATGCTGACCTGCACCGGCGGATTGCGACGTTCGAGGACGTTCTCCATCCGCGCTTTGATCGAATTCGTTAGTGCTTCGCTGCCGGTCGGGATGATGTAGAGGTTCCGGGAACTCACGGCCTCGAACACCATCTGGGCGATTTCATCCGGCTGGATCATGGTGGTGCGCATTTGATCGAGGGCCTGGCGCATCTGCGCGTTCTGGGGCGATGGCTGGTTGGCGGATTCGCCGTACTCCGACTGCCGGTTGCGGCTCGAATCGAAGATGTTGGTGTTCACGAAGCCCGGGCAGAGCACGGAAACGCCGATCTTGTGGCCGGCCCGGCCGAGCTCGTAGTAGAGCTGTTCGGAGAGTGCGACCACGCCGAACTTCGCCACGGTGTACGGCGCCCCGACCGCCCCGCTCACCAGTCCCGCCACGGAGGCGGTGTTGATGACGTGGCCCTCTTCGCCGCTCTCAATCATCCTCGGGACGAAGCTTCGGACCCCGTGGACGACGCTCCAGAGGTCGACGTCGATGACCCACTTCCAGTCCTGTTCGGAGAGTTCCCACATGGCGCCGGGGCTGCCGCCAACACCCGCGTTGTTGCAGAGGATGTTCACCTTGCCGAAGCGCTTGAATGCGGCATCGGCGAGCGCCTGCACATCATCCAGCTTCGCGACATCGGTGCGTACGGGGAGGACCTGCACGCCCTTGCCAGCGATCTGGGCTTCGGCCATGGCCAGCGGCTCGGATTCGATGTCCCCGAGGACGATGTTCATGCCGGCCTCCGCGAAGCGCGTCGCCATGGCCAGGCCCATGCCGCTCGCGCCGCCAGTTACCACCGCGGTTCCGCCGCTAAACGATTCCATCAGTCACCCCTCCGTCGGGGCGGAAGTATAAAGCCAGTTCCGAGTTCCGAGTTCCGAGTTCGGAGTCTCGCGCACCGCAATTCGAAATTCGCCATTCGAAACTCTCCGCCAGTCCGTCCCGCAGCCAATACACTCCCCGTTCCCCATTCCCCGTTCCGCGGTCCCCGTTCCCCCGGTTCCCGGTTTTGGCCATTTCCGCCATACTGGCCAATACGTCTCTCGGCAGTGTGCCGGGAATCCCAAATTCACTGCTGGAATACCACATGCCTCGACACCCGAACGAAGTCCTCTTCGAGGGCGAAAAGCCCTTCCCCATCATCCCCACCTGCGAGCACTTCGCCGGCACGGAGGAGCGCATCACGAAGGCGCTCGAACTCCAGAACAAGATGGGCGGCGTCTTCGATATCACGATGGACTGCGAAGACGGCGCGCCCATGGGCGCCGAGCGCCCGCACGCCGAGATGGTTGTCCGCATGCAGAACAGCGCGGGCAACACCCACAACATGTCCGGCGTCCGCATCCACGACTACACGAACGAGCACTGGAAGATGGATGTCGACATCGTGGTGGGCGGGGCGGGCGAACGCGTCGCCTACATCACCATCCCGAAGACCGTGCGGGCGACCGAACTCGCCGAGATGATCGACTACGTGCGCAACACTACCGCCCGCGCAGGCATCAAGCGCGAGATTCCCATCCACGCACTCATCGAAACCCACGGCGCGCTCCGCCAGGTCTGGGAGATTGCCGAGCTACCGAACGTCCAGGTGCTCGACTTCGGCATGATGGACTTCGTCAGCGCGCACAACGGCGCGATCCCCGCCTATGCGATGCGCTCGCCCCACCAGTTCGACCACAAGCTGCTGATGCGCGCCAAGGCCGAGATGGTCGCGGCTGCGCTGGCCTCGGGCGTCGTCCCGGCCCACAACGTTACGCTCGAACTGAAGGATGTGGACTTCATCTATAACGATGCGAGCCGCGCCCGGAACGAATTCGGCTTCCTTCGTCAGTGGAGCATCTACCCCGCCCAGATCGAGCCGATCACCCGTGCCATGGCGCCTTCGCACGATGAAGTCGAGGAGGCCGAGGCAATCCTGTTGAAGGCTTTCGCCGCGGACTGGGGCCCGATCCAGCACGAGGGCAACCTCCACGACCGCGCGACCTATCGCTATTACTGGCAGCAGCTCCAGCGAGCGCACATCCAGAATGTGAACCTCAGCCAGGAAGTGAAGGACCGCTTCTTCGCGGAAGCCGTCCCCGCCTGACAGCCGCGACGTCAATCACCGGGAAGCCCCTCGCTGGAGGGGCTTCTTCGCGTTCCGGGGTAGACTCGGATCATGGCACGACCCATCGCCCTGCTCGGTGGCACCTTCGATCCACCCCACGTCGGACACCTCGTCCTCGGCGAGTGCGTTGGTCACCAGTACGACTGCGACCGAGTGATCTACGTGCCTGCCGGCGACCCCTATCGCAAGACCGATGTCCGCGCTGTCACACCGGGGGCGATGCGCCTTGAGATGACGCGCCTCGCGATCGCCGGCAACCCGCGGTTCGCTCTCGATGACCGCGAGCTCCGCCGCGATGGCCACACCTATACGGTGGATACGCTGCGCGAACTCCGTAACGAAGGGCACACGGAAATTCTCCTGGTCCTCGGCAGCGACGCCGTGGCGCAGCTTCCCGAGTGGCGCGAGTCCGAGGAGATACGGCGCCTGGCTCGCATCGTCGTCGCCGAGAAGACCGCTGGCGCCGATACCGGAGGCTATCCGCGCGTGGAAATGCCGCTGCTCCCCGTCAGTTCCACCCTCATCCGCGAGCGTGTCCGTGCGCGACGGCCGGTCCGTTACCTGGTTCCCGATGCAGTGAACGATTACATCAATAAGCACAATCTCTATCGCGATAGCGAGTAGCCCGCGCCTGCGCTGTAATCGAAGAGAGGGGTGAATTGAGATGACCTACACGCTCGTTCTTCTGCGCCACGGCGAGAGCACCTGGAACCTGGAGAACCGTTTCACCGGGTGGCACGATGTCCCGCTCACCGAAACGGGCGTCACCGAAGCGCGCGAAGCCGGCCGGTTGATGATGGCGGAAGGGCTCCGTTTCGATGTCCTTCACACGTCGCTGCTGCGGCGCGCGATCCAGACTTCACAAATCGCACTCGACATCATGGACCAGCACTGGATCCCGGTTCAGCGCTCCTGGCGGCTGAACGAGCGCCACTACGGCGCCCTCACCGGCCTGAACAAGAAGGAGACGGCGGATCGCTACGGCCCGGACCAGGTTTTCGCGTGGCGCCGTAGTTTCGATGTCCCCCCGCCCGCCCTGGAACTCGACGATGAGCGCCACCCGCGCCACGACCCCCGCTACGCGAGCCTCGCGCCGGACGTCCTCCCCGCCACCGAGTGCCTGAAGGACGTCATCGCGCGCTTTCTGCCCTACTGGTACGACGCGATCGTGCCCGACCTTCGCGCAGGGAAGACCGTGCTCGTCGGCGCGCACGGCAACAGCCTTCGCGCGATGGTGAAGCACCTCGACGGCATCAGCGATGAGGAGATCGCCGAACTGAACATTCCGACAGGTATCCCGCGCGTGTATGAACTCGATGGCGACCTTCGGCCTGTCCGCTCGGCGTACCTCGGCGACCCGGAAGCTGCGAAAGCTGCCGCCGAAGCGGTTGCCCGCCAGGCGGGATAGGCACTGGCGTAGAATAGAGAGCATGTCGACGGCAAAGAGACTGGCCCCGGAACTGGAGAACGGCGCAGTGATGACGCGCGAGGAGTTCCACGAAGCGTACGCGGAGTGCGAAGGATTGCGGAGGGCAGAGCTTGTCGAAGGAGTGGTCTACATGCCGTCACCGGTGCGTTACGAGAGTCACGATAAGCCGGCAGCGCTGCTGCGCGGATGGCTGTTCTCTTACTCGCTCAAGCATCCCGAAACTGAAACTGGTGGAGAAGCCTCGCTATTGCTCGGCCAGAGCGAGGTGCAGCCCGACGCGTTCCTCTTGCGGGTGGGTTCCGTTCCGATTGACGACGATGGCTACCTCACGGGCGCACCGCAATTGATCGTTGAGGTCGCGGCCAGCAGTAAGTCGCGCGACCTGCACTCCAAGATGGAAGTGTACCGGCGCCACGGAGTCGTTGAGTACATCGTCTGGCGAACAGTTGACCAGGAGATCGATTGGTTCAGGAGTGTTGATGGCCAGTTTCGACGCGTCCAACCGGACGGTGACGGCGTCATCGAAAGTTCCGACTTCCCTGGACTTCGCCTAAGCATCCCAGCTGCGTTGGCGATGGACGCTGCCCGGGTCGTCGCGCTACTCGATTAACCGGCGCCGTTTCGCCGTGTAAGCTCCCACCACATTTCCTCCGGGAGTTTCTTCATGTCCGATAACATCTCCATCGAAGAGGGTGTCGTCTGCGGCACTCGCGGCAGCCGCGACCTCTGCTGCGACATCTACACCCCTGCCGGGGCCAGCAACGCGCCCGCGGTGCTCGTCCTATACGGCGGTGGCTGGCGCATGGGCGAACGCTCGCGCGTGCGGGAAGCCTGCCTTTCGCTGGCGCGGCGCGGCTTCGTCGCCATTGCCGGGGAGTACCGCCTGACGCCTGAGGCCGCCTGGCCGGCGCAGATCCACGATGTGAAGGCCACCATCCGCTGGATCCGCGCAAACGCTGCTCGACTGAACATCAATCCCTCGAAGATCGCCGCGCAGGGACACTCCGCCGGCGCGCACCTCGCGATGCTCGCCGCCGGGACGCCGAACTTGCCCGAGTTCGAAGGAGACGGGGGCAACCCGGGCGTCTCGACCGAGCTTGCCGCGGTCGTCGGCATTTACCCGCCGGTGGTGTTCCAGCCGGGCGAGGAGAAGGTCAGCGGGAGCGTGCCGGCGAAGGCGCTGATGGGCAGCGCGGCCACCGAGGAGCTTGCGCGCGCCGCCAGCCCGATCACCTATGCCTCAGCGAGCTATCCGCCGGCATTCATGCTCCACGGCACTTCCGACAAGGTCGTACCGGTTTCCGCGACGCTGCGGATGTGCGAAGCCCTGACTGCCGCCCGCGCACACGTTGAAATGCACATCTATGCGGACCTCCCGCACGGCTTCGCCCGGGTTGGGAGCCTCCAGGACCAGCTGCAGGAGGAGATCGCCAGCTTCCTCCGCCGGACGATGGTCGAACCGGAAGCGTTCAAGCGAGAACTCGAGGAGTACGCGGCACAGGCGTTGGCCGCGCGCAAAGAGGTGCCGCTGCCGGCGTAGGCCTACCCGCCCGTCTTCTCCCGCACATCGGCCACGCCTTCGAACAACTTTCCGGTGCCGAACATGGGGAAGACGCGTTCGAACACGCCCGGTGTCATCTCCGCGAGCCCGCTGACGATTCGGCCAGGCCCGCGGTAGACCAGCATCTCGGGCCGGTTCTTTTTGATCGCCTTCACCACGTCGGAGGCGACCTTCGCCGGCGTGACGGTCCCGGCGAGGACATTCTCTTTGATGTGGGCCTGGTCCTTCATGTCCTGGTACATACCGGCATCGCTCACCAGGCCGGGGCAGACCACGCTGGCGCTCACACCGCGCTTGCCGAACTCGGCGCGGTAGGATTCGGTGAAAGCGATGAGCCCGGCCTTCGAGGCGGCGTAGGGAATGCTGTACGGCACCGGGACTTTCCCCGCCAGCGACGACATGTTCACGATGTGGCCGGATTTTTTCTTCAGCATGATGGGCGTGACGAGCCGTGCGAGTTGCATCGCGGAGGTCAGGTTGACCTGGATGACCTGGGCAATATCGTCGTCGGCAAGGTGGTCGAAATGGCGGGTTTGTTCGATGCCCGCATTGTTGATGAGCACATCGATGCTGCCGAACGCCGCTACCGCCGCATTGACCAGGGCGTCGCGGTCGGGGGCGCGGCTGACATCGGCTTTCACGGCCATGGCGTCGCCGCCGTTGGCGCGGATCTCTTCGGCCTGGCGTTCGAGTTCCTCGAACGAGCGGGCGCTGAGCACGAGCTTCATTCCCTCGGCATCCAACGCCCGTGCGATATAGGCGCCCAGGCCACGCGACGCTCCGGTGACGATGGCTACTCGATTCTTCAGCTTGCGCATGATTCCCTCCAGCTTTCCGCGGGTTGGGAGTCTACCGCGCCCCGGTCCAGATTTGATCGAAGAGCCGGTTGAGAGCCGCCTACCGGGCGTTTCCGGAAGTTCGCAACCTGATACCCTCGGTGTGTGATCCCCCGGATGTCTGCGCGTCGTTTTACGGCTCATTTGCCGTGGGTGCTTCTCGTCGCGCTTTTCCCGATGCTCACGTTCATGGGCCACTGGCCAACAACGTTGCCCATCCCTCACACGAACTATTACGTCTCCGTGCCGCTCGCGGGCGCCGGACACGCCGACGAGCACACGCCCGAGCAAGCGGCCGAACACGCCCGCCACTGCCACGGCGGCGTGGCCTCGTGCGGCGACGCCCCGGCCGGCGCCGGAGTCAGTCTTTCGCTTTACCAGGACCCGGTCGCCGTTGCCACGGTAAGCCTCGCACTGATTGCCGTTTGGCTGGCGGCATGGCAACCACGGCGACCGGTCGCGATCTCGCCGGAGCTGATGCCCCCAAAAGCGTCCTTCCACCGGTTGAACATCGCTTTGTAGCCGGTCGAACCCGGCCGGCCTTTCAGAAAGGAACTTCTTAACCAATGGTTTTACGCAAATTCGCGATGCTTGCCTCGTTGGCTGCAATCGCACTCCTCGGCGCCGTCGCCCTCGCGGCCTGCGGCGATGACGACGACGGCGGAGGGAATTCGGCAGCCTCGGCGAACGCCGAAGTCCTCAACGCAATCGCCTTCATCGATGGCGCGGGCCTTCACGCGATCGACGAATCGATCAACACCGATAAGACGGTCCCGGCCACGGCCAAAACCACCTCGGACAAGGTCCAAACAGTGCTGAACATCACCACCTGGCCGAAGGATCTGCAGTCGCAGGCAAAAGCGCTTTCGGACATCATGGCTGGCCTGTCGGCTTCGCTCGAAGGCGACAAACCCGACCTGGCCAAGGCAGGTGAAGCCGCCACGAAGGCCCACGAGGGATCCCATGACTTCTCCCACGCAGTTTGGGATTACCTCTACAAGCAGGGCGGTGTCGCCGACTCCGACGCGGCGCACGCCGACTAACGACCCGCGTGCGGAAAACCCCGGCCCGGATTGGGCCGGGGTTGCACCTTTCGGAGCTCGATAGCTGAAGGCTCCGGGTTTGGAGACAAGTCTGTGAATATCACTCAATGGAAGACCGGGCCGCTGCTTGCCCTCGGTTTGGCGGCCATCCTCGTCGCGGGTTCAGCTGTGGCCATCGGTTACATCCTTACGCGCGGCGACGACTCGGCGCAGGCGGCGACCTACATGGGGGCAGTCGTCACGACTCCGATCGACATGCCCAATGCTGTGCTGACCGACCAGGACGGAAAGACCTTCGACCTTCGCAAAGAGACGGAGGGCTACGTCGCACTCGTGTACGTCGGCTATACCCACTGTCCCGACATCTGCCCGACGCACCTGGCAGAAATGGCCGCAGCGCTGGATGCGCTGCCCAAGGATGTCACGGATCACGTGAAGGTGGTGTTCATCACTTCCGACCCGGAGCGCGACACGCCAGAGGTGTTGAAGAACTACCTCAAGTCGTTCGATCCCACGTTCATCGGCCTGACCGGGACACGCGAACAGACTGACCAGGTCCAGGCCGACCTCGGCATCCCGGTGGCCACCCGCGAAGACCTCGGCGATGGCAACTACGCGGTGAACCACGCGGCGTATGTCATCGCTTATACCAAAGACCAGGTCGCTCACACCGTTTACCTCGCCGGCATGGGCCGGAAAGAGTGGGAGAACGACCTGCCGCTGCTGGTGAAGAAAGGATTTGCTCCGTCATGACGAGCTTCCGGGGGTTGATTCGGATCGGCGGCGTTGCGCTGTTCTCAGCGATGGTTATCGCGGGCTTCGCCGTCGCCGCATCGTGTGGCGGCGATGACGACGATGCGGCCTCAACGCCAACGCCCAATGCCGTCGCCGGGAAATTGACCATCGATCGCGGTTGGGTGCGGACAACGACGAACGATGTCGCGGCAGCCTACTTCCAGGTGAAGAATGCGGGGCTGGATGACACGCTCCTTTCCGTCAGTGCCGGCATCGGTTCGATGGCGATGATTCACGAGACGGTGACGGAAGGCGCCTCGTCGAAAATGCAGGAAGTGACCGGAGGGGTGGATGTTCCGGCCAATGGAGAGGTCACCTTTTCGCCGGGCGGCTACCACGTGATGATTATGGGACTCACGAGTCCCCTTTCCGAGGGGAATTCTGTTGACCTCACGCTGCAGTTCAAGAACGCTGGAGCCGTCAATATCAAGGTACCGGTGCTTGCCGCGGCGCCGTAAGACCAGGAGGACCGAATGTCCCTCTCTACGGCTGATGCTTCGGCTGCGGTAGGCTCTTCGCCGATGGGTAATCGGTGGTGGCTCGTGCTGACCGGTGTGCTGTTACTCGCGGCGCTGGCAGGTGTCGCCATCTCCGGTTACCTGGCCTGGGAGAACAGCCAGGGCAAGAGCGGCGTCTGCACAGTGGTTCACGGCTGTTCGACAGTCCAGCAGAGCAAGTACGGCAAGATCCTCGGCGTGCCTGTCTCGGTCCCCGGCCTTGGCCTCTATCTCGTGCTCGCGGTCGCGGCCGTGGTAACCATGCTCGACTTCCGGGGCTGGCGAGCCTATGCGACGCTTATCGGCTTTTACGGGGCGCTCATGGGCCTCGCGATGTCGGCCTACCTCACCTACCTCGAGGCGTTCGTCATCGATGCCTGGTGCATCTACTGCATCGCTTCAGCGTTGCTGATGGTGCTGCTTGCCGCCGGTTGGTCGGCCAACCTGATGCGAGAGCTCCGGCTCCGAAGAAGTGCCTGACCTCCAGAGGGGCCATGCCCGGGCGTCACTCCGTGGCGGTGGGCAGGCCCTTCGGAATCTCCACTCTCGCGCCAACGTCGAGGCCATGGCGTTCGAACCAGCCCCGGTTCACTTCAAGCGTGTAGCGATATTCCTTCGCCGGCATCAGGGTCGTTTCGTCCAGCGGTTTCGCGGCACGAACCTCCAGGACTTCGCCCTCGGCCGAGACGTAGGCGATATCGAGCGGAATGTAGGTGTTCTTCATCCAGAACCCGATGAGCACATCTCGCGGGAAGAGAAAGAGCATCCCCTTATCTTCATCGAGCTCCTGGCGGAACATCAGCCCCTGCTGGCGTTCTTTCGTAGTCGCGGCGATCTCGACCGTGACCGTGGCCTCGGTGCTCCCCTCGGAGATGCGAACCTCGAAGGTCTTGTCGGAGTTTCCACCCCGGCATCCGGCCATGGCGAGGGCCAGCATGGCGAGGGCCATGCCCAGGACGAATTTCCGTCGGGCGAGCAAAATCGGCGATTTGGGCTCCCCTCTCCCGAACCTGGGAGAGGGGCCGGGGGTGAGGGCCCTCATCCGCTGACCACCACGATGATCCCTGCCACGCACACGACCGTCCCGGCTCCGATCCGGCGCGTGAACCGCTCACCGAGGAAGAGGATGGAGAGCGGCAGCGCCATCAACGGTGAAGTCGCGGACAGCACAGCGGCCTGTGCCGCGCCCGCTTCGAGCACCGAGTAGACGTAGAGAAGGCTGCCGAACCCCGTGCCGACCATTCCAGCAGCAAGGATGGCGCCAATGTGGTTCCGGTTGCGGAAGGGCGCCACCAGGTTCGGGCGCTGGGTGGCCATGGCGAAACCCAGCAGCGCCGTCGCGCCCGCCGGGGTGCGAATGGACCCGGCCGCGATCGCTTCGAGGTCGCCGCGGGCGTTCGCCAGCCAGAGCGTGGCGACGGCCCAGAGGATGCCCACCGCCAGCAGCATCCCGTAGCCGAACGCATCCGGGGCGGCGAAGGCCGGGGGCCGGCGCGTTTCGGCCATGGTGTTCATCGCTGGTTCCGCGGGCACGGGTGGCATCGGCTGGGGGTTCGAACCCTTCCCGGGGATGACAAGCAGATAAACCCCGGCGCCGATCAGGAGCGCGCCCAGCGGCAAACCCCAGGTGAAGTCCTCGCCGAGGACGATGACCCCGCCGAGCACGGTGAGCGTGATAAACAGCGCCATGGTTATGGGGAACGTCCGCTGCATGCCGACCCGTTTGAGTGCGACGATGTAGATGGTGTCGCCGAGGCCGTAGCCGACGAACCCGCTGAGCACCACGCCGGCGAGGCTTGCGGTTGATGCGTTGCCCAGGTCGTGCGCCTGGCCACTGAACGCGAGCACGATGAGCACGACCACGCTGCCAAAGGCGAGGCGCAATCCACTCAAAACCACGGGTGCGATGCGGGTGGAAAGCGATGTGAGCGCCACGCTCGTGCACGCCCAGATCATGGCAGCGGCGAGCGCCGCGAGCTGTCCACTTCCCACGTGACCGAATCCTACGCGGGTGCGTGCGTTACGGCTTTCGGCGGTCGATGTGGACGCCGGAAAAAATGGGCGCAAGGACCCCGCCGGAGACGCTGACCAGGAGGCTTCGCGGCTCAACCGTGAACTTCATCGGTGTTTCGCCGACGAAATCGCCATCGAGTTGGACGGCAAGGCCGGGCGTCTCGATTACGACCTCGGAGACACGCCGTTCGATGAAGCGGTCATCGGAACGCTTGCCGAGGATGATCTTCGTGGCGAGGCGGGCGGTATCGGCAAACCCGCGCGGGCACATCGCCAGCGCATCCAGTTGGCCGTCATCGATGACGGCTTTCGGCGTCAGGCGCACTTTCCCGCCATAGAGGCGGGTGTTACTGAGCACCATCCAGGCGAGCGGTTCATCGAAACACTCGTTGCCGGCACGCCAGCGTGCTTCGTGGGCGCGCAACCGTGGGGCCATCCAGGCGGCCTGGGCCATGTAGGCAATGTCGCCGGTTGCTTTCTTCAGCCGCTTCGAGACCCGGTTGGCTATGGCCGCATCCCAGCCCACGCCGGCCATCAGGAGAAAGCACGAATCGCCCGCGCGGCCGAGGTCCATGTGCACGCTCTGGCCGGCGAGGTGGGCATCGAGCGAAGCGCGGATGCCTTTCGGAATGCCGGACTCTTTCGCCCAGATATTGACCGTCCCCGCGGGCACGGCGGCCAGTGCCGTTTCGGAGCCGGCCAGGCCGAGCGCGGCATCGCGTACGGAACCGTCGCCGCCGACCACGAACAGCAGGTCGTCGCCGCGTTCAGCCGAACGCCGTGCTTCCCGGGTGGCATCGGCTGCCGATGCCGGCAGGACGAGGCGGGTCTCGCAATCGTGCCGGGCAAGGTACCGTGTCAGTTTCGAGCCATCGAAGGACGCACTGACGCCGCGCGCGGCGCTGTTCACGAGAAGGGTTGCATTCAGGGGCAAAGTTGGCGGGCCTCCGATCGAAACGTAGCATACGTGGCACATCTCACTCCCTCGGAGCCTACTTCTTGCTCTCTGTGAAGCGCGTCGATCACATCAGCATGGCTGCGCCCGCGTGGCAGCCCCAGGCCGAAAAACTCGAGAAGCTGCTCGGCTTCAAGTTCCTCCACAGCTTCGGCGGCAACTCCGCCTCCGATTTCGATGGCTGTGTCTCGCAGGTGCGCGGCACGGGCATCGAATTCGAAGTCATCTGCCCGAACCGGCCAGATAGCTTCGTGCAGAAATACCTGGACCAGAACGGCGGCGGCGGGCTCCACCACATCACGGTCGAAGTCGAAGACATCCACGAGGCTGCGGCCGAACTCGAACGCCTCGGCATGAAGCCGTTCGGCGGCATCCAGGACGACGGCCTCTGGCACCTCACCTACATCCACCCGAAGGACAGCGGCGGCATCCTCTGGCAGTTGTTCGTGGCCCACAAGCAGCCGCCCGAGGCCGACCGGAACGCCGGCGGCGGGGTGGTGAACCTCCAGCGGGTCGACCATGTTTCCATGGCGGTGCCGGACCTGGAGAAGCAGATTGAGTGGCAACAGCGAGTCTTCGGCGGGACTGTCGAGGGCCGCTGGGAAGAAGAGCACCTGGGCTACTACGGCGCGATCATGACGCTGCCTGGCAGCCTCCTGAAGTTCGAGATGATCCAGCCGTCGCGGCCGGATAGCTTCGTCCAGAAGTTCATCGAGACGAAGCGCCCCGGCATGCACCACATCTGTTGCGAAGTCGCGAGTGTCGATGCGGCAGCGGAAGCCTTGCGGGCCAATGGCATCGAGCCCTTCGGCGGGGTCATCAACAGCGATTGGAAGAAGCACACCTTCATCCACCCGAAGGACAGCGGCGGCGTGCTCTTCCAGCTGTTCGAGGAGGGGAAGTAGGGGCTCGACCCCGCTTCGGCTGGTACAACGTCACGCCACTGCAAGGGCAGGAGCGTGTTCTTTAGCGCGGGCGCAATGGTTTCGACGATAGGGTGGAAGCACCCCAGGCAAAGGAGCTATCCCATGCCAACAATCGCGAAATCGATCAACGTCAAAGTGCCCGTCCGGCCCGTCTACGACCAGTGGACGCAGTTCGAAGAGTTCCCCCGCTTCATGGAGGGCGTCGACGAAATCAAGCAGATGGGCGACCGCCATCTCCACTGGAAGGCCTCCATCGGCGGCAAATCCGAGGAGTGGAATGCCGAAATCGCAGAACAGATCCCGGACAAGCGGATCGCCTGGCGCAACACCACCGGCGCAGAAAACTGCGGCGTCGTGACGTTCCACTACATCTCCCCGGAAGAGACGCGGGTCACCCTCCAGCTCGATTACGATCCCGCGGGCATCGTCGAAACCGTCGGCGACAAGCTCGGCTTCATGAACCGGCGCGTGACCGGCGACCTCGAACGCTTCAAGCAGTTCATCGAGGCACGTGGAGTCGCGACGGGGGCCTGGCGCGGCGAAATCCGGAAGGACAACGCAGGCTAAAAGGTTCCGAGACGGGCGCAGTCGGACCCGCCAGCGTTCGGTATACTCGGCGGGTGACTGCACCCGATGCCCACCCCCACGCCACCGGCACCGACGGATACCTGACGATCCACGGGCTTCGCCACCACTATCTCCGGTGGGGCGACCCCTCCAACGACCCGGTGGTGTTCCTTCATGGGCTGATGAACAACGGCCGCTACTGGGAACACATCGCCGAGCGCTTCCAGGACCGTTACTGCGTCTACGCGCCGGACCTTCGCGGCCACGGCGAAAGCGAACACGCGCCCGGCGGCTACCTCGTCTGGGCGTTCGCCATGGACCTGCGCGGATTCGTCGAAGAGATGGATTTCGAAGCGTTCGACCTCGTAGCGCACAGCATCGGCAGCCGCGTGGCCATGTCCTACGCGCGCGACCACAGCCACCGGATCAAGCACCTCGTCCTCGCCGATATGGGCCCGCAGATGGCAGACCAGGGCGCTCGCGGCATCCGTCGCAGTACCGGCGACGCGCAGAAGACGCCGGGCTTCGCCACCGAAGCCGAGGCGCTGCAGCACTTCGCGGCGCTCTACCCGGGCAAGAGCGACGAATTCCTGCATCGTCAGATCGCATCGTCCCTCGTACTCGATGAATCCACCGGCAACCTGGTCTTCCGGTTCGACCCCTCGATCCACCAGGCCACGGGCCGCGGCGCCATCGCCGAGATCCCCTACCTGTGGGAAAGCCTCGAACACATCAAGTGCCCGACGCTCGTAATTCGCGCCGAGAAGAGCAAAGTGCTCTCGCGCGAGATCGGCGAGCAGATGGTGGAGCGCCTGCCGAACGGCCGCTTCATCGAGATTCCCGATGCCGGGCACCAGGTGCCGCTCCACCAGCCCGATGCGTTCAGCGACGCGGTTCGGGCCTTCTTGGCCGAGTAGTCATCACATTACCCGTGGGAGAACTCCGTTGATTCCTGAAGTCCGTCATGCGCTCGTTTCCGACATCCTGCTCGCCGGCCACTGGTACGCCGTCGTCGATAGCTCGTACACGCAACGCGGCGAGATGTTCAACGCCCGGCTCTCGGAATTCCCGCAGCGGGGCGGCCCGCGCCTCGATGCCGCCGATGTGGTCGGGCGGCTCAGCGACCTCCAGGCCTGGAAGTTCAAGCAGGGATAACCGGCGCAAACCTCGCATCGGTTCGAGTGGCGAGGCGGTTTGCTAGACTGTCCGCATGGTCGTGAAGACGCACACCACGCTTGCGGAGTTCCTCGCGCTGCCCCAGACGAGACCGTACCTCGAACTCATGGACGGGGAGGTCATCGAAAAGCCGTCGCCCAATCGAAATCACAGCCGGCTCGTGACCTGGCTCATCTTCGTCCTGATGTCGTACGTGGAACGGACTGGCGAGGCAGTGGTCGACAGCGAACTTCGGCACAACTTCGCCGAAGAGGAATGGGTCTTTCTGCCGGACATCTCGGTCACGCTGAGGGAGAGACTGACCTACTCGCCTGCCGACACTCCACCGGGCGCATATGAAGTTCTCCCGGATCTCGCCATCGAAGTGGTTTCGCCAGATGACCAGCCGGGGCGGTTGCAGCGCCGGATCGCCCACTACATGCGTTCGGGGGTGAGGCTGCTCTGGGTTGTGGACCCGGACGCCGAGAAGGTAACTGTGTGGAAGCCCGGCGAATTGCCCCACGACTTTTCTGGGACCTCGACCATTCGCGCGGAGGGTGTGCTGAGCGACTTCTCGCTCGACCTGGGCGAGATGTTCGGCAGGCTCCATCAGCCGTAGCTCCGGATTCCGACGCAGCGATTCCGGGATCCGCGCAGGCCGGACCTCGCCCTGCTACAGTGTGGCCCCGCACTGAGGAGGGCGTCCCGATGACTGAAATTCATGGCGTTTGCGAACCTCGTTTCGAGCCGGTGCGCGAGGCGTTCCGAGAGGCATTCGACTCCGGCGAAGATGTGGGCGCGAGCTTCGCCGTCGCCCAGGATGGCAAGCTCGTGGTCGACTTCTGGGGCGGCTTCAGGGACGAAGCGAAGACGCTGCCCTGGGAGCGCGACACCATCGTCAATGTCTTCTCCACGACCAAGACCATGGCGGCTCTCTGCGCGTTGATCCTCGCCGACCGCGGCGAGATCGACCTCCGCGCGCCGGTGGCGAAGTACTGGCCCGAATTCGCACAGAACGGCAAGGAGAAGGTCGAAGTCCGCCACTTCCTCAGTCACTCGGCCGGCCTTCCGACATGGGATGTCCCAATCACCACAGATGTCCTCTACGACTGGGATAAGGCCGTTTCGCTGCTGGCTGCGCAAAGGCCGGCGTGGGATCCCGGGACGGCCTCCGGCTACCACGCGATCACCCAGGGCTACCTGATCGGCGAGGTGGTGCGCCGCGTGACCGGCAAAACGCTGGGCACGTTTTTCCGCGAGACCATCGCCGGACCGATGGGGGCGGACTTCCATATCGGTCTCGACCCGAGGCACTTCGACCGCGTGGGCGAGATGATCCCGCCAGAAACCGACCCGGGCATCACCGCCAGTGGCAACCCGCCGCTCGATGCGCGGGAATCCGCCACTGCCGCGTGGCGGCAGGCCGAGATTCCTGCCGCGAACGGCCATGGCAACGCCAGGTCGGTGGCCATGGTCCAGTCGTTGCTGGCCTGTGGCGGCGAGGCGTTCGGCGTCCGCGCGATGTCGCAGGCCGGCTGTGACGTGGTGATGGAAGAGCAGACCAACGGAGTCGACCGCGAACTTCGCTTCCCTGTTCGTTTCGGGATGGGCTACGCGCTCGCTCCCTCGCGCCGGGCCTGCTACTGGGGCGGCTGGGGCGGCTCGCTGGCGTACGTGGACCTGGATTCGCGCGTCTCGATCGCCTACGTGATGAACAAGATGAACTCCACCACCACCGGTGACTCGCGTTCGGCCACGCCGCTCAGGGCGTTCTTCCATTGCCTCGCCGGGAAGATCTGAGTCGCGCCTGGTTTAGCGCGCGAAGTCCCGGTTCGCCAGCTCTTCGAGGATGGGCAGTGCGTGGTCGATGGCGATCGCGAACCCGATGTTTTCGGCTGAGACACTCCGACCCGAGTTGATCCCGACCAGGTGGCCAAACTGGTCAACCAGCGGCCCTCCCGAATTTCCGTCGTTGAGTGCGGCGTCCGTCTGGATCAAGTGGGCAAGGCCCACCTGCCAGCTGGTGGAAATCTTGCGTTCGAGAGCGGAGACGATGCCGAGCGAAGCGGTCGGTCCTCCTTGCAGACTTAAGGCATTCCCGATTGCGACCACCAGATCGCCGACGCGAAGCTCCGACGATCTGCCGAGCGCTATGGGCTGCAGGCCCCGCTCGTCGATGGAAAGTACGGCCAGATCTTCCGAATCATCGACGCCCAGGATCCTTCCGGTAGCCTCGGTGCCATCCGCAAGCGTGACCACGATGCTTTCCGCGTCTTCCACAACGTGCGCGTTCGTCGCGATGAGCCCGTCGCTCGTGAGGATGATCCCGGTCCCGGAGACTTCGCCCGTCATCGGATACGAACCTTCCATCGAGAGGGTTTCGACATCGAGTGCCACGACGGAAGGCCGCAATGTATCAATCATCCCTGGAATGTCGGGGAGACCCTGTGTGGTGGCGGGCGCGGCCACATCGTTTTCCGTCAGCCGGGTGGCGACGATGCCGGCTGTCGCGCCGGCGACTACCGCCGCCACGACCGCTGCCGACAGGGTCCAGGTGGCTACCTGCCGGCGAGCCCAGCGCGGGACGAGATTTGCGATTCCCATGCGCAGATGCTGCGTGCGGCTCGAGTTGGCGGAAGCGGTCGTGCGGGCAAAATTGGCGTACCGTGCGGTCGCTACCGCCGCAACCATGCGATATGCGCGCTCTCCTCGAGCGCGGTGATCCAGTGCAGTGCCTCCCAGAGGGTCTGGCCGCGCGCGTAGGCGCCGTGGCCCTGCAATATCACCACCAGACGCGATTGCAGCGCGGCCGCAATCTGTTCCACCTGGTTCGGGCCCTGTGGCACAACGGGCACATCCTCCAGGAAGTGCTGGCCTTCGAAGTCCGGCGGCACGAACTTCAGAGTTTCGAAGGTCATCGCGATGGCATGATGCGGATGGGCGTGCACCACGGCCTGCGCGCCACCGAGGGCGTAAACGGTCGAATGCAGGAGCGTGTCGCTCGAAGGCGGCGGCCCGGTGTGCGTCCCATCCGGGAGCACCAGCGACATGTGGCGCTCGCGCAATCGCCCGAGCATGGTTCCGGTCCCGGTGATCCACATCTCGTGCCCGTTGCGCACCGAGAGGTTCCCGCCGTGGCTGGAAACCAGCCCGAGCGAGTACAGGTCCTTCCCGACCTCAAAGAACGTTGCCATCAATTCGGGGGAGATCATGGCCTAACCTCCCCTCTCCCAGCGCAGTCAGGAGAGGGGCCGGGGGTGAGGGCACGGCTTCGGAGCAACGCGGTCGGTCGCATTTCAGGACTTCCCCGAAATCATCGGTTCGGCAGCGCCGCCATCCCGCCGCCATCGACTTCGATTTTCTGGCCGGTGATGTAGAACGCTTTGTCGCTGACGAGGAAGGCGACGGCGTTGGCGATGTCTTCCGGCTGGCAGACGCGCCCGAAGGCGGAGCGCGCGTCGATTTCGCGCATATCCTTGATGCCCTGGGTGGCGCGCGCGAGGCGCGTGCCCATCTCGGTCTCGGTCAGTCCGGGCGCCACGATGTTCACGCGGACGTTGTTCCGGCGCTCTTCCTTGAAGAGCGTCATGGCCAGCGCTTCCATGGCGGCCTTGCCCATGTTGTACGGCGCACCGTTCGGCCCGAGACCTCGCGCCGCGACGCTCGAGATCATGATGATGTCGCCGCGCGGGCGGGTTCGCATGCTGGGAAGCACCAGCTTCGAAAGGTAGTGCGGCCCGAAGGCGTGCGTGCGCACCACGCGTTCCATCTCGGCGGGGTCGGTATCGGCGACGCCGAGGCCACGGCTGGCGATGCCGGCGTTGTTCACGAGGATATCGATATAGCCGAAGTCGGCGATGATTTGTTCGACCATGGCCTGGTCCTGGTCCCAGTCCTCGACCGATGCTGAGTAAGCTTTGGCCTTCGCGCCGAGCTTCTCGATTTCGGCGACGGTTTCTTTGGCGGCGTCTTCATCGCGCCGGTAGTTCACGGCGATGGTGGCGCCATCGGCGGCGAGCGCCAGCGAGATGGCCTTGCCGATGCCCCGGCCCCCGCCAGTAACAAGTGCGACCCGTCCTGCGAGTGACATTGATTGCTCCCTCGAGTGTTTGTGTGTCGGGGATTCTACAGGCTGGCAGCCGAAAGGCCGCGGGGCGCGCCCAGCACGAGCGCGCCCCATGACCACGTCCGTTGGTTGCGGCGGACGTTACCGCTTTGGGCGACCAGGGAGCAGGTGCGCCGCCACGAACACTCCCGAGATGGTGAGGAAGAAGATGCCGAGGGCGAGCGGAACAACCGTCCCGCTATGGCGCCCGGCCGAAGTGCCCGTGTTCGGCGGCAGCGGAGTTGATGATGGCTTCGCCTCGCCTGGAGCGTTCGATTCGCTGACCGGGCGAGAGGGCGAACCTTCCGAGCCGCTTCCCGTGCCGGCGGGCGCGCTTGAGGGCGTTGCGGTCGCGGCCGGGACCGTTGCCGGCGGTGTCTTCGCTGCCGGCGTTGGAGTCGATGTGGGTTCGGCCGTGGGGATACCGAGACCGCCCGGGTTCCCGCCTGGCGGCACGGGCGTGTCAACTGGCTCGGGCGTGACGGTGAACTGCGGCACGTCCGTGGGGGCCGGTGATGGCGTCGCCGACGGGACAACGGCAGGGGCCTTTTCGACCCAGGCGCAGATCATCCAGTAGTCATGTTGCTGGCTCAGAGCTACCGAGTTGGTTGGCCCGTAGTTGGAGAAGTCCGCCGGGCATTGCGGGGCGACATCTGCTTCGAAGGCGGCGAAACCCTTCACCACCCATCCCGGCCGCACGGGGGCGTTCGGCACCAAGGTGTACGTGCCGGGCAGGGGATCGTAGATGGTTCCGAGGTAGTTGGAGCCCGCGATGCCGACCTGGGCCCAGGAACTCGTGGCTCCTCCGGGCCGGAGCACGGTGCCGTCCCAGTCGTTGATGTTGTCGCCATCGATGGCGTGCACGCCGAACCAGACGGCGCCGCCGATCAGCAGGTTCGTCTTCTCCAGCCACATGCAACCGAGGACGGTGGGTTGGGCCGCGCTGATGGTGAACGAGTTGGCGTTCCCATAGGCGCCTTTATCCGCGGGGCAATCCGTTGCTGCGCCGGCCGGCGACACAAACGCGAACCCGGTCACCTTATAGCCCGGCGAAATCGGCTCTCCGGGGATGACCGTGTAGTACCCACCCGGCACCGGCGATGCAATCGTCGAATTCAGGCTGCCCGGCGCAAATCCTGCTTCGGCGAACGTCTGGGACGTCCCGGTGGGCCAGTTGAGCTTCCCCGAGTAGGTGTCGAGCGGAGAAGCGTCGCCCGTTACGCGCAGCTCGATGTGGGAGCCGCCGACGAGCGTGCCTGCGACCACCCTCAGGCAGATGGTCCACCGGGGATGCGTCGCCGAAACGGAAATGGTGGGCGCGCCATTGTTGTAGCTCCCAGGCGAACTGGGGCACTGGTACGAGGGCGATGCGGTCTCCTGGATGTGCCAGCCGGCGACCACGTAGCCGGCCTTGATCGGGGTGGCCGGGTAGGGATGCCACTGGCCGGGCTCGATATCGTTCAACACGCCCGACGTCCCACCGAAGGTGAACTCCGAGAAGGGATGCGATGTGGTTGGGCCCGCCATGGTCCCTTCCCAGTCGTATCCGGTGCCCCCCGAGATCTTGAGCTGTATGCGGCTGCCCCAGAGGGAGCCGTCGCGGACGGCGGCGACGCACACGTGCACCACCGGTGTTTGCACCGAGAGCGTCAACTGGTGGACGGTCGAGAACGCCGCCCTCGGCTGTTGCGGACAATTGGCGAGGTCGGTCCCGCTGTTCGGGATCATGGCGAAGGCTTCGAAATGCCAGCCTGGCGCAATCGGGCTGGCCGGAGTGATCGTGTAGGTGCCTGCTTCCAGGTCATCCTCGGAGAAGACACGCTTCACCGATGCGTAGTCTGTGCCCGCATCCCACGCCTGGTGGAACCCGTTGGGGCCAGTGACGGAACCGGCGAACGGAATTCCCGATTCCTCCCAGTCGATGACGTCGATGGCGATGCGGCTATCGGCGATGACGGCCTGGACATCCGATCCCACTTCGATTGGCTTCGCGTGGGCGGCCGGCGAGCTGGCCGGGCCGGCGAACATGCCGAGCCCGATGGCGAATGCGATGAAAAGCGCAATGAGCGCTTTCCGGCGGTGAACAACGATTTCCAACACTGTGATTGACTCCCTGGTCTTGTGCTGGAGCCATCGTTGGATTCGAGCGGACGGCGGACGTACTGAGCCCTACGTATACGTAGTCAAAAGTTGCGTGATGCAGTTCACAAACGTACGAGGTGGCTATTCCACCCCATCGACGAGGCCGTTCTGGATGGCCCAGGCGATTGCTTCGCCCCGCGTGCGCGCGCCGATCTTGGCGTAGGTGTTCTCCAGGTGCTTGGCCACAGTCCGCGGGCTGAGCACGAGCTCCTCGCCGACTTCGGCGGCCGAAAGCCCGCGCGCCGTGGCGGCGAGCACCTCGCGTTCACGCGCGGTCAACTCTGTCGGCCGTTTGCGCGACTCTCGTGTCAGGACGGGCCGGAGGGCGTTCCGGGCTTCGGCGGCAATTGGCGCAAGCCTCACGCGCTCGGCTATCTGAAGCGCCTCCTGGCGCATCGCCACCGCGCTCTCGGGTGTCGTCGCCAGGTCCGCCTGCATGAGAAGCGCTCTCGCCAGCGTCGGCCTCGCCCCGAACGAGGCCGACAGGCGCTGCGCGATGTCGAGGTGGGCGGCTTCGTCGTTCAGGCCCAGCGTCCGCGCGGCGATTCCCAGGTAGAGCGCCGATGGGCCCCAGCAGCTCTGGGCGTCACCGGTCACCGCCATCAGGGTTTCGAACGGCCGCAGCATCTCGTAGGCGGTGGCAACCAGTTCGCGGTCGTCCAGGTGGGTGGCGCCGAGGTCGATGACCATGCAAAGGCACGGCAGGAGCGATGAATCCCGGGGGAGCGATTGCAGGTCGATCTCGGCGATCTCGTGACGCGCTTCGAACGCCCGCCCGGAGGTCGCAAGCATGTACGCCATCGCGATTCGAAAGGCCGGGAGCCGCCGCGCCTTGGCGACTGTCTGCGTGATGGATGTCCCCGAACTGCGGCGGCCGCGTTCGAACCCCGGCATAGTCGTCAGCGCCACAATGGCGGCGGTAAGCAGCCCCGAATGCTGCCGGTAACCTTCGCGCATGGCCGGTAACAGGGCCTGCGCGGCCTCGTAGTTGCCCCGCATCAGCTCCGCGCAGCCGCGGGCCATCGCCGCGGTGAGGGCTGGGTACGCCTGGCCTGATTCGTTCGCGGCCGTTTCCAGCGCCTGCATGCGCCAGTCGAAGTCCACCGGGTCGCCGGCAGTGAGGGCATCGATAAGCCGCCGCCAGTGTCCCGTGGCCCGCACGGCAGGGTCGAACGAAGCGCCGCAGAGGTCCGCCAATTCGCGCGAGACATCGAGCCGTTCCGTGATTCGTGCAGGGTCCTCAAGGGCGATGTGGAGCGCATAGAGCGCGGTAATAAGCGCCGGGTCGTGTCCGGCTTCGCGGGCGATCGCGACGGCGCGGGCCGCTTCATCCCGGGTGGCGGCCGGGTCGTGCCAGGCCTTCTGGCGAGCGATTGCGCCCGCGATGATTCCCCGTTCGTCCAGGGAAAGTCCGGGCCGCTGCGACGCCTTTTCGAGGGCCGGGAGGAGTGGGAGGACTTCCGCCCTTGGGGCCTCAAGCCTGCCCGTTCGGATGGCGAAGGCGACATCTTCCCAGGCCGCAAGGAGGGCGATTGGTGGGTTGCTCCAACGGCGTGCCGCGATGGCGGCGGCCTCGCAGGCGGCGGTGTAGCGCCCGCCGGCGATGAGCGCCGACACAACCGCCAGATCCGGCACCTCGCTGGTACGTTCCCCCGCCGGTTGCATACCGGCTGACGATACCACGCCGCGATTTTTCGCAGGATCACCTGCGAATTCCGGGCAGCAGAAAGGGGCCGCGTTCGCGGCCCCTTTCGGTGTGGTTGGTCTGCTTGCTGGTTGTTAGATGCGCATGTTGCGGAGGCGCGCGATGCGCTCTTCCAGCGGCGGGTGCGTGCTGAAGAGCTTGCTCATGCCGCCGCTCCGCATCGAGAAGGGCTTCACGATGTAGAGCGCCGAGACGGCTTCCTGCGCCGGAGTGTCCTGCATGGGGCGCATCTCCACGCCTCGCTGCAGCTTCTCGAGCGCGCTTGCAAGCGCCTCCGGGTCGCGAGTGACCTCGGCGCCGGTCTTGTCGGCCGCGTACTCGCGCTGGCGGCTGATGCCGAGCTGGAGCAGCGTGGCCGCGATCGGCGCGATGAGGATGACCCCGAGCGTGATCAGCGGGTTCTGGTCGCGCCGGTTGCCGCCGAAAATGCTCGACCACATCAACATCTGGGCGATCATCGAAATCGCGCCGGCGACGGTCGCCACGATGGAACTCGTGAGGATGTCACGGTTCTTCACGTGGCCCATTTCGTGGCCAAGCACGCCGCGCAATTCGCGGTCCGTCAGCAGCTGGCGGATGCCGGTGGTGACGGCGACGACGCCGTGTTCGGGGTTGCGGCCGGTGGCGAATGCATTGGGCGAATCGGTGTTGACGACGTAGACGCGTGGCATCGGCATCTTCGAAAGTTCCGCGACCTCGCGGATCATGGCGAAGAGCTTTGGGTCCTGGTCTTCAGAAATCTCCTTCGCGCCCGCCATCTTCAGCGCCATCTTGTCGCTGAACCAGTAGGCAACGAAGTTCATGATGCCGGCGAAGATGAGGAAGATGACGAGCCCGGCGGGCCCGCCGATCAGGCCACCGATCGCCACCAACAGGCCCGTCAGGGTCGCAAGCAGGACAGTGGTTTTCAGGAAATTCATGTTCGAGAGTTGGATAACCTCCGTCTCACATTATACCGGAGGTTAAGGTTCTTAAATCGGTAAGGAAGCTGCCCGAATGGTGGGTTATTCGTCGGGGTGCTGGGCCGCCCTGCGGATGGCGAACGTCGCCGCTTCCACGCGCCGCGTGAGGCCGAGCTTCCCGAGGATATCGCTCACGTGATGTTTAACCGTCCGTTCGCTCAAGTAGAGCTGCTCGCCGATTTCCCGGTTAGTCTGTCCGTCGGCCACCAGTTCGAGGATCTTCTGCTCGCGTTCGGTCAGTGACTGGGCCAGCCGGTCTTCCTCGGTAAGGACATTCCCGCGCCGGATCTGTTCGATCACGGTGGCGGACGAGGTGGGGTCGAGCATCTTGCCGCCAGAGGCGACAGTCCGCATCGCTTCGATGAGGTCGGCGGTGTTCACCTCTTTGAGCATGAATCCGCTGGCGCCGGCGATGATCGCTGCCATCACGGCCTTTTCATCGGTGTACGAAGTCAGCATCAGCACGTTGGCCGTGGGCACCGCCGCCCGGATTTCGCGACAGGCTTCGATGCCGCCGAGCTTGGGCATTCGGACATCGAGCACCACGAGGTCGGGCTGTTCCTTGATGGCGGCGCGCACGGCGGCCTCGCCGTCACTTGCTTCGGCCACCACGTTGAATTCCGGATGGGCCCGGAGGACCGATTTCATGCCCTGCCGCACGATATCGTGGTCATCGGCCAGCAGCACGCGGAATGATTCAGTCATCTTCTTCTCCCGAAGGCTGGTTCCTCGGGATTGCAACGCGAACCGTCGCGCCCATCCCGGGGATGCCTATCAGCGTCAGCTCAGCGCCGAGTCTCTCCGCGCGTGTTTGCATGGTAATCCTGCCAAGGCCCCTGCGGATAACGGCCTGGTCGAACCCGACGCCGTTGTCCTGGATGGTGAGCACGGTGGAGTCCTCGAATTGCCGGAGATCCACGGCGACTTTCGAGGCTGCTCCATGCCGCATCGCGTTGCTGAGGGCTTCGCGAGCGATATAGAGGAGGTCTTCCGATTCCCGCATCGAGAGCTCGTTCAGGGCCGCCGCCGAAATGTTCACCACGGTCGCGATCGACGGCGGGACCATCTGGCGAATGACGAATGCGAGGTCGCGCGTGAGTTCGGGTTCGGCCATCGTCGAGCCCGCCTCAAGCATGGAAATGTAACTGCGCATGTCGCTGATCAGGTCATTGATTCGGCGCACGACCGATGAGAACGCCTCGCGAGCCTCTTCCGGGAAGTCCTCCCGATGGGAAAGGGAGTCGCATTCGAGGCCAACCGCGTAAAGCATCTGGATGGTGCCATCGTGGAGGTCGTGGGCGATGCGTTCCCGTTCCTCCAGGAGGGAAAGGCGGCTCGTGCGTTCGCGAGCCAGGCCCGCGGCGAGGCTCACGGCGGCCTGGAGCGCGAGCACTGCGGCGGCCAATTCATCGGCTTCGCCAAACGGTTCGCCACCCTTGAGGCGCGTCATGTAGAGCGAGCCGATCGTCCGGCCGCCCGCCCTGATTGGCGCGCCAAGGAAGGCGCGCATGTCGGGATGGCCGTCGGGCCACCCGGTGAAATTCTCGCTCGCCTGGAGATCGGCGATTCGAACGGGCCGTTCCTGCTGGGCGAGGTCGCCGAGGAGGCCGCGGCCCCGCGGAGGGTCGCCCAGCCTTCGCGCTTCTTCTTCGGAAATGCCGGTATAGATGAACCGGGTCAGGACCCCGTTGTCGTCGAACGTTGAGATAGCGGCGAAATCCGCGCCGGTGACATGCTTGGCGCGCAGCGCGAGACGTTGAAGCGTATCGGCGAGATCCCCGCTACTCGCCAGCAGTTCGCTCGTGATCGCCATCTCGGCGAGGTCGGCGAACACACTCGCCGGGGCATCCGGAGGATGATCGGCATTCATCCGCAACGAAGCATAATCGAATTCGGTAAGGATTTCGATGAATATCTGATTGTCCCGACGGCCAGTGGGTGGTTCCCGTTCGGCCATATTGCCGGCCTTCGTGGTGGGCGACACTCATTTCGTGGACCCAGGGACGATTGTTATCTCTATTCACGACGACTGGCTGGCTGGCGCCCTGACTCTCTGGTTGGCGGCGGCTCTGCCCGGCCGCGAGGTCATGCGCAGCATGAATGGTGGTGTGGCCAGCGCCACCACGGTGCTGTTCACTCCTTCGGATTGCCCGCCCGAGCGGGCAGCCGAGTTCTCGGCCCGCGGGCAGCGGGTTGTCATCCTCGCTCCCGTGGCCCGCGCAGATGAAGCCGACCGGTACCTGCGTGCCGGCGCCGACTACGTGGTCATGTCGGTCGATAACGCGAAGCTGCTCAACGTGCTCCAGGGGCAGCCTGCCCGGCAGTAATCGCCGCCTGCGCGGTTACCAGCCACCGCTCATCGCCGAAGAACCGCGACTCGTAGAGCCACCACTCCGCGCCCCAGAGATAGATGCGGTCCGCGCCCGTCTTTCGCGCATAGACAATGTTTTCGGCGAAGGTTTTCGGCGAGAGGTTCGCCGAGGGGTGCTCTGGCGAGATCAGGCGCGAATCCGTGTCGGTCCACGGTTCGCCCTGGAGCTCCGCGACCCAGAATTGCTTTCCCTGTTCGTGCGCCAGGCGCGCCTGGTAGGCGTAGTTCGGCATCAGCGGGCCGATCTCCAGCACATTCACCACGATGGGCATGCCGAAGAGGTGCTCGTTCCGGCGCGGATAGAGGCTCTGGCCGAGGACATCTGAATCCGCGAGCGCATCCTTCCAGCGGCGGTCCATCACGAAGTGCTGGCCGTGGTTGATCATCACCGGCCGGCCCTGGGGATCGTTCGCGTGGATGGTGTCCACGACCTCCGCCACGTAGTCCCGGCCGAGCGAGTAGCGGTTATTGCGCTCCGATTCGATGTAGGGCTCGTTCTCCGCGCCCCACGAGTCGACTACCGGGCTGGCCGCGAAGTGGACAACCACCGCCGTCACCATCGAGAGCGCTCGCGCTCGCAGGACCGGGTCATACGAGATGATCTCGCTGCGTTGCAGAGTGGTGCCTTCGAAGGCCCAGTCGGGGATGTAGTACTCGGGGTGGCGCTGGCCCTTCATCCCGACACTGAGGTTCGCGGTGGCGCCATGCTCGCCTGCGGCGACGAGCAGCGCATCGAGCAGCGAGAAGTCGAATTTCCCCTCCTCGGGCTCCACCTCGTCCCACTGCACCGAAAGGCGCACGTACTTCGCCCCGGTCCGCTCCAACAAGGTCCCAAGCGCTTCGGCGCACCACTCCGCGCGGCCCGGCCGGTCATCCGAGACATAGCCGGCTTCGCCGAGGGCCGGGTCTTCGAGCAGGAGGTATTCAGCCTGGTCGCAGCTGAAATTGATGCCGATGAGACTCGCGGCGGGGTCTTCGGTATGCGTCCAGCTCAGCCTGCGCATCAACCACAGCTGTCCCACGAGCAGGAGAAGCGCCGCGAACGCCCCGCCGCAGAGGAGTGCGACCTGCATCCGGCGAGAAACGCGACCCACGATTCGAACCGTACGTGGCTGAGGGAGAAGGGAGAAGGGAGGAGTAGCGGCGCCCGGCACTCAGCCGCACATCCTCCGCACTACCTCGTACATCAGCTCGCAGCCCATGTTCAGGTTCTCGATGCTGAGGTGTTCGTTGTTGCCGTGGAACCCGGCCGCCTCCTCTGGACTGAGGAGGCAGGGGATGAAGCCGTAGGCCGGGATGCCGCGCTCGCGCAGGAAGCGGTTGTCGGTCGCGCCGACGGTCATTGCGGGCACGACGACCGCGTCCTCCATCGCTTCCTTCACCACCGAATTGATGGTCCGGAAGAGCTCGGTGTCCCAGTCGGCAGGCTTCGGCAGCGTCGACGAAGTGACGCGGGCCAGTTCCACCTGGATGCGCGGGTCGTCGATGTACTCCTCGACCTGCTTGCGCCACTCTTCCGGGTCCTGGCCAGGGAGCAGGCGGCAATCGCAGAAGGCCTGGCTCTTCGCGGGGATCACGTTGATCTTGATCCCGCTCTTCACCATGGTGACGTTAAGCGTGTTCACGAAGTTCGCGTACAGCGCGGGCGACCGCCGGATCTGCGCTTCGACCGCTTCTCTGTCGGACATCGGCGGCATGAGGCCGGCTTCCGCGAGGCGTTCGAGGTAGGCGATGGTGTCCGGGGTGTAGGTGATGCCGCGGTCCCAATCGGCGAGCTTCACGAGCGCCCGCATGAGGTGGACTGCGGAGTTGTCGGCGTGTGGCCGGCTGCCGTGGCCCGGCGTCCCGACCGCCGTCAGCTTGAGCGCGCCGCCACCGAATTTCTCGTTGGTCGCGACGTTGAACAGCTTCACTTGCTTGCCCGCGAAGCGGCTGGTGCCCATGCCGCCTTCGCTCAGTTCGAACTCCACATCCACCACGTCTGGGCGGTGGTGGCACAGCCACTGCATGCCGAGCGCGCTGCCGGCTTCCTCGTCTGGCACGGCGCAAAAGACCACGTCTCGCTTCAGCGGCACGCCTTCCCGTTTGAGCGCGAGGAAGGCGATGAGCTGCATCACGCCGGTGCCCTTCATATCGACCGCGCCGCGGCCATAGACCTTGCCCCCGCGGACCACGCCTTCGAAGGCGGGCATGTCCCAGTACTCCTCTTCTACGGGCACGACGTCGGTGTGGTTGCAGAGCATCAGCGCGCGTTTCGAACCATCGCCGCGCAGGCGGCCGACCATCACTTCGCGCCCCGGGGCAGTCTCGATGTACTCGGTTTCGATGCCTTCCGCCTCGAACAGGCTGCCCAGGTAGCGGGCGGCGGGCGCTTCGTTGCCGGGCGGGTTCGAGGTATCGATCTGCAGGTAGCGGACGAAGATGTCGAGGGCTTCGCGATGGACGGCGGGCCAGTCAATGCTCATGAGCTGGCATCCTACGGCATGGCCGCGACGGGGAGGCGCTAGAATCTCCGCACAAATCTTGGAAGCGGAGACCTCTCATGACCGAACAGGCAACGCTCGACTCCCTGACCGAACTAATGGCCCGCCAGCGCGCCGTCCGCGAGTTCACCGCCCAGCCCGTCGACGACGCCCTCATCGAAACTCTGATCAAGGCCGCGACCCGCGCGCCGAGCGCGAAAAACGTGCAAGTCCTGCGCTTCATCGTGGTGAAGGACGCGGCGGCCAAGAAGAAGATCGCCGAGCTCGTGGAAGAAGTGCCCGGCCCCGGCCGCACCCCGTGGGACCAGGTGCCGGTGATCATCTTCGTTTGCGCCGAAAACCCGTTCGGGATGAGCGTCACGGGCGCGGCCGCGTGGGGTGGGTCGATTTACCCCGGCATCCAGAACCTGCTGCTGGCAGCGCAGGCCGCAGGGCTGGGCACGGTGCTCACCACCTCTCGCGGGAAGCTGAACGAGCAGAAGCTCAAAGACTTCCTTGGCGTCCCGGAGGGCACGAACATCGACGCGGTCATCCCGATGGGCTACCCCGCGGTGAAACTCGGGAAGAACAAGCGCAAGCCGGTCTCGGAAGTCGCCTTCCGGGAACGCTATGGCAACGGCTGGTAGTTCGCCTCGGAGTGGCGAGCGGGCGGGCGCGCTGCCTGCTTGGGTCTGAACAGATGCCACGCCACCGCCGGTGCGGTCACCGTAGCGGCCATCGCCAGCAGCCAGATGCGGCCGGCGTGGGAGCTGGCCGCGACGGCGAGGGGGTACGGCTCTCGCCATGGGCCAAGGTGGTCCAGGTCGGAATTCGTGGACGTGAGCATGACGCGGGACGCGGCGACGTTTCCGGCCTCGGTCTTCTGGAAGGTGGCGAACTGCTGACTACCGGCGAGGGTGAGGTGTGGGTAGGTGAACGTCGTGGAGGCCGCGGCGTCGGCCTCGGCGATCGACACGAGGCCGGACCAGAAGTTGGCGGGGGGAGGGAGGTATCGCCCATGGTGACGGCCCAGACGCGCTCGTGCGTGGTCGTCACCTCGGTACCGGTGACGACTAGTGTCCTGAGTCAGAGATCCATCCCCAGTTGTCGTGGCGTAGCGACGATAAACTGGGGGACAGTAATGCCTCGACCTGCATTAGCGCCGTTGGTGATAGAGCCTGCTGATCGTGTGACG
>JBFWZP010000005.1:0-314203 GCA_050185215.1 Dehalococcoidia bacterium | reverse complement strand
CGGCGAACGCGTTCAAGGACACGCGGATGGAGAACCTCCAGACATTCGCCGACACCTTCGGCATTAAAGAGCTGCAGGACCAGATTCCTGAATCGGACACGACCGTGCACATCGCAACGGTTCAGGGAATGGTGAAGCGCATCCTCTACCCAAGCGAAGATGCTCCGGCCGTCCCGGTGGACCGCTATGACTGCATTGTCGTGGACGAGTGCCACCGCGGTTACCTGCTTGATCGAGAGCTTTCGGACACGGAGATGCAGTTCCGGGGATTCGAGGACTACGTCTCGAAGTACCGGAGGGTCATCGAACACTTCGACGCCGTGAAGATTGGACTCACGGCCACCCCGGCGCTGCACACGACAGAAATCTTTGGCCCGCCGGTCTTCACGTATTCATACCGAGAGGCGGTCATTGATGGATTCCTGGTGGATCATGAACCGCCGATCCAAATCGAGACGGAATTGTCAGCGACCGGAATCACCTGGCAATTGGGAGACGAAGTCAAGGCATACGACCCCGTCGCCAACCAGCTCGAACTCTTCAACGCTCCGGATGAGATTCGGATGGAGGTCGATGACTTCAACCGAAAGGTCATCACCGAACAATTCAACAAGGTCGTCTGCGATCACCTCGCCACCGAGATCGACCCGGAACAGCCAGCCAAGACGCTGATCTTCTGCGTGAACGACGCGCACGCCGATCTCGTGGTGAATCTGCTGAAGCAAGCCTTCGCCGCCAAATACGGCTCAATCGACGACGACGCTGTAATGAAGATCACCGGAGCGGCAGACAAGCCATTGCAACTGATTCGTCGGTACAAGAACGAGCGCAATCCGAACATCGCTGTGACCGTCGATCTGCTCACCACTGGTATCGACGTGCCGGCCATTTCCAACCTTGTGTTTCTCCGGCGCGTGAACAGCCGCATCCTCTTCGACCAGATGTTGGGGCGCGCAACGCGGCTCTGCGACGAGATTGGCAAAGAAGCGTTCCGCATCTTCGACGCCGTGAAAATGTACGAGGCGATTCACGGCCTCACTGCCATGCAACCGGTGGTCGTCGATCCGCATGTGTCGTTTGAGCAGCTCATCTCGGAGATGGCAAGCGCGACCGAAGATGACGAGCGTGAGCTCATCCTCGAACAGTTCGTAGCGAAACTTCAGCGGAAGAAGGCGCGCCTCAAGGATGATGCCCGCGCCGACTTCGAAGCTATCGTCGGGGAAACGCCAAATGAGTTCATCCAGCGGCTTCGAGAGATGACTCTCACCGAAGTGGCTGACTGGTTCGTTGCCGATCCGGGACTTGGGGAACTCCTCGATCGTGTCTCCGGCGGACCGAAGGCTCGCGTCCTCGTTTCGGAGCACCCGGATCAGCTTCGGTCTGTCGAACGCGGTTATGGGCTGGCAGACAAGCCGGGAGACTATCTCGACGAGTTCACCCGTTTCATCAAAGAGCACATCAACGACATCCCGGCGCTCCTGACGGTAACGACGCGACCTCGCGAGCTGACGCGCAAACAACTTCGAGAGCTGGCGATTGCGTTGGACAAGGCCGGATTCAGCGAATCGAGCCTGGGCACCGCCTGGCGCGAAACGACTAACAAAGAGATCGCCGCGCGGATCGTCGGATTCGTCCGCCAGGCTGCACTCGGGGATCCACTGATACCGTACGAGCAAAGAGTGGATCGAGCGCTCGATCGCATTCTCGCCAGCCAGAGTTGGACGACTCCTCAGCGTGACTGGCTCAAGAAGATCGCAGCACAGACCAAGGCGAACACGCTCGTCGATAAGGACGCGATCTCCGATCCCAGCTTGCTCGTGTGGCACCAAGGGGGAGGATTCGACCGAATCGATCGGGTGTTCGAAGGGCAGCTTCAGGCGGTCCTGGACAACTTCAACGACTATATCTGGGAGCCGGTTGCCTGAAGGCCGGTCGGGACGGAACGATACACGGACATGACTAACCCAACGCAAGACATCGTCGGCAAGCTCTGGAACCTCTGCAATATCCTCAAGGACGACGGCGTCACCTATCACCAGTACGTCACAGAGCTGACCTACCTCCTCTTTTTGAAGATGGCGAAAGAGACCCAGACGGAGAGCCAGATCCCGGTCGGTTTCCGCTGGGCTGACCTGGAAGCCCGAAGCGCACCAGAACGGCTGCAGTTCTACAAGGAGACCCTGATCCACCTCGGGACGCACGGTTCGACCTTGGTCCAAGAAATCTTCGCGAATGCCAGCACCTTCATTAAAAAGCCCGCGACCCTGAGCACGCTGGTCACCGAGATCGACCGGCTGGACTGGTTCAGCGCCCGGAGAGAAGGCCTGGGTGACCTCTACGAAGGTCTCCTCGAAAAGAACGCGAACGAGAAGAAGTCTGGCGCCGGGCAGTACTTCACCCCGCGGCCGCTCATTCAGAGCATGGTCGCGCTGATGAAGCCGACCTCCGACGACATCATCCAGGATCCGGCGGCCGGCACGGGTGGCTTCCTCATCGCTGCCAATGCGTACGTCTCGGACAACGAGGACCGGGATTCATGGAAAGAAGACCGTCAGCGCAAGTACACGCGCGAGACCTTCTGGGGCATGGAACATGTGCAGGATGCCCATCGCCTGGCGCTGATGAACCTGATGCTTCACGAGATCGAGTGCACCGATGGTTCGGGTATTCGTTACGGCGACACCATGAGCCCCGATGGCGAGGCGCTCCCTCCCGCAACGCTCATCCTTACGAACCCACCGTTCGGGACAAAGAAGGGAGGCGGTCTTCCGTCGCGGGAGGACTTCACCTACCCGACGAGCAACAAGCAGTTCTGCTTCCTCCAGCATGTCTACCGGGGCCTGAAGCCCGGTGGCCGCGCCGCGATCGTCCTTCCCGACAACGTGCTCTTCGAAAGCGGCGTCGGAAAGCAGATTCGCGCCGACCTGATGGATAAGTGCAACCTCCATACCATCCTCCGCCTGCCGACGGGCATCTTCTACGCCCAGGGGGTGAAGACGAACGTCCTCTTCTTCAGCAAGGGACAGGCTGACCGTGGGAACACCAAAGAGGTATGGGTTTACGACCTCCGCGCAAACATGCCGCAGTTTGGGAAGCGGACTCAACTTGGCCGCGACCACTTCAAGGAGTTCGAAACCGCATTCGGCGACGATAAGCTCGGTAGCCCTGCAAGCCTCGCAAAACGCATCGATGAAGGTGAGTCCGGGAGATTCCGCCGATTCACCCGTGATGACATTGCCGCGCGAGGGGACAGCCTCGACATCTCGTGGCTGCGCGACGAGGAAGACGGCGACACTGACGAGCTGCCGGAGCCGGCAGCAATCGCGCAGGAGGCGATGACCGAGCTGCAAGCCGCGTTGGAGGAGTTGCAAGCGATCATCGAAGAGCTTGGCGAAGAGGTCGCGGTTTGAACGGCGAGGACCTGCCGCCCGGCTGGTGCCAAGCGCGGATTGGCGATCTCGTCGAACTCGCCCCGAAAACGCACGAAGCGGACAACCTCGAAGCAGGGTTCGTCCCGCTGCAGCGCCTGGGCGTGACTTACCGTGGGCGGCATACCTTCGAGCCTCGCCCTTGGGGTGAGATCAAGAAGGCATATACACACTTCCAAAATGGTGATGTCCTTCTCGCGCGAATCACACCCAGCTTTGAAAACGGCAAGGCTGGCATAGCGAGAGACTTGCCAAACGGAATCGGCGCTGGGAGCAGCGAGTATTTCGTGTGCCGGCCATATGGTGGCGCGGTATTGCCCGAGTTCCTCCTTGCGTACTTCAAGACTCGCGACTTTCTAAGGGACGGCGAACAGGTGATGAGCGGAGCCGTGGGACAGCAACGCGTGCCCAAGCAGTTCGTACTCGAAAGAAAGATCCCGTTCGCGCCACTCAACGAGCAGAAGCGCATTGCCGACAAGCTCGACGCGCTACTCGCGCGGGTTGATGCCTGCCGTGAGCGCCTGGACCGCATCCCCGGCATCCTCAAGCGCTTCCGCCAATCGGTCCTCGCCGCCGCCACGAGCGGCGAGCTGACGGCGGACTGGCGGGAGGAGCGGGGGCTGGAGATGGATTGGGTACCCTCGACCGTCAAGGACATTGCCGACGTGGGTACGGGTTCGACTCCACTTCGCTCTAACGCCGAGTTATACGCGCCGTCCGGAGTTCCATGGGTGACGAGTGCCGCGACATCCGAGCCGTTTGTGTACTCGGCCCGTGAGTTCGTCACAGACGAAGCCGTCCGTTCGCATCGACTCCGGAAGTACCCCGTCGGGACACTGCTCGTCGCCATGTACGGCGAAGGTAAGACACGCGGACAAGTTTCGGAGCTGGCCATTGAGGCCACCATCAATCAAGCCTGTGCCGCCATCCAGCCCGAGCCATCACGCGTTGAGACCGGCTTCTTGAAGCTGGTGTTGCAGGCGAACTATCTTGAAATGCGGGAGCTTGCGGAGGGAGGGAATCAGCCCAACCTCAACCTTTCCAAAATCAAGAACTTTCCTTTGCTGCTGCCGAGCACCGAGGAGCAGCGCGAAGTCTGCCTTAGGGCACACAAACTGCTGGGCACTCTTGACAGAACTGAAAGTGCTTACACGCGAGGATTTCGCCACGCTTCTGAAATCATCGCCGCTTCTCTGGCGAAAGCCTTCCGCGGCGAACTAGTCGAGCAAGATCCGAACGATGAACCGGCGTCGGTGCTGCTGGAGCGAATTCGGGCGGGGCGGGCAGCGGAGACCAACGCAGGACGTACGGGAAAACGGAACGGACGGCGGTTCGAGGTGCTCGATGAAGTGGATGCGCCGGATCCGGCGGTGGCTGAAGCGGCTGTTGGGGAGGGCTGAGATGGCCGAACAGCAGCGCTTCTCTGACGTTCGTGACTGGATCGCCCGTTTCGAGAGACGCTCTTTCCTGGAAGCCGTGGCGAGAATCGGCGCCGAAATCGTAGGGGCGTCGGGCGAAGTTCAAATGTCCGACGGCCGAACGTCGCTAATGGCACACCACTTCCTGGCCCGCGTGGCGCTAATTTCGGCAATCTACGGCCGAGACCATGGAACGCCAGCCTCCCGAGACGATGTCATCATGGCCTGCTCGAAGTGGAACCAACTGGAAGACCCGTTTCTCGAGGTGGCCGAAGAAGAGGCCACCATCGACGACGTTCATGCGATTCTCATCAGAATGAGCTGGGACCAGTTTCCGGTTCAAGAACGCCCTCAGGACAACATCCGTATCTGGTACGGCATCTACAGGCGCGCAAGGGAGGCAGGAGTTCTTGGGCCAGAATTTGACGCGCTTTGGGAGCAGGTTTTCTCTCTGCCGCTCGACGATTGGTACCAGTCCGCACTCATTTATTGGTTGCTCGTGGTCGCACCAAATTTGCCCCCCGAGGCTCTCGGACTCCCGAAGGGAACCCACGGAATAGGAGTCGAGCCAAGCCACTCGATAGGCGAACTGCGAGACCGGGCGAAGAGGTTCGGCGATGCTGCGGCAGGGCTTGAGGCTATCGTTGGTGACCTGAGCCAAACGTACTCGGAACTCAAGGAACGGTATGGCCTGACAAGACCTGCCGAAGAATTGTTGGAACGCTACGCCGTCAATCCGCTTGCCTCGAAGCCAATACTGAAGCGAGACGCTGCTCATTTCGTTCTGCCGGTTTTGCGGTTGTTCGGCAATGCATTGGGTCTCGCAACGCTCTACAGGTTGATGGAAGACGATACTAATTTTCCCGCGGCCTTCGGGCGGGCGTTTGAGCACTACGTGGGTGAGACCCTCATGGCCAGCTTCAGTTGCGTCCTTCCAGAAGACACGTACCGAGACGGCAGGGATGAATGGTCAGGATTCGACTGGACGGTGGTCGAGAGGGACTACGCGCTGGTGATCGAGTGCCGCACTTCAAGGATTCCCGTCGGGGCGAAAACAACGGGGGATTTAAAGGCTATCGTCGATGGCCTGAAACGGGCAGTGTCGGAACCGGCCTCGAAAATGCCCGCCAAAGTCGAACACATTAGGAAAGGTCTGACAAAAACACCACCGGACATCCTGGACCGTCCAGTTCATCGACTGATCGTGACGGTCGAAAACATGCATTTGGATTCGCTGTATACGGAACTCGCGGGTTATGACCCTAAGAACCCAGATGCCCCGATTCTGGTGAGCGTCGCGGGGCTCCAGCGACTGCTGAGCGTGCAAGGTAAGACTATCCACGAACTCATCGAGGAGTACCGTTCAGGCTACGTTGCAAACGAGTCGGGCTCGATAGATCAATGGCTACGGAGCCATGAAACCTATGCTGCGCTCATCGGCCAGCATCCCATTCCTCGAGAGGACCGCGACTTATTAATGCCGCCCCGAACTTCTGAAGACACTGAGGGGCCAAAAGATGAGTGACCTAAAGCTTTTTCGTCTGGGCGCTGCTGGCGTGTCGGAAATTCGCAGCCAAGCTCTCGACCTTGAGAAGTCTCTGCAGACCTTGATGGAGTCCAACCTCGAAGTCATTCTCGGCGTCCGGTTCCTCGCCACCGAGCACGTTACGGGAAAGACCCATGGGGGGCGGATTGACACGCTGGGCATCGATGAAAACGGTTGCCCGGTCATTATCGAGTACAAGCGCGCCATCAACGAGAACGTGATCAACCAGGGCCTGTTCTATCTCGACTGGCTCCTCGACCATCGCGCCGAATTCGAGTTGCTGGTTCTGCGCACACTGGGTCAGGTGGCGAGTGACAGCATCGACTGGTCCGGGCCGCGGTTGCTCTGCATTGCTTCCGACTTCACTCGCTACGACATCCATGCGGTCCAGCAGATTAATCGCAACATTGAGCTGATCCGCTACCGGCGCTTTGGGGATGACCTGCTGGCCTTAGAGCTGGTGAACGCCGTGACCGCGGAGGCGTCGAGTAGGTCGCGAAGCGAAAGCGCTGGAAAGAACCTGCGGCCGCAACCCACGTCGGAAACCACGGACCTCCTCGAATCACTTCGGGCGTTCCTGATGGCCCTTGGCGATGACGTCCAGGAAAAGCAACTAAAGCTTTATACCGCCTACAAGCGCTTGAGGAACTTCGTCTGCGTTGAGCAACATCGAGAGCATCTCCGGCTACATGTGAAGCTCGACCCAGATTCGGTTGAGCTCGTGGACGGGTTCACGAGAGACGTGCGGGCGGTCGGGCATTGGGGCACCGGCGACCTGGAAATAGTCCTGCGCGGGCCGGCAGATTTCGAGAGGGCTAAGCCGCTTTTGCTGCGGGCGTACGAGGATAGTTAGTTACGTCTAGTAGCGGGGTAATCACACCCTGAGTCCGCTCGGGGTCGCCAGAACCGGCATGCTTACGAGAACCCGCCCATGAGGCGGGTTTCGTGATCTCTGGACATCCGCTCGCCCAATTGTGGAGCGTGATTCGCACAGGATAAGATTCGCAAGCGGTTTCGCCGCGCGACGAAGGACCCCACTGTGCACGAAGCAGCAAAGGCTCCTCAGTCCAGGCAAGCAGAGACAGATGTCCGGTCGCGACGAGCCGCGCCCGAAGTCACGTTGGGCCAGGTTTCCGGCAGTGTGGCTTACATGCATTCGCTGCAGCGAACCGTTGGGAACCAGGGAGTCCAGAGGCTCGTTTCGGCTTCGTTCACCCGAATCCAACGCGACGCTGTCGATGACATCCTGGGGAATGCCAAGAAGTCGGTGAAGGACCGTTTCGCGGAAGCGATCACGCAATCTCCTTCGGTGGTCCAACTGCAGGCCTTTCTGAATGCCGCGAGCCAGACCGACCGAGAGACAATCTCCTCCGACGCGACGCTGATGGCGAAGGCGAAGGACGAGTTGACCGGCTCCGGCTACCTCGACCTTCTTCTCGCGCTTCGAGTAAAGAAGGCGGGCAGCGTCGCGCATAAGTCCGCGAGCGAAGCCGACCAGCTCATCCGAGAGAAATTGTCGGCATATACGGCCGGCGCGGTGAAAGCCGGCAGGCAGGTCTCGGGACAGGTAGCGGTACTCGATGGCAACGACTGGAAAATGGCCTACGAACGAGAGTTCGGCGATGACGGCGAAGAAGCGACGACCAACGCATTCGTCGACAACGAGAAGGATCGGATCTTCATCCACAAGGATCGAGGCAACCCGGGAACGATCATCCACGAGGGTATGCATAAGTACGCCCCGAACGACCTCATCAACGAGATAAAGAGTCCGTTCAACGAAGGGATCACCGAATACTTCACGCGGAAAATTTGTGACAGCCTCGATCCGCCCATCGCGCGAAGCAATTACCAGAGCAATTACACGTTCGCGAAGAAGTTCGTTGAGCTGGTTGGTGAAGCCACCGTCGCTGCTGCGAACTTCGATGGCAAGGTAGCCGACTTGAAGAAAAAGTACGAAGAGACCGGGCGGGACTGGGCGGCATTGATCGCTAAAGCGAAGGCGAGTGACTGGGCCGGCGCCACGACTCTTGTTACGACAGCGCCGGCGCCTGTCGCAACTCCGACCGGGAAATGAAAGCGGGGACGAGGTGAATCTAGGAGACATCGAGGAGGCAATCGGGCGGGCACGAGCCCTCCTCTCCAGGAAGCGGGCGGGAATCGTTCTCCAGGTGGTCGCCCCGCCGTGGGAGGTCCCTGGCGCGCTTGTTTCCGTGGGCTTGCGCGGCACCGGTTTGAACGCCGAGATCGGACTCTATCTCCTTGCCGACGGCGCCGAGGCCCAGTCCGTCGCGGAAAGGTTGCGCTCTTCGCTCGAGTCGAAAGCCGCCGGCGAAGTCGTGGCCGGGACGAATGGGTCCCTGGCGCTGGTGGGCCGCCTGCTGGAGAAAAGCGACGAACAGGAGTTCGTCCTGGGAGACGTTGCCTCGGCGTTCGCCGGGGACGAATAAGCACCTTCAGCTTGAGTGCTCGGAGCGACAACTGTAGGGAAGGGCCCCCTCGGGGGCCCTTCTCGTTGTCTACCACCGGCCGCGGTGGACGACTTCCGCCGCCGGGCGGCGGCCACGGGCGAGCGATGGTGACGGATTGTCGCCCTCGGCCGGGTAGCCGATGAGCGCGCAGCCGACCACGTTCATCCCCGCCGGGATTCCGAAGCGGGCCTTGAATTCGGCCTGGTCCACCACACCGACGAAGCAGGCGCCGAGGCCCGCATCGACCGCCGTGAGCAGGACGAGCATCGCCGCCATGCCGGCATCGATGTCCCAGAAAGGAACCGGCCACAGCCGTTCGTCAGACATCTTCGTCCACTCCTTATCGGGCCGGGAGTAGCGAGAGATGTAGGCCGCCTTATCGCTGACGAAGGCGATGATGAGTGGCGCGTTGCGAAACAGCGGCCACTGCGGCGCGGCATCCGGGGCTTGCCTCGTCTGTTCGAGGTCCCAGTACTCGGCCACCTCGTCCTTGCCATCGAGCACGAGGAATTCGACACCCTGGCTGAACCCCGCCGAGGGCCCGCGCCGGGCATTGCGGACGATCCGCTCGACGACGTCAGGCGGGATGGGGCGGTCTACGAAGCTGCGCACCATCTTCCGCGTGCGCACCACATCTTGAAATTCCACGGCGAACTTCCTCCGCGGAGGAGGATACGCGGTGGGACCCATGGGGGCTTAGTCGCCGTCGCTGGTGATGTTGGGCAGGAGGAGGTTGGAGTCTCGAATCGGCAAGCCGAAGTCGGTTTTCGGGGGCCAGCGTCGATCATCCCGCCCGCTCGCCGAAAGCCATGCTCCCGCGCTGGAAACTCCCCTCCCTCCGGCCACAACCATGGGTCCGCGCAGCCCGGTAGGCGGATCGCACTCCGACCAGAGCGCCCACCTCCTCGCCCCGCCGAGTGAGATCCGAGCTTGGCTTGCTGGGCACTACAATCATGTTCTATTCTCGACCGAAATCTCTTGGAGCGGTTATGAGCGACATCGAGCGAAAGATATTTTTCTATCGTATAGATTGCGGTTCTGATGCATCGGGCGCTTTGCTGCCCTTCCAGCATCGCCAAGTTCTGGCCTACCTCGACACTCTCGATTGGAATAGCCTCAGACTTGAGGATCCGACGGCGCCAGGCGATCATTTCGCCATATGGCACGAAAGAAACCGACCGGACGAGGTTGTCTTCGGACGAACGAGACGGAGCAGTCTTCCTCGCACCGAAGATGGCGGTCGATTGACTTCGCTGCGACTTCGCGACTCCGCCGGCATCGCAGAATTGATTCACGTCACCTTCTTTCCAGAGAATATCGTCGGTGCCGAATTCAATTTCTTCGGTCCCCGTATCGGCAAATTAGCGTATTTTTTGATGCGTCAAGCGGTCGGAATTTGTCCCGAACTGCACTTGGGACCTTTGGTCAAGCCTGACATTCAGGAGCGGCTGCAACGGCTTGAGGATCTTCGGATTTTCGATCTGGTCTTGGATAGCTCAACCGTAGCCGATGTGGTGCGAGTGGCTCCTGACTTAGGCAATGCCCTTCGGCAGCAAATTGAATTCGGTGGTGCTGGGGCAGTAGAACTCGTCCTTCGGCGAAAGCCATATTCTCGAGACGACACCCTCTCCCCAGACGTACTCGCTACTGCTAGAGCACTGGCTGCCGATCCGGATGTTCACGACGCAGCGAGGAAGTTCGTGGTCACTGGGTATGACCCTCAGCTGGATACCGTTGACGAGATCGATATCTTGAACGACTCAATTATGACGACCCGCAGAATGCTGCGGCTGGCGGATCGGGAGCGTGCCGTTGAGGCGAACTCGGCTTTTAACGCCATTCGTGACGCGTACGACGAATTGCGCGACGATATCGGTCGCGCCATAGCCTTACGCTAGACGCTGTGAATGCTCTAAAGCGGTGTGTTGTACGAGCTTACCCACAGTGCTGGCGCACGGATTTCCTAAAGTACGACTTCATCGCATGTGCGATAGTCGCTTTGGCTTTCGTAGGTTGGGCTGAGTTCCTAGGCGGGCACGCGCGATTGATCAAGTGGTTCGCTGGAAATCGCGCCGAATTTTACGGCGCGGTCGCTAGCATCTCAGGGTCCCTAACCGGATTCGCCCTCGCGGCCATATCCATTGTCATCGCATTCCTTGGGTCCGGTCGGCTCGGCCTCATCGAACGAGAGCCTGTACTCGTTCAACAGCTGATTCAAGTGTTCTTTTCAGCGGTGAAATGGCTCTCAGCGACGACTCTGCTCGCGTTGATGGGGCTCTTGGTTGCAAATCCGGAGGGCATGCAACGCGCGCTTTTGTATCTCAACGCGATCGTCGCTGCAGTAGGCGTTTGTCGTACTGCGAGATCGATTTGGGCGCTGGAATTGGTCGTCAGGGCCGGAGCAACATCGAAGGAACGGACCCGACCTCGCACCGGAAGCGGGCGCCTTCAACAGTAATCGCCGCTTTATTTCGCGGCCCAGGACGGGAGAGCCTAGATCCGCGGGCAACGCCAACCTTCAATTGTCCTTCCCAAGCGCCACCAGCCCCTTCCACCTCACACCCCCCAGCCCCAAACCTCGATCCATGCACTGTTCAGCAATCACCCTCGGCCGCCCCTGCCACAGCCGCGCCGTCACCAACTCGCCTTACTGCGCGCACCACCAGCCAACAACCGTGGAATTTCCGCCTCCGCACGCGGGGGAGGAGGCCAACAACGACGCAGAGCCAACGCAAGACGACGCAACAGATCAACGCAAGGCCAACGCAGAAACACGCATAAACAACGCGAATTTGATTTCTCCCGGATTTCGCAACTGTCAGGCAACCACGCGGCACGGAAAACGCTGCCGCGTCGCGCCCCGCCGCGGCGAAACCCTTTGTCTCAACCACAGGCCCGGCGCGAATCCCGAAGCCGCCATCGCCACCGCCCGCGCCTCGCGCAAAGCGTCGCCCGCTATCGAACTCCTCAACTCCGTCATCGCCCTCAACGACCGCACATCTATCCAGGCCGTCCTCGATGAAGTCATCCGCCTCGCACTATCCGGGCGCATCGACTACAAACGCGCCCGGATCGTCCTACAGGCCTGCGCCATCGCCGTTCGGAATTTCGACCCAGCCCCAATCACTCTCTCCGGCCCCAAACCCCAACAGCACGATTGGCAGTCCTACTTCGGCCGCGTCAAAGCCGCCCTCCTCACCATCGACCCCCTCCTCGCCGCGAACGAACCCGCGGACGACGAAGACCCCGCCGACTAACACCCTCCGAACGCCCTACCTGAACGAACCGTGCTCCCCGCCGACCCGCCCAACCAAAACCAACATTGTGGGTCCGCCACGGCTCCCCTCTCCCGTCGCGGGAGAGGGGGCAGGGGTGAGGGAAAACTGCCATCCCACCAACCCGCCCAACCAAAAACACCATCGTCGACCGCCGCATTTCCCCTTCGCCCAGACTTGGGAGAAGGGGCCGGGGTATGAGGGAATGACCTGCAACTGCCACTACCCGCCCCCCTGCCCCGCCCACGAAATCCAGCCGTGGGCCCCTGGAGACCCGCTCCCCCAGCCGTACGACGGCCCGCCGTTTGATTCCTACGTCCGTATCGTCGAGGGGCGCGAAACGGTCGACATGCGCGGCTACGCCTTCGCGCTCTCAGCCGACGTCCGCCTTGGGCGATTGAATCCCCGCGCCGTCACATCGCACATTCGCGAGATGGCCAGCCTCGTAAACATCGCTGGGCCCCGCAGAGACCGAAAGCGAGACGCATGGGAAGCGGCCCAGCTTGGCAACGCCCTTCATCAGCTCCCCCCGGAGACGAAGGCGGGATGGGAGTACCTCGAATCCCAAATGGCCGAGGCCGATCTTTTCACCCTCTCGATTCTCGCAGCTCCCCAATTCCGCCGCCCAAAACCCGAGAACTGGCCCGAGGAACTCACTCGCCCCATGGCCGAGCACCTTCCCGTCGGTGTCAACGCGCACGCGCGCCAGGTCTTCGAAGAGCGTCTCCGGATCGCCCAGCAGGAATGGGACGCAGCCCACCCCAGCCTCCCGCGCATCGAATCATCAGCTGAATACGAGCCTCTCGCCTATGGCACCCAATCCCGCGAGAAACCGAGGAGCAGCTTCCCGCAGAGTGACTCGCCGTGAAGGTAATGGTCAGGCGCAGGTCGGCGCCGCGACGAGGGTGTAGCCGCTGCCGGGCGGGCTCACCATGCAGCCAGAGAACGCGGCCACGCCGGCGGCCACCGTCTTCGTGAGCCCACCGGTACACGTGATCGACGGTGAACCGGCACCAGAAACGCTCAGGGTGACTACCGTGGTGTTGTCGGAGGCGTCGGTCACACCATCGGAGTCCTGCGCTGCGACAGTCGGCTGAGTGGCGAGCGCGACGCCGGCGAATCCGCTCGAAGGCTGCTGCGTGAACGCGAGCTTGCCATCGATGCTTTGCAGCTCCGCGAAACCGGAACCCCAGGTGTTGTCATCACCCGGCGCGCCCCGGTCTATCGCCCATGACTTGAGTAGGGCGGCAACCTGTACGGCCGAGAGGCCCGGGTATCGTTGCCGGATGAGGGCGGCGAGGCCGGCAATGTGCGGCGACGCCTGGCTGGTGCCGCAGAAGGTCACGTAGGTGGCGGTCTCGCCGCAATCCGCGCCGGTAATGTCGGGCTTGGTGCGGTTGTCGTTCGTCGGGCCGCGGCTGCTGTAGGTCTCGATCGTGGTCGGCGTCCCCCAGTACGCGGCTCCGACGGCGAGCATCGCAGGGCTCGCGCTCTCGGCGGGGTTCGCAATCGAATGGTCCAGGGTCTGCGTGCTGAGGTTCGAAGCCTGGTTGAAGACGTTGAGCTGGACCTGGGCCGGGTCGCTCCCGGCGACCTGGCCGACACGGATTCGGTACGTGCCCCCCTGGCCGTTGGGGACGGTGTACACGATGAATTCGTACGGGTCTTTGTAGGCACCGCCGGCCTGGTCGAGGGTGCTCGCGGCCACGAGGGACCCGTTGGAATCGCGATACAGCAGTAGATCGAGGTCGCGGGCAGCGGCGCCCCAGGTGTCGGACCAGCGCAACTGCAAGACCACCTGCTGGCCGGCCGAAAGGTTGATGTACTGGTCTTCGATGCCGGGCGCGAAGTCGATGAAGTCATTCGCCGTGGCGTCGGCCCAGGCACCCGTCCAGACCTGTTGAGCGGAGTTGCCCGCGGAGTTCACCCAGACGATGCCCGACGCTTCGGCCGCTTCGATCGACTTCAAGGGGCTCGTCGAATAGGTCGAAGTGCCGTCTCCGGGGCCATCCCAGGTCCAGCTCACCGAGTGATTGATAACCTGGACACCCTGGGCCGCCATCCACTGCACGGTCGCGAGAAGGTCGCCCTGGCTGAACGGATTGGCGATGTAAAGCATCGCGTCCGGAGCCTCATCGATGATGGTTTCGCTGACGGCAACGCCGTGGATCGACGTTGTCTCACAGCTGGCACGGACCGTGGTGGAAAAGGTGCCGACCGCGCTGTAGCAGCGGAAGGCGGCCGGCGCCGGGACCTCACCCTCGGCCTGGCGGCTGCCATAGCCCACGAAGCCAACATCGATCACGCCGACTTTGATGCCTGCGCCGGTGAAGCCGTAGGCATTCCAGTTCGGAGTGTTGTGCAACGCGGCGCCCTCGCTCGTGTAGAGGTCCGGCTGAGGCGGGATGAGAGTGCGGACGGAGGATACGCCGGGGAGGGAGGTCAAGGAGTCGAGCAGCGTCACCGGGACGTAAGCTTCGACTTCGCTGCCTACGATGTTCGCCGCAATCCCGCCGAGGGAAGCGAGACGAGCGGGAAAACCGGTCGTCCCGGGCGCAAGATGAATCTGCACACCGACGGACGAGAGCTTCGAGGTCGGTGCGGAGCGTGCAACGGACGAGGCGTCCTGGGTTCGTGCCTGGACGGCGAGGTTGTTGAGGAAGGAGTCGAGCTTCGCATTGCCGCTGCCGCGGACGCCGGGTGCGAACTGGGGTGTGGGACCGGGGGGAGGCGACTGGCTCTGTGCCACCGAGGGCAGCAGGGCAAGGACCACGATGATGCCGAGCAGCACCCTCAACCGCATCGAGGATCTCGGTTATCCATGTCTCTCCCGGACCAGGCCGCCGCGAACTGGCGCAGATTCGCCACCCGCGGGTGAGCGAATCATACCCAGCGCCTCCGGTGCGATCACGCGTGTGTGGCGAGGGGTTGGTCGCCGGTGTGGTGGGATGCTGACCGACCACGGACCACGCCCAAGGCGTTTGGTGTGGTGGCGGGGCGGGGGAGTGAGTCGTGTGTCGTCATCCGCTTACTGGCGTGCGCGGTTCCATGAACCGCGCCGCCTTAGAAAGGGCTCAGGCTTTGGCTTCGGATGTTGAGAGGACGATGACCGGATGGCGGCACGCCCGGACGACTTTCTCGGCGGTGGAGCCGAAGAACAACGCTTCGCGGGCATCGCGGACGCCGGTCTTGCCGATGATGACCGCGTCGACATCGAACTCTTCGGCGTGCCGGACAATCTCGTAGAACGGGATGCCTTCGCTGACCACAGGGGTGACCTCGACCGTCGAGGAGGCGACCATCTCCGCCATTGCCTCGTCGGCGCGGTTGCGCAACTTTCGGATGACGGATCGCTCGGATCCGAGCCCGCTGGAGACGACGGCCTCGACCAACGACGGGTCGATGACGTGCAGGAGGATGATAGCGGGGCTTTCTCCGTTCACCATTTCCTGGGCGCGCAGGAATGTCTCACGGGACGCCTCGGAAAAGTCCACCGGGACCAGTACTTCGTTCAGTTCCATCGCACGAATGCTCCGCTGTGAGCCTGCGTGGACTATCTCCTCGCCGTGTCCGGGAGGCAACGTGCGATGGGGCACTCAATTCGTGGCCGGTGGTGCCACTACGAGGTGCCGAACGAGAGCAGGTTCTCCAGCGGCTGGTAGAGCTCTTCGAGGTAGGCGATGTCTTCTTCCGCGAGCGCGATGTCGGCGGCTTCGACGAGCTGATCGAGTTGCGAGAGCCTGGAAACGCCGACGACGGGTGCGGTGACTTCGGGTTTGCTCAGGAGCCAGGCGGTGGCGATCTGGGCGGGGGCCTTTTCGTAGCGTTCGGCGACTTCGACCACACGGTCGGCGATCTTGAAGTCCATTTCGCCGCGATAGAGGCCTTCCGTGCGAATGCGGTCACGGCCCGTGGAGCGGTCGGTGGAGCCGGCATCGAAGCCGCCTTTGTAGGCGCCGGCGAGAATACCACGGGCAAGCGGCGACCAGGGCGTGAGAGCGACGCCGGTGTGGGCGCAGTAGGGGTTCATCTCGCGCTCTTCCTCGCGGTAGATGAGGTTGTAGTGGTTCTGCATCGAGACGAACTTGGTCCAGCCGTTCTTCTCGGCGACGTGCTGCAATTCGGCGAACTGCCAGGCGAACATCGATGAGGCGCCGAGATAGAGTACTTTGCCGGCCTTCACCACGTCGTGGAGGGCTTCCATCGTTTCCTCGAGCGGGGGGAGGGCCTGGCCGGGGATGTGGTGCGGATGGCGATGGATGGTGAGGTGGTCGATGTAGTCGTGGCCGAGGCGCTTCAGGCTGGCATCGACGGCTTCCATGATGTGCTTCCGCGAAAGGCCGCCCTGGTTGGCGCCGCGGCCCATGGGGTTGGAAATCTTCGTGCCGAGCACGTACTCATCGCGAGGCGCGAGTTCCTTCAGGAGTGCGCCAACGACCTTTTCGCAGGCGCCGAGGCCGTAGACATCGGCGCAGTCGAAGTAGAAGAGGCCCTGGTCCAGTGCGGACTTGAAAATGGGGCGGGCATCGTCGATGCCGAGTGTCCAGTCGCCCTGGTGGCCGCGGCCGGGTTCGCCGAAGTTCATGGTCCCGAGGCAAAGGCGCGATACGCGCAGGCCGCTATTCCGGCCGAGTTGGATTGGCTTCAACATCTCGTGTTCTCCGTAGTTCCCGGCGGTTAGACGCGTTCGAGGACGGCCGCGATTCCCTGGCCGCCGCCGATGCACATGGTTTCGAGGCCGAACTGGGCGTCACGCCGCTCCATTTCGTAGAGCAGGGTGGCCATGATGCGGGCGCCGGTTGCGCCGACCGGGTGGCCAAGCGAAATGCCCGAGCCATTCGGGTTCAGGCGGTCGAAGTCCGATTCGCCGAACCTCCACTCGCGCGTGCAAGCGAGCACCTGGGCCGCGAAGGCCTCGTTCAGCTCGATCACGTCCATGTCGGCCATCTCCAGGCCGGCACGGGAGAGCGCTTTGGCGCTGGCGCTGACAGGGCCGATGCCCATGTACGCTGGGTGGACGCCGGAGACCGCCCAGGACCGCAGCTTCGCCATCGGCTTGAGGCCGAGCTCTTGGGCGCGTTCCGGCGAGGTGACGATGCAGGCCGCGGCGCCATCGTTTTCGCCGCTGGCGTTGCCGGCGGTGACCGTGGCTTCGCTGTCCAGCTTCGCGCGCACGGGCCGCAGGCGGGCAAGGCTCTCCATCGTCGTGTCGCGCCGCGGATGTTCGTCGGTGCCGAGTTCGGTGACGTTGCCCTTGCGGTCGGTCACGGGCACCGGGACGATCTCCTTCTCGAACTTGCCCGCGTCGATGGCGGCGACGGCGCGCTGGTGCGAACGAAGCGCGTACTCATCCTGCTCCTCGCGGGGGATGCAGTACTGGCGGCGCAGGTTCTCCGCGGTTTCGATCATCCCGCCTTCGACCGGGTACTTCGAGCTGCCGGGGGTGATGCGGCCGCGGTCGAGCCGATCGATGAAGTCGATGCTCCCGCGGTTCGGCCCCCAGCGGACGGAGGTCGAGTAGAACTCGACCTGGCTCATGCTTTCGACGCCGCCGGCGATGACGACATCGGCGACGCCAGTCTGGACTTCCATCGCGGCCATGCAGATGGACTGGAGGCCCGAACCGCAGCGGCGGTCGAGCTGGAGCCCCGGGACTTCAACCGGCAGGCCGGCCTTCAGGGCCGCGACACGGCCCGTGGCGGGCACTTCGGCGTTTGGGTAGCTGTGGCCGAGGATGCACTCATCGACGGCGGCGGGGTCCAACCCGCTGCGGTTCAAGACCGCCTCAATGACGTGGGACGAGAGCGTCTCGACAGAGACGTCCCGAAGGACTCCTCCATAGCGGCCTACGGGTGTGCGGACCGGGGAACAGATGACTGCTTCGCGCATGGAGCTTCTCCGTTTCAGTGCATCCCGGCGCCCTCGGACGCAGCTGGCCGAGTCTGTTCACGCGGGATCGGGTGTTTTGGCCGCGGCGAGACCGAAGCCCTGTGTGGGCCGATTGTACGGGCATGGGACGCGTCGTCCATGGCCAGGGAACGTGAACCCTCGCGAGGGACCTCGTCCGCAACAAGATCTCGAGGCCCGCGGCGGCTCGTGTGAGGCTCAGGCGCTCCAGCCGGTCGCCCGCGTTTTCGGCACCCGGGAAGGCGACCGCGTCGCTGCTGCGGACGAGAGCTTCGACGAGGATGTCCGGGCAGACCCGGCTGAACCCGGGACGCAGGCCAGAGTGTGGGCGGCCATGGCCGTCGTCATGCCGGGCACGCTCGCACCAAATTTGCGGTTCGCGTTGGCCCGAATCATCACCGTCGGCATGCCTCTGCAAGGGCCGCCACGCACAGGGAAAGACGGGTTCCCGGCTAGTAGGTAACCATCGCGGGGAGCGTCTTCGCCTCGGCCACCCACTTCTCCACTTCGTCCGCGGTTGGGGTTCGCCGAACGAGCTTCTTCGCGGTGTTGACCTCTTCCATTTTCGCGTGGAGGTTGTCGGGCCGGCGGGTCGCCAGTTCCTTCACGGTGTCGACACCGGCGGCTTCGAGGAGGTCGGAGTACTCGGAACCGACGCCCTTGATCCGCATGAGGTCGGCGCGGTTCACCCACTCCAGGATCTGCGACGTGGTCACGCCGGCCTTTTCGGCCAGTCCCTGGCGTCCGGAGGGAGAACCGCCCTTTTCGAGGAGCGCCTCAACGGTCGCGACGCCTGCCGCCTCGAGAGCGGATCCGTACTTTTCGCCAATACCTTCGATTTCGACAATCTTCGTCACCTTGGCCTCCTTGAGAGTCGCCAGACCAGCCCGGCGAAGCACCGGCATTCTAGCCCTTAATTAAGCGCAACGGCAGTGATCGGGCGGCTCGCTGAAGCTGGTCCTAACGGGCAGAATGCTGAGATGGCAACGCAAGGCGCCGAGACCAGCTACGACGATGTGCCCTACGAGGGCGGCATGGTCCCGGGCACGCACCCGGAGCACCTCGCCGTCCTTGGCACGCTGTTCGGCATGCAGCCGAAGGATGTACGGCGTTGCCGGGTCCTTGAAATCGGCTGCGCGCTCGGCGGCAATATCCTGCCCATGGCGTACTCACTGCCAGATGGCGAATTCGTGGGCATCGACCTCTCGGCCCGCCAGATCGCCATGGGCCAACGATTGGCGCGAGAGTTCGACGTTAAGAACCTGACCCTCCTAACGGCCGATGTCCGGGCGCTGGAGAATTGGACGGATTTGTTCGATTACATCATCTGCCACGGAGTACTCACCTGGGTTCCCCTCGAGGTACAGCAGGCAATCTTCTCCGTTTGCCGGAAGCTGCTGGCGCCCCAGGGCATCGCCTATATCAGCTACAACGCGCTCCCCGGCTTCCATTTCCGAGCAGGAATCGGCGAGATGCTGCGCTACCACGCGCGGAACTTCCCCACGGCCGAAGAGCGAGCCGAGCAGGCAGGGGCGCTGCTGGACTTCCTTGTGGATGCGACCAGTACGTTCGCCGAAACCCAGCAACTTGGCGCCTATCACCGCGTGCTCAGCATCGAGCACGAAATCCTCAAGACCACTCCGTCGTTCTATCTCTCCCACGAGCACCTGGTCGATGAGCCGAGCGCGTTTTACCTCCACGAATTCATCGAATTCGTCACCGCCAACGAGTTGCAATACCTCGGCGACACGAGCTTCAACACGATGATGTTGCGAGACCTGCCAGACGACATCGCCGAAAAGGTGAACTCCATCGCTCACGACCAGATCGCGCTCGAGCAATACCGCGATTTCGTGGTCAATCGCGGGTTCCGGCGCTCGCTGGTGTGCCGCAAGGATGTCGAGCTGCATCGGTTTATCTCACCGGAGGCCATTCAGAAGTGCCTCTTCCACGGCCTGCTCAAGAAAGACGATACCTACGGCTGGAAGATCGCCAAGGTTGGCGGCGGCTCCGCCATCGTGAGCGAGCCGGCCGTGGCCGCTGTCCTCGAAACCCTTGACGCAGCGCTTCCACGCGCGCTGAGCTTCGACGAACTCCTCGCCCGGACGCGCGAATCAGCCGCGGTTGACGTGGAACTGCTCTGCGCCATCCTGCTCTCGCTGCTCTCGCTGAACGCGGTCTCGTTCCGGACCTGGGCGCCGGATGCGGCGACTGAGATCGGTGAGCGGCCGGTGGCTTATTGGCCCGCGTTGAAGCTGGCCGCGCTGGGCAACACGTATCTAACGAGTCCATTCCATGAGACCTGGCCGGAAGATCCGTTCGCGTGCCGCCTGATTTCGCTGCTCGATGGAACGCGGACGCTGGACGACCTCGCGAAGGAGATGGAATCCCATGTCGAAGGCCAGGAGTCGACGGTCGAAAATTTGTCCCGCAGAGTCGCTGATGGTCTCGAAACCATCCGGCGGGCGGGGCTCCTGGTCAGCGAGCCTTCTGCGCGACCAGCGAATACAGGTCCTGCAGGCTAACCGACCCCGGCTGTTCGCCATTCGCCGCCATCCGGGTGGCCACCTCGCGGACGGTGGAGTTGTACGGCGTCGGCACCCCGTTGAGCGCGCCGATGAGTTCGATTTCGCCGTTCAGGTAGTCCACTTCGGTGGTCTGGTGCCCGCGCAGGACGCTCTGGAGCGTGGAACTGGCACTGCGAGCCTCGCCGGCCACTTCCTGGGCTTTGTAGTGGCTGGTGACGCGCTCGACGTACGCTTCAGGCGAAGTCGACCGGATCCCGGCGGCGGCGTAGCAAGCGATGGCCTCGGCACGGACCTTCTCAACGAATTCGCCGAGGTCGCCGCCTGCGCCCCAGGCGGCCTGGCCGGTGATGACCTCGACGCCGTTGCCGAGGTTCAGGAGGAGCTTGCGGCGCTTCAGATCCATCGCATCGGCAACGGCCTGCGCATGAAAGTGCGAAGCGGCAAGCGCCGTGCAGACGCTGGCGACCGTCTCATCGACGCCGGAGGGGTAGCGGCCGCTATGGAGGCAGCCGCTGAGCGGAGCTGCCGAAGCGATGACTTCGCCGGGGACGAGGAAAGTGGCCGGCAGCGCGACGAGCGTGGCATAGACGTTTTCGAATCGGCGACTCGCGAGGCGCTCGTTTTCCACGCCGTTCTGAGCACAGAAGACGGGGATTGACGTTCCGGCGGCGCGTTCCAGCTCGCGCAGGGCCGGTTCGGTGTCCTGGGTCTTCATCGCGAGGAACACGACATCGCCGGGTTGCCAGTTCACCTCCGACGGATGTCCAACTGCGGCGATCTTGATCCGGTGCTCGCCGTCCGGCGCCTTCAAGAGAAGGCCGTTCGCGCGGATTGCGTTCAGGTGGGCGCCGCGGCAGATGAGGACGACGTCATGGCCGGTCATCGCGAGACGCCCGCCGATCGTGCAGCCGACGCCGCCAGCTCCGTAAATGATAAATCTCACGAGTAGTGGCCTCCGGGCCGAAGCATGTGCAGTCAGGCTACAGGAATGCCGGGTTCAGCGGGCAGCGGGGGTCGCTTCGTTGGTCGAGCCCCGGCGGCCCGAGGCCACGGCCATGGCCGCGACCTGGACGATCACCAGACCCACCCCAGCGAAGAGGACGAAGTCGCCAAGGGAGTAGATATTCTTCCCATAGACGGGCAGGTCGACGATGTAGCGGTCCGAAAGAGGGAAGAAGTGGATGTCGTCGCGCTCAAGCACGACATCCTTCCCGTGGTTGGTTTGCTTTCCGATATCGTCGCGGGTGACTTCGGGAAAGGCGCCAGAGCGTTCGAGGATTGCGTAATCGATCGGCATCGAGCCCGAGTGGGCAGCCATGGGGATGAGATTGAGGATGATGCCAAGGGCAACCAACCAAGCGCCCCAGAAGCGGCGGAGCTTGAGAGCGAGGGCCGCGAGGATGACGGTCGTCGAGAAGAAGAGGATTTGGCGAATGGTCCCGGCTGTGCCGTCGGGTGAGAGATTGCTGATGGCTATCTGCTGGCCGAGGAAGATGACAGCCGCCGCCGCCAACACAAAAGAATCGCCCGTGTGGGTAATCACACGGGCGATTCGTTTCGGTGCTTGTCCAGAGGACACCACCGGCGAGCTTCCTACCAGGACTGGAACGGCGCCGCGCCAGCAAGAGCGATAGTAGCGAGTGCCGCGACAGCGACGAGCGAGGAAAGAAGTCAAGCCATGTGAAGAACCCTCCGCAAATGTTCCTTAATCTGGAGGGGACAATAGCGGCACAGTTCTCGCGAAACTCTCGCGAACTCGCAAACCTGGGAAAATATGTCAGTAAATTGCGCGACATAGCGCGGCGCCGTTCACAGACTCAAGGCGAAAACGAAGATTAGACGGCAATCCCGGCGGCAATGGCTGACCGAAGCTCGGCGAAACGCCTCGGCGGGTGCTCACCGAACTCGTGGACATAGCTCGCGTCGTACTGATCGATGAACTTGAGCGCCTGGACCACCTGTCCTGCCCGGCTGCGGTAGCGGGCGACCTGGTAGGCAGCTTCCTCGTTGAACCGGTTCGCCTTCAGCACGCGTTCCATGCAGAGCGCCGCAGATTCGAAGTCCTCGCGGCCCGCGAAGTAGCCGGCAAGCAACGCGAGCGATTCCTGCGCATCGTCCGAGACACGACTGCGGACCGAGGCCGCCCATTCGGATTGGAAGGCTGTCGCGAACGGTCCCGCGTAGAGCTCAAGTGCTTCCTGCAGGCAGCTCGCACGTTCCTTCGAGCCTTCCGGAGCCCGATGGGCGCGTTCGATGGCGGCATCGAATTGCTCGACGTCCCACTCGAACTCGCCGTCTGGGTTCAGCCGGTAAATGCCGTCGTCGCCTTTCACCACGCTCGACTGGTAGAGAGCGCGGCGGACGCGGTAGAGGTTGGAGTGGAAGGCGCTGTTGCACTTTTCGCGCGGGAGTTCGGGATAGAGATGTTCGACCGCCTCGTCCTTGCGAATGCCGCTGCGATTCGCGAGAAGCAAGAAGAACATCTCCTTGGCCCGCGCGCTTGCCCAGTTCTCGTCGGTGAGCTCGCGTCCGCCGACTTCCACAACAACCCTGCCGAGGCTTTGCGCCCGGACGAGAGGGAACCGGCTCGGCGCCGGCGCCAGCGTGGCGGTCTCGGCGCTGATGGTCTCGAAGGAGTGGCGCTGAAGGACCTCGCGGAAGGCCACCGCCGCGGACTGCCGCGTGGCAGCCCACTGGGCGAACATCGGGTCCTCGCGCACGATCGGCACGAGCGAACCAACCATCCATGGCTCGCTGAGCGCCGATGCGACTTTCGTCAACGTGCGCTCTGCATCGGTTTTCTGGCCGGCTTTGAATTGCGCCATCGCCACCCGGTAGTAGGCGGCGCCCACCATCGGCAGCACTTCCATCTGGGTGAACCGCTCGGCCGCGTCGGTGGCGGCAGCGATGCTTGCTACGTGATTGCCGGAGGCAAAGTCGACGGCTGCCTGTTGGAGCTTGCAGATCGCGATTTCGTACGAGTTTGCGGAACTGACGGCCACGAGAAGCGCCCGGCGAGAGAAGAAATCCGCCTGCGAGATATCGCCGCAGCCAAGTAGCGCACCCGAAAGCCCCGCGATGGAAAGGGCCGCAAGGGATTCATCGAGCGCATCGGTAGCGCAAATCCGGATAGCGTCTTCGTAGTGCATTCGGGCGACTTCGAAGTGGCCCAGGGCAAGCTCGGCGTCGCCGAGGGAGGCGGTCGCATAGGCGACATTGCGCTGATTGGCGCAATTCTCGCCCTCGTCGACTGCTTCCTGGAGCACCGTTGCGGCGCTGGCGAAGTCACCGGCCTGGACGTGAGCCATGCCGAGGTTGTTGAGCACCCATCCGAGGTTCGAGGAGCGGCCCATGGAGCGCCAACCGCGAGCCGCCTTCGTGAGCACGGTCACGGCTTCCGGGGCATCGCCGCGCATTGCAAGCGCCTGGCCAAGCGTTGAGCGCGCGAGTAAACCCAGGGGTTCGACCTCGCGCAGTTCGCAGTCCGCAATAACAGCGCGGAGCAACTGCTCGGCTTTGACGAAATCGCGGGATACCGAGAGCTCGTATTCAGCAAGGTTGTAGTTGGCTTCGGCACGCAGATTTTCATCGAGATCAGGGGCCAACTCCGCGAGTTGGAGGGCTGTTGTGCGCGCGTCATCCGTGCGGCCGAGCAAGCGCAGGGCGCGGATGCGAGCGAGCAGCGCATGTCCCTGCGCCACCTTGGATGCGCGAGCGTCGCGCAGGAGACTGGTCGCCTTTTTGGTGGCTTCTTCGGGGTCCCCAACGTGGGCCGCAAGCCGGGCTGCTATGCCGCGGAGAAGTGGATTCCGGCGCAGGGTCGGCTCGCCAATGCAATCGAACGAACGCTGCAGGAGCGTGTGGCACCCCTGGACCACGAGGCGCGGGCTGAACTCTTCCAGGAGCCGCACCAGTTGTGTTTCGCTACCGCCGGACCGGGCGAATTCAATAGCTCCGGGAATATCGCCCTGGGCGACCATCTCATCTATGGCGGCCTGGCACGCTTCGCTATAGCCATCCGGGTCGAGTTCATCGAACTCCGTCGCAATGTGCTGGCGGAGCAACGGGTTGAGGCGGAACTCAACCGGGGAGAGCCGCTCGCACAGGAACTCATGGGCATCGAGCCATGACGTGACTTCGCGCCACGCCGGCCGTCCGAAGGCATCTTCCACTGCGGAACGCGTAACCGACGGCTGGAGCGACAGCCTGCGGAATGTTTCTTTCAAGCTTTCCGGGACCGGCGCCCAGACTTCGCGTCGCAGGTACTGGTCGAAGGCGAGGCGGCTCGTCGTTTCGCAACTCGGCGGCGAGGCGAGCGCGGCCATCACCCCCACTGGCCAGCCATCGGTGGCTTCGAACACCTCGCGGGGGTCCGGTGCGTCTGACTGCTGTTCGGTTGCGGCCCGCACTTCGTCAAGGGTGAAGGCAAGTTCGGCCGAATCGATAAACGTGACCTCGCCAGTCGCGATGCGACCGGCCACTTCGGGCAGGAACGGCCGCTCACGGCCCGCGAGGATTACCTCGCTGCCCTCCGGCAAGCAGGCGATAAGCCACGATAGGAGATGCGTTGATTCGCGCGCCTCGCTGAGCTCGTGGATGTTGTCGAGCACCACGAGCAGCGGCAATTGCGAAGCCGAAACAGCAGCGGCGAACTCTGCTCCCAGGTAGGCCTGGAGGTCGCTTGGCTTGAGCGCCGTGGCGGGCGGGTCGGTTTCCGTATTACCCGAAAGAGCCACTCCCAGCTGGTGGGCGAGGATCTCCGGTGCGCCGGAGCTCGGATCGAGTGTGAGCCAAACCGTGCGGTAATCGACTTCCGCGGCGAACTGCGCGAGCAGCGTCGTCTTACCAAAACCCGCGGGAGCCTCGACCAGCGTGACACCGTTGCCCATCGCCTGATGAAGCCGGGTCATCAAACGTTCGCGGGGAATTGCCCGCCGAGGCAGTTTCGGAATCATTATCCGGCCCAATTGGCTCATGCGAGGATTCCGCTCCTTCACGCGAAGAGGTGCTGGCCATGGATTATAGAGGTAAGCGCAAGCCTGGCGCTACGAATTGAAAAGAACGCGATCCGGGCAGACTGAAGTGGTTCGCCCTCCCATTGACCTTCACGCGTTCGACCGTGTTATGGTCAGTCGAACCAGCGCCCCCGCTGTTGGTGATGCCTGTGGCTTCGAAACACAACCGTGTTCTGTTCGCGAACCTCGCCCTGGCAGTCGGGGCTATCGCAATCGCGGCGATGACGCTCATTGGAAGGCCATCATCGGCCGAGGCAATTGCGCCGTGTATTCCCCACACCCCGTCGGGCGAAGAGTTGAGCTTCGTCCAGCAATTACAGTCCTGGCGGAACTCATCGGTCCCCGGCTCGCAGTCTCTGACGCTCTCCGCTCCGCTCAATGCGGCGGCCATGGGCTACGCTCAATTCCTCGCCGACAATCCGGGTTCCGGCGGCCACTACGCCGATGGGACGCCCGGATACGCCTGGGCGACCCGCGCCGTGAACTGTGGATATCCCGCGAATCTCGCGGCCGGGGGAGAGGGCGTGGCCGTCTCGCAGGGACCATTCGGGGCCTCAGCGGCTCTCGGTGTGATGACTGGCCAGCCTGGGAGCGGGGTCAACGTGCCCGCGAACGTTGGACTGCCTGTGCAGTGCGTCGGCGTGGGCATGGCCACCAACGGTTCGCGGGTGGCGTGGGTAACGTTGCTGTTCGCGGCGAATGGCTCGTGTCCTTCAGCGGTCGCGGGGGGCGGGGGCAATCCAGACCCGTCACCTACGGCGGCCACCGGGACGTCTACCGTCACCTCGACGCCAACGATCACTCCGAGCCCGACGCCCTCCCCGACGCCAACGCCGCCGCCTGTTTACCACTCCTGGTTCTCGCAACTTTCGCGAGACTAGCGAGGCGCACCCCAACTGCCCGGATCACTCGGCCTCCGGGCAGTTTGTTCCAAAGGCCGGCAGCGGGCTTAAAGCGCTCCCGGCAGCGCTACGAATCCTGCAGTCTGCGCGATGCTCAAGCCCATCGCGGAAAGCGCGCCGATGCAGACAATCGCAATAAGCGCGAGCAGCAATGCATATTCGGCGAGGCCCTGGCCGGCCTCGTGAGATTGCGCGCGCACCGCCACCCGCAAAAACGCCACCTTCAATCGGTTCACCATAGTTGTGTCTCCCGGGTTGGTTCTCTCCCTACTCCTGAATTCGGTCATCAGCCGCAGGGCCAAACGGGTACAACGGGTGCGATTGCGTTGCGCGCGGGTGACGAATTTACACCGAGTTTACGAAGGCCCCACGGCCAGGTCGTTCGCGACCGCCACCGGGACATCCGAAATAAAGGTTTCCACCCCGAGGGCACAGAGTTCGCGGACGAGTACTTTTCGATTCGGCGTGTGTTGCCGGATCGTCCATGCCGCAAGTGCGCAGCTTGCCCGGGCGAGCCGTTCGGCGAGGTTCGTCCCCAGCGAATGGATGTGCTCGATCGTGCGGATGTCGACCATCCATTCCACCGCCTGCGGGAAGAGATTCAACAAGTCCTGGATACGCTGCTCGACATATGAGTTGGCGGACGCATGCGGTATCGCGGCGAGTGGCGAATCGTCCCAGAGGCCATGGACTCCCATCTGTCTGGGCAACGCCTCCTCCATCCTGCGTTCCGGGTCGTAGTGCCATTGGAGCGTTGGGTCGAAGGCGAGGGGCACCCCGCCGAGGCTGCGCAGGTTCCAGTGGGCCTGGGAGCCGATGATGACTTGCTGGCGAAGTGGCTTGAGCGCGCGGAGCAGCGCCGATGCCCGTGCCTGTGTTATGGGCCGCATCAGCTTCAGGTCCACTTGCAAGGTGGTGGAAGAGCCACGCAACAGGTCGACAACGTCCTCGAGGAAACAGAGGCCATGACTTTCATCGGCAAGGTAGCGGGCATGGGCGACGTTCGCCCGGGAGAGCGATCCGACCGCCCCGGCCACTGTGGTCGCGCGGTCCAGCGTGGCGTCGTGAAAGATGAGCATCGAATCGTCCGCCATGAAGCGAACATCGACTTCGAGGCGCGGGACACGCTCGGCAACGCACTCTTCCACAGCCGCCAGCGAATTCGGAGGGAACCTTCCAGAGAGCGTCCCGCTGTGGCAACACACTACCCGGCGTTTACCATCAACAACCGGGGCGAGTGCGTTGCCGATAGGTTCCATGGCAGAATTATCGGTGCGCGGGCTTAACACGACATGAAACGATGGAGGACACCGGCACAATCTGGTGCCAGCGTTTTCCCTCGATTCGGCTCATGCCGCGCGGCGAATGAAGCTAACAACGTTATTATCGTTAAGTTCTTTTGATTTGCCGTGTAGCAAATGGAGCGTGATATACTCCCGCGCGTCCTGAGGGGGGCCGCTAGCTCAACTGGCAGAGCAGCTGACTCTTAATCAGCCGGTTGAAGGTTCGAGTCCTTCGCGGCTCACCACCTCCTCTCGGTTCCGAAACGGGCTCGCCTCGGCGGGCCTGAACTGCTCACGTGGGGGAAGTGTCGGAACTGGCAGACGAGCATGACTTAGGATCATGTGCCGAAAGGCGTGGGAGTTCGAGTCTCCCCTTCCCCACACAACTCGAATATAACTAGGGACTCACCGCGGCGTCGCCGCACCATCCGGTGGGACGGATGGGCGAAAGGAGAAGGGATGGCGCTACTCGAGGTCAAAGACCTGCGAACGTACTTCTTTACGCAGGAAGGGACCGTCAAGGCTGTTGACGGCACTTCGTACGTCGTCGAAGAAGGCGAAACGCTGGGGCTCGTGGGCGAATCCGGTTGTGGAAAGAGCGTCTCGGCGCTTTCGATCCTCCGCTTGATTCCTCAACCCCCAGGAAAGATCGTTTCGGGCGAAATCATCTTCCAGGGCCGGGACATTCTGAAGCTCGATGAAGACGAGATCCGGAAAGTCCGCGGCAACGACATCGCAATGGTGTTCCAGGAGCCGATGACGTCGCTCAACCCGGTGCTCACCATCGGGCGGCAGATGACCGAAGCCCTCGAACTGCACATGGACCTCCATGGCAAGGCAGCCCGCGACCGCGCTGCGGAGCTGCTCGAGATGGTGGGTATCCCGGAGGCCAAGAACCGCCTGGACGACTACCCGCACCAGTTCTCGGGCGGGATGCGCCAACGCGTGATGATCGCCATGGCGATGAGCTGCAACCCGAAGCTGCTGCTGGCCGATGAGCCCACCACGGCGCTCGACGTGACGATCCAGGCGCAGATCCTCGAGGTCATGAGCCGGCTCAGCCGGGAGTTCGGCACCGCGGTCATCATCATCACGCACAACCTCGGCGTGGTTGCCCGCTATGCCGACCGCGTGAACGTGATGTACGCGGGAAAAGTGATCGAGACGGCGAGCGCCTCCGAGCTGTACACCAACCCGAAGCACCCTTACACGGTCGGTCTGCTGAATTCCGTTCCTCGCCTCGACGAGACCCGGAAGGAGAAGCTCGTGCCGATCGAAGGGCTCCCGCCGGACCTCGCCCACCTGCCGCCCGGCTGCCCCTTCTACCCGCGCTGCGCGTGGCGGGTCGACCGGTGCAAGGAAGAATACCCACCCTTCAAGCTCGTCGCGGAAAAGCATTACGCGGCGTGCTGGGAATCAGATCGTGTAATGCGGGAGGTGCCAGTTGGCGCAGCAAGCTAGCTCGACTCGCCAACGAGTCGGCACACTCGGCGAAACCCTCGTCGAAATCAACGACCTCCAGGTCTATTTCCCGGTCACGGCCGGCGTCATCTTCCAGCGGAAGGTCGCCGATGTCCGCGCCGTCGACGGAGTGAGCTTCGCGGTGAAGCGCGGCGAGACCCTCGGCCTCGTCGGTGAATCCGGATGCGGAAAGAGCACCACGGGAAAGGCCGTCCTCCAGCTCACGCGGCCCACGGGCGGCAACGTGATGTTCGAAGGCACCGACCTGACGAAGATCAAGGGCGGCGAACTTCGGCGCTTCCGCCGCAAGATGCAGATGATCTTCCAGGACCCGTACGCGAGCCTGAACCCCCGCATGTCGGTCGGAAGCATCATCAGCGAACCGCTGACCATCCATAAGCTTGCCAGCGGCAAGGACAAGAAGGAGAAGGTCCAGAACCTCCTCCAGACGGTGGGCCTGAACCCGTACTTCGCGAACCGCTTCCCGCACGAGTTCTCGGGCGGCCAGCGCCAGCGCATTGGTATTGCCCGCGCGCTCGCGGTGGAGCCGGACTTCATCGTCTGTGACGAGCCGGTCTCGGCACTGGACGTGTCGATCCAGGCGCAGATCATCAACCTGCTCCAGGATCTCCAGGATCAGTTCAACCTGACCTACCTGTTCATCGCCCACGACCTCTCGGTCGTGCGCCACATCAGCGACCGCGTGGCCGTTATGTACCTCGGCCACATCATGGAGCTGACGGACCGGGACTCGATTTTCGATAACCCGCTCCACCCGTACACCAAGGCGCTTCTCTCCGCCGTGCCGATCCCGGACCCGGACGTTGAACGAAAGCGCGAGCGCATCATCCTGCTGGGTGACGTCCCAAGCCCGTTGCGCCCACCCCCAGGCTGCGTCTTCAACACCCGCTGCCCAATCGCCATCGACGAGTGCCGCACGCGCAAGCCGGACTGGCGAAACGTCGGCACTGCCGACAAGGAACACTGGGTGTGGTGCCACCGCGTCTAGCGGCGAGCTTCAGCTATCAACCAGAAAAGGGATCCAGCAATGGATCCCTTTTTCGTGTGCAATCAGGGAGTGGGCGTAGAGGTCACTCCGCCGGGCGTCGCCGTGTTCGAAGGCACCGGTGAGCTCGTCGCGGGGACGGTCTTCGGCGCCGGAGTGGTCGGAAGGCCGGGCGGCGTCGCGGTTGCTGTCGGCACTTTGGTCGGCGTCTGCGAAGGGGTCGGCGTGACCGTTGGTCGTTGCGTACTCGTCGCGGTAGCCGCTGGTGTTGGCGATTCCTGAGGAGCTGTGGTCGCGGACTGCCCGGGGGTTGGAGTCGGCTGGCCGCCATTGCCGTTGTTGTCACGACTCGACAGGAAGAGAGCGGCGGCGATGCCCAGCCCGAGCGCGGCACAAACCACGGCAACCGCCAGGAGGATGGCCGAGGCGCTCGGCCCGGCGGAGGGCGCGGGCGCGTTGCGGCGCACCCTGGCGGTCGGCTGCCGGCGGGAGATCGCAGGGGGACGCCCCGGTGGAGCAGCGATTGGCGCGACGGGCCCGGTTGTGTGCAAGGGCACGCGCTGGAGCGCGGCCCCGAACGCCGACGCGGAGGGATAGCGATCCTGCGGCGAGAGCGCCAGGGCCCGCGCCAGGACCGCCTCCAGTTCGGTGGAGGCCCCTCGGGCGAAGGTGCGAAGCAAAGGCGCGGGGGTCGCGAGCCGCTGGCCGATCGATGCACCGGCCGAGGCGCCGGAGAATGGTGGGCGGCCGGCGACGAGTTCGAAGACGGTGAGGCCGAGCGAGTACACGTCTGAAGAGGGTGACGGGTTCGAGCCTTCAATGATCTCTGGGGCGAGATAGGCGATGGTGCCAAGCAGGTCCTTCGCCTGCCCGGGGGCCATAGTGCGGGTGAGCGTTTCGGCCACGCCGAAATCGGCAACTTTCGCGACGCCGCCTTCGTTGACGAGGATGTTCTCGGGTTTGATATCGCAATGAACGACGCCCTGGCTATGCGCGTACTGCAGCGCGTTCGCGACCTGGGTGCCATAGCGGATGGCTTCCGCCTCAGTCATTCGGCCCTGCGTTTCGAGCAGCTGGCGAAGTGAAAAGCCGTGAACGTACTCCATCACGATGTAGCGACGGTCTTCGTACGTGCCTGCGTCATAGACACCGACGATGTTCTGGTGCTGGAGGCGCGCGATGACTGTCGCCTCGCGATCGAACGCCGCGATGAGTTCGGCGTCGGCGGCCGAGAACTGGTCGCGGAGGACCTTCACGGCGACCCAGCGCTTGAGCCGTTGATCTTCCGCCAGCCAGACTTCGGCGATGCCGCCGGTACCGAGCAAACGCTCGAGCCGGTATCTTCCGTCTATGACTTCTGCGGCGTTCAACGCTGTATGAACCCTGGCGGATTGTTCGCCCGCGAGCGAAACACCGAACTTGCGCTGCTTGTCGGCGCCTTCGCTTTCATCGCTCTCGCGTGGCGTTCACTGGACGCGGCCGCGGTTGCGGCTCCGGGTGGCACGGGCCGGATCGTAACCCAGTTCGCACTTTCGGCGCTCGCCGGGAACGTTGCCCTTCGGATTATCGCGCCCCGAGCACCAGGACAGGTCTATGCCGTGGCGTGCTTTCTAACCGCGGTTGGCCTGGCCTTCGTTATCCGGCTGGTGCCGGATTCGGCGCAGGACCAGGCGAACTGGATCTCCTTTGGGGTACTCGTGTTCGCGTGCGCCGCATGGCTCGGGACGCGGCACGACATTCTCCGCCGGTACACCTATACGTCGGGCGCGCTCGCACTGGGCCTGCTCGTCATGACCGGTTTGGTGGGGACCACCATCAACGGAGCGCGGCTGTGGATAACCGTGGGCGGACAGAGCATCCAGACGACCGAGCTCATTAAGTTCTTCGTCGTCATCTTCCTCGCCGGATTCCTGGCTGAACGCGGCGCAGTGCTCGCGAGCCCCACAATCCGGCTCGGGAACCGGACCTACTCCAATCTGCCGTACCTCGTGCCGCTGGTGGCGCTCCTGCTCGCGACCATCGCAGCCCTGGCCCTGCTGAAAGACCTCGGCTCGATCGCGCTGCTTGTATTGCTGGCGGTGAGCATGCTCGTCCTCGCCACGGGCCGGTTGCGCTACCTGGGCGCCGGAATCGCAATCCTCGCGCTGACCGGGGCCGCCGGATACTTCGCGTTCAATCATGCGCAGGTGCGTGTCGACGCGTGGTTGCACCCCGAAGACGATCCCGGGGGCATCGGCTACCAGGCGCTGCAATCGACCTACGCCATCCAGGCTGGCGGAGTTACAGGAGAAGGCCTTGGCAGGGGCCAACCGGACTCGATCCCCGCCGCAGCCACGGACTACATCTTCAGCGCCATTTGCGAAGAGCTGGGGTTTGCCGGCGCCATCGGTGTCGTGTTGCTTTATGTCGTGTTGCTCTATGCCGGGCTAAGGGCATCGCTTCGAGCGCCCAACTCGTTCGGACGGCTACTTTGCACGGGGATCAGCCTGCTGCTGGCCATCCAGGCGGCAGTCATCATCGCGGGCAACCTGCGCATGATCCCCACCACGGGGATCACGCTCCCATTCGTCAGCTACGGCGGATCGAGCCTGGTGGTGAACTTCGCCTTGCTCGGGTTGCTCTGTGGGATTGCCGGGACGCGTCAATCGGATTCGAGCTGAAGGACGATATTTCCGAAGGTCAGCTTCACGCCCGGCCGCACCTGGGCACCCTTCTCGCTCACCCGCTTGCCATCGATGAAGGTGCCGTTCGTGCTGCCGAGGTCGCTCACACGCCAGCTTCGCTCGAGCCGCTCGATGGTCGCGTGGCGCGCCGAGACTGAGGCATCGGGCAGAATGATGCCGGCCCGGCCGTCGCGGCCAATGAGCATGTTTCCGGCGAGTTCGAAACGGGCTCCGCGCGCGAGGCCGCTCTCGCCCGGGCCGACGACCACCAGGGACCACCGTCGCGGGCGCTGGGTTGCCGCCAGATGCCTGGCCGGCATCGCGAAGCTACCTCGCAAGCTCAGCGCGACCACCGCGACAAAGACGAAGATCACCGCGATCAGGCCCAGCCGCAGGAGCAGCAGTTCAGTCGGGCCGGTCACGCTTCGACCTCGAGAGTCAGGTCGGTTGAACCCAGCCGCACAGGCACACCCGGCACGAGCACGGCGGACCGAACCGTCTCTCCGAGGATCTCGATCCCATTGCGGCTGCCGAGGTCACGGATGTGGAAGCCGTCGCGCGAAGCCTCGATGCGGGCGTGGCGACGGGAGATTTCGAGATCGGGGATTGAAAGGTCACAATCAGGCGCGCGCCCGATCGTGAACGGCGTGTGGGTGAGCCTGACTCGCCCCACCCCCTGCACGGTGAGAAACGCGTTTCGATAGCGTTTGATCTGTTTCGTTTTCGTGCTCGACGGCGCTGCTCCCGGGGTGTGCGGGTTCCGGAAGAACGCTCGCACGATCGATTGGCCCGGGGCCACTTCGCGCGACGCCTCGAACTCCACCGCCCAGGGGCCCGGTCGCGTAAGGCGACCGGTGGTCGCGAGTTCTTCGAGGATTGGCAGCACCGCAGCGCGCAGTTCGACGAAGTGGTCGCTGATGCTCGCGAAGTCCGACGGGGAAATGCTGATGGTGTACGCGTTCGCCACCGCTCCGCCGTTAACCGAGGCGAAGGCCGCGTCTCGTACCTGCTGGATGAGGGCGGCCGGGTGGAGTTCGGCGCTGAGGCCAAGGCCGGCGGCGCGTTCGAGAAAGCGTTCGAGGCGGGAGTGTTCGGTCATCGGGCGAGCGCCGCCTTGAGCACCTGGCCCGCGATGGGAGAGGCAACGACGCCACCACGGCCACCATGTTCGACGATGACCGCGACCGCCACCGTCGGATCCTCGGCGGGCGCGAACGCGATGAACCATGCGTGCGAGGTCCCATCGCCGGCTTCGGCGGTACCGGTCTTGCCGCCGACGCTGACACCGAGATCGCTCACGCCATTGGCCTGGCCATTCGCCACAACGGAAACCATGAACTCCTTCAGGGTCTGGGCAAGTTCCGGGGCGAGGATGCGCTTCGACGACGGCGCTTCGAGGCTCCCGAGCGACTTGCCGTTGTGTTGCTCCTCGAGCGTGAGGTGCGGGCGGACGAGCAGGCCGCCGTTCGCGATAGTCGAGGCGATCTCGGCCATCTGAAGCGGCGTGGCCAGCAATTGGCCCTGCCCGAACGCCGTTGAAGCGAGGAGCGTCTTCGTGGTTTCGGCGCCCTTGCTATGGAGCTGGCTTGGTGCGGTCTCGAGGGTGAAATCCAGGGCGGAATCGAACCCGTACCGGCGGGCGATGTCGGTCAGCCCCGTCCAGCCGAGCTTCACCCCAAGTTCGGCAAAGATTGCGTTCACGGAATAGGTGAACGCGTCCTTGAACGGGTATGTGCCGACACCCTGCGCAGTGTTGCTGCAGGAGATCGGGAAGCCATCGATGACGATTTCTCCCGGGCAGGTGACGATCGTCTCGGGGGTGGCAACCTTGCGTTCGAGAATGCCCGACGCCGTGACCGTCTTGAAGGTCGAACCCGGCGGGTAGAGCCCCTGCGTGGCCCGGTTCAACAGCGGCGCGTTTTCGTCCTTGAACAGGGCGTCCCCGGCGGTTGAGAGCGCCCCCGGGTCATAAGTTGGGACGCTGACCATCGCGAGGACTTCGCCGTTTCGGGGATCGAGCGCGATGATCGCGCCCTTTTGCGCGCCGAGCGCTCTCGCGGCGGCGGCCTGCACCGTGGGGTCGATGGTCAGGACGACATCGTTGCCGGTAGGGCGCTCCCGGTCGAATTCGGCGCGAATGGCCCCTTCCCAGCCTGAGGCCGCCGTCCCGGAGAGGACATCGTTGAAGGCCGGTTCGATGCCCTGCGAGCCGTAACGGGAGTCGAGGTAGCCCACGAGATGGGCCGTAGAGGCGTCGTGGTAGACGCGCGTGCCGTCGGCCTGGGATTCAGCGAGGACGTTGCCCTCGCGGTCGAGGATGCTGCCGCGACCGGGATCGTAGAACGCCGAGAGGACGCGCGGGTTGCGGGCTTCGTTGGCGAGATCGGTGCGGAAAACCTGCCAGTAGGCGAGTCCGCAAAAGAACGCGAGCATCACGCCGAGGGCCGTCAGGCCCGTGGCCGAAAGCCTCCGTTCGAATCCATCGGGGGTGAGCACGCTTCGATTCTACCGAGCGAAGGGATGCGGAAAACGGAAACGGCGCCCAAACGGGCGCCGTTTCGTTTGTGTGGAGGAGCGAAGGCCTAGCCGCGAGGCAGGCCCAGGCCGCGGGTGGCGATGATGTTGCGCTGGATTTCGTTGCTGCCGCTGTAGATGGTCGAAGGTACCGCCATCAGCATCGATTCCGGGAGATCGCCGTGCATCGGGGCGCGGGATTCTTCCGGCATCATCTGGCCGCTCATGCCGAGCATGTTCACGCCGAAGTTGTAGATCCGCTGGCCGAGTTCCGACTGGAAGATCTTGACGACCGAGGCCTCGTAGTTCGGGACCATACCGTTCGCCTGGATGTAGCCGATACGGTAGCCGAGGAAGCGCCCGACGTTGTTGGCGACAACGTGGTCGGCGAGGCGCGCGCGGTACTGTTTGCGCCGTTCGGCGGAACCTTCGCGGAGGTTCTTCGCGAGCTCTTCCAGGGTGCGCTTCTGGGATGCGGTAGTACCGATGCCGGAGCGCTCGAAGTCGAGCAGTGTCATGCCGACGTACCAGCCGCGGTTTTCCTCGCCGATGAGGTTGCGCGCCGGGACGCGGACATCTTCGAAGAAGACTTCGTTGAAGTGGTGGCGGTTCGCCATGTTGATCAGCGGGCGGATGGTGAGGCCCGGCGTGTTCTTGATGTCGTCAATGAGCAGGAAGCTGATGCCGCGATGCTTCGGGGCTTCCGGGTCCGTGCGCACGAGGGTGAACATCTGGTTCGCGCGGTGGCCGCCCGAGGTCCAGATCTTCTGACCGTTGATGACAAAATCGTCGCCGTCGCGGACGGCGCGGGTCTGGAGGCTGGCGAGGTCGGAGCCGGCTCCGGGTTCGCTATAGCCCTGGCACCAGATGTGTTCGCCACTGGTGATCTTCGGCAGGTATTTCTGCTTCTGCTCTTCGTTGCCGTGGATGATGAGGGTAGGGCCGATCATGCCGACACCGAAGCCGCGCGTGCCGGTATCGGGGGCACCCCAGTAGCCGAACTCTTCGTTGAAGACCATCTGCTCGTAGATGGAGGCGTCAAGGCCGCCGTACTCCTTCGGCCACGCGGGAGCGATCCAACCGCGTTCGGCAAGCTTCTGATTGAAGCCCTTGGCGAATTCAAACTCCTCGTCGCTGCGGCTACCGAGCTGGTTGCCGCCGGCCTCGCCGTTGCGGCCGTTGTTCGCGAGGAGGAATGTGCGCACTTCCTGGCGCAGTGCCTCTTCTTTCTCACCGAAACGTAGTTGCATTCAATACTCCTGGTCGGCTCCCGGTCTGGGAAGGGCCGCCTGATGTTTGTGAAATCGATTCTGCCAGAACGATTGAGGCGTGGGAAATCTACTCGCCGGTTTCGGCAGTAGCGGCAAGGTCGGATTCCTGCTGACGGGCGGCCAGCACTTCGGCCCACGCCTGGCGGGTGGCATCTGCCGTTACTTCATAGTCGAATCCCCGCCGGCGCAAGAAACCACCTACCTTCGCGAAAAAAGCTTCGTAGCTGGTGACCGGCGCGCGCCGGGAACGCGCCCTGGCGAGTGACATCGCGGTCTCGCGGTCGTCGACATCGCTGGTGGCCTGCTCAGCGGCGGCCGGGTCTATGCCACGGCCAAGGAGTTCATAGCGCAGCATCCGTTTGCCGCGGGGAGAGGCTCGCTTGCGGTCTTCCACCCAGGCCTCCGCGAACTTCTGATCATCGAGCAATCCCGAGCTGTGGAGGCGTTCGACTTCGTCGTCGATGGCCGAAGGCTCGACGCCGCGCATGGCAAGCCGCGTGCGCATTTCGTTTTCGCTGCGTGGCCTGGACGAGAGCAGCCGGAGGGCGGCTTCGTGGGCGTTAACGCGCTGCTCCAGCCGGTCGAGTTCGGACAGCAATTCGGAGGTGGCTTCCTGGCCCTCGCCGATGCCGCAGCGCTCGCAGGCTTCGTCGCTGAAGAGGAATTCGCGGCCATCGGAAAGAGAGAGCAGCCGCTGGCGCCCGTGCGAAACCGAACGGATTTCGATAATGGTGGGACTGGGTGGTTCGTCCATACGATCCGGGGTTTATCCGACGCCAACAGGCTCCGGGCTCGATTTTGGCGCGGCGCCGCCGGAAAGGCCAGCCTCCCGCCGGATATCACCTTCGATGGTCGCCGCGAGCTCCGGGTTGTCATCGAGGAACTGCTTGGCGTTCTCGCGGCCCTGGCCGATGCGCATATCGCCGAAGCTGTAGAAGGCGCCCGACTTGGCAAGCACGCCGTATTCCACGCCAAGGTCCACGATGTCGCCCGACCGGCTGATGCCGCGCGGTGTCTGGAACATGATGTCGAACTCGGCCTGGCGGAATGGCGCCGCGACCTTATTCTTCACGATCTTCGCCTTCACCCGCCGGCCGACAACGTCGGTGCCGCGCTTGATCGACTCGACCGGGCGGATATCGATGCGAACGGATGCGTAGAACTTCAGGGCGCGGCCGCCGGGCGTGACTTCGGGGTTGCCGAAGACGATGCCGACCTTTTCGCGGAGCTGATTGATAAAGATCACCGAGGTGCTGGTGCGGGAGATGGTTGCGGTGAGCTTCCGCAGGGCCTGCGACATGAGGCGGGCCTGGAGGCCGATGTGCGAATCGCCCATGTCGCCTTCGATTTCGGCACGCGGCACAAGGGCGGCCACGGAGTCCACCACGATGATGTCGACCGCGTTGGAACGCACGAGCGCATCGCAGATTTCGAGCGCCTGTTCGCCCGTGTCCGGCTGGCTGACCAGCAGGTCTTCAAGGCGGATGCCGAGGTCGCGGGCGTAGCCGGGGTCCATGGCGTGCTCAACATCGATGTAGGCGGCGGTGCCGCCGTTCTTCTGGGCCTCGGCCATGATGTGCTGGGCGAGGGTGCTCTTGCCGGCAGATTCGGGGCCGAAAATCTCGGTCACGCGGCCGCGGGGAATGCCGCCGACGCCAAGGGCGATATCGAGCGCGAGAGAGCCGGACGAGATCACGTCGATCGGGGCCGCGCCTTCTTCACCCAGCTTTATGACGGCGCCACGGCCGAATTGCTTTTCGATCTGGGAAAGCGCCAGTTCGAGCGCCCGGGCCCTATCGTTTTCTGCCATGGTTCACCCGTATCTGCTGAGTTCGGCGAACCGTGAAGCTTCCCACGGGGCCGTCGGACGGCATCATATCGAATAGGAAACAAATGTTCTAGTCCCTGCGACAGGCGGGGCTAGAACTTCGCCGGGTCCATCGCGTAACCGAACATCTTGCGAGGTTCCACGACAAAAGCCGCGATGTCTCCCCAGCCGGAGGGCGAGGACGAGTAGAACGCTGTGGCGGCGCGGTCCCATTCCTGTGCGAGGGGTTCTTCCGGTTGGAGCCGTCGGGCCGTGCCATGCGCCCAGATGCCGATTTCGTCGCCGTCGACGTGGGCGAGGCTGACCGCCGGGTTCGCCTCGATGTGCCGGACCCGCAGCGCGCCGGCCCCGGTGCTCACGATGAAGCGGCCATGGATGAACCACCCATCCAGGGGCGCGACCAACGGTTCGGAGTGGGTGTTCACGGTCGCGAACGACACGTGTTTCACGTTCTGCAGGTAGTTGCACACCCGGGCAGCCGTCAGCCTGCGCTCAGGAGCCACGATGTCGGCCATGTGAGCGTTCATGGCGGCGTAGCTGCGGTCCATGAGAGCCTGCAGTTGTTCGATCTCCTCGGCCGTCTCGAACATGCGCCACCTCGCTAAAAGGCCGGTTCCGGCCAGTGGGCTAGTCTAACGTCATGCGACTCACCGTGAGAGTGACACCACGTGCGAATCGAGATGTGGTGGTGGGCTTCGCCGAAGACGGCACACTGCTCGTGCGCGTGTCTGCCGCACCGGCGAACGGTGAAGCGAACGCATCCGTGGTGAAGTTGCTGGCGAAGGCGCTCGGCCTGCCTTCACGCGAAATTGTTATGACCAGCGGAGCCACGTCCCGGGTAAAGATTTTCGAACTGCCGCTGGAGCTGGGTGAGCTGGAAAACCGGCTCAAGGGCCCTCTCAGGTAGCGCTGAAAGGGGTTTCAAACTCGAACTCCATTCGACCGGTAAATAGCAACTGTTTACGCAAACTATCGTTGACATCACCGGTGCGTGCCGTACAGTGGCGCCGTCCGGTGGTGCTGGTTCGCTACGGTCAACTGGCACAGGTCAATTGGAGGGAAAAGTATGACGGACGAACTTAACTATTGGCAGCGAAAAATCCGTAGACGAACCATCATTCGAGGATCCGGCCTTGCCGCCTTCGGCGCCGGCGCAGCCGCGCTTGTCGGGTGCGGCGACGACGATGATGACGATGATTCCGGCGGCAATCCTACCATTCCCGCCACCGTGCCCGGCGGCGCCACCGCCAGCACGGAAAAGCCCAAGACAGGCGGCACGTTCCGCATCCACATGGGCGGTTCGCCCCGCAGCCTCGACCCGCACTTCGATACCTTCCCGTACAACACGGCCGTCACCGACCTCACAAACGAGGCCCTGCTGAAGTGGTCGCCGGACTTCTCGAAGATCGAGACGGAGCTCGCGACCGCGCTCCCGGAACAGCCAGACCCGAACACGTTCACCTTCAAGCTGAAGCCGGGCATCAAATTCCACGACGTTGAACCGGCGAACGGCCGAGCCTTCACTTCAGCCGACGTCAAGTACTCGATCGAGCGCCAGGCTACGGATGAAGCGGGCAAGTTCCAGCACGCCTACTACTTCAAGGGCAAGCTCGAAAGCATCACCACGCCGGACGACACGACCGTCATCATCAAGACCAAAGACGCTTATGCGCCGTTCTTAAGCTACATCGCGAGCCCGTGGACGGTGATGATCGACAAAGCAACCGTCGAGAAGTACGGCGACCTGACCGAACACGCGGTCGGCACGGGGCCTTTCCTGTTCAAGGAATGGCAGAAGGACGTGAAGATCGACCTGGTCAAGAATCCGAACTACCGGGATCCCGAACTTCCGTATCTCGATGCCATCAGCTACATCATCGCGATCGACCCGGACACGGCGGCAACGCTCTACATCAACCGCCAGGTCGATGCCGGCGTCTTTGGGCAGTCGCAACTCGATCGCCTGAAGGAAGCGCGCCAGTCGGACTCGGAGTACCGTGCCGTGCCGAGCCAGTTCTGGAAGCAGATGCGCATGATGCCGACGACGAAGGACAAGCCGTATAAGGCTCCCTTCGACGATATCAAGGTCCGCGAAGCCATAGTCCGGGCGGTGGACCCGCAGCAAGTCCTGGACCTCGTGTTCTCCAAGGACGGCGTACTCACGCACGGCCCGATCCTTCCGATTTACCCCCTCTGGGCGCTGAAGGACGAGATCGCCGGGTTCGACCTGAAGAAGGCGAAGGACCTGATGACCGCGGCCGGCAACCCGAAGGTTGAAGGCCCGATGATCTGGGCAACCGGCAGTCCGCAGGCCGACCAGATCAGCGAAGTGCTGAAAGAGCAGCTCGCGAAGATTGGCGTCAACATCACGCTCCAGCCGATGGAACTGGCGGCCTACTACAACCAGACCTACGCCTACGACTACACGTTCTCGCACCACACGCCGCTCAACAACCCGGACCCGGACGAGAACCTTTCGGCGTACTTCGGCCGCAACTCCACCTACTTCAAGCACTACAACGAAGACATCTTCAATCTGATCGACCAGCAGGCGAAGGAACTGGACACGCCAAAGCGCCAGGCCATCGTCAAGGACGTTCAGGAGAAGATCGTCAACGAATTCGCCGTCAAGTTCATGTACACCACGAACAACCACATCTTCGTGGACAAGAAGATCAAGGGTTGGTTCTTCCCGACCGACCTGTACGACGGCCGCAAGGCGACAGCCTGGCTAGACGCCTGAGGTTGAGTTTCCCCAATCCGTGGATGGCAGGTTCCGATTCCCCCTGAACCTGCCATCCACCGGCGTTGAGGGCATGAGGCACGGCTGATGACCAACTACATTATCCGGCGGTTGCTGCTTGCGATTCCGACGGTGCTGCTCGTCATGTTCATGACGTTCATGATGCTCAGGCTTGTCCCGGGAAGCCTCGTCGATACGATCCTCGCCGACCGGCCGTATTCGACCCCGGAGGACCGGGCGAAGCTCGAAAAGCAGCTCGGCCTCGATGAGCCGATACCCACTCAATTCGCCAGGTACGTTGGGAACGTGTTGCAGGGGGACCTTGGCGAATCGCCGTGGACCACCACGCCGGTGACAACAGAACTTGAGCGGCGGCTGCCAGTGACCATCGAGTTCGGAATCATGGCCATTTTCATTGGCCTGATCGTCTCGCTGCCCATCGGCGTGTTATCGGCCATCAGGCAAGACACGATCAGCGACTATGCCTCGCGGAGCTTCGCAATCCTCGCACTCTCGGTGCCGTACTTCTTCACGGCCACGATCATCATCGTGTTCGGACCAAAATGGGGCTGGACTCCACCTCTCATCTATAAGGGGTGGAGCGACGGGCCACTCTCCCATCTCTATTACTTCCTTGCCCCGGCAACGCTGCTCGGGCTTTCACTTGGCGGCGGAGTCATGCGCCTGACCAGGACGATGGTGTTGGAAGTCCTGCGGCAGGACTACATCCGGACAGCGTGGGCCAAAGGTCTTCGCGAGCGGTCCGTCATCCTTCGTCACGCGATGAAGAACGCCCTTATCCCGGTGATCACAATCGTGGGGTTGCAGGTCGGCACCGCGATCAGCGGCACCATCATCCTCGAGACCATTTTCAACATGCCCGGAGTCGGCCGGTACTTCGTTGGCGCAATCCTCCAGCGCGACTATCCAAGCGTGCAGGGGGTCGTCCTCGTCCTGGCCACGGTCATCGTAATCGTGAACCTCATCGTGGATCTGTCCTATGCGTGGCTCGATCCAAGAATCCGGTATTCCTAAGCGAGAGAAGCTGAATGGTGCAAGAAAAAACTGCCCCGCGGATGGACCTTGGAATCGAACCGCGCGAAAGCGAACGCCGTGTCCCGGGGTTCGTCGACATCCTCCGGCGGCTGGTGAAAGAAAAGCCGCTCGGGCTGGTTGGCGGTCTCATCGTCCTCGTGATCGCCCTCGCGGCGATCGGCGCGGCCTTCGTGCCTTACGGGCCGAACGAGCTGGGGGCCGGGGCTCGGTTGGCCAGCCCGTCGCTGTCGCATCCGTTTGGCACGGACAACCTCGGCCGCGATGTGTTCGCGCGCGTATTGAACGGAGCCCGGGTCTCGATGTGGGTTGGCTTCCTTTCTGTGGTGACGTCGATCGCTATCTCGATGACCATCGGGATCCTGAGCGGCTACTTCGGCGGGTGGCTCGACATCCTTCTCCAGCGGATCGTCGATGCGTTCATCGCATTCCCGGGCCTCATCTTCCTCCTTGCCGTCATCGCCATCTTTAAGGACTCACACGCACCGTTCTTGCCCAAGGAAGGCATCTATTCGACACAGGTCATCCTGCTGGTTATTGCCATCGGAATACTCCTTGGCGTTGGTGCGTCACGCATCATTCGAAGCGCGGTCTTAACGGTGAAGGGCCAAACCTTTATCGAGGCGTCGCGCTCCATCGGCTGCGGCCACGGGCGCATGGTGTGGGTGCACATCCTGCCCAACGTTATGGCGCCGGTGATCACACTGGCCACTCTCGGTTTCGGCACGGCAATCCTGCTCGAGGCCTCGCTGAGCTTCCTCGGATTCGGCGTCCCCCCGAATGTCCCGTCCTGGGGAGGAATGCTGAACCGCGAAGCGCGCGCCTTCATGACGCAGGCGCCATGGCTCGCGCTGGCGCCGGGCATCGCGCTTAGTCTCGCCGTCTTCGGCTTCAACATGCTCGGCGACGCCCTTCGCGACCTGCTCGATCCGCGGCTGCGCGGGGCCGGTGGTTCGCAGTTCCGCTAGCGGCGAAGTTCCCGCTGTGGTTCGGTGATCCGGGCAGGGGCCAAAGCGTTAGGCCGCCCTCTGCTAGTCTGAGTGTTCGCGGCGCGCCTGCCAGGCGCGCTGACGCCGTCTCAAAGGACTGTTCACGTGCCCGCTAAGGACCTGGAAACCATCGTGTCGCTAGCCAAGCGGCGGGGGTTCGTTTTCCCTGCCGCCGAGATTTATGGCGGCTTCGCCAACACCTACGACTACGGCCCGCTGGGTGTCGAACTCAAGCGAAACATCCGCGAGGCCTGGTGGCGGTCCATGGTCCGCGAACGCGACGACGTGGTCGGCCTCGATGCTTCACTGCTGACTCATCCACGCGTTTGGGTGGCCAGCGGGCACGTCGCGACCTTCGGCGATCCGCTGGTCGACTGCAAGAAGTGCCAGCGCCGCTTCCGCATGGACCACCTCGAAGAGGGGGACTACGGCGATATCAAGCGAAACGAGAAGGGCGAAATCGTCTGCCCATTCGATGGCGGCGAACTGAGTGAGCCTCGTCAATTCAACCTCATGTTCAAGACGAACGTGGGCACGATCGCCGATGAGGACAGCATCGCCTACCTGCCGCCGGAGACGGCACAGGGCATCTTTATCAACTTCGAAAACGTCGTGAGTTCGATGCGGCGCAAGCTGCCGTTCGGCATCGCCCAGAGCCGGGTGAGCTTCCGGAACGAGATCACCCCCGGGAAGTTCATCTTCCGCACGCTCGAATTCGAGCAGATGGAGATGGAGTACTTCTGCCATCCGCCCAAAGATCGCGATAACCCCGAGGAGTACCTGGCTCTCCACCGCGAGTGGATCGACACGCGACTGGGGTGGTACCGCGATACGCTCGGCATCGACGCCTCGCGCCTGCGGATCCGCTACCACGAAAAGGAAGAGCTTTCGCACTACAGCGCCGGCACCGCCGACGTTGAGTACCTGTTCCCGTGGGGCTGGGGCGAACTCGAAGGTGTCGCGGCGCGGACGGATTACGACTTGAAGGCCCACGGCGAAGAGAGCGGCCACCCGCTGACCTATTTCGACGAGGACACGAAGGAACACGTGGTTCCGTGGGTGATCGAGCCGGCCGCCGGCCTCACGCGGACGCTCGCCGTGTGCATGCTCGAGGCCTACAACGAAGAGCCCGACGAGAAGGGCGAGAACCGGGTAGTGCTGAAGTTCCGGCCGAACATCGCGCCGATCAAGGTGGCGGTGCTGCCGCTTTCGAAGAACGAGGCGCTGCGCCCGACGGCTCGCCGGGTGTACGAGGCCATTCGCCCTGTGTACATGGCCCAGTACGACGAAACCCAGTCGATCGGCCGCCGCTACCGGCGCCAGGACGAAATCGGCACACCGCTCTGCATCACGGTCGACTTCCAGACAGTGGGCGAAAACGGGGAGGCCGGCGACGACGCCGTCACCATCCGCGAGCGTGACTCGCAGTCACAGGTTCGCGTGCCGATTAGCGGGCTCCTCGATGCGCTGCGAGAGCGGTTGCCGGGCTGCTGATCACCGCAACACGAAGCACACAGAGGCCCCGCCAATGCGCGGGGCCTCTGTTTTCGCTGTCCCAGGTGCGAAAGGTGTTGCGAGAGGTTATTTGACTCCGGCGTCGCGGCAGGCCTTGCCATACTCCGAAAGCGCCTTTACAACGCCGTCGTTGGCGGCGTGATCGCGCGGGCCGAAGTGATGGGTAAGCGCGGCATAGATCTGTTCGCTGGCGTGAGCGACACCAGCTTCGTCATGCTCGCGGCTGCGCTGGCCGTACTCCGAGATGGCTTTCACGATGGGCTGGTGGGCCGAGAGGTCCAGGGGCCCGTAATGATGAGTCATGGCCTCGTAGAGATGGGCGCTGGCCGCCTTCACGGCGGCTTCGGGATCAGTCATGGTCTCAGTGCTCATTCGAGCCTCCTCCGTTCACATTTAATCTGATTGTAACATTGCGCGAAACAAACTGGGAACCACGGGATTTCCCACGGAAAACGCGTATGTTTACCCGGGTCTTCCATAAAGGGGGAAGTCATGGCACGTATTCAAGTCCGGGAAATCGTACCGAACGACATCGGCGCCTGCGCGGCCCTGCTGGCCTCGCGCCACCGCCGTGACATGGCGCGGCTCCCGCACCTGGACCCGGCCCTGCGGGAGGCGAAGGCATGCGAATCGCTGATCGCGCCGCTGGTTTCGAACCCCCGGGCGGATGGCCTCATCGCGGAGCGCGACGGAGTGCCCGCCGGCTTCCTCTTCGGCGAGCGGATGATGCTTTCGCCCACTGACTTCGCCTCGAACTTCATCCCTCCCCATTCGATCGCCATCCCGGTCGAGGGACACGCCTTCGCTGACGACGCCGATCCTCTTGAGGTCTTGCGCCCGCTCTACGCCGAGCTCGCGGGACGCTGGACGAACGAGGGTTTTTTCCACCACCGCGTTGGGATTCCGGCGGGCGATGCAGGAGCCCAGGAAGCGTGGGTCACGCTGGGTTTCGGAAGACGGCTGACCGCTGCGACGCGCACGACTTCGGAGCCGGTGGCAGTGGCACACCCGCGGCCCCTTCGCATCGAACAGGCGTCGCCGGAAGACATCGACGATGTGATGGCGCTGGTGGATGAGCAGAACCGCTGGCACTGGGGCTCGCCTATCTTCTGGCCGGTGCTACGCACGGCCGATGAGGCCGCCCGCGCGTTCAACCTGAACTCGCTTCGGAGCAGCGGCATTCCCTACTTTCTCGCGTACGACGAGGGGCGCGCCGCCGGGATGCAGTCGTTCCTCAAGCCCGGGTTCACGCCACCCATCATCAAAGGCGACACAAACGTCTACCTGTTCGAAGGCATCGTCGCGCGAGATGCGCGGGGTGGCGGGATCGGCACGGCCTTGCTCCGCGAGTCGATGGCCTGGGCATCTCGCTCGGGATACGACAGCTGCACGTTGCACTTCGCCTCGGGCAACCCGCTTGGGGCTCCGTTCTGGCTTGGGAACGGCTTCGTGCCCATCGAACACACGATGGCCATCGACATCGACGAGCGCATCGCCTGGGGCAGGCCAAAAGACTAGAGTGGCGCGCGTTCTACCAGCCGCGGCGGCCGCTCTCGGGCCGGTAACTGTTCGCAAGGTCGGCTGTGGCGAACGCCTGCGGCACCTGCCCGTCGTGAGCGTACTCATAGAGCGCAGCCTTGAAGATGCCTTCGATGGCCTGGACGGTGCCCAGCGCGAGCGTCACGAGGGCGATGCCGACGATCAGTCCGGCGACGGGATTCAGCGCGAAGACGAGCACGATCGGGATCGCCACTATCACGAACGCCAGCACGTAGAAGATCCCGAACCCGAAGTTCGAGGCGACCTGCTCTCCCCACGTCCGCTTGAAGAGCGAGGAGGAATTCTTGATGGCATCGATCGGGCCCACTCCCTGGGCGACGAGGATGGGCACTACGAAGAAGGTCATGTATGCCCACACGCCTCCGGCGATAGAGAGCGCGATGCGTCCCAGGATGTTGTCGGTCTTCGAGCGGAGCGCCTGGAGAATGAGCCCGACACTGGCGGATATGATCGCCCAGCCCAGGATGTTGAATGCGTGGGGAAGCACCGCAGAGATGCCCGACTTGACGTTCGGATCGCCGCCCCGAAGGCGTTCCAGCGCCGCGGCGACGAGAGCGGCGTTAAAGAAAATCACGCAGTAGGCGACGGCGACGGCACCGAGAACGTACAGGACAACATCGAGCACATTCACCGATTCGGCGGTGCTGCCGGCCGAGTCGTTCATGGCAGCATCAAGCCGGTCGAACGAACCGGTCGCGTAGGCGATGGAAGCAAAGATGGCCAGCACGATCGCCGCCGAGATGAACCCGAACACCGGGAACAGCAACAGCTCTTTGTCCTTCATGAGCAGGGACCAGCTGAGCTTTCCAAGGTTCCAAGTGCGGCCAATGGTTCTGAACATCAAGCACCTCTCACGGCGCGCGGCGGGTATTCGCGAATGCCGGGTTGCCTTGCATTCTTAGCCGGTTCGCACCGAAAAGGGAAATCCGTGGGCGGATAAGCAAGTACAAATCTGGATTCTCCCGGGCGGGATGGCGCATCCTCGCCTTGAAGTTGGGGATGGCAGAAACTTGAGGCATGCTCCTCGTTGTCGACGGCAACAACGTGGCGTGGGCCGGGTTCCACGCCTTGCGCCGCCCGATGGGCGCCGAGACTCCGGAGCAGTACGTCCGGGCGGCGCTCCTTGGGCTAACCCAGAGCGTGGTCGGGTTCGCGGTGCGCGCTGGCGAACCACCGGACGTGAGTGCTCCGCGGGCCGATGGCCAGACCGGCCTTTTCGATGAAGAACGCGTGCGGACTACTGCCATAACGGTGGCCTTCGACGAAGGCCGTCCGCTTCGGCGAAGGTCGCTGTTCCCGCCATATCAGACCGGCCGCGAATCTGACCCCAATTTCATGGAGTTCGAGAAGTACGTCGTTGAGGCGATCGAACAGTTCTCGGATATGGCGGAGCGAATGCTGCCGGTCCGCATACTTCGCGGCACGAATACCGAAGCCGACGACCTCATCGCGACCGAGGTGCTCGGCGAAACGGTGCATGCCCGAATCTGCTCGACAGACCGCGACTTCCTGCAACTGGTCGGCGAGCGCATCTCCATCTACTCACCGGTGAAGCGGCTCGTGATCACCACCAAGAACTTCTCCGAGGCAACCGCGCCGCGAGCCGCCGACGGCACCGCGGTGCCTTTCCCTCGCGAGCGCTACCTGGATTACCGCGCGGCGAGCGGCGATGCGAGCGACAACCTCCCGGGCATCCCTGGCGTGGGCACGCTGACGGCCGCGAAGCTCGTGGCGGCCGGGCCGCTCGACGAATTCGTCGCGAACCCGCACCGGATACCGCTGATCCTGGGCCGGAAGAACGCGAAGATCGATGCCGCCTTCGGCAGCAACGAAGCTGCCGAGGTCATCGCCAGGAACCGCCAGCTAATGGACCTCCGGCTGGCAACCCGCAATTACGAGAGCCTGGCGCCGTACGAGCGAGTGGGAACGTGGAACGAAGGTTCGTTCCGGGCCTGGGTGAAGGACCAGCGAATCTCGGCCCTGGAGATTGAGTCCGCAGTCGAATGCTTGAGTCGAATCGCGGGATCGTGATGCGCCTTTCGCGCGCCCCGATCAGGTAACCACGCCGGGCATCTCGTGGGGCGTCCCACGCTGCGTCCCGTTGGCCCGTTCGACCCAGCGAATCATGGCAGCCCGGACATTCCTCGCGGCCCATTGGTACCTCATGCTCGCGTTACCGCGGGGGCGTCGGGAGGAGGACCTATGCGGGTACTTGTCAGCTACGCCTCTCGCCACGGCGCCACCGAAGATGTCGCCCGGACCATCGGCGCGCGATTGGAACTCCACGGACTGAACGTCGATGTCCGCAACGTCACCGATGTCGGTTCGGTGAAGGGTTACGCCGCCATCGTCGTCGGCAGCGCGGTGTACATGAATGACTGGGAACAAACGGCACGGTCGTTTGTGCTAAGTCACCAACAGGAATTCGGCGAACGCCCGGTCTGGCTGTTCTCCACGGGCCCGGTAGGCGAACCGCTCTTGCCTGAAGGAGAAAACCCGGATGCGGCCAAGCTCGCCGCCCGCACGGGCGCGAAAGGTCACGTGACCTTTCCCGGGAAGCTGGATCGTCACGACCTCAGCCTGATCGAGCGGCTGACCGTCGCGGTCGTCCATGCGAAGGACGGGGATTACCGGGATTGGGAAGCAATCGATGGCTGGGCCGACGAGATCGCCGATGACCTCCTGGCCAACGCGGTGACCTACGAAGCGGCCGCCCTTGCCAGCGAGGAACGCTGAAGACTCCTGGGACGGGTGTGCGCGTTTTGCTGCCGTGCGCGCGGTTGCAGGATGGCCTCGTCCGGCCGAGCAAAACACGATCGAAACAATCTTCATCGATAGTGAAGGTTCGGCGGCGCCCGATGAGTTTCGAATTGGGAGGCACAGCGATGAAGGCCACACTCGCGATCACCAGTAGAAACTACGGTTCGTGGTCCCTGCGCGGTTGGCTGCTCTGCAAGTTCGCGGGCCTGGATTTCGATATCGACATGGTCCCGCCAGATGACCCGGCCATGCGCGCCGAACTCCTGCTTCTCTCGCCCTCATTCCTGGTGCCTCGCGTGACCGACGGCGAGGTGAAGGTGTGGGGTGCGCTGGCCATCGCCGAATACCTCAACGAAATCAAACCGGAGGCCTGCCTGCTTCCAAAGGATCCTGTTGCCAGGGCGCGCTGCCGTTCGATCTCCGGGGAGATGATGTCGGGCTTCGCGAATCTGCGTTCGGCCACGCCGATGAACCTGAAGGCCAGGTACCCTGGCTTCAAGGTATGGGCCGGCACGCAGGCCGATATCGACCGAATCACGTCGATCTGGCGCGAGAGCCTGGAACTGTCCGGTGGCCCATTCCTGTTCGGAGCGCGGCCGGGCATGGCCGATGCAATGTACGCGCCGGTGTGCACGCGCTTCGTCACCTACGACATCCACCTCGATAAGGCCTGCGAAGAGTATTGTTCTCGCATCATGGGGCTCCCGTTCATGGCAGAATGGATCGCAGCGGCGAAGGACGAGCCCGACGACCAGCTCGAAGAGCTGGACGTGGAGTTCTGAGTGACAATGCCCGAATCCACAGGCGACGACGCCTCGATTCGCTCTAGACGCGGACCGAGGACCGTGGAGGCTCCGTGATCTATCTCGCGTACCAGGCGACCGAGGACTTCATGCGGCCCGTGCGCGCGTTCGCGACAGCCGCGCTGCAAACCACCAATGCCTCCATCGCCCGGATGAACGGCTCGAGTGCGACGCCGCTGCTGCGGCATGCCGCGGCGGGCTACGAGATGATCTCGCGGATGAAGCTCTCCCACGAGTCCCCGAGCTTCGGGATCGAGTCCGTGCGCATGGGCGAGTGCGAAGTCGGCGTCACTGAGGAAGACACCGTTGTCACTCCGTTTTGCACGCTCCGCCACTTCCGCAAGGACGCGGATAGCGGCCAGCCCAGGGTGCTCCTCGTCGCGCCGCTTTCGGGCCACTTCGCGACGCTGCTGCGCGAAACCGTCCGCACCATGCTCCCAGAACACGACGTTTACATCACCGACTGGCACAACGCCCGAGACATCCCTGTGGAGGCGGGCCGTTTCGGCTTCGAAGATTTCGTCGACCACCTGATCCAGTTCCTCGAAGTCCTCGGCCCCGGCGCGCACATGGTGGCGGTCTGCCAGCCGTGCCCGGCCGCGCTCGTCGCCACGGCGATCATGGCGCAGAACGAAAACCCGGCGACGCCAAAGAGCCTGACGCTCATGGCAGGGCCCGTGGACTGTCGCATCAGCCCCACCGAAGTGAATGACCTGGCGACCTCGCATTCGATCGAATGGTTTGAGAACTTCGCGATTGGGCGAGTGCCGCTCCGTTACGAGGGCGGGGGCAGGCAGGTGTACCCGGGCTTCGTCCAACTCGCTTCGTTCCTTTCGATGAACATGGAACGACATGTGAAGCTGCACCTGGAATTGCGAGACGCACTCGCAAACGGCGAACACGAAAAAGCAAACACCACGAAGACGTTCTACGACGAATACTTCTCGGTGCTCGACCTTCCGGGCGAGTTCTACCTGGAAACTGTCGAATGGATTTTCCAGGACTTCCGCCTGCCGAAGGGAGAAATGACTTACCGCGGCGAAAAGGTCGACCTTCGGGCGATTCGGCGGACCTCGCTCCTGACGGTGGAAGGCGAGCGTGACGACATCTGCGGGTTGGGGCAGACCCTTGCCGCGCAGGACCTCTGCACGGGCATCCGGCCGTACCGCAAGAGCCATCACATGCAGGCCGGCGTCGGGCACTTCGGCGTGTTTTCGGGACGACGGTGGAGCGGCGAGGTTTACCCGATCGTCAGGAACGTGATCCTCGCCGCGGAATAGCGCCCGGCGCGATTGATCGCCCGAGGGTACGGTCCGAAGAGGACCAGGCGGTCATTGACGAACCTGGTCCCCGGGATACCATGATCGTATGTCCGAAAGACGGAATCGGCACGACGACTCGGGCCGGGCGCGGCCCCTCGTAGCGATCCGTCGCCTCCTGGCCACTCCCGCGTGACCGAGACAAGCTTCCGGATGCGGGCGCGCCGTTGGCCAACGGTTCATCGGACGGCGATCTACGAGATCGTCATTGCCACGGTCGCCTTTTTCTCCTATTTCCTCGTCCGGGGCTTCACCGAATCGGCCTACGACCGGGCATATGACAACGCGGAGCGGGTCCTGCACTTCGAACAACGGTTCGACCTGGACCAAGAGGAGGAGATCCAGGATGCGATATCTGACCGGGGATGGGCCGTGGACGCGGCGAACTGGATATACATCTACGGCCATTGGCCGGTGATCATCGTTGTCGGCACGTGGCTCATGCGTTCGCATTCCGAGGAATACCGGGTGCTGCGCAACGGATTCTTGATTTCGGGCGCGGTGGGGCTTGTTGTGTTCGCGACCTTCCCGGTGGCGCCACCGAGGCTTCTCGACATCGGGCTGCTGGATACAGTCACCGAAAGGACAGAAGCCTACCGGGTGCTCCAGCCACCCGCGTTGGTCAACCAGTACGCCGCCATGCCCAGCCTCCACTTCGGGTGGGACCTGCTGATCGGAATAACACTGGTGCGGTACTCGACGCTCAGGGTAGTGCGGGTGATTGGCGTGGTCCTGCCGATCGCCATGGCCTGGGCGGTGGTCGCGACGGCGAACCATTTCATCATCGATTGTTTTGCCGGGGCGGCAGTCGCCCTGGCCGGCCTCTGGCTCGCGACGGTGATAGCGCACCACCTCGGGGAGATCGAACACAGGCTGCAGCAAGCGGCGCGGGCGCTTGGCGTGCGCTACCGGTGGCATTCGTGAGGCATTCCGCCACCCCCGGCGATCCGTTGATCGTCGCTCACCGCTCTGGAAACCACATCGAGACGATGAAGCAGGCGTGCGCACTCGGTGCCGACCTCGTGGAGGCCGATATCCATCGCGACCGTGGCCGCCTCGAAGTACGGCACACGAAGACCATGGGGCCGGTGCCGTTGCTCTGGGACCGGTGGTCGCTGGCACCGGGATGGACGCCACGCCTCCTGTTGCGCGACATGCTCAAGGCAGCCCCGCCGGGCTGCGAGCTGATGCTCGACCTCAAGGGCCGGGACGCGGAGTTTCCGGTGGCGGTCGCGGAGGTTGTGCGAACTGCAATGCCCGGCCGCCCCTACACGGTGTGTTCGCAACTCTGGAATACGCTGGTGCCCTTTCACGACGACCCGGATGCCAGAGTGATCCATTCGGTCGGGAGCGCAGCGGCCCTTCAACGCGCTCTCCCGCATCTCGAAGACGAGCGCTTCGACGGTATTTCCATCCACAAGAAGCTGCTGAGCGGGACGGTGGTGCAGGAACTGCTGAAGCGGGTCAGCCTGGTGATGACGTGGCCGGTGAACCAGGAAGCCGATCTCCGGCGACTCCAGGCGCTGGGGGTGAACGGCTTCATCATCGACGACCTGGAACTCGTTCGCCGGCTCGCAGCGGAGCGGCGGGATCGCTAGCCGGACCGCCTGATGGCAACGGGGACGCGTTCCTCTAGAGTTACGCCGCGCAGGAGGAACGCCCATGCACGACCGCCAGCCGTTTGCCGGGATCAGGGTCATTGAGTTCGGCCAATTCGTTGCCGTGCCGTTCTGTTCGCAACTCCTCGCCCAGGGCGGCGCCGAGGTTATCAAAATCGAATCGCTCGAGGGCGACTCAGTCAGGCAGCTTGGCCAACTGGTCGAAGGCGAAACCCGCATCTTCCTCTCGCGCAATCGCGGAAAACACTCGCTGCCGTTGGCCCTTCGAAGCGAGGGCGCGGCCGAAGTCATCGACCAGTTGCTTTCGAACGCCGATGTGGCCCTGATGAACTTCCGGCCGGGGTTAGCCGAGGGCTTCGGGCTCGATGGGCCGACGCTGCGCAAGAAGTACCCTCGCCTGGTCATCGGGACGGTCACGCCGTTCGGACCCCTGGGGCCGGACGCGCTGAAGGCCGGCATGGATATCGTCGTCCAGGCGAGGAGCGGGCTGATGGTGGCCAACGGCCGCCAGGAGGACGGCCGGCCTGTACCCGGTGACCCCGTGAGCGCCGATTACATGTGCGCCATGACGCTGGCCTTCGGCATCGCCGCGGCACTCTTTCGCCGCGAGAGCACCGGTGAGGGCGGCGAAGTGCATACCTCGCTGCTCCAGGCCGCCCTCACCATCAACAACAGCCAGATGTTGCGCGTCGATTCCATCGAGGCCGAACAGCACGCTGCCGATCTTCGCGACCTGAACGACAAGCGGGCCAGCGGCGCAAGCTACGAAGAGCTTCGCGGTGGGAACCTGGCTGGCCGCGCGAACTCGATGCTCAACGTCTACTTCCGCACCTATCACACAAAGGATGGCTGGCTGGCGGTGGCCTGCGGGAGCCCGAGTCTCCGCAAGCGCTTCGCTGAATGCGTAGGGTTGGATGACCCCCACTTCGGTGCGGATATCGGCGGGGCGGCGTATTACGAGCAGCTCGGCAGGACGGCCGAGACCATCTTCATGGCGAAGACAACGTCGGAGTGGGAAGCGATCTTCGAGGGCGCCGGCGTCCCGGCGTCTTCCGTGAAGTTCCCGATCGAACTGCTCGACGACCCACAGATCGAGGCCAACCAGATGCTCACCGACTTCGAACATCCGCGACTGGGCCGAATCCGGGCGATGGCGCCACCGCTCGGGCTGGATGACGACGGTTTTCGGACCGTCGGCGCCACGCCGCAGTTTGCGACTGAGACGCGTGCAATCCTGGGCGAGCTTGGTATCGACCCCGCAACCATCGATCGACTGATGGCAGACGGCGTGACGCGCGAAGCCTAGAATCTGCCGCGAGGCGTTTCGCATGGGACGCCGGGGCCATCGGGAGGTTCCGCCATGAAGCCAGGCAGATGGCTGCTGCGACTGTTCGGAGGGCGTCTCGGAGAACTCGAGGAAGTCCGGACGATCCAGGAAGAGGCCGCGCTGCTGGACCTGCCCTTCGAACGCGAGTTCGGCGAGCACACCGTCATCGTGCGAGCGATCGAGCCTGCCGACCGGGATCGGATCCTGAACTTCGCGCGTTCCCTTCCCGAACACGACCTCCTCTTCCTGCGGCGCGACATCACGCAGCCAGCCGAAGTCGATGCCTGGCTCGCGGATGTGGCAGAAGGCTCGTACTCGTCAGTGGTGGCGCTGGTTGGCGAGCGGCTCGTCGGCTACGCAACGGTCGCGCAGGATGGAATGACCTGGACGCGGCACGTCGGCGAACTCAGGTTGCTGGTCTCACCGGAACTCCGAGGGGTTGGGCTTGGCACCCTCCTCATCGAGCAGGCGTTTGCCATGGCGCGCGACCGTGGGCTCCAGAAACTCGTTGCCCAGATGACCGTCGACCAGCAAAGCGCAATCAAGGGCTTCGAACGCCTGGGGTTTCAGCAGGAGGCCGTCCTCAAGCGCCACGTGATGGACCGCGACGGCGGACTGCACGACCTTCAGATCATGGCCTTTGATGTGCCGGAGTTCGGCCAGCGCTTGAACCGCGAGCGGCTGGCGGCTGCGGCTTCCGCCCGGAGTTTCGGCGCGCCCTATTAGGTGCGGCGGGGCGGGCGATTCACGCCCTTCACCGGCGCTTCGATCGTGAGGTTCACGGTCTGCGGCAGGAAACACGTCTGGTCGTCGCATGCCTGGTAGCGGATCTCGACCTCGAACTTCACGGACTCTGCCTGGTACTCGGACGAGAGGATCGGCACCTCGATTTCGATGTCGCCTTCGAAGACATGGAACTCTTCGTCGAGCCCCTCGACTCTGAACGGCGTTGTCGGCGGGTAGATGGCCTGGCCAATCTCAACGTTTTCGGGACCACGCACGGAGACCGTCGTCGGGATGTAGCCGGCCGGGACAGGCAAGCCGTAGGCATGGAGGCCTGGCGGGAGTGCGATGCGGGCGAGGATTGCTGTTTTCTGCTGGAACGTGAGTGCCGGCGAGGCGAGGACGGCCGAGACGCCGGCCTCATCCTTCGCCGACGGATGGCTCGACGTATCAACAGGGAGAGCCAAACCGTCGTGGAAGACGATTTCGGGCGCCTCGCGTTCCTGGTAGCGGCGGTTGAAGAACTTCGCCGTTACGCGCCCGTCCGCGCCGGTGAGGTACGAACCAGGGAATGGCAGCCCGTAGAGCGGCTCGCCCGGATCGATCAGCGTGCTCAGGATCCCGAACGACCGGATGACGCTCGAGTCAGCATCCGTGAGGACCGGGAAGGTAATCCCGTGTTCGGTGGTGAATGCCGAGATGACTTCACTAGGCTCCGGCGAAACCGCGATGACGCGCACTCCCGCGGCGTCGAAGTCTTCGAGGCGACGTTGCAACTCCACGAGTTGCGTCCTGCAGAACGGTCACCAGGAAGTGGCGCGAATGAATGCGACGTACGATTTCCGGCCGTCGCCGGCACCGCCAAATTCGACCTGATTTCCAAATTGATCTCGAAGCGAGGATGCAGGCAGCAGTTCGCCGACCGCTGGCCCCGTCGGGAAGTCCGCCGTCTCTGGATTGCGCATCCCCGGCCGCGGGCGCTCGTTGGCGTCTTGCGTCATCTGCGATCCTCACGAAGAGTGGATGCCCGAATAGTAGTGAATGGCCAACGAGCTGTCGCTCGGCGGTTACGCGCGCGAGCGAAGCCCGTAGATCGAGGTGTGCTCGACGGTCGCGCAGATGTCGCCGCCTTCCTCCGTGACGACGACATTGAAGGTGACGTACTTGTCGCCGTTGCGCTCGAAAGTCTTGAGCACTTCGCCGTAGACGGTCGCCTTTGTCCCGGCCGGTGGGCACTTCGAAATCGTGAGCTCCGAGGAGGTGTGGACTCCCGCCTCGTAGTGGAATGTGCCGTGAATCAAGCGGCCGTAGGCGCCGAGATACATTCCCGGCGGCACCGTGAGTCGTCCGTTGTGGATGTAGGGGTCAACCGGTTCGCCGCTGCGATCGAGGTACTGGTCGATGGCGGCACGGTCGTACACCACTTCGTAGGGCGTCAGCGGGGTGCCCGGCTTCGCGTTCTCTTCGTTCATCTCCGGGAGTTCGATTGTCACAGCTTTCTCCTCTATACCCGGCAGGTCGCCTGGGCGAATGCCGCCACGACGTTTTCGGAATCGATGACCTTGAGCTCGATGGTCACGGTGTTGTTGTTTTCGTTGTTTGGGGCTTCGACGACCGTGCCTTCGACCGAGACTTCGGCTCCTTCGTACACCGGGCGGCGCAGTCGACCCTTGAAGGTAGATCCGGCGGACTGCCAGCGCTGGCCGAACTCCTGCTGCATGAGCCTGCTCATGTATCCCAGCACTGTGACGCCCGGCACGAGCCCGCCCTTGTAGCCCATCTGGCGTGCCTTCTCGTCGTCGTGGATGCTGCCCTTCGATTCGGCCGCGCTGTTCTTCGGAAGAATCTTCAGCGGCCCGAGTTTGGTTTCGAGTTCGGTGGGGATCGGCACAGGATGCTCCTTGCATGGCGCGGCTCGATGATCGCTCGCTGAATACTCCGGATCGGCGGCAAAGGCCGCAACCCGTGGTTTTCGCTCCGTCCGTTCGAAATTTCCGTAGGTAAGTTAAGAGCCGGTGGGAGGTTAACGACTTTCCCAGTTTCGATTAGTATCCCCGGAACTAACTACCTGGCTTGTTTCCAACTCGTTGCCGGAGGCTCCCATGAGGATTGAAGCGCTTCGATCATTCGTCACCTTGGTGCGGGCTGGTTCTTACGCGGCCACCGCGGATGAACTCTTCATGAGTTCGACTACGATTCACGGCCAGATTCGCGCCCTGGAGCAGGAGCTGGGCACGACGTTGCTCACGTTTCATGGCCGGGACCTGCACCTCACGGGCGCCGGCAGCCGCTTGCTGTTGTTCGCCGAGCGGACGCTCGAGGAGCGCACCAAGCTGGACGCCGATATCTCCGGCGTGCGGCGGCGAAGTCCCGCGAAGCTCCGCATTGCGAGCCTGCACGGGCCCAGCATCCATGTCCTTCCGCCGGTAATCCGCGCATACTACGAACTGCGCAATGACGTGGTGGTATCGGTTTCGACGTCCAACATCGGGAGCGGCCTCGCCTCGCTCAGCTCTGGCCAGGCAGACCTGGCAATCCTCAACGATATCCACACGGACGAGATTCCCGGCGGCTACGCGACAACAGTGGTCTACGAAGACAATCTCTCCATGATTATTCGCTCGGAGGATTACGAATCCCCGGATATCGACCTGCTGCAGAAGTACCCGGTGGCCACCCAGGCTCCCACCAGCGCCTATCGCAAGTACCTGGAACAGTGGTCGAAATCAGTGGGCGTCCCCATCGAAGGCGCGTTCGAACATTCGTCGTTCGATGGCGTGCTGGCGTACGTCCTCCAGGGCAAGTGCATCGGCATGGTGGCCGGGTACGTCGCGCGGAGCAGCGAGCTCTCGGGGCGCATCAGAGCCCTCAACCTGCCCGATTTCTACCTCAAGCGAAAGGTGATCGCCGCCCATGCGATCCGCCCCGATCCACTGGTCGCGGACTTCCTCCAGTTCCTCCACGACTACTACCTGACGCCACCTGAAAGCCGTTCGGCCGACCTGCCTGAGTTAGCCGATTCGAAATTTTCGTAGGGCGCTTACTGCAAACGCCTCTGGTACCCCGCTCTGCTTCGCTGGTAGAAATGGGCCCGGTGCGGCACAAATACCGCCGTGCATGGAGGGGAATCCATGAAGCAAAGCTATTTCTCGCGTCGCCGTGCGCTCCAGGGACTCGGTGGCGGCGCCGCCCTCATCGGCAGCGCCGCCCTTCTTGGAGGCTGCGGCGACGATGACGACGACGATTCCAGCGCCAACCCAACGGGCCCGGCCGCGACGGTCGATACCCGCGCGACGTCCGTCCCGAGTGTCGTGGCCAAGAAAGGCGGGACGCTGAAAGTCGCCCTGAGCGCCGACCCCACCGGTCTCGATCCGAGCACCTCGCGCGGTGGCAACGACCACCACTGGCTCTACAGCATTTTCGACAACCTCGTGAACAACGACCCCAAGTTCCAGACTGCGGCGGGCCTCGCGACCAAGTGGGAAGTCGTCGACGACCTCACCGTGAAGTTCACCGTGCCGTCGATGGAGCACACCTATCACGACGGCACCAAGGCCAGCATCGACGACATCAAGTACACCATCGACCGCCACCTGGACCCGGCAACCAAGTCGTTCGCGGCCGGCTCTCTCGGCAGCGTCGACAAGGTGGAGCTCCCCGATGCGAACACGGCCGTCTTCAAGCTGAAGACAATCACCGCCTCGCTCTACAGCATCCTCGGCGACCGCGCCGGGATGATCATGGCAAAGACGCCGACCGAGGCGGCGGGCGCCGACTTCACGAACAAGCCGATCGGCTCGGGCCCGTACAAGCTCGATTCCTGGGCAGTCGATGCGAGCCTGAAGATGTCGAAGTTCGCGGACTACCGGATCAAGGACTACCCGTACCTCGACGCGCTCGATATCCAGATCGTGCCGAACTCGTCGGTGCAGTTCGCGAACCTCCGCAGCGGCAACGCAGACCTGATCTTCGTCGACGCCAAGGATGTCGAAGCGGCGAAGACCGACTCGTCGATCCAGTTCGTCCAGTACCCCGGCACCGGCTACACACAGGTGAACATCAACATCTCGCAGCCGCCGATCAACGACATCCGCGTGCGCCAGGCGATGACCTATTCGCTCAATCGCAAGGCCATTCTCGACGGCATCTACTTCGGCGTCGGCACCCTGGCGAATGGCCCGATTACCCCCGCGAGCTGGGCGTACAACGAGAACCTCAAGCCGATCGAAGAAGACATCCAGAAGGCGAAGCAACTCCTTTCAGCCGCCGGCCATCCGGATGGAATTACCTTCGACTTCCTGATCACGGCAGGTGAAATCAATACGCCGCTGGCGGCGATGCTGCAGTCCCAGTGGGCCCGCGCCGGGATCAACGTCAACATCGTCGTCCGCACCGCGGAGCAGTCGACGGTCGAGTACCGCGATCAGAAGTTCCCGATGTTCCTGACCGGATTCTCGGGCCGCGCCGACCCCGACCTGACGATCTACGACAACTTCCACAGCAAAGGCGCCTTCAACCGCGCTTCATTCAACAAGAGCTACACGCCGGAAGAGAGCCAGGTCTCGCTCGACGCCAAGATCGAGAAGGCTCGCCAGATCTATGACCAGGCCGAGCGAAAGGTGCTCTACGACGATATCCAGAAGCAGATCGCCGAGAACGCCCACGGCATCTTCTTCACCCACACTTCCAATCTGATTGGCATGAGCAAGCGGGTTCGCGGGTTCACCCCGTACGGTGACGGCAAACTGCGGATGCACGAGCTCTGGCTCGACGCGTGACCGGGTACATCGTCCGGCGATTGCTCAACGCGATCCCGGTCCTGATCTTCGTCTCGATGATGGTCTTCGCTCTGACAAACGTCATGAGCGGAGACCCCGTCGAGGCCATTTCGGGAGGGTCGGAGGCAACGCTTTCGCCCGAAGCCATCCAGGAGTTGCGCGAGGAGCTCGGACTTACCGATCCGCTTCCGGTCCAGTACCTCCGCTGGCTCGGGAATGCCGTGCGTGGCGACCTCGGAACCTCGATAACGAACAACCGGCCGGTGACGGAAGTGCTGCGCACACGGCTGCCCACCACGCTCCAGCTCGCGGTTGTGGCGTGGCTCATCGCGGTCGTGATTTCGCTGCCGCTGGGAATCATCGCCGGAGTGAAACGGAACACCTGGATCGACCACGTGGCCACGATCATCGCGCTTGGCGGCGTCGCGATGCCGTCGTTCTGGATGGGGTTGATGTTCATCCTGCTCTTCGGGGTGTGGTGGCAGATATTCCCGCCTTCCGGCTTCGTCTCGATTTTCGACGACCCGATCCAGGCGGCCCGCTACCTGGCTCTCCCTGCGCTGACCCTTGGCCTCCACCAGACCGGATCGCTGACCCGCCAGATGCGGTCGAGCATGGTCGAAGTCCTGAGCCAGGACTACGTCCGCACGGCCCGGGCCAAAGGCCTCCGGGAACAGCGCGTCATCATCATGCACGGCATGCGAAACGCGATGCTGCCGGTGCTGACGGTCCTCGGCCTCCAGGCCGGCGCCCTCGTCGGCGGTACTGTCGTCATCGAGCAGGTGTTCGCCATCCCCGGGATGGGAAGGCTGGCGTTGACCGCCGTCTTCGCGCAGGACATCCCGGTCATCCAGGGAGTTGTGCTGGTGGCGGCGGTCGCCGTGTTGCTTGCGAACCTGTTCACGGACCTGATGTATGGAGTCTTCGACCCGAGGATTCGCTATGGCCGTTGATGCACAAACGCTTGCCGCCTACAGCCTCACGGCCACCCCGAGCATCTGGACCAGGATGCGGCGCCTGGCGAGCCGCGCACCCGTGGGCACCGGAGCGCTCGTCGTCATTCTCATCCTTGCGCTGCTGGCGATAGCGGCGCCGGTCTTCGCGCCGTACGACCCGCAGGAGCAGGACTACAACCAGCTGCTGCAATCGCCCAGCGCGGAACATCCATTTGGAACCGACCGCATCGGCCGGGACCTGTTGAGCCGGGTTATCTACGGAACGCGCGTGTCGTTCATGGTTGGAGTTGTCGCGGTCGGAGTAGCCCTGGCGATCGGCACCCCCCTTGGGCTGGTCGCCGGCTACTTCCGCGGCGTCACCGACGAAGTGATCATGCGCATCCTCGATGCGTTCATCGCGTTCCCCGGCATCATTTTCGCCCTGGCGATCGTAGCCGTGCTCGGTTCGAGCCTGATGAACGTGATGCTGGCGATCGGTATCTCGTCGGTGCCGTTGTTCGCGCGCCTCACGCGGAGCCAGGTGCTCTCCCTGCGCCAGTCGGATTACGTCCTCGCCGCGACCTCGGCCGGTGCGTCGGACCTGCGCGTGATGTTCCGTCACATCATGCCGAACGCCACCTCTCCGCTGATTGTGCAGGCGACGCTCGGGCTGGGCTTCGCAGTGCTGGCCGAAGCTGGCCTCGGCTACCTGGGCGTGGGCGTCCAGCCACCCACACCAACCTGGGGCAGCGACCTGAACCAGGGATCGCCTCTGCTCGAACGCGCGCCATGGCTTTCGATCGCGCCGGGCATGGCGATCTTCGTCATGGTCCTCGCATTCAACCTCCTCGGAGACGCACTTCGAGACCAACTCGACCCGCGGACGCGAAAGGCCTAGCCGGCAGCACTGCGTGTCCGCAATCATTTCGAACGGAGAGCTTCGATGACTGAAGCACCGCTCGCAGGCATCCGTGTGCTTGCGATGGAACAGGCCGTGGCGCTACCAGTCGGTACCAGGCACCTGGCCGACATGGGGGCGGACGTGATCCGCGTGCAATCGCATGCACGGCGCGTGCCCACGCTCGCCGAAATCGACCTGACTCGAAACAAGCGCCAGCTTGCGCTCGACCTCACCATCGAGGGTGCGCCAGAGGCGTTTCTCCGGGTCGCCGCGAACTGCGATGTCGTCGCCCACAACTACACGCCGCGCGTGGTCCGCCAGTTTGGCATTGATTACCAGGCCGTCCGCAAGGTGAACCCGGAGGTCATCTACGTTTCGCTCACAGGGTTCGGGACGACCGGGCCATGGGGTGAACGGCCGTTGTTCGGGCCGGGCGCTGAAGCGGTTTCGGGCCACAATCTCCTCATCGGTGATCCGGACGGCTGGCCCGGGAGGCCGGGCACCATCGTCTATGCCGACACCAACTGCGGCCTGAACGCGGCATTCGCCGTGCTGGCGGCGCTCGATGAGCGAGACCGCACAGGACGCGGGCAGCACATCGATGTCTCGCTGTACGAGACGTCAGTATTCCAGCTCGGGCCCGCGCTAACCGAACTCGCCGTAGGCGCCGAACCCCGGAGAGTCGCGAACCACGATGCCAACTTTGCCATCCACGGTGTCTTCGACTGCCGGGGAACCGATCGCCACGTGGCCATCGCTGCAACAGCCGCTCAAACGACGGCGCTGATGCGCACGCTCGGCATCCCGGCATTCGATGAGGAAACAGTTGCGGCAGCGTTGGCAGGGCGCGATGTCGCCGAAGTCGCGGAGGCACTTCAGGCAGCGGGAATCGCCGCGAGTGTCGCGAACGACGCTGCGGACCTCGCCGCCGATCCGCAGTTGTGGGCGCGAGGCTTCTTCGGGACGGTCCAGCGAAGCGGCGCAGGCGTCGAGCCAGGTGAATATCCGCACGTGGGGCCGGCCTGGGGCCATGGCCCGGCGGTGCCGCTCGAAGAAGCACGCCCCGTGGGAGCGGATAGCGCGGCCGTGCTTGCCGAACTGGGCGGATTCTCGGAGGAAGAGATCGCGGACCTGTTCGCTCGTGGGGCAAGCGGCGTGACCCATCCCGCGAACGGAGTGCCACGCCGCAATGCCGCCGAAGACGCGATCCGCGTGACCCGCGGCGAACTCACGCGTATCGATGAGTCGCATGATGGCTGGCGTTCGTCCGCTCTGGCGGCGAGGGGGCAGCGATGACCGGTTCGCGGAGAGTGCTCGACGTGAGCACGGGTGTGGGCGCGGCCTATGCCGCGCGACTCCTCGCGGACTCTGGCTGGGACGTCGTGAAATACGAGCCGCCCGGGGGAGATCCCCTGCGGCGGAGCGCTTCGCGCTGGGGCGGCGGCGTCGGTGGCGCCTTCATTTTCGCGAACGTGGGAAAACGCGGCATCTCGGTCGACTTTGATCGTCTCGAACGGCTGGCAACAGCGGCAGACGTCGTTATTGGAGATTTCTCGCCCGCGGCACTCGAGGCGATGGCCTTGCCCGTCGATGCATTCGAACGGCTCAAGCCACGCCAGGCCATCGTCTCGGTGTCGCCTTTCGGCCTGACCGGCCCAAAAGCCCGCTGGGCTTCGGCCGAAATCGTGGTCCAGGCGGCAAGCGGTCTCATGTTCCTCACCGGCGAACACAACCAGCCACCGATGCAGCTGCCGCCCTACCAGGGAGAAATCACCGGCGGGGTTGCAGGGGCCTCGGCAGCCCTGCTGGCGGTCCGCTCATCACGAAAGGACGGCGCGCTCCACCGGGCAGATGTTTCGCTCGTCGAGGCGCTCGCCATTCATTGCGCGGCACAGGTGAGCCAGTACGTGTACCACGGGTATGTGGCCCGTCGCGAGGCCCGCATCAAGGGAGGCCTGCGCATGGTCCCAGCGAGCGACCGCTTCGTTTATTGCGCGCCCGGGGCCGTTTCGAGCATGCGCATGGATGGGATCGCCGTCCTCCTTGATGAGCCGAAGCTCGCGGAGGAGCGCTTCCAGACGGCTGAAGGCCGGATGGACAACTACGACGAGTTCGTGGAGCTCTTCGTCCCGCCGTTCCGGAACCGGACGGCGCAGGAATGGTTCGAGCGCGCAGAGGCCATGCACATGACCTTTGCCCTCGTGCAGACGCTCGACGAATTGTTCGATTGCCCGCACCTCAATGCGCGGGACTTCTGGCGCGAGACCACGTTCGCAGGCCAGGTCATCCGCCTCCCGGATCGGCCGTTCCGATCGGTGGGCGGGCAGCAGCCGAATACCCGACCCGCGCCATCAGCGCCCGGCGTTGATACCGCCGAGGTGCTGGAGGAGTGGTTGAGCCCAACACAACAAGGAGCACGAAACTGATGCCCGAGACCAAAGATGTCATCGAAAACAAGTTCATCGCCTGGATGGAAAACCCGAACGACCCGACATTGCGCAACGCGATCCACGCCGCCGATGGCGCCCGCCAGTATGGATTCAAAGCGGCCCTCGTTGGCGGTGTCACCGTGTACGGATGGTGCGTTCCGACCCTCATGCAAGCGGCCGGCGAATCGTGGCTCGATGAGGGATGGGCAGAGGTCTATTTTCGGCGGCCAACCTACCCGGACGACGAAATGACCATCCGCGCGGAACGCGGGCCTGACAACTGGGCGTTCACCGCCGAAAAGCAGACGGGCGAAACCTGCATCCGTGGCGAATTCGGCCTGGGCAAGGCGCCGTGGCTCGACACGCTCACCCGATCTACGCACCTGGAAGCCGATCCGGAACCGGAGAAAAAGGAATGGCTCACGCTCGAAAACGCGCCAATTGGCAAGGACATCCTGACCCTGCCGGTGAATATCTCGATCGATGAAGCACACGAAATCGCCAGGGACAAGCTTCGAACAACGAACCCCCTCTTCACCGGTGAACATCCGCTCGTCCATCCGATGACCATCGCCCGCCAGATGATGACGCTGCTCAGCTACTCCTACGACTACGGCCGACCTTCGATTCACGTGAGCACGCACGTGCAGCACCTCGCGCGTGTACCTGCAGGGCAGGAATTGCGGCTCACCGGCCACTTTGTCAACGCTTATGAGCAGAAGGGGCACCACTACTCGGTATTCGATGGCACGCTCATCGACAAGGATGCCAAAGAACTCGCACGCATCCGCCATACGAACATCATCAAGGTGGCGAAGCGGGAGAACGCATAGGGGCGCGCGAACTGCGGCTATCCGGTGAGCTTTGTGGGTCGCCTGGCCTTTTGGGCCGGCGGCCGGGCAGTGTTTCGCCTATTGGCGTACGAACTCGAACGAGTAGCTCCCGGGGTCGAAGGCAGTCGGCTCCACCCTCAGGGTGTAGCGCCCGGCAACGAGCGCTTCTTTCACCTGGTAGCTGTCTCCGCCGCGCAGATACTGCCGATTGATGACCTTGTTGCTCGCGGGGTCGAGCAGCGTGATATACGCGTCATCGCGCCGGAGCGAGTGGATGGTGATCGACTCACCGCCCGCGCTCGTGAATGTCACTGTTGCCTGCTGGCCGGGGTAGTCGGTGGTAACGGAGGCCGCCTGGCCGCCGATCGTTGTCTCCGCCGTTGGCTCGGTTGTCACGTCGTATACCGCCAGCGAAGCCGACTCGAGGGCGCCGCCGGCCGGATCAATCGTGATGATGTAGTCGTCGTCGACGGGCAGCGTGAGCACCACCAGGTTGCCCTGGGGAGGCCCCGCCCAGACGTTCTCCAGCTTGCTGTCGTTGAAAGCCCGCTGAACATAGACGTAGCTGCCGGCTTTGACGCGTGAAACGCGAAGCGAGATCTGCTGGTCGCGTTTCCCGCTGAAGCTGAATTCAACGTTTTCGCCGGGCTGGATGGTGGCAATTGTTTCGGTGGCGCCGATTGTGATCGCTTTGCGGGCCGGTTCGGGCACCGAGAAGAGCTGGATCTTGGTGCTTATAAGCGTGTCTTCCGTCGGATCGGCCACGAGCGCGTAAGACCCGGCGGTTTCCACCACGAACGTGTCCACGAAGAAGTCGCCCTCTGGGATCCAGGTGTAATTAATCCGCTGAACGGATGGCCCCGATGTCGACTCAACGCTCAGGTAGTAGCCCCCAACGGTCCCATACGTCTGGATGCTGAACCGTTGGCCCGCGTTCGCATCGAAGGTGGCCCGGGCCACAGATCCTGGCGTATCCACGGAAAGTGCAACCGGTTCGGCTCCCGCTGTTATCGGGACGGGATCTGGCTCGGTCACTTCGTACATCGTGACCAGCAGTTCGCCGCCTTCGGCCTTGTCGGGTCTCACTTCGAGCTTGTAGTCACCCGCCCGTGGCAGTTCCACCGGTTCGAACATCCCCCCCGTGGGGGCGATCCACTTGTTGCTCCCAACCGGTTTGTCGCGGTCATCCAAAATGCGGTAGTACGCTCCCACCTCCGACCTTTCAACAACGAAGCTGACGACTCCCGACTTCGGCGCGGGGAACGCGAAAGTCGTCGCTTCGTCCCAGTTGACTTCGAACGTGGTCGGTGTCCCGTAAGGCTCGAAGTCACCGTTGGATATTGGTGTCGCCGTGACTGTCTCGCCGGGGGAGATGCCGGCCGCTTCCTCGGTGCCTCCCCCACCGCCTCTGAGGAAGACGAATGCAACGGCAATGAGCGCAACGACCACGATCGCCCCAAGCACTGCGTAAAGCATCGTACGGGACGGCCCGGAACTCTCCCCGGCGCCGGCGATTGCGGTCTCGGGGGCGCCCGGATCCGGCTGAGGCGCCACGGCGGATGCCTTCGAGGGAACTGACGTCGCCGCGGCGGTGGCCGACGAATGCGAACCGGAGACAACCGTCGCCGCTGCGGAGGGAGTGCCAGGATCGGTGGAGACCACCGTCTGGGCCGCGCCCGGCGCTGCGATCACCGTCGGACGGAGCGCTTCCGCGGGTGAACGAAGACCTTCCGCGAACTCGATTACCGTGGATGGGCGCTGCGCGGGGTCTTTCGAGAGCCCGCGGCTCACCGCGGCGATCGCGTGGTAAGGGAGGTCCGGGCGCGCCTCGCCGAGGTCCGGCGGTGGACGATGGGCGACAGCGTAGAGGACCTGGGCCGTATCGCCTTCGTAGAGCGGCTTGCCGGCGAGCAGCGTGTACGTCGTTGCGGCGAGCTGGTAGATGTCGGTCGATGGGCCGACAAACACGGTGCTGTCGACCTGTTCCGGTGCGAGGAAACCTGGTGTGCCGACCACCAGGCCCGTGACCGTAAGGCCCGTACTGTCCATATCCCGTGCCACGCCGAGATCGAGCAGCACGGCGCGACCATTGGGCTCGACGATGATGTTCGCCGGCTTGATATCGCGATGGATAAGCCCGGCTCCGTGGACGGCGGCGATGGCGCCGGCCACCTGGCGGATGATCTCGCCGGCTTCGGCAAGCGGCATCTGGCGGCCGGCTGAGAGTTCGGCCAGCGTCTTCCCTTCGACGTACTCCATCGCCAGGAACGCCTGGTTCTCCTCGGTGCCGGCATCGTAAACGTTCACGAGGTTCGGATGATTGACGCGGGCGAGCGCTCGCCCTTCGCGAATGAAGCGCTCCGCCATCTGGCTATCGCCGGCGAGGTAGCCGTGCAGGACCTTGATCGCGAGCGGCCGATCGAGGATCGGGTCGTAGGCCCGGTGCACGGTTGCAAAGCCACCCTGTCCCAGGACTTCGAGGAGTTCGTATCGCCCGAAGGCAGTCATGCGGTTCTGACTCCAGTGGCGGTGGCGAAGGATCGCCCGGATGGGTGTGCCTGCGGGGCAGTATTCCCACGCCGGCGCTACTTGGCAAGGATTCGGGCGGGCATTCTTTCCGCACGTTCCGCCACCTGAAGCGAGGACCGATCCGCCCGTTTTGCAGCCACGGTATAGTTGGCGGCACCGGCGAAAGCCGCATCAAACCCAGGCTCTCGGAGGCGGTGGCGGATTGGCAATGAACTCGAACGCGAAACTTGTCCTGCGCGAGGCCGACGGCAAGCCGCGGGAGTTCAACCTCGGAGACACGCCGATAACCATCGGACGTGACTCCAGTTGTGAACTGGTGCTGCAGAGCAAGTACGTCTCGCGACGTCACGTGCGCATCGAGCCTCGCGATGGGATGTTCGTGCTCGCTGAACTCGGGAGTTCCAACCCAACGCTTGTCAACGGCGAACCGGTCTCGGGCAGCCGCGTCCTGGCCGCCGGCGACACGGTCTCGATCGCCGATGTCGTTATCGAAGTCCATCTCCCGCACGACGATCCGAACGCGACAGAAGTGTTCATGGTCCCGCAGACGAAACCGCCCGTGGCAACCCCGCGCGAGGTGCAGGGCGAACTCACCGATACCGAACGCGTCCGCGTCCGAAAGCTCTTCGGCATGCGCGGGACGCTAACCATCATGTTCACAGACGTTGAGAACTCGACGCAGATCACGAACCAACTCGGCGACCTTCGCGCGCAGGAATTCCTGCGCACGCACAACGCTCTCCTGCGGGAAGCAGTGGCGAAGCACAACGGCCTCGAAGTGAAAGGCCAGGGCGATGGCTTCATGGTGGTGTTCACCAGCGCGAGAAGTGGGGTCCGCTGCGCGGTCGAGATCCAGCAGAAGCTCGCGGAGTACAACGCGAAGGATCCCGAAGTCCCGATCGTCGTCCGCATCGGGCTAAACCTGGGCGAGGTAATCGCCGAAGACGATGACTTCTTCGGGACGGCGGTGATTCTCGCGGCCCGCATCGCCAGCCGGGCGGACGGAGGCGAGATCCTCATCTCCGAACTGCTGCACAACGTCATTGCGCCGGCCGGCGACTTCACCACCGTCCGGCATGGCAGCGCGCGCCTGAAAGGGTTCAACCAGCAGCACCGGATCTACCGGGTCGAGTGGAAAGCGCCCGGAGCGCCCCAGCCGTGAACGTACGCTACGCGGCCATCAGCGAGCCTGGGATGCGAAGGACCGAGAACCAGGACAGCGTGCTCGCGGTGGGTGCGAGCGAGCGATTTCTTTTTGCCGTCGCCGACGGTGTCGGCGGCCTGGCCGATGGCGCCGACGCGAGTAAGACGGCTATCCGCACACTCGAACAATCGTTTAAGGATGGGGCGAAGGGGGAATACTCGGAGTCGCAACTGGTGGCCGACCTTTCCAGCGCGAACGCGCGCATCGTCGAGGCCCGCAACCCGGAAACGGCAAAGCTCAGCGGCAGCACCATCGTCACGCTGCTCCTCCAACCCGAAGACCAGAGCTTTGTGGTGGCCCATGTCGGCGACTCGCGGGCGTACCTGGTGCGCAACCGAAAGATCGAGCCGCTCACCGGTGATCATTCGCTGGTGGCGGACCAGGTGAGGGCCGGGATTCTCACGAAGGAAGAAGCGGCCGCCAGCCACAACCGTCACGTGATCACCCGAAGCCTGGGGATAAATCTCGAACTTGAAGTCGAGGTCCAGGCTCGCCGTGCTGCCGAAAAAGGCGACACGTTCCTCCTCTGCTCAGATGGACTCACGGACGTTGTCACTGACGACGAAATCGAGTCGCTGCTGGCGGCGATGACTAGCGAACGCGACTGTGCCCGTGCGCTGGTGGACCTTGCCAACGAGCGTGGCGGCCCCGACAACATCTCCGTCGTCCTCGTGCACGTTGTTGGGGTCTGAGATGGCTGAGACTGGACCGGCACTCGAGCTAGGAACCGGGGAGCGCATATCGTTGTCCGATTCGCTGGTCATTGGCCGAAGCACTGAAGCCGACCTCGTGCTCGCCGATGCTGAGGCGTCCCGGAAGCATGCGCAGATCCGCGCTTCTGGACAGACCTACCTGATCACGGACCTCGAAAGTCGGAACGGGACAACCGTGAACGGGGAGGCCGTGATCGAGCCGCGCGTGCTACGGGACGGCGACGAGATTCGGCTGGGGAAAACGAGCATCGTCTTCCGGGCGCCGCCACCGCCCGAACCGGCTCCGGAACCGCCACCCGACGCCACCGTCATGGTCGAGCCCACGATCCAGCTTTCATCGGTCCCAATGAGCCCGATGCAGGTGCTCGGCCGGATCAGCCGCCAGATCAGCGGCATCGTCGATGCGAAACAGCTCGCTGATTCGGTGACTCACGCGATCAAAGAGGAATACGGCTGTGAGGGCGCTTCGCTCATCCTGGTGGACGACGAAGCCGATGAGCTCTACTTCGCGAGCGTCGCCTCCGAACAGGCCGTCGCCCTGCAGGTAATGACGTTGAGGCGCGGAGAAGGCATCGCGGGAGACGTGATCGAACGGCAGGAACCCGTTCTCGTCTCGAACGTCGCGCGGGCGGCGAACCATGCGAAGAAGCTGGACGAAGCGCTTGGCTTCGAAAGCCGCTCGATCGTCGCCGCCCCGGTCATCGGTACTGAGGGGAAGGTCCTCGGGACGCTCGAAGCGGTCAATCCGCTTCGCAAGCCCGTATTCGATACCGACGACATGGAATTCATCGCCCTGGTGGCCGGGCAACTCGGCGTGGCGCTGGAGAATGCCCGTTCGTGGGACGCGATCGAGCGAGAGCGAATGGCGCTCTCGCGGGTGGCGGGCATTCGCCGCAGCTTCGTCGCTACCGCGCCGTCGATGGTGCGGATGGTGGTGGAAGTTGCAGCGATGCACGCGCAACGGACACCCATCTACCTCTGTGGCGAACCCGGCACCGGCAAGCGCCTCCTGGTGCGGCTTACGCACGAGACGTCAGGAGACCCCGGCGAGGTGGTTGAGATTGATGGCGCGGGCAGCCTCCCGGCAAATATCCATCAGATGGTCAGCGAATCGACGGTCCACCTGACGCGGCTCGACCAACTTTCGATGGAAGACCAGGAAACCTTCGCGGCGGCCATCGCCGCCGGCGGAGGCAAGCGCACCACCTACGCCTCCGGTGCGGGCACACTCCTGACCCTGCTCTCGGCCGGCAAGTTGGCGCCGTCATTACATGCAGCCTTCGAAGCCGGACAGAGACTGTTGCCCCCGCTCCGAAACCGCACGGAGGAGCTCGAAGCGCTGGTCGAACACGAGGTGGCGGAAGTGACGGGCCGGCTGCGACGCGGTGGGTTCACCTTCAGCCCGGATGGGTTCGCCCGGATGCGGGAGTACCGCTGGCCGGGAAACATCGCCGAGCTGGCAAGCGTGGTGAGGCGCATTGGCATCCTTACGCGAGAGCCGGTCGTGGACCTGGCGGACCTGGACGAATTCGCGCCGGAGCTCAACGCCGAGAATCTCGGATTGGACCGGGGCAGCGAGCGCCTTGGCGCCATCGAGCGGAAGTCGGCCTCGAGAATCGCCGCGGCGGAAGAGGCGCTCGATTCGAACGAGGCCGGGCAATGGCGGGATGCGTTCGCACGGCTCGACGACGTGCCGGGCGAGGCCGCGGTGCCGGTTTTGAGCAGGCTGCTCGGCGCACCGGACGCAGCCAGGCGAGCTGTAGCGGCGACCGGACTGCGGGGAAGGCCCGGCGCGGCCGCTCCCGCTGCAGCGCGGCTTGAAGAGGAAAGCGACCCGGCCGTCGCCATCGCTCTCATCGAAACGCTGCGAGCCTCGGGGGAGGCCACTGCCCGCGGCGCCATCGAGTCACAGCTTGGCGCCTCCTCGCCGGCGGTCCGCAGGCAGGCGATCCGCGCGCTACGGATGCTGGCGCCGGAGGCCGTCCGGCTCGCCGCTGAATCCGCGGCCAACGATTCGGATCCGGCCGTCGCGGCGGAAGCGCTGGCGGCGCTCTGCACACTCGGCGCGGGCGATGCCGGCGACCGCCTCCTTTCAATGGTGGCCGATCCCACGGTTGAAACCGCGGCGACCGCGATCAGCCTGTGCGGCGAACTGAAGCTCGGGGTCGAGCAGATGCTCGCGATCGCTCAATCGGGAGACCAGGTTCTCAGGGTTGCGGCGATTCGGGCCATCGCCGCAATTGGCGGGCAGGCAAACGCTCCAGCCCTGCTGGAACTCATCGATGACGCACCCGTGCGGGTGGAAGCCATCAACGCCCTCGGGGAACTCAAGGCGGAATCCGCCGTAACACGCCTGCGCGAGCTTGTGGGCGACGCCACCGCTCCGGTTCTGGTCCGGCGCAGTGCGCTCATTGCCCTCGCGCGAATCGACGGTCCGGACGCCCCTGCGACGCTTGGCACCCTTCTCGAAGACGCCGACCTGAGAGACGCGGCCATCGAGGGCCTGACCCTTCTGCCGGGCGCGGATTCCGAACGCCTCCTGTTGCCTCAATTCGCCAGCTCGCCCACCCGGACAGCGGAAATCATCCGGGCGCTGGCCGAATTCGGCACACTGGCCTCGGTCGGCCCATTGCTGGCCGCCGGGTCGTCCTCGCCGCAACACGACCTTGGCGTGCTTGTTGCGCTGCTGCGCATCTGCGGTCGCGTCGCCGATCGAAATCTGCTGGCTGCAGAACTCGACCGCACGCTGGAGCCGGAAGAGGCGCGCCTGCTGGGGCTGCAACTCCTTGGCGAACTCCTGGAGCCGCGGACGACACTGACCCTGTTGAAGTACCGCGATTGGTCCCAGGAGGCTCGCATCGCGCTGAGCAGGCTCGGGCCGAGGGCAATGCAAGAGTTGCTCATTGCGCTCCAGGGGCCGAACCGGGACGCGGCCGAGGAAACGCTTGCCGAAATCGGGACGGATGGCGTGCCGTACCTCCTGCCAATGCTCGCTTCGCCGGAACTCGGGCGCTCGGCGGCGCGCGTGATCCAGGCAGTCGGAGAGACGGCACTGCCGGCCCTCCTCGATGCCGCCGAGAAGCGCGATTCCGAACTCCTCCCCGCGGTTTTGCAATTAATCGGCCGCGTCGGCGCCGCAAGGATGGCCGCTTATGTCGCTACCTTCCTGGAGGCCGAACCGGCGGAGGCCCGTTACGCGGCAATCGTCGCCCTCGGTGACCTGGCCGATACCCGCGGCGAGGAAGAACTGATCAAGCTCATGGACTCGGCCGATACGATCACGGCCGGGCTGGCGACCCTGGCCCTCGGCCGGACGAAGAGCGCGCGGGCGTTCGAACTGATCCTCCCGCGGCTCGGAGAGGGCGACCGTCGCCTGCAGTACGCCAACGCGGCTGCGATCGGGAACTTCAACCTGCGACAGCCGGCGGTGCTTGCCCAGGTGAAACGCGCTGTCCGCGAAGGTCTGCCGGTCTCGGCGATGGCGGTTGAGGCCGCTTTCCGCGGGAACGTGCTGACTGCCGACGATATCGCCCAGGCACTCGCCGACGCCAGCATCCCCACGAGCCAGAAACTCCGCACGGTCGCCACCCTCGGACAGATCCCGGCGGACATTTCGGTGCCGGCCCTCTGCACGCTCCTCGGCACGAACGCCATAGCAGACGCGTTCGAGCCTCAGCTGGTCACGGCGCTGGTCCGTCACGAACGAGATGCCACCGCCGAGATCCGTCAATTGCTCGAGGACGCCAGCACACGCGCACGCGGAATCGCGGTGCTCGAAGCGATGAGCGATCCGCAGGGGCTGCTCGGCGTCCTGCGCTCGGTCGCGCCCCTGCTGGAGAACGACGAATCACTCCGCAGCGCGCTCCGCGCAAAGGGCGACCAGCTCCTCGGGCCGTTACTCGACATCATCTACCAGAGCTGGGACCTGGCCTCGCTCGGGCTGCTCTGGCAGCTCAGCGAAGTCGTGGGGGACAAGCCCGCGTCGTAAGCGGCGGTGTGAGATAACTCGCGGTTCGGCCATTTTCGCCGGTGGTAGAATGGAGACACCCTCAAGAGGCGAGTGTTATGACCGACGCCACAACGCTGACCGAACAAGAACTGAGCACCTTCGCACACAAGTTGAACGCATGGTCTGCGACGCTTGATGCCCGGGAACGCGAGTTCCTCAACCAGATGCTTGCGGATGCTGCCTTCGTCGCCACCAGCGACGGTTCGGGCTACATCGACCTGGAGTCGGCGCTGGACGAAGAGGATGTCCAGGGGTTCGATATGGACCCATCGATGGGCCTCACCGCCTCGATCTTCGAATACGGGCGCGGCGTGACACGTTCGCAGGGCGAAGCCCTCGAAATCCAGGCGCTGGGCGTTTAACCGCCATGGCTCACGTCGATGACCACACGATAGTCCTGTCCCAGCGGGGCTACGTCCGCGAGGTGCTTGGCCGCATCGAGGCATTCCGCCAGGTCCCGCCAGAGATGCTGGACGACATCGCAGCCGAGTTCCGCGGAGCCTCGGCCCAGGCGGGCGAAGTCCTGGTCAAGCAGGGCGACATGGGCGACCAGCTCTTTGTGGTCGATGAAGGCGAGCTCGAAGTGACCGCCGAACGGGGGAACCGGACGATTCGGCTTGGGAAGCTTTCGCGTGGCGACGTGTTCGGGGAGTTCGCGCTGGTGAAGCGCTCACCGCGAACGGCAACCGTCACCGCGCTGACGCCGGTGCGCCTCTGGACGCTTTCGGCCGAGGCCTTCAACGAGTGGATGAACAAGAGCCCGCGGCTCGCCGCGAGTGTGCGCGACGTGATGCGCCGCCGGGAGATGGCGAACGCCTTGAAGGCGCTGCAATAGGCGGATCAGTCCGGTTGCCGCGGCTCGTACGTGGCCTCATCCGGTTCCTGCCATGCCGCGAACATCTGGATCCAGTAGGGCAGATCATCGGCGATGCATTCGCGCATCACCCACTGGAACGGGTTGTCCCAGCGGATGCCCTGTTCACGCGGGCCGCGAGGGCCACTGCCGCCGAAGAATGGCAGGACTTCGGGAGAGCCCCAGAGGCCGCGGTAAGCGAGCCACCACCACTCATCGTCTTCTCGCAGCCTGGGTAGATCCTGGATGATCTTGTTGTGCGGCATCACCGCAACTTTGTCGACGAGTAACCGTTCGCCATTACCCGCACCGGAATCCGCATCGGCCACCCAGTCGATGGCGTTGCGTGTCTCGATGACGAACTGCGAAGGGACCGCGTAGTCGCCAATGAACGGCACGCGAAGGCGGCGCGTCATCGAGGGGTGGTAGCCGTTCTGGTTGTATTCGAAGTAGCTGGCGTGTGAGCCTCGCGCGACATACACCACGGGGTGCAGCCCGGAACTCGATTCGCGGGCGTCGTCACCGGTTTTCTGCAGGTCCTCCCAGCGGCGCCAGCGCCCGAGGTCATGGGTGCCATAGGCCGCGCCAAGGGGGCGATGCGAACCGTCGCCGGCCTGCAGGAGGTAAACCGTGATTCCTTCCCAGTCGCTCTGGTGGCGGTTCCAGGCGTCGTTGTAGAAGAAGTACCACCAGTACTGGATCGCGATCGCTCCCGAAAGCGGGTGGCCTTCGCCGATTTCAGGCAGTTCACGTCCCTCGACAACGCGCGCGTAGATCATGCGGTCGTAACGGCGCTCTTCGGGTGGGCGGGCGGCGTCGTGCTCAATGATCCGCACATAGCGCTCCCACACGGCGACCGAGCAGCCACAGTCCGCCTTCGGCACCGGGATTGCCCAGTGTGCCTGGAACTGGCGTCCGAACGGGAACAGGTGGCGGACGATCTTGATGGGGTTGCCACCGTGCAACCACGGGATTTCGAGAGAACTGCGGTGTTCCTGTGCGTCGCCAAGGTACTTGCGAATGTCTTCGGCCGAGGTGGTGCCGGGGAGGTCCGGCAGCCATTGTGCGCGCCCTCGGCGCAAACGCACGTGATTGAAAATCAGGCTGACGGGCCGCGGCTGGTAGTCGGCGCCGATAAGGTGCGCCATCTCATCGGTGCGGTAGGGCGGGCCGAGCTCGCTATCCTCGGGGAAGACGACGAGGCACGGCCGATACATCTCTGCGAATTGCTGCCGCTCCTCTTCGGTGAGCGTCGTGTCGCTGCCCGGGAGCTCTTCGATTTTCGCTGTCCCCTTTTTTCGGCGCCGGCGACCCGTTACGAGACCGAAGAGAAAGCGCAGGAATGCGAACAGCATCAGCCCGATGAAGATGATGGGCAGCACCACGATTGCGAGCAGCAGAGAAAGGAGCAGCAACAGGCCATCGAGCGCAACCAGCGCGAGCGGGACCCAGAACGTCCGCGCACGGCGCAGGCGCACCGAACTGGAAAAGAAGTCGCTCCCTTCTGGAGGGCCGCTGCTTTGCGTCATACGGGCTTCGTCACCGCCGCGCGGCGTGGTGGCCGCGCATATTCGCGTGCGAGGGTGAATCCGAAGAACCAGTTGAACCGCACCAGGCCCTTCACGTGACCGAGGATTCCGCCACCGTTGGGATTGCGCATCGAAGCGACCTGGGCGGCCAGGTCGAGGATCCGGATGCGAAGAATCCCGTGCCGCGCGCTCGTCCCCTCCGCATCGTCTTCGCGGCGCAGAGTCGTGAACAGCGCCGTGGTGTCGTACCAGAAGTCGATCATGCGGTCGTTATGCACGTCTTTGAAGCCCTGGAGCACGTACGGGACACCGTCGGCCGAACGGAACTTGAGCAGGTAGCCCATGCGCAGGCGGCCCTCGGGCGTGCGCTCGAGCAGGTTGAAGACTCCCTCCTCCACAGGCAGGTCCTCGCCGAGTGCCGAGGAATCGATGGTGCCGGTCATTGGGGCCTGGTGCGTTGGGTCATCGAGAAACGCACCGAGGTCCCTGATAGTGATGGTGACCTTAAATCGCAGCGTCTCGCCGGCCGTTTTGCCCTGGCGTTGCGCATCTTCGAAGGTGCGGGAGACATCGCCGAGGTGGCCGCCCATGGTCTCGGTGAACGTGAACCCGGTCGCAGTGCTCGTCACGTCAGCCTCTTTTCACGATGTATTCTGCGGCACGCTCGGCGATCGCTGAGATCGTGAGCGACGGATTCGGGCCGATGCCTCGCGGGATGGCTGCGCCATCGGTCACGAACAGGTTCGGATAGCCCCAGACCTCGCCGTACGGGTTGAGGACGCCGAGGCCCTTGTCATCGGAGATGGCCGCTCCTCCGAGGGGGTGAACGGTGATTAGCCGGCCCAACAGGCTCCAGAGCGGGTTGGTGACGTACTCGCCGCCGAGCTCTCCTGTTATTCGCTTCAGTTCGGTTTCCATGCGGCCGATGAGGGGGCGGGTACGGTCGTGGCTCCAGGCGATATCGAGCCCGGGGCGGCGGGCGAGGCGCTTGCGCAAGTACAGCCGGCCATCGGACCCGTCTTCGCCCATGCCGAGAAAGATGATCGTCCGGCTCGGGAGCTTCTGTTCCAGGGCGGCGTTGTCCCCGGTGAGGCGCGAGACTTCCTTGTAGAACCACGACAGGCGTGCCGCATAGCCGGCAGGGCCTTTTGCGAACTTCGAGATGTACTCCCGTGACGGCCTCATGGCCCCGATGAAGAACGAAAGGTCGGGCGTGAAGCCGCCCTCTTCCAAATAGAAGTGGAACTTGTCATCGAGAAAACGGGCGGCGAGCGTGATCGTCGGGCCATGCCAACCGTTCAGCGGTTCACGAGTGTTCACCGCGGCCGCCAGGAAGTCACCGTTGCCAGAGAAGTGGCGCCCAAGGTGGGGGCTTAGCCCGGGGAGCGTCTCGTATTCGTCCCTCGCACGCAGGAGAAGTTCGTTGGTGTTGACCGTGCCCGCGGCGAGGACCACGAGCGGCGCCCAGATGTGGCCGGCCTCGCCGGTATCGCGCTTGCGGTAGGTCAGGCGGTATCCGCCATCGCGAGGCCGAATGGCAACGACCTCCGTCAGGGGCGAAATCACCGCGCCATGACGCTGCGTCGCCACGGCCAGGTAGTTGAGGTCGAGGGTGTTCTTCGAGTTGGTCTTGCAGCCGGTGTCGCATTCGCCGCACATCCGGCAGGGCGCCTGCATGGTTTGGACGCCAAGGGCGTACGGGTCCCGGTCGTACGTGATCGGCGCGGCGGGGTCCGGATGGGTGCCGTCGCCGAAATACACCGCGAGGTTGGGCCGAAAGATGTCGTCTCCGAGCCTGGTCGCGGCCTGATGGTAGGCGCTCGTCTTCTCCAGGTGGATTGTTTCGGGGAAGGCGCGAACGCCGAGCATCTTTTCGACGCGGGCGTAATGAGGATCGAGCGTTTCCGGGCCATAGCCTGAGGGCCAGCCTTCGCGGAATGAGCGTTGCGGGGCACGCAGGTGGACGTTGGCATAGGCGTGCGACCCGCCGCCCACGCCGCTCGAAGTAAGGGTTGCGATCCGGCGGAACATGCGAAGATCGAAGAAGCCGTTCCAGCGGCCGTTCCACAGCCACGAGCCGAGGCCGGACCCCAGCCGCGGGAAGTCCTCGGGCTTGCGGTATGGCCCACGTTCGAGGACAAGGACTTTGCGTCCGCTCTCGGCAAGGCGGCAGGCGGCAACGGCGCCACCGAACCCGGACCCGATCACGATGGCATCCGGGCCCGGCATCTGCTCAATAGTCACGCAGCGGCCCCCTTTGCCCGGTGTTCGGCAGGCGCCTTCGGAATGTGTACCGCATTCGCACCAGGGATTTGCGCGCGCCCGGAGCGGCCATGAGCACCCTCGTCGAGGGCCCTTCGAGGTTCAATCGCTTCGAACGGAACCTCACCCCCGTGTTGAGCCAATACTATAGCGTTCATCCGGTGCGAAGCTTCGCCTGGCGTTTGTAGTCCGCTCCAACTGGTTTAGTATCCGGGCCAAGATTCGATCGAGGGTGCCGATGGCGAGCGAGAATCCAATTGCGACCGTGGCGACGACCGGAACAGCGCCTCGCCGCGCTCTTCGCCTGCCGCCCATGGAAGAAGTCCCGGTGATCGCCGCGGACGGTACCGAATTGCGTCTCACTCGCTTTCCGGGCGGAACGAAGGGGCCGGTTGTGCTGGCGCCCGGATTTGGCACATCGAGGAAAGCGTTTCTCCTCGACACCGTGGAAGTGAACTTCCCGGAAGTGCTGGTAGCGGCCGGCTACGACGTCTGGATCTTCGAGTACCGATCGAGCCCGGAACTCGAGGCCTCGAAGAGCCAATTCACGCTGGATGACATCGCCACCTACGACTGGCCCGCGGCCATCGAGGCGGTGCGGCAGGCGACCGGCGGCGACGAACTGCAGGTCGTCGCCCACTGCGTGGGTTCGATGACCTTCCTGATGGCCCTGTCGCTCGGAATGACCGGGATCCGATCGGCGATCTGCTCACAACTCACGCTGCACGCGGAAACCTCCCAGGTGAACAAGGTGAAGGCCCGCGCCCGCCTCGCGGAGTTGCTCTCGATGGCGCGGCTCAAAAGCTTCACGACCGAATCCAGGAAGGGAAACGTCATCGATCAGAGCGTGGACAGGGCGCTCTGGCTGCATCCCGGCCAGGAGCGTTGTTCGAACGCTACCTGCCGGCGGATCACCTTGCTTTATGGCGACGTGTTCGCCCACGACATGCTCAACGACAAGACGCACGAGACGCTCGGCGAGATGTTCGGCGCGGTGCCGATGAGCGCGATGCGCCACATCGCCACCATCGCCAGGGCCGGTCGCGCGGTCGATGTCAAAGGGCGCGATGCCTACCTTCCGCGCCTCGACCGCCTGGCGATCCCAATCACGTTCATCCACGGCGAGCGGAACAACCTGTTCCTCCCTCGCGGTTCGGCGGCAACCTACAAGGCACTCTGCGAGACAAACGGTGAAGACCTCTACCGCAGGCACATTTTCGGCGGCTACGCGCACATGGATTGCTTCGTTGGCGCCCGCGCGAACCGCGACATCTTTCCTCTGCTTGTCGATGAACTCGACCGCTTCAATCCCGCACCGGAGAACCAGCCATGACCGAAGTTGAACCAGGCACACCAGGGACTTCGAACGCACCCGATCGCCCCGAGGCGCTGAAAGCGCTGTTCGACTACCCGTTCATGTCAGCCCTGCAGGAACGCCGGACGCGACGGGTGGCACAGGGGGTTTCGATCGACGCGGGGGCGCTGAGCCACCAGTCGATGAATAAGCCATTGCGGCTGACACCGCTCGAAGAAGCAATCCTGATCGTGATCACCGGCATCACCGGGATGACCACGCACGACGGGCCCCTGCGCCGCCCCGATGGCGGCCCCGAACTCGGGACGCCGTTCCTGAACGTGATGGGCCGCTCGGCCAGCAGCGCCGACAACTGCCAGCCGACCTCGTTCTTCATGATCAACGACGACGGCATCTTCCTGATCAAGCGCCCGGCGCCGCAGGAGATGGCAGCAATTCTGCGCAACCTGCCGCCGCGCTGGGATGATTGGTCCGAGTCGGATTGGCTGTCGGTCGCCGAAGCGGTGAAGGTGAAGATCTACAACCGCCGGCTAGAGTTCCCGCGGAAGTTCCCGTACTACCTTGGGTGGAACAAGCAGCATTCGAACGTCCCCGGGACAACCATTTTCTTCCCCGTCGTGGACCTCACCCGCCAGGCGATCAATGTCTATCTCATCCTGCTTTCGGAACCGGATGGGCAGCGTCCATTCGCGATCGACGACTGGCGGCCGTTTAAGCCGAAGGGCATCGTCGAGTGGCTGGCCTGGGCCGGCCAGGCGGTCGGTCTCACGGAGAAGATCCCATACCAGCCAGTCGGCGGCCTGAGCCGGATCCGGTCCGGATGGTCCAACCGCGAACAGCCCGCGCCCCTGGGCTATGCGCAGACGATGCGCACGGACCAGGAGACGTTCTTGCTCATGCAGAACCTGATGTTGACCGGCCACAGCATGGGCCTCGGCGGATGGATCCACGCGAGCGTTTTCCCGCCGTACGTTCTCCAGCGGGACCCGGCGAAGGACTGGTACGGCATCGGCTTCCGCTTCCAGGAGCCCGAGAAGCGCCGGTTCTTCCGGCACCTGCCTCCGGTCCCTTCCACCCAGCCCAATCCGGTCGGCATCGACGGCATCCTTGAGGGGCTCTGCCCGCCCTACATCCGCTCGATGGACGATGCCGTCGAACAGGTGCTCGAAGAGAAATACGGCGCGGCCGGCGCCTACGGCGACAAAGAGATCTTCGCGCGTTCGTACAAGGGCATGGGCAATGCCGAAGAGTTCCTGCGCAACGCCTCGCACCACCCGAAAGAGGCGATTGAATACACCAAGGTGATCTGCAGGTATATCCACGAGACGTATGGCCGGTTCCCGGCGCATACCGACGCTTTCCATGTGCCGGGGACCTGGGTGCAGTTCTCCCACGTGGAGATGGAGTACTACGAAAAGTTCTATGACCCTTCGTTGTATCGACGCCAGGCCCAACACGCGGGCGAATGGGGCCATTAGGATCACCTGAGCAACAAACGCAAGGATTGAGTTTTGAAACAGCGAAAAACGGCGCTCGTTACGGGCGCCTCGAGCGGGCTTGGCCGCGACATGGCCAGGGAACTGGCTCGTCGCGGGTGCAACCTCGTACTTGTCGCCCGCCGCGAAGAACGGCTTCTCGCCCTGAAGGCCGAACTCGAGCCGGAGCATGGGATTTCGGTCCACGTCATCCCGATTGACCTCGGCAAGGATGGCGCCGGCGAGCACATCGAAGAGCAGGTGCAGGCCGCAGGCCTGGACATCGACATCCTCATCAATAACGCCGGCTATGGGTTGAAAGGTGACTTCCTCGAGGTGCCGTGGGAACAGCAGCGCGACCTCATCCAGGTGGATGTGCTCGCGGCCGGCGAACTTACGCGCCGATTCCTGCCGGGCATGGTCGAGCGAGATTCCGGCCGGGTGATGTTCGTCGCCTCGACGATGGCGTACCAGGCTGCTCCCGGGTTCGCGACCTACTCGGCGGCCAAGGGCTTCGTGCTACTCCTCGGCGAAGCACTGGCGTACGAACTACGAAACACGAACGTGAGAGTGACAGTGGTTTCGCCCGGAAGAGCGGCGACTGAGTTCCACGACCGGATGAAGCACCCTCCGGGGTGGTGGCTGCGGGCGACGACGATGTCGAGCGAAGAAGTCGCCCGGAGGAGCATCAACGCCATGCTCAAGGGAAAGCCCAGCGTGATACTCGGGGCTGCCAACTACGCGATGATCAACAGCGGGCGGTTCGCCCCGCGGCGGCTGACGACCGCAATCAGCAACTTCTTCGCGCGGCCTGGCTCGGCTCAAGCCTAGGAAGCCGTTGCGCCGGCGACGTTCTTCGCCAGCGCGCGGAGGACGGTCTTCAACTCGAAAACCGTGAGTTGTGGGTGGGCCGACAGGATGGCCGCTGAGAGGCCGCTGATATATGGCGCCGCATAGCTGTTCCCGGTCGCGGTGAGCGTCCCTCCACCCGCCCAGAGAACCTCGATATCCATCCCCGGAGCGCCGAACTCAACCGGCGGATTCGGGTTGTAGTAATGCCCGGCGGCGGCGCCGTCTCCGTGGGCGGCAACGGAAATGGCCGCCGAAAACAGCGATGGAAAGCTCGCGACCGGCATGTTGTTCGCCGCCGTGACGAGAGCGACGTTGCGGAAATACGCTTCATCGGCGAGCGCGTAGAGGTCCGGGGCATGCTCCTTGCGCGTGGTCCCAAGGCTGAGATTGCAGACGCGGGCGCCATGCTCGAGCGCCCAGCGCAGGCCCGCGATGAACACCTCGCCTCGCCCCTTCAGGCGCGGGCCGAGAACGCGGACGCTCGAGATCTCGCATTCCGGCGCGAGCGACCGGATGATCCCGGCGCAGGCGGTCCCATGGCCAAAGAGGTCGACGTGGCGGCTCTCCAGGACCGTCACGCCATCTGGTCCTTCTTCGACTGTGACCCAGTGCTGCACGCCGCCGCTGAGCCGCGGATGGTCTGCGTCCACGCCGCTATCGATGATGGCCACGTGGATGCCCTTGCCGGAGGCGCCTCCAAGCGCCCATTCGGCGGTTATCTCTCCCGGGCCGGGCATTCCAGGAGGAATGTCCCCCGTTGGCCAGCCCCACGGCCGCTCGCTCATCCGCGGGCCTCGACATAGTCCGTGACCGCCTGGAGGACGGCGTTTGCGAGACGTTCTTCGCGTTCGCCTTTGCCGGCGAGCGCCCGTACGCGCTTCGCGAGTTCGATGGCGCGTTGAACTTCCGGCGCCTCGTCCAGCATGTGGTTGTTGGAAAGGGCGGAGCCGCCTGCTGCGTTACGGAGAAACGCCAGCAGGCTGGAGTGCGCCCGCGACTGCATGATCGCGACAGCGGCCTGGTTCGCGAACAGCCCCATCGTGGAGACATCAGCCGGCGTGAAGCCTGCCGTGCCTCGCTTGTCGAGGAGCTCCAGCACGCCCACAACTTCGCCTTCGAGGAAGAGCGGCACGCCGAGGATGTTTCGCGGTGTGCGACCCATGCGCGCCGCCACGTTGCCGGCGTGCCGTGGGTCCGAAGCGGGATCTGTGATTGCCATGGGCTGACCCGTGGCGGCAACCAGCCCGACGATGCCAGTCCCGGCGTCGAGCCGCCAGCGCTCGGCTTCAGCATCGGGTTGACCGAGTGCCACCTCGAAGACCAGTTCATCAGTGTCCGGATCGACGAGGAAGAGCGACGCCGCTTCGGCATTGAGGACGCTCGCCGCGGTCTCGACGATGAGGTGGTAAAGCGTCCGTCCGGCGGTACCGGCAGTCAGCGGCAGGGCAATCGCCACCGATTCGAGGGCCTCGCGAAACTCTGCAAGGCCGGCAACCGCGGCAGCCTGTTCTCGCAACGCGTGAAGCTCGGCATCCTGCTCCCTGATTCGCTGGTGGGCGAGAGCCAGGGCTCCGGAAAGGTCGTCTTCGGGCACTTGCCGCCTCCTGGCTGATGCGCCGCCTCCGCACCATCCGGAGCCGGCCTGCTTGTGAAATTCTGAGTGAACTGGGTCACGCAAACGTAAACCGGGGAGCGGCGCGACACCGATTGCAGAGTATATTGTGCCCTCGGGGGAATTGGGATTGGCCGAAGAACTGCTAGCCGGACGGTACCGGATCGAAGACGAACTGGGGCGGGGCGCATCCGCCACGGTCTACCGGGCACACGACACAGTGCTCGAGCGGTTCATCGCACTCAAGGTCATTTCGAGCGCGCTCGCCTCGGACCCTGAATTTGCTCGGAGGTTCGAACAGGAAGCTCGCCTGGTCGCCCGCCTGGACCACCCCAACGTGGTGCTCGTGCACGACTTCGGCACGCTCGAAGACGGGCGGGCGTTCATCGCGATGCGCCTCCTCGAAGGCCCAACGCTGGACACCTTGCTCAAACAACGCGGCCAACTCGCGCCCGCGGAAGTGGTCAGCATCATCAATCAGCTGGCTGCCGCCCTCGATTACACGCATTCGCTGGGGCTCGTCCATCGCGATGTGAAGCCGAGCAATGTGAAAATCGACAGCGCTGGCCGGGCCACGCTCACCGACTTCGGGATCGCGAGGGCGCTTGACTCGGCGCGCGTCACCTTGCCGGGCCTGACCATCGGGACGCCCCGTTACATGTCGCCAGAGCAGGTTCGCGGCGAAGACACCACCTCCGCGACCGATGTCTATTCGCTGGCGGTGATGGCGTACGAAATGATGGCCGGGCGGCCGCCGTTCGACGGTGACGGCACCTCGCTGATGTACAAGATCGTGCACGAGTCGCCACCACCGCCGACGGCGTTCAACCCGTGGCTCCCGCTGACCATCTCAGCGGTGATCGAAAGAGGACTCGCGAAGTCTCCGGGGGAACGCTGGGAATCGGCGGGCGAATTCGCCGCCGCGCTCGATGATGCGCTGGCCAATTCAACGCTTGGCCGGGGAGCCGCAGTCACACCAGTCGCCCCAGAGCCGCCAACAATTTCGAGGGCCGGTCTTGCGACCGGCGGAGTGGTCCCTGTGCCCGGCGCCGGCGCCGGCGCCACAGGCAGCCAGGCCAGTAGCACGGGGAGCACGCCGGCCGACGCTCCAACCGAGGTGACGACCACTGGAGGAGGCGCCGCCCTGCCCGCGGCCGGTGCTGCCGCCGCTGCTGCGGGGGCCGGCGCTGCCGCGGCCGGAGCCGCGAATGGCCCAATGGCCACGCAAACGCAGGTTGCTCAGACCGGTGGCGGTCCGGCAATGGGAACGAGGGCCGCGGCTGCCGCTGCGTCACCGGCCGAGCCGCCGGGGCCCATCCCGTTCGCCCATGCCGAAACGCCACCGCCTTCGAAGCCGGCCGCGAAGCGGCCGACCGGGCTCCTCTTCGGTGGGGCCGGGGCGTTGCTTCTGCTCGGTGCCATCGGCGTGGGCATCGTGATGCTCGGTGGCGGCGGCGATGACAACTCGAAAAAGGACAACGACAACGAGAAAAGCGCCGCAGCCCTGACGGCGACGGCTTCGGCGGAAGCAAAGGCGAACAAAACCGCCACCACGAAGCCGGGGACAACCGCCTCTCCCGCCGCGAGCGCGACGCAGGCGGAAAACACCGCGACCACCGCTCCGGGAGCGACTGCCGTATCGACCACCGTTGCGACGACCGAGCCTCCGACCCAGGCGCCAGGATCGACGGTCGCCCCGGCGCCCACGTCCACGCCGGTGCCGCCGACTGCTACGAAGGCTCCACCGACCGCAACCTCAGTGCCGCCAACCTCAACGCCAGTGCCGCCAACCGCGACTCCAACGACGAACACGGCGAAGTCGGCGGCCATCACCGGGATCACGCTCGCAAACGGTCAGTACGTGGTGAGCTTCGTCACGAACAATCTGAATACAAACGGCGAGCACGTGGTGTTCTACTTCAATGGGTCGAACCAGGGGCGGGCGTATTACAACGCATCTCCCTACACCGGCTACGCCCAGTGGGAGAAGCCGGCAACCGCAACCCAGATGTGCATCATCGTGGCAAACGCCGACAACACCGTGCAGTCGAACACGGGGAACTGCTGGAATCTGCCGACGAGTTAGCTACGGCTGAGCGGTAGCGAGCCGGCGCTTCTTGGAAGGGAGCGCCTGCTGCTTGCCACGGCCACCCGCAACGACTCGGGCGACAACCGCCGGCTGGAACATGTTCGACGGCGGCGCCACCAGGTTCGCGACCTCGAAGAACTTCTTCAGCACCACGGGGTCCTTCGTTGCGGCTTTATGGGCGCGCTCGAGGTACTTCGCGCGGAGGGCGAATCCGCGCGGACGCTTGCCTTCGACCTGCGGGTAGCGCAGGTCTTCGCCGGCCGCGATGAGCCACGGGATGTCGGTGATGGCGCGGGTGCGCGCGAAGTACCGCTTCCACAGGCCGGCATCCCCCGCGGCGAGGCATTCGTCGAGGGCCTTCGCCTCGTTGAGCGAAACCGTCATGCCCTGGCCGTACACCGGGTTAAAGCTGCACACGCCGTCGCCCAGTACGAGGTAGCCGGCGGGGAAGTCGGTGAGTTCGTGGTAGTGGCGACGGCGGTTCGCCGGGTACTTGTAGGCCATGATTTCGCGCAACAGTTCGCGGCCTTCGAGGAGGGGCGCCACGGCGTTGCCCGGGATGGTCTTCGCGAACTGCATCCAGCCTTCGTAATCTGTCGGCGGATGGTCACCGAGGCCCCCCGCGAGGGTAACGACCCAGCGGTCGTGTTCCATGCTGATGACGCCGGCGCCGCGCGGGAGGTTCTTCGGGGGCGCCGTCGCGATGATCATGCCGTGCGCATCCCAGAGGTCGCCGGGACGCCGTTCGATGATGGCGGTGGCATAGCCCACATCGACCTTGATTTCGGTTTCCTCGGGGCGGGCGAAACCCCACGACTCGAGCCACTTCGGGGTCTGGCTCCCCCGACCAGAAGCATCGAGAACGAGGTCAGCCTCGAGGGTCTGCGTCTCGCCCGTGGCGCGATTCTTCACTTCCAGTCCGGTGACGCGCCGCTTCGCGCGATCGTAGACCGGCTGTTCGCCATCGTAGCCTTCCAGGAAGGTGACGTTGGAGAGCGCCTTCGTGTTCTTGCGCACGAGGTATTCGAGGAGCGGCCGGCTGAGGAAGGCTGCGGTGAGCCCGCAATCGGCGCGCAGCTTCCAGTGGTCGTACTGGTACCAGAGGAAGTCTCCGGTGATATCGCCCTGGGCCACACCCGCCTCGGTCATCTGCTGGGGCATGGTGGGGTAGTAGCCCTTGAGCACGTTGTAGCCGCCGGCCAGGAGCGCGTGGACATGGTTTCCCTGCGGCACGCCCTTGCGAGTCATCGGATCGCCGGGCAGTTCGTCACGTTCGATGACGGTTACTCGATCGAAGTGATTGCTCAGAGCCCGCGTGGCTGAAAGGCCAGCCATGCTGGCTCCCAGGACAATTGCGTGTGCGCGATTTGCCACCAGAAAAGATCCCCGGAAGAGATGCCGCCGAGCATACACGCCGCGCTCAAGCCCTCGCCACCCTTGCCAACGAATCGGGCATGCCTATCATCGGACACTCGCAGCCCGGGCAGAGTGCCCGGGACCCGCCGTGGAGGTCCACCAATCGTGGTCGAGCAAACAAGTCTCGCCGGTCTTCCGGGTTACGAAATCACCGCAATGATCGCTCGCCGCGAAGTCTCGGCGCGCGATGTCATCGATTCGCATATCGCCCGGCTCGAAGCCGTCCAACCCAGGCTGAACGCGGTGGCGTGGCCTATGTACGAGGAAGCTCGAGCAGCCGCGGACGAAGCCGACGCAAAGCAGGCACGCGGCGAGGCGCTCGGGCCGCTCCACGGCGTACCCATCTCCATCAAGGACCAGTACTACGTGGCCGGGACGCCCACCACGATGGGCCTCGAAACGCGCCGCGATCACCGCGCGAAAGGCGACGCGCCGGCGGTGGCGAAACTCCGCAGGGAGGGCGCCATCGTTGTCGCGAAAGGGAACGTTCCCCAGTTGCTGATGTACCAGGAGTGCGACAACTCCGTGTACGGGCGCACGAACAATCCATGGGACCTAGAGCGGAGCCCGGCCGGCGGGACCGGCGGGGATGCCGCCATCGTCGCGGCGAGAGGCGCCGCCCTGGGCCTCGGCTCCGAATACAGCGGGAGCATCCGCAACCCTGCCCACGCGTGCGGCATCTTCGGGCTCAAGCCCACCTTTGGGCGGATGACGATGACCGGCGCCCCGAACATCTTCTTCCCCGGAAATTCGGGCATCCCGCTTGTTCCCGGCATGCTCTCTCGGAACGTCCGCGACCTGGACCTTTCGATGCGCTTGCTCTCGGAGGCGGACGCGCAGGGTGGAGACCCTACGATCCCGCCGGTCCCGGTGTGGGGCCCGTATGAATCCGTGAAGATTCGGGGCCTCCGGGTGGCGATGTACACCGACGACGGTTACTTCACGCCGTCTCCGGCAATCCGCCGGGCGGTCAAAGAAGCGGCCGCGGCGTTGCGCGCGCGGGGCGCGGTCGTCGAAGAGTTCCGTCCGCCGTCGATGGCGGAGGCCATCGACCTGACGTTCGCCATCATGGGCGCGGACAACGGCCGCTGGATGTCTCGAGCATTGCGCGGGAACAAGGCCGATCCGCGTATCAGCGTATTCATGCGCACGGGGATGATCCCGACGCCGCTCAGACGGCCGGCTGCCGCAGCCATGAGTCTCGCTGGACAGAAGCGGCTCGCGCGGGTGTTGCGACCACTAAAAGATTGCTCGGCGTCGGAAGCGTTCGCCCTGATGCTGAAGCGCGACCGCTTCCAGGCCGACTTCCAACAGGCGATGGACGACGGCAAGTTCGACGCGATTATCTGCCCGGTTTATCCCCTGCCGGCTGTCCTGCACGGCTCGATGTACCAGCTCTTCATCTCGCAGTGCTACTCCATCGTCTACAACATGCTGGGGATGCCGGCGGGGGCGGTGTCTGCAACGAAGGTGCGACTCGGCGAGGAATCCGACCGACCGAAGAACCGCGACATGGTCGATCGGGCCGCCCGAAAGGTCGAAGAGGGGAGCGCCGGGATGCCGGTCGGTGTCCAGGTGGTGGGCCGTCACTGGCGCGAAGACGTGGTCCTTGCGGTCATGGCCCAACTCGAAGAGCACTTCCGCGCCCAGCCGGATTTCCCCGCCCGTCCGCCGATCTAGCCGAATGCAGCGCTCATTTGTGTTTGGCGCAGTATGCGTCGCGCGTCGAAGCACTTTCGACGAACGGCAGATAGCTGACCTCGGGCAGGATGGCCAACGCGCGCGCGCCCGCGTTCGTTTCGATCTGTGATTCGATGCTGGCCCGGTTGCTGCCGGCGGAGATGAGCTGGTTTCCGTTGACCCAGGATTCGGACCGCCAGAGCGCCACGAAGGCGCCGAAACTCTGTGCGCCCCCCAGTACCAGGGGCAGCTCCGCCGTCGAAACGGTCGGGTCGAAGCGATCGGCGACTTCGGAGAGCAGGTTGGCGCTCAGGTTCTGGATCAGGTCGTTCACCAGCTGGTAATCCGGGTCGATCGCTGCCTGGGGTACTTTCATAACGTCGGCCACGACGTATGGCAAGTCCCGTGAGACGTGGGCGTTCATTCCTAGCAACAGGTTCCCCAGGCCCCGGACGCGCTCATCGTCGGCGGCGCTGAAAGCGACCTGCCAGGCATTCGGCACCCGGTCGGTCCTTCCCGCCGACCAATCGTCGAATGCGCGGAAGTAGTAGCTCGCGAACCATGCGGTGAAATGGGCGGTGGCCGCCGGATTCTGGAGACGGCCAGCGTCGTAGGCCTTGATGATTTCCTCGGTCATGCGGAGGTACATCGTCGCGAAGAGCGCGTTGTGGTTGCAGGACTCGGCCAGTGGCTTCAACCGCCGTTGCATTTCGTTGGCGACGATATCCAAACACGAGCGCTCGCCGCTCTGGCACGGGTTGGCCGATGCCACATCGAGTCCCGGCTTGAGATCTTTCGCGACGGACTCCCATGTGGGCACGCTGGACTGCGCATCGTCGTCGCCGTTGCAGGCGACGAGGCCGGCGCAGATCAGGATCACGACCATGACTGCCGAGATCTTCATCGCTAGCCCGGCGCCATGCGCCGGACGGCCAGTCCGGCCCCAACGAAACAGATGGCGGTGATACCCACGAGTGCGCCGGCGGAAATGAGCCACGCTTTCCGCGTATGGTCGAACCGCGCCGGGCCGCTCTCCGGCTGAAGCAAAGCGCGGATCGCCTCGTCTGGCTGATCGAGGCGAACCACCGGAATCTTCGCGGCCGTGTTGTTGGACCGCTGGAGTACGTTTAGATCGGAAGTGGACGCGGCGGCAGCGAAACCCCAGCCGGCGCTCGAGGCATACCCCACCTCGCGAAGAACCGGCTGCTCTTCGGTGCCGGGGAACAAACCCGCCGAACCGAATAGCACCTGGAAGGCGAGCAGCAGCGGCAGGCTTGCGAGGGCTGCCGCCGTCGACCGAAGCGCGGCCGAGACAAACAGGGACAGTGCCAGCGCGGCCGTCCCGGTGAGCGCCGCGGCCACCACGATTTCGAACAATGGCGAGCCCAGGAGGAGTGCGTCCGGAGGGCCACCCTGGCGGGCCAGCGCGATGGGGACGAGTATCACCGCCTGGATGATGGTGATTACGCCCAGGTAGAGCGCCTTCGAGAACATGTACGCCGAGGGCGAAAGGCCCACGGCGAGTTCGCGGTTCAGGATCTTCGATTCTTTGGAGATCTCGCGGATGCCGTTGGACAGGCCCAGGAGGGTCATGCAGAGCATCACTACGAAGAGAACCAGCGAAGCCTGCGAAAGCAGCCGCAGCTGGAAAACGGGCAGCCTCGCGAGCTCGTTGGTGGGCAACCGCCAGAGGGCCAGCAGCCCCAGCAGCGGGCCCGCGACCAGCATCGTCGAGACGCTTGTCCGGTCGGCGGCAAGGACGCGGATATTGCGCCGCGTGAGCATCGAGAACTGGCGAGCCCAGCGTTGCGGCGTCAGTTGCGGGGCTCTTTGGGCGGGATCCGCAGGCGTCGCGGAATAGCCCTTCAGCGGATCAGTGACGAAGTGCCTCGAGATTGAGTCGGCCTGAAAACGTGCATCCCATTCGACCGGGTCACGCTCGCTCAGGTCGCGGAAGATCTCCTGGTAGTCGTCCCGTTCGAAGTACGCGTGGGCGAGCGAGGGAGGCGCGAAGTAGGCAACGCGCCCTCCCGGAGCCAGAAAGAGCACACGGTCGCAGAGCCGGATGCTATCGACGCTGTGCGTGACCACGACGACGACGCGCCCGCCGTCCGCGAGGCGCCGGAGCAGTTCCATCAGGTTGCGTTCGCGGCCCGGGTCCAGGCCGGATGTCGGTTCATCGAGGAGCAGCAACGTGGGCTGCGTCAGCAATTCCAGCCCGACGCTCACGCGTTTACGCTCGCCGCCGGAAAGCTTCCGCACCTGCACGTCCCGGCGGTGTGACAGTTCCAGTTCATCGAGGACCTCGACAATGCGGGTCTTCCGCTCGGCTGAGGTGACATCGGGAGCGAAGCGCAGGTCTGCCGCAAATTCGAGCGACTGTACGACGGTGAGGTCTGGATGGACGATATCGTCCTGGGGCACGAAACCGATGCGGCCCTTCAGTTCGCTGTAGCCCGCGTGCAGATCCCGCCCCGCGAAATAGACCGTCCCGGCCATCGGCTGGCGCAACCCGGTGAGGACGTTCAACAGACTGGACTTGCCGGCCCCGGAAGGCCCGACGATCGCCAGCAACGAGCCCAGCTGGAGTGGGAACGAGACATCGTGGACCAGCGTGTGATCGCCGAAGCCGGCGCTGACGCCAAGGGCTGCGAACGCGACCTCCGCAGGCTCGACCTGGCGGCTAAGCGTGTCGTGGACAAAGCGGTACTGGCTCCCGGCGAAGCTCACGAGGTCCAGGTCGCGCAGAATCGCCCCCGTGATTCGCTCGCCGTTGACGAAGGTGCCGTTGTGGCTCCCGAGGTCGATAAGCTGCGTGCGCCCATCGACGGCCTTTCGCAATTCCGCGTGGAAACGCGAGACGATGAGTTCGGGCACCACCAGGTCGTTGGAAGGGTCGCGTCCGACGCGGACGACCGCTCTCCCGGGCTCACCTGGAGGGGCGAGGCTCGATGGCGCTGGCGAGTGTCCTGAATCTGTGGTCACAAATCTGCGCGAGCCTACTCCAACGTCGGAGGGCGGGGCAAGGTTCGGGGCGCGCTGCGTGCTCACGTGGGCTGCGGACGCCCGTGGACGCGAAACTGAACCGCAACACCAGCGCACTTCTCATGCCTGTGGTGTCGCCTTACTATGCCCTCTGTTCCGGCAAAGGGGGTAGGGCTTCGTTCGAGGCCACCGTACCGCGACGGGATTCGTCAGCCACGAGGGGCGCGCAACACATGAGAGCCCGGATCTCCCTGGTCCTTGCCAGCGTTTTGCAATGGCCGACGCGGATTCGACCGTGGCCGAATCTGCCGCCCCTGCTCGGAGCGCTAGCGCTTTCTGGCGTTCGGACCCGGATGCAGCAAGAGAACCTCTACGACGTTCGCGGCAACGCACCACCGGTCCGCAAGGGGCGCCCAAGCCGAAGCAGGAAGCACCGCTGGCGCACGGCCGACGGGAGTTCTACCGACCTGCACGACCCCGAAATGGGCGTCGCCGACAGCCGGTTCGGGCGGAACGTCCCGCCTGAAAGCGCCTGGCCCGAAGCGATGCCGGGGCTCATGGAGCCGAACCCCCGGACGATCAGCCGCGAACTCCTCGCGCGGCGCGAGTTCCTGCCGGCAACCAGCCTCAACCTGTTGGCCGCGGCGTGGATCCAGTTCCAGGTCCATGGCTGGTTCAGCCACGGCGACAACGCGGTTGAGGACCCGTTCGAAGTGCCGCTCGAACCTGATGATCCATGGCCGGCCGAGGAACGGCCGATGAAGATTCGCCGCACGCGGCCGGACCCAACGTGGCATGAGGGCGAAGGCCCTCCGACGTTTCGGTCGGCGGTCACGCACTGGTGGGATGCGTCGCAGATTTATGGCAATTCGCTCGCGCGGCAGGAGCAACTCCGCAGCCATGTCGATGGCAAGCTGCGCATGGTCGAATCGGCGGAACCTGGAAACCCCCTGCTCCCCGTGGACCAAAGCGTCCGCGCCGGGGTTGACCTCACGGGCTGGAACGACAACTACTGGCTCGGCCTCAGCCTCCTCCACACGGTCTTCGCCCGGGAGCACAACGCGATTTGCGACCGGATCAAGCAAACCCACCCGGAGATGGGCGATGAAGAGATCTTCCAGACCGCCCGCCTCGTGAATGCCGCACTGATGGCGAAGATCCACACGGTCGAATGGACGCCGGCGCTGCTGGATACACCCACGCTGCACCTGGGTATGCACGCCAACTGGCACGGCGCCCTTCCACGCTGGATGACGAAGCGCCTGCCCCATCTCGGCCACGCCTGGAGCGGGATCCTCGGCTCCCACGCCGACCACGCGGGCGTCCCGTATTCGCTCACGGAAGAGTTCGTCACCGTGTACCGCATGCACCCGCTCGTGCCCGACGAATTCACCATTCGTTCTTCGGCAACAAGCGCCGTGTTGAAGGAGAAGACCTTCACCGAAATCCAGGGATTGGCGACGAGGGCTCTCGTGGAATCGATCCCGATGCAGGACCTGTTCTACTCGTTCGGCCGCAGCCATCCGGGCCAGATAACGCTGCACAACTATCCCAACTCGCTGCGCGACTTCCGCAAGATCGAAGGCGGAGACCCGATCCACATCGACCTCGCGGCCATCGACATCCTTCGAGACCGCGAACGCGGGATCCCGCGCTACAACGAGTTCCGGGAACGGCTACGGCTTCCGCGCGTCGCGTCGTTCGAAGACCTCTGCGAAGACCCGGCCATCGCGCAGGAGCTGAGTACCGTCTACGGCGGCGACATCGACCGCCTCGACACGATGGTCGGCATGTTCGCGGAGAAGCCCCCGAAAGGCTTCGCCTTCAGCGAGACGGCCTTCCGCATCTTCGTGCTGATGGCCTCGCGCCGGCTCTCGAGCGACCGGTTTTTCACCGACGACTTCCGGCCGGAGATCTACACGAAGGAAGGCCTCGACTGGGTCGAGGAAAACACGTTCTCGTCGGTGCTCCTGCGGCACTTCCCCGAGCTCCGAAGTTGCCTGGAAGGGCTGCCGCACGCGTTCGCACCGTGGAATGAGGTGAAAGCATGACTCGAATCGAATCCGCAGAGACGACCGGCGCTGCCACCAGCGGCGTCACCGCCGTCCGCAACTGGGGCGGCGACGTGATCTCCTGGCCACAGGTGAGGGTCGATGCCCATTCGGTGGACGACCTCGTGCGCATCATGAAAGACACCGAAGCCTACCCATCGCCGGTGCGCGCCGTCGGTTCGAATCACTCAACCAGCGAATGTGGGACGGCCAGCAACGGCACCCTCGTCAACATGCGGACCATGAACCGCATCCTCAAGATCGATGAGAAGGCCTTGACGGTGACGGTTGAGGCCGGCGCCTTGCTGATCGACGTGGCGAAGGATCTCGAGAAGCGCGGGCTGCAGATGTATGTGCACATCGAATTGGGCAACCTCTCGCTCGGGGCAGGCGCCACTTCCAGCACGAAGGAATCTTCGTTTCCCGGCGAATTTGGGCAGGTCTCGTCGTACGCCATCGGCATCAAGATGGTCACGGCCGCGGGGGAACTGGTTGAAGTGACCGAAGACCAGCCGGAACTGTTGCAGGCGACCCGCCTGAGTTACGGGCTGTTCGGCATCGTGTACGAGGTGACGTACCGGATTAAGAAACTCCAGGCGATGAAGGTCTACAACGAGTCCTACTCGATCAGCGAGTTTTGCGAGCGGCTCCCGGAGCTGAAGGCCCGGGGCGAATCGATGATGTTCTATATCGCGCCCTTCGAGCGCACGATCGTGGTGGAGTACCGCAGCTATGACCCATCTATCGCGCCCGACATGAAGCACCACTGGCGCTGGAAGCTAAGAAACCTGGAATGGAAGACGATGGCGCCCGGGTTTTCGCACTTCTGCAGCACCCATGTCTCCTTCCGCCCGCTGAGGAACCTCCTCATCTCGCTCCAGAACCGGATCCTGCTGCGGGCCATTGTTATGCTGATCCACAAAGACGACAGCCTGCCCGCCGACCAGGTGATCCGCTATGGGGAGGTTGGTGGAAAGACCCGCTACACCTTCGGCATCTGGGTTTTCCCCGCCGACCTCTACGTAGGTGTGCTAAAGGACTACGAAGTCTTCGTCCGCGATTACGAGCGCAAGACCGGCTTCCGTTGCGACATGATCGAGGCGGGCTACAGCGTCGCCCAGGACCAATCATCGCTGCTCTCGTATTCGTTCGATGGTCCTGTCCTCAGCGTCGACCCGGTTTGCACGCCCAAGGAAGGCTGGGAGGAGTTCCTGGTCGCGTACAACGAGTTCTGCAGCCAGCACGGCGGCTATCCGCTGTTCAATCAGACCAAGTCATTGGCGAGGCACCAGGTGCACAAGGCCTACGGCGACCGCATCGGCGCATTCCTCAAGTTCCGCGAACAGTTCGACCCAACGAACCGGCTCTTCAGCCCGTACTTCCGGGATCTCCTCGCCTGAGCTACGAGCCCATCACGAACTGGAGGGTGGTATCGCCCACTCGGATCACATCCTGGTCGACGAGGCGGTAGCCTTCCTCGATCAGAACCTCGTTGAGGTATGTTCCGTTCGAACTGTTGCGGTCTTCGATAACCAGTCCGCCATCGAGGCCGCGCTGGATGCGGGCGTGGAAGCCGGAGACCTTCACGTCGTTCACAACGATCGCGTTACGCGGGTCGCGGCCGATGCCGATGGTGTCGCCGTCGAGGCGATGGACGGTCCCAGGCGATTCGCCTTCGAGCAGGACGAGATAGTCCGTGAGACGGGAGACCCGCTTCGTGAGCACCGTCGGCGGGACCATCGAAACTTCTTCGCCGGGAGCCTCCGGGGCCTTTGCCGCGCTGAAGGTGAGGACGGTCGCACCGATCTTCACCTCCGCGCCTGAAGTCAGCGGGCGCGGACCATCGAGGCGCTGGCCGTCGAGGATCGTTCCGTTGGTACTGCCGAGGTCCTCCACCATGGTGGCCCCGTTCGACTGGCTGACGCGCAGATGGTGGCCCGAGGCAAGAGGGTCCGTCAGGACGATGTCGCAATCGGGAGCGCGTCCGACGGTCGCGGTGCCGCGGATGGCGAGTTCGCGGCCCGTTTGCGGTCCCTGCGACACGCGGAAGACACCGAGGAGCGGCGGTCCGGCGGGCTCGACGGCAAGGACCTGGGTCGGAGGAGGCGCGACTGGCGCGACCGTGGTCGCGGCCGCAACGGGTGTCGCCGCCTGTGGCATCCGTGTAACCTGGCCGTTGGCAATGGCCAGCGCCGGGTGCAGCCCGGTCTGAGCGGGTCGCGCCGCGGGGGCGCCATGCCCCTCCAGGTCGCCGAGGCCCAGCCGCTCCCAGAAACGATGGAGCGGCCCCGGCGCCCACCAGTTCCAGCTCCCCATCATTCGCATCGTCGCAGGCACAAGCAGCGCGCGGACAATCGTGGCATCGATGAAGATGGCCAGCGCCATACCGATGCCGAGCGATTTGAGGTTCGTCAGGCTCGAGGTCGCGAAGGCGAGGATGACAACAATGAGGATGGCTGCCGCGCTCGTGATCAGGCGGCCGGTCTTTTCGAGGCCGCGCGCCACGGCGAGCGTGTTGTCGCCGGTGCGGTCGTACTCCTCGCGCACCCGGCTGAGCATCAGCACCTCGTAGTCCATGGAGAGCCCGAACACGATGGCAAAGAGCACAATCGGGAGCGTTATGTCGATGCTCCCCAGCGACTCGTACTGCAGCAGCCCCTGGAACCGCCCGTCCTGGAAGATCAGCACCGTCGCGCCGAACGAAGCGGTGAGCGACAGGAGGTTCATCAGCATCGCCTTGAAGGGCAGCGTGATGGATCCGAATACAAGGAAGAGGACGATGAATGTGGCGACGCCAATGAAGCCCAGCATTTCGGGCAGCCGCTCGATGATGCTGTGCTTGATGTCGAACAGCTCCGCGGCGTCGCCGCCCACCAGCAATCGTGAACCTGCGGGCGGCTCGATGGCCCGGATCTCCTCGACCTGATGCTGGGATTCACTGGCGTCCAATTCGAACTTGCTGACGAGCGAGAAGCGAGCGTAGTTGTCTTTGATGAAGAGCGAAATAGCGGCCAGGACCTGGGGATCGAGCGAACCCGGAGGCGCTGACGCGAGCGACTGGTACTGCTCCTTGCTCAGGCCGGGCTGGATTCCGAACACGCTGTCGATCCGCTGAATGCCATCGACGGCCTTGAGGCGCCCGGCGAAGTCGAACAGTTCGCCGACGTGTTCGGGCGTCAGGGCCGGGCCATCGAATTCGATGAGGAGCTGGTGGGGGGTTGTCTCGTGCGGCGTGAACTCGGAGTTGAGGATGTCGAAGACGTCGCGCGCTTCGACGCCTTTCCCGAGCGCGCGGGCGTCCTGGGTGGAGCCCGTGACGCGCAGGAACGGCGCGCCGAGCAGTAGCAGGAACGCCACCACGGTGACGCCGATAATCACGGGCCGGCGCATGACTGCGAATGCAAGGGTGTGCCAGAAACCGCTCTCCGAGGAGCTGGCTTCTTCTTCGGCGCTGGGGAAGAACGGCAGCCGGAGGCGTTCGATCTTGTCGCCGAGCACGCCGAGGAGGGCCGGCAGCACGGTGCAGGCCATCAGGATCGCGAGCATGGTGACGGCGATGCCGCCCATCGCGAGCGAGCGCAGATAGACCTGGGGGAAGAAGAAGAGCGCCACCAGGCTGGCTGTGAGGGTGACTCCGGAGAAAGCCACAGCGCGCCCGGTGGTGCCGACGCTGCGAATGATCGCGCCTTCGATGCCGAGTTCCGGCACCTCTTCTCTGTATCTGCTCAGGATGAACAGCGAGTAGTCGATGGCCAGGCCGAGACCGAGGATGGTGACGATGTTCAGGGCGAAAATGTTCACCCGCGTGAGCATCGAAAGCAGGAGCACGATGGCGAGCGCGAAAACAATGGCCAGGCCGCCGAGCACGAGGGGCACCATTGCCGCGACCGCGCTTCTGAAAATCAGGAGCAGGAGGATCGCGGTAATCGGGAAGGCGATGAGTTCGGCTCGCCGCAGGTCCCGCTCGGTGATCACCTGGTTCTCGTGGAAGACCGGGATGACGCCGCCGTACTCGGTCTTCACCGGCCCATCGGCCTTGAACAGTTCTTCGAGGTGTTCGAACGCGTCGAGCTTCTCCTTGACGTCGCCCTCCATGCTCATGACCGCGAAGGTTCGCGTGCCGTCCTGCGAAACCAGCGACTGGGCGCCAGTGTTGAAGAAGCTGAGCATGCGGGTGACCGCCGGGTCGCTCTCGCCGCGGTCGAGGGCTTCCTGGATGGCCGAGGCGGCCGCCGGGTCGGTGACCTTGCCCGAATCAGCCGTGTAGAGGACCACAAAATCGGCCCGGCCCAGTCCGAACTCCTGGACGTTGAGCTCGCGTTCCTTGATGGACTCGGTGCTCGGGTCGTCGTAGCCGCCGGGATCGAGCGCCGTGAAGACACCTCGCCCTGCGATGAGGGCGATCGGCGCCGCAACGGCCACCGCTATCAGGACCGCCCAACGGTACCGGAAGGACAGCCTGGCCATGAAAGCGAACATCGGGAACCCCGGGGAGATAGTGGATTTCTGACCGTCTGGCCTCGAATGGCGCAATACTACGCGAAGCGGTGCGTGGTTCGCAGGTGGTGAGCAGGTGCACAGAGCGGACCGTTCGTGCGCGTAGCGCTCCAACAGCCGATCTGTTGAAATTGAACGAGGCGCGGTTTTCGGGGGCGATTAGCTCAGTTGGTCAGAGCACCTGCTTTACACGCAGGGGGTCGGGGGTTCGAGCCCCTCATCGCCCACCACTTCAATCCCGGTCCAGAAACTCCCCAACCACGCCGACGTAGTCGTCGAACGCCTCCCGGCGGACGTTGTGGCCGGCGCCCTTGAGGCAGACGACCTCGACCTTCGCGTTCAGCCGCTGAGCCTCCGCAGCCACATCCTCCGAGACGATGGCTCCCCGTTCGATGTTGTCGCCGCGGATGAGCAATGCCGGGACTCCGATAGCCGTGACACGGTCGCGCCATGCGCCGAGGAAGCTCGGGCGGCGCGTCCCCCAGTCGGCGGGCACGCGGAGCTGGCGCTTCGATTCGGCCCAGGCGGGAAACTCGGCAGCGTCCCACGTCGGGCTTTGCTGTTTGCCATAGGCAATCACCTGCTCGACCGTGATTTCGCTCCAGTTCGGCTGCTGCGGCCTGGCGCCAACCGGCCATTCGTCCCGCCACGGCGGGTCCTCGAGGACGGCGCGGCGGAACAGGCCCGGTTCCCTGCCGATTGCGTCCGCGACCGTGGCGGCACCCATCGAGTGACCCAGCACGGCGGGCCGTTGGAGGCCAAGCGCCTTCACAAGCCCGATGAGGTCGTCCGCATCGCCGAATTCGCCATCCGCAGGCGCGTCCGACTTGCCGTGGAAGCGGGAGTCGTACGCGACGATGTCGTAATGGTCGTCGAGTGACGCGGCCACGCGTTCCCAGCAGAGGCCGTTATCCGAAAAGCCGTGGGCGAGCACCAGTGGCCGGCCCGTGCCACGGCGGTAGTAGTGAATGCGGACGCCACCGAGCGTCACGTCGCCTTCAGTCCAGTTCATGCGCGGGATTCTAAAGAAACCTCAACGCGTCGCAATCTCAGTTCAGGAAGACGGTGACGTAGATCCACATCTTGCCGTCTTTCACCGTCGCCACACCCACAGAGCTGAAGCGCTCCTCGAGGATATTCGCACGATGGCCGGGGCTGTTCATCAGCCCTTCGAAAGCGGCAGCGACCGTCTTGGATTCCAGGTAGTTGTTTCGCGCGAGGTTCTCGCCGGCGAGCCGGTAGCGAATGCCTCGTGCGGCGAGTTCGGAGAATGCGCTCTCGCCGTCCGGCGCGTAGTGGTCGAAATAGCCATTTTCGACGAGGTTGGCGGCGCGCGCGTAGGCGACCTCCTCGAGCGACTCGTCCCACTCCAGCGGCGCGAGGCCTGCGTCCCGGCGGGCAGCGTTCATCAGGTCGAACAGCAGATGGGCTTTGTCGGTCGCCCGGGGGAGTTCGACGGGCTCTTCGACATTCGACGGCAACGACTGGATGGCAGAGGTGGGCGCTGCGGTGATCGCCTGGGCGGCCTGGGTTGGCGTGGCGACCACAGGGGCGATGGCGGTCGCGATTTCGGGCGCCTCGGTGGGTGCCGGCGCGACCGGCGTCGCATCTGGTGTCGCTTCGGTGACAACTGTTGGAGAGGGGTTAGAAACGGGGGAGGAAGCGGCATCGGTTGCCGATGTTTCTGGTGTCGGGTCTTGCTCGGCCGCGGTGGTTGCCCTCGGCATCTCCGCAAAGGCAAGCCCCGCAAGTGAGCAGAGCATGCCCACTGCAAGGAGCCACGAGAACGGCTTCGACTTCGGCATACCTCTAATTTCGGCGGCTGTAGCCGATCGGAACATTGGGGTTGCCACCGATGGGGGTGACAAACCGCATGCAGGCAACCACAGGGACACACTCGCCCGGGCTCCCGCCCCTCGTTGGCACACGCGTCGTGGTGATTTCGCAGGGACTCGAACGTTCGCATGACCGCGCCCGCGGTCTCGAGGAATTCGGATACCGGGTGCTCCCGGTCGGAGATTCTGGAGCGACGAGCTTCGCCGCGCCGCTTAGCCAGGCCGACGCCATCATCGTCGACCTCGGGCGCGAGCTCGCATTCCCGGGTGACGTGGTCGCCCGCGTGCGGCAGGATTCGAACGCTCCGGTGATTGTTGTCGGTTGTGCGGGGACGTTCGCCGAATTGCTGCGCTGTTTCGAAGCCGGGGCGGATGACTATTGCCGTCCGAAGGCCGCGACCGAAGAGATCGACCTGCGGCTGCGGGCAATGTTCCGGCGCATGCAGATGGAAGCTCCCGAGGAACGCCATGCCGGCATGCCGGATGTCCTCCGCATCGGTGAACTCGAGATCGACCCGGGCAGCCAGCAGGTGACGAAGGCAGGCGTGGTTGTGCCGCTCTCGCCCACGGAGTTCCGGCTCCTGGCGACAATGGCAGAACACCCGGGCGAAGTCATCCCCTCGAAGGCGCTCATTGCCCGCGTGTGGGGCAACCAGTACGCCGGCGAAACGCACTATCTCCGCCTCTACGTGCGCTACTTGCGCCAGAAGCTGGAAGACGACCCGAGCAATCCGGTCTACATCGTCAACCGCTGGGGCTCGGGCTACTCGCTCGACGAACCGCAGCGCGCCGCCGCTCGCGCCGGGTAGACGCCCGCGCACATCCTCGACACAATCGGCCCCCAATACCTCCGGGGGCCGTTTCTTTGTCCGACACTCCACACAGCATTCTTCGCAGCTCGCTCAAGTCCATGCACCAGCTCCTCGACAAGGCGGTCGAAGGCATGACCGCCGAGCAACTGAACTTCCGTCCGCAGGAAGGCGGCGTGAGCGGCTTCTTCAGCCTCTGGCATTACGTCCGCACCGAGGACAACATCATCAACTTCGTCACACAGGGGAAGCCGACCGTCTGGCTTGAAGGCGGCTACAACGAGACCTTTGGCCTCCCGCGGAACAGCCAGGGCACGGGAATGACCACCGATGAGGCGAACGCTGTCCAGATTCACGACGTGACGAAGTGGCATGAGTACCAGCAGGGGGTCTGGGCCGCGACCGACCGGTACCTGGCCGAGATGTCGCCCGACCAGTTCAACGAACGGCGCGTGACCATCAAACCGCTGGGCGAAATGTCGCTCTGGAACGGTATCTACGGCATCTGCCTGAGCCACGGCTACCGCCATGTCGGCGAAATCGAGTACGTGCGCGGCGTCCAGGGGCTTGGCGGCCTGACCATCTAGCCAGCTGCCGGCGGCATCATCCGGACATAGCTGAATCGCCGCTCGAAGCCCATCGAGGTGTAGAGCAGCGCGCCCTCGGCTGATGCTTCGAGCGTCACGTGTTTCGCCTGCGGCCAGGTCGAGGCGGACCTGGCGGTAATATCCGCGCCGAGGCCGCGGCGGCGCCAGGGGGACGCCACGAACAGGTTCGCAACGGTGGCGATTTCACCAACGCAGCTCGATGTCACCGCGCCCACAACCTCGCCATCCAGTTCCGCCACCAAGTAGTGGAAGTTGCCGGATTCAACGAGCCGCAGGATGAACGCGGTCTCGGTATCGTCCGGGGGGCGAACCTTCGTCGGGTCACGCCGGACCGCGAGGAATGCGGCCGCATCACTGCTCGTTTCGACCGGGCGCAGGCGCAAGTCGCCATTCGTTTCGACAGGGCAGGGCAGGCCCCGGACCATCACCGGCTGACTCTGGGCGATCGTGAAGCCAGAGCTCCGGGCCGTCTCGATGAGCTGTTGGTCACGGCCGTCCTGGAGGACCAGGGAATAGGCTGCGCCCCGCTTCCGATACCACTCGCCGACAACCTCGATTCCTGGGCTCTGAGCTCCGTCGAGGGCCATCGCCTGGTTGATGGACCCGAGGCCGGTGGCCGAGTCATAGAGCTGCCAGCCGCCGGATTCCTCGATCGCGCCGGAACCGCTCGCTTGTACCACTGTTCGCCGCTGCCGCAGAAACGTTCGATGGAGTTCGGAGTCGGATGGTGAGCCCATGGTCTTACTTCGGGAAAAGCGGCGTATCGGTTCCCATGACAACATAGTCGTCGATCTTGCGGAACCCCATCGCTTCGTAAACAGAATAACCGAGCACGGTCGCTTCGAGGCACGCACCCGTCGCGCCGGCAGTCATCCCGGCTTCGATGGCCACCGCGGTGATGGCCGAACCGAAGCCGCGCCGGCGATGCGATGGCGCGACGTACACGTTGTGAACCGCGACCAGGTCGCCCTGGACCATCCCCATCGAGCGGGCAACCGGCCGCCCTTCCAGCAGGCCCAGGTGGAGTGTGACGCCCGGCATCACCAGCGAGCGTTCGACCATCGCCCGCTGGAAGTCCTGGTCCGAGTACTCGTCACGGTCGACGGAGCAGTATCTGCGGACATCCTCCTCGGTTTCGACGCGAGCCATCGTCAGCGGTAGGTGGGCCGGAAACGATGGAGGTAGGGGGTGAAGGACCATCGCCGGCTCGCGGAACTTGAAAACGAGCCCTTCGACCATTGCCGCGGCCAGAAGTGCTCCATCCTGTGAGGCCCTCAGGTCGACGCGGCAGTTGATCCCGCGGTAGGCGAACCAGTTCATCGCCTCGCGGAGGGCAACCGCGGGGTTCGCGACAGGTACGACGACGACTGCGATGTTGAAGTCGGAGACGCCGAGCCCGGCATCGACGCAGAGCCACGGCCCCACGCGCTCGGCCGCGCCGCCATCGCCAAGTGCCGTAATACGGCCGAGTGCGTGAATGTAGAGCGCATGGACCTGGTCGCGGGTAGGTTCGGCCACGCCGAGCATGCTAACGTTGATGGCACAAAAGGGGATATTCCCAGACCAACGCTCGAAGGAACTTGCCGAATATGGACCAACCGAACGAGGCCTCGGTAAACAAGATGTGGAACTACGCGGAGAAATTCGCCGAGAAATCCGGAACGCACCTCCATCCCGACCGGTTCATCACCGAGGGCGTTGTGCTGGGCCTGGCATCGAACATCGACAACTACGGACGGCCACTCTGCCCGTGCAACTTCTACCCGTCGAAGGACGAGAACGGGAACTGGCCCGAGGGCCTCTACCAGCCGCGCGAAGAAGAAGTGAAGCGCCGCGACTGGATCTGCGCGTGCGACGAGATGCAGATTTTCAAGTACTGCCATTGCCTGCTCTTCGTGACTGAAGAGGGGCTCCCGATTACGGAATACCTGCCCGAAGACCATGAAGGCCGCGAAATCTACGGCCTGGTCGAAGATCCGACGCCCGACAAGGGCCGGGCACTGGGAAAAGCGCTTGCAAAGAAGGAAGCCGCCGAGGGCTAAGCACCACCCGTCTGGGCGGCGACCGCAAGGGAGCGTCTCCCAACCTCCGCGAGCCCGGAGATCGATCTGACGACCAATGGCGGAGCCAGAGATGCCGGTCGCCTATCGGGATTCGCGTTCCCCGGTGCCACGCTCCTCCGATGAGAGCCGAGTTACTCAGCGACGAGCCCGGCCCTGACGGCCTGCCAATCGCGAGGGTTCATGTCCCGAAGCGACATGATCTGTCAGTACACTCGAAGCTAATCCGCCTGGTATACCCGAATCTAAATCGGCGATCGGCGGATCCAAAAAACAACGCGCCATGTCCCAGGGCGGTCCTACCCCAAGCGTGGGAACAAGGCCCGCGCGTTCTCGCTCATCACGCGGTCGAGACCAATGGCCTGGAGCTCCGCGGAGTTGTCCAGGCCAACGGTGAGGGCGTTGACGTTCGCGGACGGCGTGAAGGGCCAGTCGCTGCCGTAGAGGATGCGGTCGGGCGAGGCGACCGAGAGCAACGGCGCGAGCATCTTCGGCACGGGGAAGCCAGCGAGGTCGTAGTAGAGGCGGCCGAGGATCACATGGAAGTCCTCTGGGGATTGAAGAGCGGGCGAGCCGACGATCGGGACGAATCGCGCGACGCGGTCGGAGAGCAGCGGCAGTGCCGCGCCGGCGTGCGGCATGATGAAGCGGATATCGGGGCAGCGGGTAAACGTGCCCGAGTACGCCAGGTTCGTGACTGTGCGCGTGGATTCGAACATGAACTCGAGCATCGGGCCCGGGAAACCGAGCATTCCGCGTTCGCCGCACGAGATGCAGACCGGCGAAGTCGGGTGCATGAAGATGACGGCCTTGCGCCGGTTGAGCTCCTCGAACACCGCATCGAAGGCGGGGTCGCCGAGGTGGGCGCCCGCATAGCTGGACATCAGGGCGACGCCGTCGGCATGGAGGGTGTCGAACGCGTAGGCGATTTCGCTGAGGGCGGCATCGACATCGGGGAGCGGCAGCGAGGCGAAGAGCCCGAACCGTCGCGGGTGGGCAGCCACGGCCTCGGCGCCGGCTTCGTTGACGTTGCGGGCGAGTTGTCGCGCCGCGGCAGCGTCACCGAAGAACACACCGGGCGACGAAACCGAAAGTATCGACGCTTGGATATCGTTCTGGTCCATCAGTTCGAGGGCGCTTTCGACGCTCCACGGTGGGAGCATCGGCATACCGTCGGGCCGGGCGTGTCCGGCAGCGGTGGCGGCGGCGCGGTAGGCGCCGGGCAAGTAATGGGCGTGGACGTCGATTCGGGACATGGAGTGACCTCGGGGGCAGGCTTGTCTGGCGAGGCGCGGACGTAGACCGGTGGAGCAACGCGTGCCTTTCCCGTCCCCTCACCGCCGCGCAGCGTACTCTCTCAGGGCCCACGGGAGGTCGCATGAACGAGTACCAGCACTACCTCGTCCAGGAGTTCGCCGACGAATACAACGAGGGCCACATGACCCGGCGCCAGCTGCTGCGGCGGGCGGTGCTCATCATGGGAAGCGTTCCGGCCGGCATGGCTGCGCTGGCTGCGGTCGGCTGCGGCGGCGACGACGACGACGAGGCAGCCGACGCGGCCAACACCCCGGAGCCGCCCGACGAAAGCGCGAGCAGCACCGTGACAGTCCCGACCGCCGCTCCCACAGGGACCAACGACACCGTCCAGACCAGTGATGTGAAGTTCAGAGGGCCCGGCAGCGACCTGCTTGGCTACCTCGCAAAACCGCCGGGGAATGGCCCTTACCCCGGGATCGTGGTCATCCACGAGAACCGCGGATTGAACGACCACATCAAGGATGTGACGCGGCGTTACGCGAAGGAGGGATTCATCGCTCTTGCGGTGGACCTCGCCTCGCGCGCCGGAGGTTCGAAGCCGGACGCTTCGGCGAACACGGGCGTGCTCGGCAGCGCGAAGATCGACGACCTCATCGCGGATATGAAGGCGTACGTCGACCACCTGAAGGCCACCGAGGGAGTCAAGTCGGGAGGCATCGGAGTGACGGGGTTCTGCTTCGGGGGCGGGTATACATGGGACACCGTCGTCGAGGCGAGCGGCATCAAGGCAGCGGCACCCTACTACGGCACCTGCCGCCAGGTGGACAAGCTGAAGACGACGAAGACGGCAGTGCTGGCCATCTACGGCGGAAACGACACGCGCATCACAGGCGAAGCCGACAGGGTGCGGGCTGCGCTACAGGAGTCCGGGGCGCCCTTCGACATCCAGATCTACCAGGGTGCGAACCACGCCTTCTTCAACGACACCGGGGCCAGCTACAACGAGGCAGCCGCGAAGGATGCGTGGGCAAAGACACTGGCGTGGTTCCGGCAGTACGTGTGAGAAGCTCGAATTGCGAATGTCGAATTGCGCTTAGTCTAAGTAATACCTGAAGCCGACCGAACTCGGGGCGAAGCCGAGATGTTCGTAGAAGCCGTGGGCGTCGTTCTCGGGTGAGCGGCGCTGATTGCCGCTCTGCAACTGGACTTTGTAACAGCCGGCTTCGCGGGTGAGCCGCAGGCATTCCTCGATGAGCAGGCGGCCGACGCCTGCGCCTCGCACGGCGGCGTCGGTGACCATGTTCTCGACCTGTGCCCAGGGTTGGGAGTTGTGGGTGAGGTTCGGGACAATCACGAGCGTGACGGTGCCGATGACGGCCGAGGTTTCGGCCACAAGGAGCGTGACGTTCGGCCTGTGGAGCATGTCATCGAGGGCGGCTACCGCGCGGTCACGGTCGGCGCGGACGTTGCCCGCGTTGAGCTGTTCGTAGAGCGCGAGAAGGGCATCCACGTCTGACGCGGATGCCCTTCGGATGATTGGCATGGCCACCGAAGCTAGGCGGCGCCGGCGGCTTCGACGGCCTTCTGGGCGGCCTCGAAGAGTTCGGTGGCGCGGATCAGCGGCAGACCGCTCTCCTCGACGAGCTTCTCGCCTTCGGCGAGGTTTGTGCCGATGAGGCGCATCACTACGGGCACATCAATCTTCATCTGCTGGTGAGCCATGATGACGCCCTGGGCAATGATATCGACGCGCGCCATGCCACCGAAGATGTTGACGAGGATGGCTTTCACCGACGGGTCATCGAGGATGACCTGGAGTGCGCTGACGACACGCTGGGGGTCGTTCACGGTGCCGATATCGAGGAAGTTCGCGGGTTCGCCGCCCGCAAGCTTGATGGTATCCATGGTCGCCATAGCGAGCCCAGCACCGTTCACAACACAGCCGATGTTGCCATCGAGCTTGATGAAGTTGGCGACGCCGAGTTCCTGGGCCTTGATCTCGAGCGGGTCTTCTTCGTCCTTGTCGCGGAGCGCTTCGAGGTCCTTGTGGCGGAAAAGGGCATTGTCATCGATGGTCAGCTTGGCATCGACAGCGACGACGCGGCCATCTTCGGTGACAGCCAGCGGGTTGATCTCGACGAGGCTGGCATCGGTGGCCATCAGGGTCTTGTAGAGACCCTGGACGATCTTACCGAACTGATCGGCCTGATCGCCGGCGAGACCGAGGCGCGCGGCGAGCGTGCGCCCGACATACGGTTCGAATCCGGAGGAAGGGTTCACCGGGACGCGAACGATGGCCTCGGGGTTGTTGTGGGCGACTACTTCAATCTCCTGGCCGCCTTCGGCGGAGGCCATGATGAGCGCCGAGCCCTGCATGCCGTCGATGATTGCCGCGAGGTAGTACTCCTTGGCGATATCGGTCTGTTCGGCGACGAGGACGTTCTTCACCAGCTTGCCCTCGGGGCCGGTCTGGATGGAGACCAGGTGCTTCCCGAGGATGGCGGCGGCGGCGGCTTCGGCCTCTTCGACGGTATCGGCAAGGCGGACGCCGCCGATGCGGTCGCCCTTGACCTTCCCGGAGTTGTTCTCCGGGTCGGTTGTGAGCTTGTGGAACATGCTGGCCGTTTCGGAAGCAGAGACGAGGCGGCCTTTGCCGCGCCCACCGGCATGAATCTGCGCTTTGACGACTACCTTACCGCCGAGCTCCTGGGCGATGGCCTTAGCCTCGGCGGGGGTGGATGCGACGCGGCCGGCAGTGGTGGCAACACCGTTCTGGGCGAGCAAGTCTCGCGCCTGGTATTCGTGAAGTTTCATTCAGTGCTCCGGGGGAGTTGTGCGCGAGGGACTTTAGCGCGGAGGCGGCTTAGCAGATAGCGAAAATGGCGGAGAGGGGGAGATTCGAACTCCCGGTGACTTTCGCCACGGCCGTTTTCAAGACGGCTACAATAAACCACTCTGCCACCTCTCCAAGGGAGATTTTAGCGGGTTGTGAGGCCTGGCGCAGTTAGCACTCTTGACTGCTGAGTGCTAAACCGGGCACGATTCAAGGTGAGATCCGGGCGCAACGCGGACGCGCCAGCCGAGGTTCCTGTGCCTACATACGAATACCAGTGCAAGTCCTGCAAGGCTGTCTATGAGCTGCGGCAGGGTTTCGATGCCGAGACGACCCACAAGTGCGAGGAATGCGGAAAAGGCATTGCCAAACGGATCCTGCACGCGCCGCCGGTGGTCTTCAAAGGTGGCGGCTGGTACGCGACGGATAGCAGAAATAAGAGTTCGGCCATGACCGATTCGGAGTCAAAGGGTGATTCCGATTCGAAGTCCAGCGCCACCTCATCCGATTCCCCGAGCAAGACAGAGTCGCCGACATCAAGTGCTTCGGAGAGCCCGGCGGCGTCCTAAGTTATTTAAGAAAAGCCAAACCTATTCGAAACGGTTTGGCCCCCCTATACTCCGCCAATGCCCAGGAATGAGCCACGCGCTACCCGATCAGCAGCGGGCGGTGACACCCGTATTCGTATCCTGGAAGCTGCGCGGACGCTGTTCGCTGAAAACGGATACTCGGGAACTTCGGTGCGGTTAATCGCGCGCGAACTTGGACTGAGCGATCCCGCGGTGTATTACCATTTTCCTTCCAAACAGGATCTCTATAACGCCCTGCTCGATGAGCCGGATTACGGCGTGTTACCGCTCGATGTCCGGCCGCTGACCCAGGAAAACCTGATCGACCAGATCGTCCACATGTTCGAATGGTGGAGCGAGCGCCCGGACCTATCGCGGATGCTGCTTCGCGAGCAACTGGCCGGTGAGGAATCGAGCATTGCCTTCCTGCTGGGCCGCCAGGCATCGTGGCACGAAGCTGTGACGCTCCCGCTTCGACAGCTCATCGGCGGTGAAGCCGACGACGTTTCGACCACGCTGTTCGATCTCGTTGCGGGAGTCTTCTGGGACGCCATCCTGTCATTTGGCGAGCAGTTCATCGAGTCGGTTCGCCAGCCTTACTTCCAACGCAGATTGCGTCGAATGATCGAGCTCGCAGTTACGGGCGAGCGCCTCGAGTACAGCGCATGACAGAGATTGAGGAGAGAAACGGCGGACGGTCTGGCGACGACACGCGCCGCAAAATCCTGGAGACGGCTCGCAGCCTTTTCGGCTCAATCGGCTTCGATGCCACCACGGTTCGAACCATCGCCGAGGCGGTGGGCCTCACCGATGCGGCGCTCTATTACCACTTCAAAAGCAAGCGCGAAATCTTAAGGGCGATCTGGGAACTGCCGATCGAAGGCGGGATCCGACGACTGCGAGCGAAGGACCTGCTGACGGTCGAACAGCTTGATGCGCTCAGCGACAACGTGATCGACTTTTCGGCCGCGAACGAACACGTTCTCAGCTTGATGTCGCGGGAGATCTTGAGCGGCGACGAAACCGCGCTTGCGCTGCGCCAGGCGAACCGCGCCGTGTGGCGGAAAACGCTCTATGAAAGCTTCCTGACAATCACAACTGCCGAAGACGCCGACATCCGGACGGAGGCCATCATGCTGTTCCTCACGGGTTCAACAATGAGGACTCAGATGGCGAATGGACCGGACTTCGGAAAAGTCACCAGCGACGCGGAATTCCGCGAGCGGGTCCGAAATAGCGTGCGGCGACTGGGTGGATTCCAGGAAGCAGGGGCAACCTGAGGGTGCGAGCGGTCATCCAGCGAGTTTCGCTGGCGAACGTTTCGGTGGGTGACGAAACGGTCGGCCAGATTGGAACAGGGCTATTGGTCTTGCTCGGGATCGCGAACGGGGACTCGATGGCGCGCTGTCACAAACTGGCGGCAAAGACGGCGAGCCTTCGCATTTTCGAAGACGCCGACGGGAAGATGAATCTCGATGTCGCGGCGGTAAGCGGTAGCGTCCTCTGCGTAAGCCAGTTCACGCTGTACGGGGACGCCCGGCGCGGAAACCGGCCTTCATTCGAGCGAGCCGCTCCCGGAAGCGAAGCCGAACCACTGTACGAAGCGTTTTGTGCGGAGCTCGAACGCCTTGGACTAACCGTCCAACGCGGCAGGTTCGGAGCTGAAATGCAGGTTGCGCTCGTGAACGATGGGCCTGTAACGGTCATACTCGATTCGGACGAACTTGAGCAGCCCCGGCGCGCTTGACCGAGACAAGCCCGCCAACGCACCGTTCTCACTTACACCAGCCACGGAGCCGACGACTATGCGCATGAGCAAAATGATGCTGAAGACGCTCCGAGAGCCTCCGTCGGAAGCCGAACTGGCGAGCCACAAGCTGCTGCTTCGCGCCGGGCTCGTGACGAGCATGGCAGCCGGGCTTTACGCATTCACGCCGCTCGGTTGGAGGGTGCTTCGCAAGCTCGAAGGCATCATCCGCGAGGAGATGGACAACACCGGCGCCCAGGAAGTGCGCCTGCCCGAACTCAACCCTGTTGAACTTTGGGAGCAGTCCGGCCGGGCAGAAAGCATGGGCCAGACGCTCTTTCGTCTCGCGGATCGGAAGGAGCGCGGCTTCGTGCTGGGGCCGACGCACGAGGAGGGGATGAGTTTCCTCGCTTCGCGGCATATCCAGAGTTATCGCGACATGCCGGTCACGCTCTACCAGATCGAGACGAAGTTTCGTGACGAGCAGCGGCCGCGGGGCGGGCTGGTGCGGTTGCGCGAGTTCACAATGAAGGATGCCTACAGCTTCGACACCGACTGGGACGCCCTGGACGAGTCGTATGCCGCGGCATACGACGCTTACGTCCGCATCTTTTCGCGTGCAGGCGTGCCGGTGATCCCGGTGGCCGCGGACTCCGGGGCGATTGGCGGCAAAGAGAGCCAGGAGTTCGTCTTCCTGACGGAAGACGGCGAGGACGAAGTTCTGCTTTGCCCGGGTTGCGGTTATGCCGCAAACGCAGAAAAGGCCGAATTCACACCCGCGCCGGCAGTGCCGGGCGAACCCCTCCCGGTGGAGAAGGTGGCAACGCCGGATCGGCGAACGATCGCGGAACTGGCGCACTTCCTCGGCATCGAGGAACGGCAGACGGTGAAGGCGGTGTTCTACAAGGTCGACGGAGAGCCGGTGTTCGTGGCGATTCGCGGCGACCTCGACGTGAACGAGGTGAAACTGAAAAACGCGCTCAAGGCCAGCGACCTCGAACCAATGGATGAACCCATGGTGAAACGCCTGGGATTGGTGGCGGGGTCTGCCTCGGCCGTCGGACTGATTGGGATGAAGATCGTGGCCGACAGCAGCGCGGTCGAAGCCACGAACCTTGTGGCGGGCGCGAACGAGGAAGGCTTCCACCTGCTGAATACGAACCACGGCCGCGACTGGAAGGCCGACCTGAGCGCAAACATCGCCCTGGCACGGGCGGGCGATGCCTGCGCGACCTGTGGCACCCCGCTTGAAGTAAAACGCGGAATGGAGATGGGGCACGTTTTCAAGCTGGGCACGCTCTATTCCGAGTCGATCGGCGTGAATTACCTGGACGAGGCAGGCGAACGGCACCCGTGCGTGATGGGCTGCTACGGCATTGGCGTGGAGCGGATGCTGGCCGCGGTGATCGAGGCGAACCATGACGACAATGGCATCATCTGGCCACCCGAAGTGGCGCCATTCGACGTCCATGTGGTGGTGTTGAACCTCGACCAGGAAGCGGTGGCGACAGCGTTGCAGCAACTGGAGGCTGGCCTCTCGAAAGCAGGGCTCTCGGTGCTGATTGACGACCGGCCGGATTCCGCGGGTATCAAGTTCAAGGATGCGGACCTTCTCGGGATGCCGACGCGACTGACGCTTGGGCCGCGCTCGCTCGAGAAAGGCGGCGTCGAGGTCCGCGACCGGACTACGGGAGAAACAAACGTAATAGCGATCGCAGACGTAGGGACGGCGGTTCACAGGAAGGGCTAGGGGACTCTCCCGTCGGGTTTCGTATACTGGCTGGCACAATCTCACGCGCTCTCGCGCCCGAGGACCATATGCCTGAGACGAAACCACAACAGCCATCGCTGTTTTCCAACGAGGCGCTCGCCGCGCTCTCCCGTTCGCTGCACGGATGGGAGGAGGGACCGCTGGCGAAGACGCTTCAGCGGCAGCCTGAACGCACAGAGGCTTTCGGGACGAGTTCCCAGCCGGTCGAGCGGTTGTACACGCCCCTTGATATCGCCGGGATGGACTACGAGCGGGACCTGGGGTTCCCCGGTGAGTATCCATTCACGCGCGGCGTCCAGCCGACGATGTATCGCGGACGCTTCTGGACGATGCGCCAGTACGCGGGCTTCGGGACCGCCGAGGAATCGAACGAGAAGTTTCGCTACCTGCTGAGCCAGGGCCAGACCGGGCTCTCAGTGGCTTTCGACCTGCCCAGCCAGCTTGGCTATGACTCGGACGACCCGATGGCGATTGCCGAGGTGGGCCAGGTGGGCGTCGCCATCGATTCGCTGTACGACATGGAAACGCTGTTCGCGGACATCCCACTGAACAAGGTCTCCACGAGCATGACGATCAACGCGCCGGCGGCGGTGATGCTGGCGATGTATGTCGCCGCCGCGGAAAAACAGGGCGTGAGCGCCGAGAAGCTTAACGGCACCGTCCAGAACGACGTACTCAAGGAGTACGTGGCGCGGGGGACGTACATTTTCCCGCCCGGGCCGAGCGTGCGGCTGGCGGCGGACATCATGGCGTTCTGCGCGAAGAACGTGCCCCAGTGGAACACGATTTCGGTCAGCGGCTACCACATCCGCGATGCCGGTTCGACCGCCGCGCAGGAGATCGGATTCTCGTTTGCGAACGCGCGCGCCTATATCGAAGCAGCGCTGGAGCGCGGGCTTGAAATCGATGAGTTCGCGCCGCGGATCTCGTGGATCTTCAACACGCACAACAACTTCTTCGAGGAAGTAGCGAAGTACCGCGCCCTCCGGCGGCTGTGGGCGCGATTGCTCAAAGAGCGGTACGGCGCGAAGGATGCGCGCTCGATGATGCTCCGGACGCACACGCAGACGGGCGGCAGCACGCTGATGGCGCAACAGCCCGAGAACAACATCGTCCGCGCGGCGATCCAGTCGCTGGCAGCGGTTATCGGCGGGGTGCAGAGCATCGCGCTGAGCTGCTTCGACGAGGCGCTCGCCCTGCCGACCAACGATGCTCAGCGAATCGCGCTGCGGACGCAGCAGGTGATCGCCCACGAGACGGGCGTGACCGACACGATCGACCCAATGGCGGGCAGCTACTTCGTCGAGCACCTGACGAACGAACTCGAGCGCCAGGCGCAGGAGTACATGGACAAGATTGATGCGATGGGCGGCTCGGTCGCGGCAATCGAAAGCGGCTGGATGCAGAACCAGATCGCTGAGGCCAGCTGGAAATACCAGCAAGAGGTCGATGAGAAGCGCGAAATCATCGTCGGAGTTAACGATTATGCCGACGACGCGGAGCAGCGGCCTTCGATCTTCTCGGTCGACAAGCGACTTGTGGACCATCAGCTGAAGCGGTTGGCGCACCACCGCCAGGAACGGGACCAGGCGAAAGTCACGGCTTCGCTGGAGGCCTTGAAGCAGACCTGTTCGGGAACCGGGAACCTGATGCCGGCGATCCTCGACGCGGTGCGCGCGTATGCCACGCTTGGCGAGATCTGCGGGGCGATGCGGGAAGTGTTCGGGGAGTACCGGGCGCCGACGGTGATTTAGTCGTCAGTCGGCGGTCTTAGGTCATCAGCTCGTAAAGAGGCCAGGCTGCGACGGCGGCGGGTTGGAAGGCGAGACGGGCGCCGCGTAGAGCCGGTCCAGTTCAGCGATGGCTTCGGCGGCTTGTTCGCGGCTTTCGGCACGACCGAGCAATACCTGAGCGACTGCTTCCACGGCGTCGGCAAGTTCCGCATCAGCGGTGCGGAGGGCATCGTGGGCATCGCTGGCGGTGGCGTCCTTGGCCCAGTAAGGCCGGACGGCGTCGGAAACGAAAGCTCCGCCGAGGACTTCAATGCGCTGTTCGGGCGTGAGGCCGGCTGCATCCAGCAGGCCGCAAACCAGGGCACTGAGTTGATCGGTTGTCGCGCCATCGGAACGAGCCAACATGCGCGCGAGAGCGCTTGCCCGGGCGGCCGCGTACTGTGCCCTGTCCATCGTTCGACTCCCGACCCCTGCCACCGACATCTTACACCATCCGCGAACCCGATATAGTCCCTTAGCAATTGAAGGCCACCGGACTCCGAGCGGCTCGCCCAGGTCATGTTCGAACGCGATCGCGACATTTCGTGTCGCGTTTCGGTCAGAGGCCAAGAATTTTGTGGAGGTCCTGCTTCGCACCCAGGATGTGGGCCCACGCGTCGCCGCGCTCGGCGACCAACGCCGGCACCGTGTCCAGGGTGAAGTCCCCAGCTTTCACTTTGCCAACTTCGTCCCAGCGCAGTGGCATGGAAACCGGCGCGCCGGGCTTGGCGCGGGGCGAGTAGGCGACCGCGAGGTTCTTGTGGCGGGCGTTCTGGTTCGCATCGAGGAAGACCTTGCCGGTGCGCTTCTTCGTATCCCACTCCATGGTCACATCCTTTCCGCGACGGGAGAGGAGTTCCATGCAAACGGTGTTGGCGGCGGCGCGGATGACGCTGTACTGAAGGTTCCGGACAATCGGGACGTAGATGTGTAGCCCGGTCGCACCCGATGTCTTGATGAACGACGAAAGCGAGAGCGAGTCGAGGATTTCCTTGAGCGAGAGGGCGACATCGGAGGTCTGGGCGAAGGCGGCTTTGTTGGGTTGAGGCTCGTCGCCCTTCTTTTCGTGGCCGGCGTAGATGTACGGGTCGAGGTCGAAGAGGATGAAGTCCGGGTAGTTGAGGACGGACTTTTCGAGGTTTTCCGTGCCGCCGGTGAACGTCTGGGGGAGTTTGCCGGCGTCTTCGCCAGCAGTGACTCGAGCGAGGTGGGCATGCCATTCGATATCGGCCAATTGGCACAGCCAGAGGAGCGTTGGGAGGTTGTTACAGAGGAGGAAGCGCTGGTCGCCGCCTTCGCCGTCGGAGTACATGTCGACTGTTTCGACGAAGGGAGGCAATTCGGAATCCCAGTGCTTCTGATAGAACTTCTTGTCGTGGATGCCGTTCGGGAAGCGGAGGAGGGTGAGCGGACGATTGCGGATGTGGCGCTCGATCCAGGGCCAGATGGTCGCGGCGTAGACCAGGAGGTCGCGTTTGGTGTGGCCTGGGCCCGACACGTCCGGCCAGAGGACTTTATCGAGATTTGTGACCGCGAGTTGCCAGCCCGGGCCGTTGAGCATGCCCTTCGCTTTCGCGCTCCGAATCTGTTCGACGACAGCATGAGAATCAGCAGTTGCAGGCGTGGGGTCCGGTCCTGGAGTTGAGTTGGCACTGACTTTCGGGGGTTGGGCCAAAGTGAGACCCTTGAAGATAGGCGCACGAAGAACGTTCGCGGCGGTGCGGTTGGCGTATTCGATCTCGATCCGGATTTCGGGGCTCACCCAGGTCGCGGTGCGGTCGTCGGGGGTTGGGGCACCAAAGGGACTCTGCGGGATGACCAACTCATCGAGGGCGGCCCGGAGACCACGCACATCTCGGTCCGTGAACCCGCTGCCGACCTTGCCGCGGTATTCGAGCGTGCCATCGACCCATTCCCCGATGACGAGGCCACCGAAGCTTTTTCCCCGGTGACCCGTACCCGCTGTGAACCCACCGATGACGAACGTCTCGGTGTCCTTGCCTTTGCGCTTGAGCCAGGTCGCACCGCGCCGGCCAGCTTCGTAACGGCTGTCGGGGCGCTTGGCAACGATGCCTTCGAACCCTGCATCAAGCGCGAGCCGGAAGGCTTCGTCCGGTTCGGCGGGTATGGCGAACGTCTCCTGGAGCTGGGGAAGGGGAAGGACGAGCCGGGCGAGGAGCTCCTTGCGGTCGCGGAGGGCTACCTTCGAAAGGTCGTAGCCATCGAGGTAGATGACATCGAAAAGGTAGAGGACCGTCGGGATGGCGCGCTCAGCGGCGGCAATCTGTGTGGGATCGTGAAGGTTCATCCGCTGCTGGAGCAGTTCGAACGATGGCGCGCCTTCAGGCGTGATGGCGACGATCTCGCCATCGAGAACCGCGGTTGAGGCTGGCTGTTGCCTGAGTGCCGCAACTATTCCCGGATAGCTGGCCGTCACGTCCATCCCTCCGCGGGTGCGAAGGACAACTTCGCCGTGGTCGATGGTGACCATCACTCGAATGCCATCGAGCTTTGGTTCGAGGATCCACTCGACATTCGGGGTAATGGGAGTGGCGGAGGCAAGCATCGGTTCGACGCGTGGCAGGGGTGCTTGCCGTGACCCTTCCACGACCGCAGGGCTGAACGACCAGTCGGTTTCCATCGTATCGGCGACGGCGCCAGCACGAAGGTCATCGAGGGTGTAGCCGGTGGCGACGGAGGCGCCGTCCTCGGTGAGCTCCTGGCCAGGGTCGCTGGCAGCGTCTTTGTGCTTCAGGAGCAGCCATTCGTTGTTGGTCTTCATGCGAACAAGGGCCCACGAGCCCTTGAGCTTCTTGCCCCGGATAGTTAGTCCGACCTTGCCGTTCTCGAGGCCCTTGCGGAATTCCGCCTCGGACAACTCGCGGTCGTCGAATGGGGGCTCGATCTTCTCGTCCGGGGCGAATGTGCCAGCATCCCAGATGAGGCTCGGGCCTGCGCCGTACTGGCCGGAGCCGATGAGGCCCTCGAAGGACGAGTAGCTGAGCGGGTGGTCCTCGGTGGGGGTGGCGAAGCGCTTTTCGCCGGTGGATGCAGATGGCCCTTTCGGGACCGCGAACGACTTCATGACGCCATCGAGTTCGAGGCGGAGGTCATAGTGAAGTGCGCGCGCATAGTGCTTGTGGACCATGAACCGGAGGGGCCCTTCGGCCGGAGGCGTGGCGGAGCCATCGGGCTCCGCCGTTCTGGAAAAGTCGCGCTTGCGCCGGTATTCGGAGAGGGCGTCGCCGGGCACGGCGGGCTAGCGAGCGCCTGCCGGCGTCTTCTTCCGCGACCGGGAGGGCGCTTTGGCGTCCTCTTCGGCGGCGGGCGCCGGTTCGCCTTCGCCTTTGCGCTTCTTGGCAGCTTCGACGCTGGCCTTGAGGGCCGCCATAAGGTCCACAGCGGGTGCCGCGGCAGCCGGCTGGTCGGGCGCGACGTATTCGTGGCCCTCGAGCTTGGCTTCGATGATAGACATGAGCGATTCGCGGTACTCGTCGTGGTACTTCGTGGGATCGAATGGCTCGTGAAGAAGGTCGATCAGGGCGTAGGCGACCTTCATTTCGGCTTCGGAAACCTTTACGTCCGGCGCCTCGGTATCGGGCGGCTTGATCTCGTCGCTGTAGTAGAGGGTCTCGAGCATGAGTGAACCGTTTCGGGGGCGGAGCGAGCAGAGGCGTTCTTTCGTGCGGATGGCGATCTTGCCCACGGCGTTCAGGTGCTTCTCTTCGAGGGCCTTCACAAGGAGGGCAAAGGGCTTTTTGCCCATCTCGTCCGGCTCCACGTGATAGCTCTTCTCGTAGAAGACCGGGTCGATCTCCTTCGAATCGACGAATGCCGTGAGCTCGATCGTGTGCTTGCTGGGGATGGGCAGCTTTTCCAGATCGGATTCGTCTACGAGGACATAGTGTTCCTTGGCGTATTCGTAGCCTTTGACGATTTCGTCGGCTTCGAGGTCCTTGCCATCGGCGGCGCAGCGGCGGACGAGGCGAATTGGACTGTTATCGGCGGCGTGGAGTTGCCGGAACGAGACATCCTGGCTTTCGGTTGCGGTGAACAGCTTGATGGGAATGGTGACCATCCCGAAGCTGATGGTTCCTCTCCAGAGAGCACGAGCCATGGGGACCTCCGGCGCGCGGGGAGCGCGGCATTCCGGCTGAGCCGGGGAATCACTCTACCATAATGAGGCCAGTGGATATGAAGATGAAACCCACTGCGGCTTAGTCCGCCGCGGGCGATTGATTCAACAGCCACATGACGGCGAGATCCCGCTCAGTGAAGGCGGCCGCCTGTTCCGGTTCGGCCCTGGCAAGGAGCACGATCTGGCGACCGACGCCGAACCATGCAGGTTCGGAGGCCAGCATGGCGACGCGGATACCGGACTTGATGAATGCTTCGACGCGGGACGCAACGATAAACGGATCAACGCGAACCGCTTCGACAGCCTCGAAGTTGTAGAGGAGCGCACCTGTGGCGTAGAGGTGGTCGAGGATTGCCGGGGGAAATGTGACCAGCCTGTCGTAGCTCAGCGGCAGCTGTATTTCAACGAAGCCGTCATGCGCCTCAAAGCCGGGCTGCATCTCCGTTTACCGAGTCTCCGCATCACACCGATTGCGGAGGATGGTAGCAGGCAGTCGGTCAGTTAGGTAGACGACTTACCGCGATGCGAAACACGCCAGACGCCGCACGATTGCTGTCGGTCACGAGCCGGTGAGGTCCTTGTCTTCCATCTCCCATGCGTGGTCCATGGTGTGGAAGGCAGTGTGGCGGATGAGGTAGCGAAGGGGCGATTTCCCGGTGTGAGTTTTGGTCTCATGGCGCGAACGGATGGCAGCGCAATAGCTCTCCCGGTGGGCGCGGAGGGCTTCTTCGCTGAGCGGGAGATCGTCGAGGGGAGTGAGGCCCAGGTTTTTTCGCCAGTCGATTTCAACGCCGATGGTGTGTCGAACGATGCGGTCACGGTCGCGGCCGCCGCCGCGTGGGCCTTTTCGCAACTCGGCGGAGACACGGCCAGCAATGGCATCGAATTCGGCCCAGCATGCGTGCATGAGGGAGAGTTCGCGTTCGAGTTCAACCGCGCTCATCGGCTCATAGTCGAATTCGGAGTAGGCGAAGGAGATGCCCCAGAAGTCGGTCGAGCCGGTGCCCGAGTAGCGTTCGACGACTTCGGCCTCGGCGACATCGAGCGCGAGGCCGGCGCGCTTCGCGATGGATTGGTACCGGGGGACATAGGACTGGAGCCGCTTGAGGGCGAGTTCTTCGTTCGCCGCGCCGCGCGACAGCCCGGGCCAATCGCGAGCGACGGCGACGACCTTCTTGCCCTTCGGGCCGATTTCGATGGCGACGCGGAGGGGGTTGGGCATGGCGGAATTCGAATGAGTGGGGGGTGGGGAACATGGTGGGCCCACCGGGATTCGAACCCAGGACCAACCGGTTATGAGCCGGCCGCTCTCACCGCTGAGCTATGGGCCCCCACGGGTGTGAGTATAGCGTGTCGCTCGTCCCATGCCGTTGGTTCTGGGCGGGATGGACCGGCGCGGCGCGGGGTCGGGACTGAGCAACGAGGCCGGGATCGCTCCCGGCCTCGTGTTCATTCCAATTGTTGGGATTGAGAGTTAGCGCCGGCCTTTGCCGCCACCTCGTTCGCGGTTGCGGTCGTTCCAGCCGCCGCGGCCACCGCCGCCACGCCCGGTTTCGAACTGGCCGCCGAAGCCGCCGCCGCCGAAACCACTATCACGACCGCTGTCGCGGTAGCCGCCGCCACCGCCGCCGCCATAACCACCGCCGCCGCCACCTGAGCGGCCGCCGCCGAATCCACCGCCGGAGCGGCCACCACCGAACCCGCCACCGGTGCTGGAAAGGCTCCGTGGCTGGGGCTGGAAGCAGTCGCTGCAGTAGACGGGGCGATCACCCCTGGGTTCGAACGGTACCTTTGCTTCTTTGCCGCACGATGCGCAGGTGGCGTCGTACATCTGGCGCGGTGGACGGCGGTCGCCGAACCCACCAGCATCGCCATTTTGCTGCTTCTTGAGCCGGCGGCAGTTAGGACACCTGCGCGGCTCGCTTGTGAATCCCTTTGAAGCATGGAATTCCTGTTCACCTGCCGTGAACACGAACGACTCGCCGCAATCTACGCAGACGATCGTCTTGTCGGTGTAAGACACCCGATGGACCTCCTGGTCAAACCAAACCTTGAATTTTTCTTGGACCTACGGTCAATCGAGCGCCGACAGGATATGTAAGCCTCTCCGTGAGGCCGACGAACGTGGGTACCGCGATCAGAGTACATGCGGCCGAAACGATTGTCATCTCCTTATGCCTGAATTTCGTATGCGGATCGCCACGAATTGGATAGGCGGTGCTATAGTGTGGGCGACCGTCCCACGAGAAGCCTGGCCCGGGCCCAACGGTCCCTTCGGGGAAGTCGCGGAGACCTGGCGAGACGGCGATACCGGACTCGCGTTCCGGCAAGGGCCCAAGTACCCCCACGGTAAGTGGAAGGAGGCTTGGGACATGGGACTTTATCCGCCCCGCTCTTCACCATCCTTGTAACCTGTCGGCTGTTCATCAATCGCCGCGTGCGGCGGACTATGATTCGTCGCGTTTAAAGACAAGGACAGGTCTATGCATCCAGATAGTTTTGAAACACGCTCAACGCTCACCTCGGGTGGCGCCCAGTACACGTGGTTTTCGCTCGAAACGCTACGGAAGAAGTACCCGAACGTCGGCAGCCTGCCGGTCTCGCTCCGCATCCTGCTCGAAAATCTGTTGCGGCTCGAAGATGGCCGCGCAGTCACGAAGGACGACATCGAAGCGCTCGCTTCGTGGAAGCCGAATTCCGGGGAAGACCGCGAGATTGCCTTTACACCGGCCCGAGTGCTCCTCCAGGACTTCACTGGCGTGCCGGTGGTGGTCGACCTCGCCGCGATGCGCGACGCCATCAAGGACCTCGGTGGTAACCCGGCGAAAATCAATCCACTCCAGCGCGTGGACCTGGTGATTGACCACTCGGTGCAGGTGGATGAGTTCGGCACCGCGGGCGCTTTCGCCCACAACGTGGAGATTGAGTTCGAACGAAACCGCGAGCGGTACCAGTTCTTGCGCTGGGGTCAGGCAGCCTTCGACAACTTCCGGGTGGTTCCACCAGGCACCGGCATCGTCCACCAGGTCAACCTCGAGTACCTGGCCTCTGTGGTTTTCAGCAAAGACGAGAACGGCGAGACATTTGCCTACCCGGACAGCCTTGTCGGGACGGACTCGCATACCACGATGATCAACGGCCTCGGCGTGCTCGGCTGGGGCGTCGGGGGTATCGAAGCGGAAGCCGCGATGCTGGGCCAGCCGGTTGCGATGCTGATCCCGGAGGTGGTCGGGTTCAAACTCACCGGCAAGCTGCCGGAGGGCGCCACGGGAACCGACCTGGTGCTTCGGGTGACGGAGATGCTGCGGGCGAAGGGCGTGGTCGGGAAGTTCGTGGAGTTCTATGGCACCGGCCTGACCGGGCTACCGCTGGCGGCTCGCGCGACCATCGCGAACATGGCGCCGGAATATGGCGCGACGATGGGCTTCTTCCCGGTGGACGACGAGACCCTGAACTACCTGCGCTTCACCGGCCGCGACGAGGACACCGTGCAGCTCGTGGAGGCCTACACGAAGTCGCAGGGCATCTTCCGGACGGACGCGACGCCGGACCCGGTCTTCAGCGACACGCTCGAGTTGGACCTGAACGAGGTTGAGCCGGCGATGGCGGGGCCCAAACGCCCGCAGGATCGGGTGCCGCTCAAGTCTTCGAAGTCGATGTGGGAAGAGACGCTACAGTCCACGATCGATCCGGCGACGATCGGCGCTTCGGCACACCTGAAGAACGGCGTCGAATACGACTTGAAGCACGGGTCGGTCGTGATCGCGGCGATCACAAGTTGCACGAACACCTCGAACCCGGAGGTGATGCTGGGGGCCGGCCTGCTGGCAAAGAAAGCCGTTGAGAAGGGCCTAAAGACGCCGCCATGGGTGAAGACGAGCCTGGCTCCGGGTTCGCAGGTCGTAACGGAATACCTGGACGCGGCAGGCGTGACGCCGTTCCTCGACCAGCTTGGTTTCAACCTGGTGGGCTACGGCTGCACCACATGCATCGGCAACTCGGGACCGCTGGACGAAAAGATCACGGCGGCGATCAAGGATTCGGACCTGGTCGCGGCCGCAGTGCTCAGCGGCAACCGCAACTTCGAAGGCCGCGTGAACCCGGATACTCGCGCGAATTACCTTGCTTCCCCGCCCCTGGTGGTGGCCTACGCATTGGCAGGCACGATGGACATCGACCTGTACAACGAACCAATCGGCAAGGGCTCGAACGGCGACGTGTACCTGCGGGACATTTGGCCTTCGCAGGCGGAAGTCGCCGAGGCGATCAGGACGTCGGTGCGGTCGGAGATGTTCCGCCGGCGGTACGCGGAAGTGTTCAAAGGCGACGTGCGCTGGACAGGCCTCGACACGCCGACCGGAGACCTCTTCAGGTGGGACTCGTGGTCCACATATATCAAGAAGCCGCCTTACTTCGAAGGGCTGACGATGACACCGCCGCCGATCACCGACATCAAGGGCGCGCGCGTACTGGCGCTGCTCGGCGATTCGGTGACGACGGACCACATCTCGCCGGCGGGAAACATCAGCCTAAACAGCCCGGCGGGGATTTACCTCCGGGAGATGGGCGTCGAACGCGACGACTTCAACTCGTACGGGTCTCGGCGCGGCAACGACGAGGTGATGGTGCGGGGGACGTTCGCGAACATTCGCCTGCGGAACCAGCTCGCGCCCGGCACCGAGGGCGGCGTCACACAGCACCTGCCCGATGGCGCGGAGATGCCCATCTACGACGCCTCCGTGCGGTACAAGGCAGAGGGTACCCCGCTGATCATTCTCGCCGGGAAGGAGTACGGCACCGGCTCGTCCCGCGACTGGGCGGCGAAAGGCGTTTACCTCCTCGGCGTGAAAGCCGCCATCGCCGAAAGCTACGAGCGCATCCACCGGAGCAACCTCATCGGTATGGGGGTACTGCCGTTGCAACACCTGGCCGGCCAGAACCGCGAGTCGCTCGGCCTGAGCGGCCGGGAGACGTACCAGATCGAAGGAATAGCTGATGACCTCGCGCCGGGCAAGCGCCTCAAGGTCACGGCGAGGGCAGACGACGGCAAGGAAACCACCTTCGAAGTCACTTGCCGGATCGATACCCCGGTGGAACTCGACTACTACAAGCACGGCGGCATCCTCCAGTTCGTGCTTCGACAGCTGGCCGGCGGCCAGTAAGCAACTCAAGACCGCGAGGCGGACGGACGCCTCACCACTGATCCAACAACACTCAGGAGCCCGTATCCCATGGCGAAAATCAAGGTCACCAACCCGGTCGTCGAGCTCGACGGCGACGAAATGACACGGATTATCTGGCAGTTCATCAAGGACAAGCTGATCCTGCCGTACCTCGACATCGAGCTGCTGTACTTCGACCTCGGCATCGAGTATCGCGACCAGACGAACGACCAGGTGACCATCGACGCGGCGAACGCGATCAACAAGCACGGCGTCGGCGTGAAGTGCGCGACGATCACGCCGGACGAGGCGCGCGTCGAGGAATTCAAGCTGAAGTCGATGTGGAAATCGCCGAACGGGACGATCCGAAACATCCTCGGCGGGGTGGTGTTCCGCGAGCCGATCATTTGCTCGAACATCCCACGACTGGTTCCGGGCTGGACGAAGCCGATCGTCATCGGGCGCCACGCCCATGGCGACCAGTACAAAGCGACCGACTTCCGCGTCCCGGGGCCGGGCACGGTGACCATCAACTTCGTGCCGGAGGGCGGCGGCGAACCGATCAACCTCGAGGTGGCGAAGTTCCCCGGCTCGGGCGTCGCCATGGGGATGTACAACTTCGACGATTCAATCCGCGATTTCGCTCGCGCCTCGATGCGGTACGGCCTCGACCGCGGCTACCCGGTCTACCTTTCGACGAAGAACACCATCCTCAAGGCATACGACGGGCGGTTTAAGGACCTCTTCCAGGAAGTATTCGACAACGAGTTCGCAGCCGATTTCAAGGCGGCGGGCCTGACGTATGAGCATCGCCTGATCGACGACATGGTGGCAGCGGCGATGAAGTGGGAAGGCGGCTACGTCTGGGCCTGCAAGAACTACGACGGCGACGTACAGAGCGACACGGTGGCGCAGGGCTTCGGCTCGCTCGGCCTGATGACTTCGGTGCTGATGACGCCGGACGGCAAGACGTGCGAAGCCGAGGCGGCCCACGGCACGGTCACTCGCCACTATCGCGCCCACCAGCGCGGCGAGAAGACTTCGACGAACCCCATCGCCTCGATCTTCGCGTGGACGCGCGGCCTCTCGTTCCGGGCGAAGCTGGATGGCACGCCGGAAGTGGCGAAGTTCGCCGAGACGCTCGAAGCAGTGTGCGTGGAGACGGTGGAGAGTGGCGAGATGACGAAGGACCTCGCGCTGCTGGTGGCGCCGGACGCGCCGTTCCTGAGCACCGAGGAGTTCCTCGACGCGCTGGACCGGAATCTGCAGAAAAAGATGGCTGCCTGGTAAGTCCTGCAGGAATTCCCCTGGACAACCTAAAGCGAGGCCGGGCTTACGAAGCCCGGCCTTTGCGTTGGCGGGCAACGCCCCAACGCCGCTATAGTCGCCGGGCGCTGAGGCGCGCAGCGGAGGGACAGATGAAGCTCGGACTTATCCCCATCAACATCGGAGTTCGCTCGGCCGAACAGATTGTCGAGACGGCCGTGACAGCCGAAGAGGCCGGGTTCGAATCGGTCTGGACGTTCGAGCACGCCATCGTGCCTGTGGAGTACCAATCGAAGTACCCGTATTCGGCCTCCGGGAAGATGGGCGCCACGCCCGAGACGAACTTCGTCGACCCGCTCATCGCGTTGACCGCCGTGGCCGCCAGGACGTCGAAGATTCGCCTGGGCACCGGCGTCAACATCCTTTCGCAGACCAACCCGCTGCTGCTGGCGAAGCAAACGGCGAGCCTGGACTTCGTTTCGAACGGGCGGTTCATGCTGGGCGTCGGTATCGGCTGGTTGCGCGAAGAGTTCGACGCCATGGGGACGCCATTCGAACGGCGCGGGGCGCGCTTCGACGACTACATCCAGGCGATGCGCAAGGTGTGGTCGGGCGAGGTGGTCGAACACGAGAGCGAATTCCTGAGCTGGCACGGCTTCAAGAGCTACCCGCTACCTGTGCAGAACCCCTTCCCCGTGGTCATCGGCGGGAGCAAGGGCAAAGTCTACGAGCGCATCGCGAAGTACGGGAACGGCTGGTATGTCCCCGGTGGGCTGGCGGAACTGCCCGGAATGCTCGCTGAGCTTCGGAAGACGTGCGAAGCCCTGGGACGTAATCCCGACGAGATCGAGATTTCGGCGATGTGGCCCGGGCAGGGCGGCGCCGAGGCGATCAAGGCACACCGAGACCTCGGGGTGCACCGGCTGGTCGTACCCATGGGGGCGCAGGGCGCCAAGGCCGGTCAGATGATGAAGGAGCTGGCGGAGCAGGCGGGATAGGCCCTCACCTCCAACCCTCTCCTCCTTCCAGGAAGGACTGGGAGAGGGGCGCCAGTCAAATCCATTGGCCCTGGGCGGAGGTGAGTTCGCCGCCGGCTTCGCCGGTGTTGACCACCCCCGCCGGTTCGATGAGGAGGACGTGGCATTCTTCCTTGGCGACAGGGTGGTGTTCGGCGCCTTTGGGGACGACGAAAAGTTCACCCTCGCGGAGGGTGACGGTGCGGTCGCGCAGTTCGATGTCCATGGAGCCGGAGAGGACCAGGAAGACTTCGTCGGTGTCGGCGTGGTGGTGCCAGGTGAATTCCCCCTGGAGCTTCACAACTTTGAGTTCATAGTCATTCATGGTCGCGACGATCTTCGGCGACCAGTGGTCGGTGAAGAGGGCGAGTTTGGCTGCGAGGTTGACCGGGGTGGGGGAGTTCTGCGGCATGGAGTGAGTTTAATGCGTAGCCCTCACCCAGGGCCTCCGTCGAGAGGGCTTGCGGGAGGATGGTTGCCGCGGATAAGGACGTGGTGCCATGAGTGACATCCGCTTTCTGCGTGCGCGGTTCCCTCATCCCCTGCCCTTCTCCCATGTCTGGGAGAAGGGTGAGCGGGTGGTGGGCACGGCCCACGCGTGTTGGCCCCTCAGGTCGTGGTTGGGCGCGGTGCTGTGTGAGGGATCTGCTTATTGCGTGCATGGTTCTATTGAGTGGTGAGGGTGCGCTTAGCGAGGTCTGGGGTTGAGGCGAAGGCAAAGATGACTGCGTTGGGCGCGGCGCGGCGAATGGCGAATCCGTGACCGTCGGGGAGAGTCGATGCGTTTCCGCTGGATGTTGCGTTCGCGGCCTTGAGCCATGCGTCCATGGTGGTCATGAATTCGTCGGCGTTCTGCGTGGTGTCGAACGCCACTTCGAGGACTGCGACTGACTCGCCGCCGTGGGAATAGAGGGCGACCTGGTCGCCGGACCAGCCAGTTGCGCCAGCGATCGCGGCAAGGCCAGTGAGATGGAGTTGGAGCAGGTTTCGGAGGCGGAATTCGCCGAAGGAGGACCGGAATTCGCGTTTCCAGCTGCTGCCGAGCTGGCTGGAGATGTCCGGGAGTTCGACGACACTGGACTGCCAGTTGTCGAGGAGGTCGGGGTGGAGGATTTCGGCTGTGGTGATTCGGCGGCCTTCGAGGACTCCGTTTGTGGCCGCATTGCCATCGAGCGCGCCCTTGAGGTTCACCCAATCGATGCCGGACTCGTAGGGAAAACGCAGTTCGCGTTCGAGGGCGGCGGGGATGCCGGCGCCGCTCAGGCCTTCGCCGGGCACCCCGCCGGCCTGGCCGGCAAGATGTTTCGCGCCCCAGAGTCGCTCATAGTGGACCGCATCGCCTTCGATGGCGGCGCTTAGAGCGAGAGACCAGTCCGGGTCCGCTGCGGCGCGACGGAGCGGGCCGCCCAGCTCGAAGTGGTCGTCCTGGATGGCGTGGACAAGTTCGTGGGCGACGGTGGACTGGAGGATGGGTGAGAACGACGCGAAATCGAGCGCCTGGTCTTCGTCGACGATGCGGAGGACGACGTCTTCGGGGGCATAGAAGCCAATGACGGCGCGGGAGGCGAAGTCGAGGTAGAGACCTTCGTAGTCGTCGTTGGGGCCGATGAGTCCCATCAGGCGATAGAGCGCGGTGAGCTGCCGGAATGCCCTTCGGTCCTCGTCCGAGAGCATGCCGGCGATGACCTCGCGGACCTGATCGCGAGGGATGGTCGCGGCTTTGATGCCAGAGGGGGCGGGGAGCCCGCGGAGGGCCGCATCATCTTCCAGGACCTGCTGGAGGGTGGGGCTGAGCGGTGCCCCTGCGGGAGATTGCGTGTCTTCGGATTTACCGCCGCCGCAGCCGGCGATAGCGAGCGGGAGTGTGAGGAGGATTGCAGCGATGAGTGTGGCCGGTGCGCCGCGGAATTCTTGCCCGCGAGGAGCGGTCACGGCTATCCTGAGCGATACGGCGCATTCGTCTAGTGGCCTAGGACACCGCCCTCTCAAGGCGGAGATCAGGGGTTCGAATCCCCTATGCGCTACCAGCGTGAACAATGCGAGCAGCGCACGTGCCCTGCTCGTTTCATTTCTCTCGAAAGCCGACTTTCGTAACATTCTTGAGAGTAGTGAGACTCCTCGTTGGAGGGTGTCATGGCATTTGTGGATGAGGCAACCGCAGCGCTTTACCAGGAGGCCTGGGATGCGTGGTACAAGCAGATCGAACACGTGCACCGCGTGTTCCTGGGGGACGAGCATCCAAAGCCGGACCAGCTGAAGGGGTTGCTTAATCGAGAGGCTCGCGCGAAGGAGAAGTACGAGGCCGCCCGATTGAAGTTGCTCGGGCTCGACGAATCCGGGGATGTCCCGGCGGACCCGGACGCCAATCCGTTCAAGTAAAGCGCTCCTCACCGTCCGTAGCTGAAGACCGGGGGTAAAATCAGGTTCGATGGCAAGTCAACGCGCATTCGGGCGGCCGCTAGCCACACGCACGAACCTCTATCTTCTTTTCGCGATCCTTGTCCTGATCCCGGTTGCGGCGTTCAGCATCGGACCGCTGACGAGTTCCAGCATCAGCCTTGATGGGCCTGGAGGGCCGTTCCTGGCGTTTTCGGCGGGGGTGCTTTCGTTCGTGTCGCCGTGCGTGTTGCCGATGGTGCCGATTTTCATCGCGCAGATCTCGGGCTCAAGCATCCAGAATGGGAATTTCACCGCCGATCGGCGAGTGACATTCACGCACGCGGTGGCCTTCGTGACGGGCCTGTCGATCGTATTCATCTCGCTGGGCGCCGCGGCCGGGTTGCTGGGCTCGTACTTCCTCGTGGACAACCAGCGCGAACTGGGCGAGTTCGCGGGGGCAATTCTCGTGCTCATGGGCATCCTGGTGATCCCGCCGCGAGGACGCGCCGACCCGCTGAAGTCGGCACTGCTGCTGATCGCGTTGACCGGGGTATACCTGTTTCTCGCGCGGGTGGCGCGGCTTGAGGGGGACAACTCGCGGCTGTTGCTGCTGGGGTTGGTCTTGCTCGCTGTTTGGCTGCGGTTTTCGGGATATCTCCAGCTGGCGCTGTTCTCACGGACCGTTGAGGTGCGCATGGGTTCGAACCGGCCCGTCGGCTACCTTCGGTCGGCATTCGTGGGTGGTGCGTTCGGGCTTGGGTGGACACCATGCGTGGGCCCAATCCTGGGCAGCATCCTGACGCTGGCGGCGGATTCGGGCGGAGCGATGCGGGGCACTTACCTCTTGAGCTGGTATTCGCTCGGGCTGGCCGTCCCCTTCCTTATCGCGGGGCTGGCGGTCTCGGATGTGAACCGTTTCCTACGGCGGATCCAGCCTTATACGCCGATCATCGAAGTGGGGAGCGGCCTGATGCTGATCGGGGTTGGGGTTCTGTTGATTTCGGGACGGCTGACGGGCCTGAACGACCTGTTCTCGTTCGCGGATTTCAACCAGGGACTCTAGCCATTTCGATTTGGTGATTTCGGATTGAGGATCGAGCGGTGGCGGCTAGAGCGGAGCGGGTGATACGCTCTGTGGCGCGGCGCGTTCGTCTAGAGGCCCAGGACGCCGCCCTTTCAAGGCGGAGATCAGGGGTTCGAATCCCCTACGCGCTACCACTTTGTTTTTGGACGCCGACGAGCGACAGGATTGCATCACCCATCCAGCGCTCGGCCTCGTCGGCACTTAGTCCATAGCGATCAACCAGCATCAAGACGAACGAAATATCCGTCAGCGCGGCAACCGTGAGCGTTGCCTGAGCCAGGTCGTGGGTATCCTTCAGGGCGCCGAGCTCTGCGGCGCGGCGCATCGCGCCTGCTACTCCCGCCCGATGGCGCCGATCACCCTCGCGTAACAATTCGGCCAAATCTGGTTCGGAAGCGGCGCCGTCCACGACCACCCGAAGAATGTCGCCGCAGCACTCGAAGAGCGTACGCGCGATCCCGGCGGACACGAGCAGAGGTGTCGTGGGGTCGTCGCTTTGCATTGCGTTAGCAACGATGGCCCCGATGCCGGCCTTCTCATCGACAAGATCGTTCAGGCCGCGAACCAATTCGCTCTTCGAACCGACCGCCGCGTAGACGGTCTGAACCGCAGCCCCGGCTTCTTCGGCAATATCCCGCACGGTGGTAGCTGCGTAACCCTTTTCGGCGAACAGCTTGCGGGCGGCGGCGAGGATTTCTTGCCGGGTGAACTCCGCCTGGCGCTGGCGTCGATTCGAGCGTTGCGTGGGTTCGTTCACATTCAGATCGTATCACTGGACTTACTATCGTGTCAGTAGAACAATGTTCTAGTTATCAAAACAACGATCGAGGAGAAATCAGTGACTACCTCAGTATTTCCAGCACGCGCGCGGTCAGCGACGGCCCTCAGCGCGACGCGTCTCGCAGGCCTCGCCGGCCTGTTATTCGTCATGGTTGTCATCGGCCAGAACATGATCCGCTTCGCGATTGCACCGGCCAACGACGCGTCGGTTGACACCATCGTTAATCACTACCAGCAGGACAGGGGCCTATTCATCGCTCTCGGCACTTCGTTTGCCGTAGGCGGGTTCGCGCTAGCGATGTTCGTGGCGGGAATCGCAAGCAGGGCCGTGTCGGCCGAAGAGCGCATTTGGGCGGGCGTGGCAACGGTTGGCGGCGCCGCGGTCATGGTCATGTTCGCGGCGATGGTGGCGTGCGAGTTCGCGCTCCTGGTTCTCACCGATCGTCCGACGGTATCGGAGCAGGCCGTCGAGACAGTTTTCGTCTTGCACAACGCAGTCTTCTCGGCACTTACCTGCATCATCGGGATCGCGCTTGTGGGCGTGGCACGGACCGCGTTCAACGCTGGGCTCCTGCCGCGATCGCTGGCGATTGCGGCGCCTCTCGGCGCAGCGCTCCTTTCCATCGGCACTGTAGCCGGCCCGCAGATTGCTGCCGGCGACTTCCAGCCGCTCATGGGCGTCGCGACCCTCGGCTTCGTGGTGTGGCTGACGGTGATGGCGACGGCTTCTATCGGATTGCTGCGGACCGAGTAGAAAAGCCCGCGCCGCCGCACGAGCGCAACTCGAACTGATCTTCTCCTTTCGGGACGAAGGGCAGTTTCGGGCCTGGCGGCGTCACAGTCCGGCCACCAATTCCTGGGCGTGGGAATCGAGGTGGCCGATGAGGATGGGGACCATTACGGCGAGGGGCGTGGGGGTGCCGCGGAAGGGCATGGGGCGGTCGCGTTGTTCGAGGGTCAGTCCTCGCAGCAGGCCCACGAGCTTCTCGCGGTTCTCGCGCATTTCTTCGATGAGGTGTTCGGTTTCGGAGCCGGCGCGTTCGGAGACGCGGGCGCGGTTCCATTCGTGGACGTTCAGTTCCTGTTCGTGCGTGGCGGGATCATCCGGTTCAGGGATGCCGGCGCCGATGCGGACGCGAACGAGCTGGCGGATGTCGTTGGCAGCCATGTGGGCGAGCAACTCCCGCCTGGTCCAGGCGCCTTCACCCGTGTGGACCACATCGCCCCAGCGGTCAGCCGGAACCCGACGAATGAGTGCTTCGACGCGAGAGACGGCCTCGTTGAGGTCGTGGAGGATCTGGTCGAATTCGGTTTGGGAGATAGCCACTCAGAACGCTCGCTTCTAGAAGATGGGGCCCTTGCTCGAGGATTCTTCTGTCGATTCGCCGAGCAGTGATTCAACGGTGAGGAGGCCTGCCCCTTTGAGGATCTGACGTCGAATGCCGAGGAGGGTGGCATCGTCGGCGCCGGCGAGGGCGCGCTTTACGAGTTCGAAGAGTGTGCGTGTTGAGATGAGGCTATAGCGGTAGTTCTCGCAAGCGACTTTAAGTGGCGCGCTGAACTCTTCTTCGCGCTGCTCAGGATCTTTTTCGCGCCAGCCGTTCGCGATGACGATGCCCTTGAGAAGCTCCGACTGTTTGAGGAGGTGTTCTTCGAGGCGGCGCTGGAGACGGATGTAGGGCCACTCAACGGCCTGTTCGCGGGCGCTTTCGAGTTCGAGGAGGGCCTTGTTGCCCTCATGCTCGAGGGAGATTGGGTCGCCGGGGGTGTAATCGACCGTGAAACCGAGGAGGCGGAGGGCTTCAACGACGGCGCCGGCGAACGACTGGCCGTCTTCCCAGAGCAGGCGCCGGTGGCGGGCGAGGCCGTCATGGCGCTCGCGCACCGCCAGTTCCCTGGAGGAGGCTTCCTCCGCGGCTGCCTGTGCCTCTTCGAGTTCGGCTTCGACCTGCTCGAGGCCGGGGAGGGCCTGGGAACGAACCCAGTAGGGCTCCTGGGCACCGAATTCACTGCCGGCGTGACGGGTGCAGGCATCGACCAACGCCTGCGCGAGGTCGGACTTGTTGGCGTACGAGCTTTCGGCCATGACGGGCAGGAAGAGGACTCGGCCGCCAAGGACCGAGAATTCGACGGCGATGGGCACGCCGGCGCCGCCGGTGGCGAGTACCTTGCCGACTTTGCGGACTTCCGCCTGGCGGTCATCGAAGATGGCGCGGTAGCCGATCTCCTTGCGGAATTCGCGGAGGACGGGGACGAAGGGGTGCTCTTCTGTGCCGGAAATACGGACGGTCTTGCCTTCAGCCGGCTTCAGATACGGCGGGCCCCAGGACAGGCCGCCGGGCGCCGGGAGCCAGTGATAGCGGTCGAGGCCCTCGAACCCGAGGACGCCTCCCTGGACTGCGTTGGGGCGGGCCAAGACGACGACCAGGCCGCCGGATTCGAGGAGGCGCGAGGTTTCGTCGATGCGCCGCCGGTACTGTTCCGCGGCACCGACAGAGGAAGCGGTGGTGGGTGCATTGATGATCGGGCGGCTGTCGTAGGCTTCGAATTCCTTTTCGGGATCGCCGAGGTCGGCGGCGGACCGGGTGACGCTGGCAGGATCGACGATGAGCGCGTCGTAGTCGTTGTAACTGGGTGCTGTCAGCGGGTTGTAGTTATCGATCTCCTTGTTCGGGAGGGGAAATCCAATCGAGAGGATGCGCATTCAGCGTTCACCTTTAGTCGAGAAGTGGGCCGAGGCGTTCGCGGAGTGCGTCAGCAAGCTCTGGCCTGCGCATGGCGGCCGCCACGGAGGCGGTGAGATAACCAAGCGGCCTGCCGGTATCGTACCTGACTCCGGAGAATTGGAACGAGAATACCGGTTCGCCAGCGGCAATCTGGCTTGCGAGGGCGTCCGTGATTTGGAGTTCTCCATTCGCGCCGGGGGGAATTGCATCGATGTGACGGAAGATAGTCTCGCTGAGGATGTAGCGGCCGACGATACCAAGGCGAGAAGGCGCGTCGGCCAGCGCGGGTTTCTCGACCACCCGGCGGAGGCGCGCGGGGTTCGACGCATCAACTGGGTCGACGATGCCGTACTGGGGCACATCGGCATCCGCTACCTGTTCGACGGCGATAAGGCTGCCGCCGGCGTTTCCGTGGGCGGCGACAAGTTCGGCGACGCAGGAGGTCCCCAGGATCAGGTCGTCCGGGAACATGAGTGCGAAGGGCCGACCTTCGAGGTACTGACGGGCGCAGTTGACGGCGTGGGCGATGCCGAGCTGTTTGTCCTGGTTTACGTAGTGGAAGGTAGCCCGGGAGCCGATCGCCTTGAGATCATCCGCACCTTTCGAGTTGCCGGATTCGCGGAGGGCGCGTTCCACGCGAGTGCCGGATTCGAAGTGTTCGCGAATCGCCTCCTTGCCTTCGGCGATGACGAAGATCACCTCGGTGATGCCGGCATCGAGGGCCTCATCGACGCAGTACTGGACGAGTGGGCGATCGACGATTGGGAGCATTTCTTTGGGGACGGATTTGGTGGCGGGAAGCATGCGGGTGCCGAGGCCGGCCGCGAGGATGACGGCTGTGGAGACAGATTGCATAGAGCCAGCATGGTACCCTGCGGGTTGGCACTGGATATACAGAAAGTAGCAGTGCTGCTATTATTCGAAGCCGTCTATCTTTCCCCGGGGAGCATTTTGAGGAAGCGATCGAAGGTCCCACCGAAGCCGGCACCACCAGAGCCACGAATCAACGAACGGATCCGAGTCCCGGAAGTTCGAGTCATTGATGAAGAAGGGCGCCAGATCGGCGTCATTCGGACGGCGGAAGCATTGGCCATGGCGCGCGAGCGCGAGGTCGATTTGGTAGAAGTCGCAGCCCAGGCGAACCCTCCGGTAGCCCGCCTCATGGACTTCGGGCGATTCAAGTACGAGCAATCGAAGAAAGAACGGGAGGCCAAAAAGCACCAGGTAAACGTTCAGCTTCGCGAAGTGCGGATGAAGCCGAAGATTGATGACCACGATGTGGACTTCAAGACGCGGACCGCGGCGAAGCTGCTCAAGCAGGGAGACAAGGTCAAAGTCACGGTGATGTTCCGTGGGCGCGAAATCACGCACCCACAGGTGGGCAAAGCGCTGCTAGACCGTGTACTCGCCAGCCTCGAAGACGTTGCGATCCTGGAAAAGGATGCAATGCTCGAAGGCCGGCATATGACGATCATCCTTGCGCCTGACAAGAAGAAGATTGCCGCCAAGGCCCGAGCAGCTGCAGGAGCCGCCGGCGGCAAGGCGCCCGCTGAAGATGAAGAAGACGAAGCCATTACGGCGGCAGCCGAAGCTGCCCCGGTGGTGGGCGAAGACGACCAAGATGACGTCGACGAAGAAGACGACGACGACGAAACAGGAGACTGAACTTGCCGAAGCTGAAGACCCACAAGGGCGCAGCGAGCCGCTTCCGTGTAACGGGTAGCGGCAAGATCATGCGAATGCAGGGAAGCCGAAACAACTTCCGCCGCAAGAAGCGCCAACCAGTCACCGTGAATTTCAGCCGTACCGTAGAGGTCGCGCCGAGTCACGCCCCGATAATCAAGCGGTTGCTGGCCGGCCAATAGGCCGCCCGCACTTCCAGGAGAACCAGGACCATGAGCCGAGTAAAGCGTGGCGTAACTTCACATCGCCGCCATAAGAAGATTCTCTCGCTGACGAAAGGTCATGCGGGACAGCGCCATCGCCTGATCAAGCGGGCGAACGAAAGCATGCTGCATTCGCTGCGCTACAACTGGGTGGACCGCCGTGACAGGAAGGGCGACTTCCGCGAGTTGTGGATCATGCGCATCAACGCCGCCGCACGGCTCCATGGGCTGACCTACAGCAGGTTCATGTTCGGCCTGAAGAAGGCTGGAATCGAGTTGGACCGCAAGGCCCTCGCCGACCTGGCGGTCACGCGGCCAGACGCATTCGAGGAACTTGCCGGAACGGCGAAGGCAGCCATCGCGTAGTTGCGGTTGTCACAGACAATTAAAAAGGGCGCCCATCTGGGCGCCCTTTTTGGTGTTGGTTTGACAAGCCATGGCATGGCTGGGAGATCTTGGTGTCTGTTGTCGGTTTTGGCGGCGGCGGTGGTGGTGCCGGTGGTGTAGCGCTCCTTGTCAGTCGCGCCTTGTGTTTTTGGCGTGGTGAGTGCGCACATCCGGGTTGTGGACTGCGACGAGCAGGTTCGCGACGTCAGGAGCCGGAGTAGGTGAGCTTCGGCGTGCGGGCGAGGCCGAGCATGTAGATGGCGACCGCGAGCGTCCCGAGGACGGCAAAGTCGATGCCCAGCCCGATGAAAGTGGCGTCGCTGGAGGCGTAGGTCGCCAACTCGAGGGCGTCGACGGCGTAGGTGAGTGGGTTTATCAGCGCGAGCGCTTCGAGCCACGTCGGGAGGCCATCCAGGGGGAAAAAGGCGCCTGAGAAGAACAGCAGAGGGAAGAGGGCGAGGTTCATGAGCAGGTGAAAGCCCTGCATGGTCTGAATGCGCGAAGCGAGCGCCTGGGCGATACCAGTGAGCATGAGGTTCAGCAGGACGATCGCGGCAATGGCGATCGCGATTCCGGCGGGCTTTCCGTGCTGCCATTGGAAATCCACAAACGGCGAGGCGACCGCTAGGACTACCAGCGCCTGGATGGTCCCGATGACCAGGGCGGCGAGCGACTTGCCGAGGAGGAGTGTCCTCGGGTGGGCCGGGCTTGAGAGCAGGAGACGGAGGAGACCGTTGTCGCGATCGCGGTAATACGACGCACTGGAGAAGGTGGATGAGAACACGGCAGTCATGGCGATGACGCCCGCCACGAGGTAGGCAGTGAAGTTGCCATCCGGGAGATTCGACGGTTCGAGGCCTTCGGAAACTCCGTTCCCGAGGAATACCAGGAAGAGCAGCGGCGTGAATATCGAGCTATAGAGTTGGCTCCGGGAACGGACAACCGAGCTGAGGTCTCGCCGGGCGATGACCAATGCCGTTTTCATGGGGACACTTCCTCCCGGCGGCGTCGCACGTGCTGGAAGTAAGCGTCTTCCAGCGAGGCAGAAGCGATGGCAACCGAGCGAATCGCGCCGGGCGCCAGTTCGAAGAGCCGCGGGACCAGCGTGGCTGCGTCGTCGGTGGTAACGGCGACGAGGTCGCCATCCTGCGTGACTTCTCCGGTATCGGGCCACGATGCGAGGCGGGCGAGGTCGTTGGCCGAGGGGGATTCCCAACCGATGCGGACCGATTCGCGGCGGAGCCCGGACTTCAGTTCGTGGGGGGTGCCGGAAATGACGATTCTGCCATCCTGGACGAACGCGACCCGGTCGCATACGGCATCCGCCTCCGCCAGGTCGTTCGTGGCGAGGAGGATCGTGACGCCGGTATTGGTAGCGCGCAGGTTTTGCCAGAGCAGAGCGCGCTCTTCGGCATCGATGCCGGTCGTAGGTTCGTCGAGGAGGAGGAGGTTCGGGCGGTGAAGGAGGGCCCGGGCGACTTCGAGGCGTCGACGCATGCCGCCAGAGAGCGTCGAGACCTCGTCGCGGATGCGCTGAAGCAGGCCGAACTGGTTAAGGACTTCCGGGACGCGCCTGCGCAATTCCGGCATGCGCACACCGAAGAGTCGACCGGCGAACTCGAGGTATTCACCGACGCGCATCAGGGGGTCTGCGGAGTTCTCCTGGAAGACGGTCGCCACTCGGGCGCGCAGGGTGCGGGAGGGCGGCAAGCCGAAGACCTCGAGCGTGCCCTGAGCAGGTGTTTCCATCGCGGCGACCATCGCCATGAAGGTGCTCTTGCCGCTGCCGTTGGGGCCGAGCAAGCCAAAGACACCGGTTGCCGGTACTTCGAGAGAAAATCCATCAAGTGCGCGGCGGTCTCCGTATTGCCGCGTTATGTTTACCGCGTGAATGGCCAGATCGCTCACGGCCACCAGTGTCCCACACGGATGGCCGTGAAACGAGGACCTAGCAGGAAAGTGTTAAGCCGGGACGACCAGCATCGCGACAAGGTATTGCATCATCATGAGCGCGAACATCGCAGCCAGAGGGCTGAGGTCGATCATGCCGGTCTGCGGCATGACGCGACGGATGGGCTCGATGATGGGCTCGGTCACGCGGTGGAGCATCTGGACGAGCGGGCTCGACTGGTCGACCGGGAACCAGCTCAACAACGAGCGGGCGATGACAGCCCACATCAAGATACTCAGGAACGTTATGGTCAGCTGGGCGATGTAGGGGTTAATGGCGACGACTCCGAAACGGGGCACCGGAACTGCGCTCCAGTATACCAGAAGCGCGATCGGGTCCGGCGCCGGGACTTTCCGAAACGGTTACTGCGAGGCGGCGGATTGAACGACCGTGATCATGACGAAGAGCACGATGATCACGATCATCGCGCTGAAATCGATCATCCCGGTGCTTGGCATGATGCGCCGGACCGGCTGAAGCAAAGGCTCGCAAATCATGTCGAGCAGGCGAACGAACTGATTGTTGCGGTCGACGTTGGGGAACCAGGTGAATAGAGACCGCACGATGATCGCGACGATCAGGAGGTAGAGGAAGGTGGTGAACAGAAACGCGATCTGGTCATTCATGCCTTGCCGAGCTCCATTGCCCGATGGTGTGCGGCCCGGACGCATTCGATGACAGAGGCGCGGAAGGCGCCCTTTTCGAGTTCGAGGAGTCCTGCGGCGGTCGTGCCGGCGGGGGACGTGACCATCGCACGCAGTTCGGCGGCGCTGTGATTGCTGCCCTTCGCATAGAGCGATGAGCCAACGAGCGTCTGCAGGACCAACTCCTCCGCGGCGGGGCGAGGCAGGCCAATAGCGACAGCACCATCGATAAGGGCCTCGATAAACATGAAGACGTACGCCGGACCGCTCCCGCTGACCGCCGTCACCATGTCGATCTTCTTTTCATCATCGACGTAGAGTTCGCTGCCGATTGCGGAGAGCAGAGAACTTACAAACTCGCGCTGGGATGGAGTCACCGCCGTGGTCGCCGTCCAGGCACTCATGCCGGCGCGGACGGCGGCGGGTGTGTTGGGCATGACACGCACGATGGATTCGTGGCGAAAGAGATCACGGAGCGAAGCGATGGTCACTCCGGCCATGATGGAGACGAGGAGCGCGCCGGGCTTGAGGGAGCACGCGACCGAGTTCGTCTCCTGCGGCTTCACCGAGAGAAGCACGACGTCAGCTGCGGACATCGCTTCGAGGGAACCCGAGACGGCGACCCGGTGTTTCGACTCGAGCGCGGCGCGCCGGGATTCGAGTTTTTCGATCACGGTTACGGCGCCGGCTTCAATGACACCCGCCTCCAGGGCGGCGCCCAGGATGGCTTCGCCCATGACGCCACCGCCAACAATCGTGAGCTTCACGCTCGATCACCGAACAGGGCACGGCCGATGCGTACGTGGGTGGCACCTTCCTCAATGGCGACCTCGTAGTCGTTCGTCATGCCCATGGAGAGGGATTCGAGCCGGTTGGCCTCGGCGAGATTGCGGAGCGCGCGAAAGACCAGGCGCGTGGCTTCGGAGTTGTCCTCGTGGGGCGCTACAGTCATCAGGCCCGTGAGGTCGATGTTCGGGAGTGATCGCGCGAGTTCGACCAGCGAGGGCAGTTCTCCCACGGCGATCCCGTACTTTTGCGGCTCCGCGGCAACGTTCACTTCGATAAATATCCGGACGGGAGAGGTTGCCGCGGCGGAGACGGCCCGCATGAGCCGTTCCGAATCGACGGAGTGGAGTATAGCAAAGGTGCCGAGTGCGGCCCGGACCTTGTTCGTCTGGAGATGGCCGATGAGGTGCCATGTTGGCGGCGTGGGGTGCGTGCCTGCCAGCGACGAGACTTCGGCGGCTTTGGCGACACCTTCCTGAACGCGGTTCTCACCGAAATCAACCAGCCCGGAACGAAGTGCCTCGACTACCGTGGAGGCTGGATGAGTCTTGGTGACGGCGATGAGCGTGACGGATTCGGGCGCCCGGCGGGAACGTTCGGCAGCGCGAGCAATCCGCTCACGGACCTCGGCGAGACGCGTGGCGAGTTCGGACACGGCGAGAGTCATCCGAGCTCCGGGGGATGCTTTGCTTCCCATATGCCATAACCGACGAGGGCTGCGGCGCCGAGGCCAATCAGCGCGAGCCCGAACCAGCCGTTGATGGTGAAGGCCCAGACGATGAAGAGCAGCCCGAAGATCGCCCCGAAAAGCAAACCAAGCGGCAATGCCAGCGCCTTGAAGACGGCGACAATGATGGCGAACGTCTCGGCCCATGAGCCGGGCCTGGGATCATCGTCAGGGGGCTGAGACGAACCATAGTAAAAGCCCATGCCTCAAGTGTACGTGACGAACCCGCTGAAACGAGCGGGAGGCGCTCCGCCTTTCCTTACGGCGCCTCGCCAGCATCCATAAAGGACCAGAGGTCCAGCCCGGGGGTCGGAATGTCGTAGGTGGCCAGGACGCTGGTGATGTTCGTGCGATGCTCGACTCCGTGGTTGTACGCCTGGAAAAGCGGCACGTAGAGCGGCATGTTGAACGCCTCGCCCTTGAATGTTCCCGACAGGCGAGAATCTTCGGTGAGGGTCTTCGCGTAATCGATAAGCTGGTCGCCCTGGGTTTCGGCCCACTGGCGGAGGGTCGAGCAGGGTGGGAGCTCGGCAGGGAGCGGGTTAAAAACGAGTTCTTTGCCGGAGAGCGTATCGATGAAGCGGCCCTCATTGGCGAGCATGTGGAAAAGGGTTTCGTGGATAGTGCCGAAACCGCCAGGTGCTCGTCGCTGGAGGTCTTCGTCCGGAAGCCCGGCGAGGTGGTCGATGAGGGCGAGATTGGCCCATTTGTGATGGCGGTAGAGGTGCGGCAGGAGAGTCATGGATCGAGTGTAGCGGTGGAACGAGTCCGGCTGGCAAGCGACAAAGAGCATATTGGCCCTTTGGAGACAGCCCACCGGGCAAACAGCGGTTTCGTCTGAAGCTCGGCGCGTTAGCCCCCTAGATCCAGTTCCCGAAGCTGGTCTGCGATGACCTCGCGGTCGTCTTCATCGGCAACGGACTCAAGTGCCTGGCGACAGCGTTCGGCGAGACGACGGGCCTCGTCACGATTGCCAGCCACCAGTTTGGCGCGTGCGAGCACTCCGAAGGCAGACGCGAGATCCCAATCCTCGAACCCCTCGCCGCCAGCTTCGGTGAGCTGGAGGCAGCGTCTGGCGTGGTAAATGGCGGCTTCCGGGCGCTCGAGGGCGGCGTAGACGCGGGCGCACTGGTTCTCGCCGCGCGCGAGGTTCGCGGGGGTGCCGCCGAACATGCGCCAGTGGTAGGCGGAAGCGTGAACGGTGTGGATGAGCTCATCATCCTGGGCGGCGGTGCGGTTCGCGGCGAGCATGAGTTCCCAGCTTCGGTTGAAGTTGGAGACGGCAAGCCGCCGGTGGATCGCGGGGCTGATAGGTTCAGGATCCTGCGTCACCGGCGGCCTCCGGGTTCTTGAACGACGCCTACATCAGCCGCACTTGTTGTAGAAGCAGTTGTGGCAGATGAGGCAGCCTTCGGCGTAGTAGAGGACGGCGCCGCACTCGGGGCAGCCAACACCGCTGGCGACTGCATCGGAGTGCTTGCTGGCGGCGACGCTGGGGTTGGTGCTTTCGGCGACTTCTTCGGCGGGGATGAGCGTCGGCTGGATGGACGCGTTCGCGCCATCGAACTTCAACTCGAGCCAGCGGAAGACATAGTCGACGATGCTGGTTGCGATAGGAATCTGGCGGTTGCTGGTCGGGCCGCTGGGTTCGAAGCGGGTGTTCTTCAGCTTAGCGGCGAGTTCGCTCAGCGGGACGCCGTACTGGAGCGAGTAGCTGGTGAGCATGGCGACGGTATCCATGAGCCCGGAGACCGTGGAGCCCTGCTTGTTAACGTTGATGAAGACTTCGCCGGGGGTTCCGTCATCGAAGAGCCCGACGGTCATGTAGCCTTCCTGCTCGCCGACGCGGAACTTGTGGGTGATGGCCTGGCGCTCATCGGGGAGCTTGCGGCGGACCGGGCCGAGGCCGGCTGTGACGATGGCCTGGGCGGCCTCGATGGCCTTTTCGCCGTCGGTCTTGCTGGCGTGCTTGAGCACCTGCAGCTCACGGGAACCGTCGCGATAGATGGTGATGCCGTTGCAACCAGTGCGGTAAGCAAGTTCGTAGGCGGTACGCACGTCATCGACGGTGGCGGTGTTGGGGAAGTTGATGGTCTTCGAAACCGCGTTGTCGGTGAACTCCTGGAAAGCGGCCTGCATGCGGACGTGCCAATCCGGGGCGATGTCATGGGCGGTGACGAACGTGTCCTTCACCCACTGTGGAACTTCGGGACGCTCGGAGAGGTGGCCGCCTTCGGCGAGGAAGCGGATGAGCTCGTCGCTGAAGAAGCCTTCCGACCTGGCGACCTCCTCGAACTGTTCGTTGATTTCGGCGAGTTCGGTGCGCTTGGTCGGGTCGTCCTTGTCCAGGTAGTGCGAGCGGATGAACGCGAGCGAGAAGACCGGCTCGATGCCGCCGGAGCAGTTCGCGATGATGCTGAGCGTGCCGGTTGGGGCGATAGTTGTGCGAGTGGAGTTCCGCATCGGGCGCGGGCCTTCCTGGCCGCCGGGACCGTAAATCGAGTCCTGCCAATCGGGGAAGTTGCCGCGGACGAGGGCGAGCTGCTGCGAGGCGGCATCGGCTTCGCGCTGGATGTGCGACATGACTTCGCGAGCCGTGGCAAGGGCCTCTTCGGAGTTGTAGCCGATGCGAAGTTCGATGAGCAGATCCGCCCAGCCCATGACACCGAGGCCGATGCGGCGAATCGCGTGCGAGGTATCAGCGATCTGTGGGATCGGGTAATTGTTCATCTCGATGACGTTGTCGAGGAGATGAACGGTGCGGCGGACGACCGTCCCGAGGCGCTCGAAATCGACCGTTTTGCTGCCCGGTGCTCCCTTCACAAAGTGACCGAGATTGATCGAGCCGAGGTTGCACGAATCGTAGGGGTAGAGCGGCTGCTCACCACAGGGATTCGTCGATTCGACCGGACCGCGAGCCGGCACGGGGTTGGCACGGCCCTGGTTGATCCGGTCGATAAAGATGACGCCGGGATCGCCGTTCTTCCAGGCGTTGGCGAACATCGTTTCCCACACCTGGCGCGCATCGCGCTGACCGACAATGGCGCCGGTCTGGGGATTGATGATGTCGAAATCCGTGCCGGCTTCCACAGCCTTCATGAACGGCTCGGTGACGGCGACGCTGATGTTGAAATTCTGGAGCGTCGTCATGTCGGCCTTCATGGCGATGAACTCATCGATGTCCGGGTGATCGACGCGGAGGATGCCCATGTTGGCGCCGCGCCGGGTGCCGCCCTGCTTGATGGCTTCGGTCGCGGAATCGAAGACGCGCATGAAGGAGACAGGCCCGCTGGCGACGCCCATGGTCGAGCGAACGCGGTCGTTGGAGGGCCGGAGCCGCGAGAACGAGAAGCCGGTACCGCCGCCCGACTTGTGGATGATGGCGGTGTGCTTCACGGTCTCGAAAATCCCGTCGATCGAGTCTTCCACCGGGAGGACGAAGCAGGCGGAAAGCTGCTGGAGCTCGCGACCAGCGTTCACCAGGGTGGGAGAGTTCGGAAGGAAGTCGAGCGAAGCCATGAGCCGGTAGAACGACTCTTCGGCGGCGGCGCGGTCGCCTTCGGTACCACCGAATCGGATTTCCGCCTCCGCGAGGTTCGATGCGACACGGCGGAAGACGTCGTTGGGCGTCTCAAGGGCGTTGCCTTTGTCATCGCGGCGGGCAACTCTGCGCTCGATCACGACCTTGGCATTTTCTGAAAGCTCAGTCGGGCGAAATTCGCCGGAGCCTCCGAAGCCGACTGTATCCGAAGAAGTCGTGACCATGATGTTCCTCCCACTTTCGATGGTCCGCCTGGTGACGGGGGGCTGTAAAGATACGAACAAACGTTCTGGCTGTCTAGCGCGTTGGTGATGGTTTCAGTGGACGAACTCCCGGGCAGGAATTCGCACCTCATCGCTCCGCATCAGGATCGGATCACCAAGGCGGGACCTTCCCAGCGCGAGCGCCCGGCCAAGGTGGCCGGGTTCGGGAGACGTGTAGTAGTTGAGGAGCTCAGCAGAGGCGTTTTCCGGGCCGAACTCGTCGATGAGCTTGAAGAGCTGTGCCGGGCGCATATCGCGGATTGCGAGGAGATAGCCTTTTTCGGAAAACAGCAGCCCATCGATTTCGCAGTTGCCTTCGGCTGTGGTGCGAACGCGGCCACCAGAATGCATGGCGTGGACTTCCCAGATCTTCATGGCTAGCTCACCGATTCCGCGAGATGAAGGCTTTCGACATCCTGGAGGAGCCGCGGGCCGCGCTGGCCGGGTGGCGCCATTTCGGGGAGACCGAGCTGGAGTTCGCGCTCTTCGGCGGTGGGCACCCGGCCCTGCTGGAGAGCCTCGACCGCTTCTTTGAGTGACTCGATATCGGTGAACGAGCGATAGACCGAGGCGAAGCGGATGTACGCAATGTGGTCCAGGCGGCGGAGGGCATCCATCGCGAGTTCTCCCAAAACGTGCGATGGAACTTCCGGCCGGCCGTCGGCGTTCACGCGCGCCTCGATGTCGCCGACGATGCCTTCGAGCTGGGCGACCGAGATGTCACGCTTGGCGCAGGCGCTGCGAAGACCCCGAAGAAGCTTCTCGCGGGAGAACTCCTCGCGGCGGCCATCGCGCTTGAGAATCTGGACGCTGGAGAATTGGACGGTCTCGACGGTGCTGAAGCGTTCGCCACAGGCGATGCACTGGCGGCGGCGGCGGATACCATCGTCGTTCGCCCGGCTATCGGTGACCTTGGAGTCTCGGAAGTGGCAGAACGGGCAGCGCATCGGTTGACGTAAATTCCTTGAAGCGTCTAGACACCTTAACAATTAAGCGGGGTGCGTCGGGGAGTATGGATCAATATCTTGTGGGCCGTCAACAGGTCCAACACAAGATATTGTACCAGTCTTATGAAGAGTTCCGGAGGAGAGCTGAGTACTGGGCGGAGGTTAGCGCGGGATGCCGGGGCAATTGAAATAGCCGTGGACGCGGCCCTGGCCGGGCGTGGTTATGGTCACATCCATCTCGCCGGCACCGGTTTCGTCAACAAAGATGGTGCCGTGACCGGTCTGCGTACCATCAAGCTCGAAGAGGATCTTCGGTCCTGAACCGGCGACGCCATCCCAGCTGTAGTCGCCGGGCCCATCGTATTCGTCGATGAGGACGCGGAAGGTATGTGCTTCTGCGCCGACGAGGCCGCGGAGGGCCATCTGGAATTTGCCAAGACCGCCGGCGGGATCATGCAGCCAGGCGCAGCTCGCGGAGGACTCGACCATGGTGCCTTCGACGACGCCGTTGAACTCGAGTTCCTGTTCGGCCTGGCCAAGGACCGGGAGCCCGGTGATTGGACCAGTGTCTTCCGGCTCGGTGGTGGCTGTTGGTTCGGGCTTATCGGGGCCATCGCCGCAGGCACCGAGGAGCAGAACGGTGGCAACCGCAAGACCGACGAATGCGAAGGGGCGCATGGTTGCAGGGTAACGAGCGCGTTACCTACCCGCGATAGACGGTATAGCCGCCTTATCGGCGGGCCGAGGCTTTCGTGCGCTCGAAGTAGTCGCAGGCCGGCGTGTCGGTAAACGGGTTCATGATGCCACTGGCGATGTGGAGGCAGGTACCGCGGCCAAAGTCGTGATCCTCAACAAACTGCCGGCAGTTGCCGCAGGTCCTCGGTTGCTCGGCACGGGAAAAGAATCCCGGCGGCATCCCGGTGAATTCGGTCAGTGAGATTGGCTGGGGCTGGATGAAATCTTCTTCGGTGACGGGCGGTTCGCGTCGCCATCGCTCCCGGGATTGTTGATCCAGCCGCCGCTCGCGCTTGCGCTTTTTTCGATGACCCACGGGAAGAGGTTAGCGTGCCGAGGAAGGAATGCCGAATCAGGATGCCGACGGTGTGCGACGGACAATCCCGAGCATTTTCGATTGACGATCTGCGATTTCCGGTTAGCGGGGCCGGACCGGCTGCGGCGTGCGCTGCCCGGTGCGGATGCGGCAGGCGACGATTGTCAGGACTGCGAGGGTGCCGGTGGTGGCGGCGGCGCCAAAGCCATCGAACGAACCGACGGCGGTGCGGAGAACGAGTTCGAGTGTGCACCAGACAGCGGCAGGCCACGCGACGATTTCGAAGAGGTTGTAGGCGCCGATTCTCATGCGGCGGCCTCGCGGTACTGGCGCTCGATGACCTTCACGAAGAGCTCGGCGAAGTCCGGGTCGAACTGTGTACCCCGTCCCTGGAGAATCTCTTCGATGGCGCGCTCGCGGCTGAAGCCCTTCCGGTAGGGCCGGTCGGTTGTCATGGCGCTAAAGGCATCCGCGAGCGTGAAGAGGCGAGTCGGGGCGCTGATCTCGGCTCCTTTGAGGCGGCCGGGATAGCCTTCGCCATCGATGCGCTCGTGGTGGTGGCGGACGAGGTCGACGACGGTGTCGTAGTCCGTGACGGCGGCAGTGATGGCGGCGCCGAGGAGGGGATGCTCTTCCATGCTGCGGCGCTCTTCGATGGTGAGCGGGCCGGGCTTCCGGAGGATTTCATCGGCGACAACGATTTTGCCAAGGTCGTGGATGGGACCACCGATCGAGATGGCGCTCACTTCTTCATCGCTCAGGCCGATTTCGCGAGCTGTGGCAAGGGCCATCTGTGTGGCATGGTCGCTATGGAAGCGGGTGTAGCTATCGCGCCGATCGATGGCCTTCACCAGGTTGCGGAGCGCCTTCAGGTTGCTGACCTTCAGAAGACCGTCCGTCGGCGTTTCGGCGGAGTGTCCGACGACGGAATCGGGCGACATGCTCTTGTCGATGTACATCTGGTCTTCGGCTTCGGCGATGAGGTCTCGCGGGGACTCGTAACCCCGGAACGAGGCGACGCCGCAGCTGATGCGGGTTGGGAGGCTGATGCGGGCGCCGTTGACGACTTCGATCTCGGAGACGGCGCGGCACACGCGGTCCATGACCTGGCGGGCGCGGTACTCATCGCACTCTGGAAACACGACGACGAATTCATCGCCGCCGAAGCGAGCAAATCGAGCGGGATGGACGATGTGGCGAGTGAGAGCTGCGGCCACCTTCTTCAGGACGTGGTCGCCTTCTTCGTGGCCGACGAAATCGTTTAGCAGTTTGAAGTTGTCGATATCGAGGTAGGCGACGGCGAGAGGAAGATTGGTTCGCTGTGAGTTGGAGACAGCCTCGACGATGAACTCGTCGATGAAGCGGCGGTTTGGCGAACCAGTGAGCGCATCGGTATAGGCGAGCGTCCGATACACGGTGGCCTGTTCGGCTTCGATCTGGCGGGCCCGGGAATCGACTGCTTTGTTGAGCATGTGCCAGAGGATTTCCGCATCGAATGGCTTGCCGAGGAAGTCATCGGCGCCGGCTTTCATGGAGCGGACGGCCACATCGACATCGACGAACCCAGTGATGGCCACGATGCCCGCGGCCGGCGCAATGACACGGGTCTCGGCGATCACATCAAGGCCGGACATGTCGGGAAGGGAGATATCCGAGGCAATCGCATCGAAGCGCTTCTGGCGGACAAGTTCGAGGGCGCTCGCCCCGCTGCGCGCGACCGTAACATCTCGGGTGTGCTGGCCGAGGACGAGCTGAATCAGGCGCCCGAGCGCGGGGTCGTCTTCGATGACCAGAACACGCAGCGGCCTGCGGCTGTCGAGGGAAACGATGCCATCCATCTTGGTAGATCGTCGGCATTCTGGATGGGTCGCGTAGTGGAAAACCCACAAATGAGCGAGGTTACTTCGCCCTTTCCACCCAAATGCGACTTGCGACCTGGGTGCCCATGACGACAGAGCGCTCACCGATGCGACAGGTGACTGTCCCGCGGTATGGCGCGACGGATTCGAGGACAACGGTGACGCCGGGGCGGATACCCTCTTCATCGAAGAACCGGAGGAGTTGTTCGTCCTCTTCGAAGACGCGGTCCACGACGACGCGATCACCCTCGCGGATGTCGGCCAGGGTGGTCATGGTGAGCTTCTTGGCGGGACTGTGGCCGGGAATGGGGTAGCCGAAGGGACTGCGGGAGGGGCGGCCAAGCGTCTCGAAGAGGTGTGGCTCGGTGATGTCGGAGATGCCGTGTTCGAGAAGGTGAGCCTCTTCGTATGCCCGCCACCAGGGAACTTTGAGTACATCGGTGATCAGGCATTCGGCCAGGCGGTGGCGGCGCACCATCTGTTCGGCGCGGCGGAGGCCTTCCGGCGTTAGGCGGATGATCTTCTTCGAATCGGTGGTGACAAGATGGTCGCGGAGGAGGCGCTTCAGCATTCCCGCGACGGAGGGCGGCGTGATTTCGAGCCTATCGGCGAGGCGGACGGCGATAACATCCTGGCCCTCGTCGTGGTTCAAGCGGTAAATCGCAGTCAGATAGTCGTCGCTCGCAACATTCGAGACCTGCTTCGGCATGCGGCGATCGTGCCATGAAACCGATGAAACGGGCTAGCAAATAATTTCAGCGGACAGCGAAGCAACGGCGAACGGCCGCCGGGGCAAAATGCGGGGTCGAATCTTCGAGGCGATCAGGCGGCCTTGCGGTCACTCAAGACTTCGACCCGGTGCAGCGGGATGACGTTGGACGCTGGCAAAGAGGCTGCCCTGCCGAGATAGGCAACGACGCACGGCGGGATGTGGTTACTCGCGGGCACGCAGGTTTCGCAGCGGTTCGCGCGGGTGCTGGCATCGAACGGGCAGCCGCTTTCGATTCGAGACATCGGATTCCTCCCCGGTTTCTAACTTTTCTTTCGACAGGTGCCACCGGGTGGATGAGGGGTGTTTACCAAGTTTCATGTTTGCGAAACGGGAGGATCGGGGAAAAAGAGAGAGGGCTTCCGGAGAAGCCCTCTCTCAAGCGGGTCCTGGGGGCGGTCATTGAACGAGACCGAGCCGGCCGCGGATTCGTTCGACGAATCCCTGGGACTCGTTGCTCAGCAAACGGCTGATGCGCGATTCGCGGTCGAGCCTGCGGAGCTCCTCGGCCTGCTCGTAGCGGCGACGGACGAATTCGGGTTCGGGCTGACCGAAACCGGAGAGGCGTCCGTCCCGCAGCACCTGCAGAGGACCGTATTGGACAAAGTATTGAGACTGAAACACTTCTGAATTCCTTTCGGAATGGCTGGAACGGTTCGAGTTCCAGGAGTCGTTCGGTTCAGGTGGTGCGTTCACGAAGAACCGCGTCGGTGAGTTGGACGCCTTTCTTGTCGCTCCTCGTCTTGACGAGTTTCCGCCAGGACATTCGATGAACGACTTCGTGAGTCTGTTGCACGTCCATATAAGGCTTGTTCATCGCCATCGCAGCCAGCTGAGGCGACTGCGTAAGCAGAAAGTTCAACACGTTGATCACTCCATGATCCATTGGCGCCAAATAAACCGGCGCGCGCGAATACTTCTCGTGTGCGAATCAGCAAACGAAGATGTGGAAGAGATGGAACGATTTTGGGGCCGCGGAATTCGAGGCTAGATGCGAATAACGTGTTGGCGATGCCGGACGCGGTCTGTGCGGAGGCGTTGTTCTGTTGAAACAAAAACGCCGTACCGCCAGGCGGTACGGCGTCGAGGCCGTCCTGCTGTTACAGGATCACTAGCCTATCGACGCTGCTCCGCGTGCGGTCGCCTGGTTCAGGAAATCGATAACCATTGGACACTCCTAACTGGCGTTGCCGCGCTTGTTGTTGAGAAACGATACTGCCTGCACAAAGGTTAACTGTCAACGAACAATTTGTTCGCCGGGTCTGAGTTTTGTGCGGCAGTTCACACACACGCGGGATTTACGCCCTCGGCGGTAGACTCGGGGCATGCCAGAACGAAGCTTCGGCGAGGAACTTCGGTACGTCGGGCGGGACGGGCTCACCGGGATGCCTGTGCGCGTGAATGATGTGTTCATCGAGGAGACGGAGCGCGCGATCGAGCGCTACGGGCAGGACGCACGCGAGCCACAGCCACCGCCGCCCCCGGGGCCTGTAGACATCGCGACGGTGACAATTCCGAAGCTCGGGCTACATCAGACCCGGACGGCGCGTTACGGATTGGACGCGTATGGGCGGCTGGATGTGCCGCAGGACACCTCGACGATCGGGTGGAACCCGGCCTACTGTTCGCTGCCGGGCGAAGGCGGAACGACGTTCCTGGCGGCTCACGTCTCGTACGGCGGGCAACCCGGAATTTTCGCGAAGCTCTCGACGCTCGCCGGTGGCGACGAGGTGTCCATCGCCCTGACGGACGGATCGACGCATTCGTACGTGGTCACCTCGGTAGTCGAGTACGCGCTCGGGACGATCGACATGGGTGCGCTGCTGCATGGGCGCGAGGGCTTCGAATCCATCACGCTGATGACATGCAGCGGGCCGCCGGACGAAGGGGAATACGCGTTCCGGACAGTGGTGCTCGCAGAACGCGCGGGATAGCGCCCTAACTGAATGACCCATGGCGGCCGGCGCCGGCCGCGAAGCGGGAGGCGCCTTCGCGCGTTTCGCCCGAATTGATGACTTCGAGGCCACGACGAGTTTCGTTGCGCATTGCGGTATCGAAGTCGCCGTCCCACTGTTCGAGCGCAGAGAGCCTGTCGCTGCGCATGCACCGCTGCGGGAAGGCTGCGAGCTGGAGCGCGAGCTCCTTAGCGGCAGCGAGGGCCTGCCCTTTGGGAACGATGCGATTGGCCAGGCCCATGATTCGAGCTTCTTCGCCACTGACGCCGCGGCCGGTGAGAATCAGGTCCATGGCGTGGCTTTCGCCGATGAGGCGGGGCAAGCGCACGGTGCCGCCATCGACAAGGGGAACGCCCCAGCGACGGCAGTAGACGCCGAAGACCGCGTCTTCCGCGGCGACGCGCATATCGCACCAGAGCGACAGTTCGAGGCCGCCGGCAACGGCGAAGCCCTCGACGGCGGCGATCACGGGCTTGGAGAGCCGCATGCGGGTTGGGCCCATGGGGCCGTCTCCATCGCTGGTGGTGCGGTTCCCGCCGCCGGTCGCGACAGCCTTGAGGTCGGCGCCAGCGCAGAACGTGCCGCTGCCGCCCGTCAGAATCGCAGCCGCGAGCGAATCGTCCGCGTCGAACGTGCGGAACGCTGTCGCAAGCTCGCCGGCTGTGGCGCGGTCGACGGCGTTGCGGACCTCCGGGCGGTCGATGGTGACGATGGCGATGGGCCCTTCGGTGGTGTACTGGACTGCCATTTACACGCCCTCCTGTTGTCGCAGGAATAGTAGCTACTTACAGTCCGCTGCGGGGACAGGAGACATCATCGACCGTGGACGATTCAGAGGTGATCCGCTTCGACATTTTGCGCACGGATCGAGTGAGCGACAGCGTGTTCGACGAGGTGCGCCGGCTGTTCGGCGAGAACTATCGGGACGCCAATATTGCGTACCTGGAGCGGAGCCTGGGAAAGCTACGCTTCCTTTCGATTGCGCGGAGTGCGGCCGGCGTGGCGGCGGGGTTCGCACTGGCGGAGGCGCGCGTGATGGACCTGCCACGGTTGCCTCGATCGAATGTTCACCTGCATGGGCTCGCGTGCGTAGGGACGGATTTCAGACGGCACGGCCTTTTCGGGAAGCTGGAGCGGGCGGCTCTCAGCGGCAACCCGTTGCCGCCGGCCGAGCGCTTGCTGGGTTGCGGGCGATGCGCTCACCCCGCGAGCTTTCGGAACTTCTTCAACAATCCCGCGGCTGTCCCGCATCGTTCGCACCGGCCGACGGAGTGGCAGCGCGAGGTTGGGATCTCCATCGCGGAGGCCTACGGTTCGCCGTCGTTCGACCCCGAGACATTCGTGGTGGGTGGCAGCGGCGTGCCCATTGGCTGGCCGGTCATCGAGATCGAAGCAACGCAGGAAGAATGGAAGATGTTCGAACCGGTGGACCGCAACAAAGGAGACTCGCTCCTGGGGATTGCGTGGTCGCCGGGTCCACCACCGGGGTGGATGGACTAAGCCCGGCCCGAGATGTCTTCGCGAATCGTCTTCAGCGAGTGCTGTTCGAGTTCGTAGAGGTGTTTCGCTACCTGGCGATAGGTCCATTGGCCGGGCTCTGTTTCGCTGTTGAAGACTTCGTCAGTCATGCCGACGAGGCTCGCGATGAAGCCCGCGCGAGCGGTCAGCCATTCTCCGATCAGCCTTTCCATGGGCGAAGCGGTGGCGTGGGCTTCGTAGCGGGCTTCGAGCACCTGGCCGGTGTGGATGACTTCGTGGTCGATGTCGTTGGTCAGGAGCGTCCAGAGATCCTTGCCCTGGGCGCAGACGTGCGACGAGGGCATGGCGAGCTCATCGGCAGGCAGCGCGAGCAGCTGGTCGCACATCTGGCGGGTGGATTCGAGGAGAAGGGAGATGGTGTCGCGGACGGTTTCGGGCATGACGGGCCTCCGAGGACGCATAGTACGTCGCTGGTTGCCTCAGAGGCGCCAGAATCGCCTAAGCGACCAGCTTCGCCTTCACTGACGACATGGTCGCGGTGCTAATCCCGATGCTTTCGAGGTAGCCGGCGGGGCCGCCGTAGAACCGGTCGATGTGGGACAGCGTGCTGAGCATGTCTTCGGGGTTCGAAGTCATGAGCTGGCGTCCGCGCTCCGCATCGACGCCGCGTTCGGCCATTTTGGGAAGCCACTCATCGAGAAGCGGCTCGAGGAGGCGGGCCGAGTGCGAGTAGTCTTCGGCGATGGTGCCGGCGTCGACACCCACGAGGCCGAGCATGAGGGCCGCGGCAACGCCCGTGCGGTCTTTGCCCGCCGAGCAGTGAAAGAGGACCCGGCCTTCAGTCTCCGCGATAACTTCGAAGAGTGTGCGGTAGGCAGCCTGGCCGGTTTCGAGCATTCGTTCGTACACCACCGCGTAGCCGGGGAACTCATCGGCCATCCCGACCGGGGAGTGATCCTGTTCGAAAACGGGCGCGAAGAGATGACGAATCCCGCCCGAAGTTGGATCCGGGGTGACGTCGCGCTCGCGCTCCATGCTGGAGCGAAGGTCCACGATGGCTGTGATCCCGTAATCGGACAGGGCTCCGATGCCGTTCGGGGTGAGGCGGTGAAGTCCGGCGGAGCGGACGACGGATTCGGAGGTGAGCCGGCCTTCGCGGGTGGAGTAGCCACCGATGTGGCGAACGTTGTACGCGACTTCGAGTGAGAGTTCGCGGTTGGTGATAGTTAGCGTCATACGAACAGTATTGCAGCCCTCGATGAACCACGCGTTAACGAAAATAGTTCGCCGCAAAGGAACGAAGGAACAAAGGAGATGTGTATCCCGGGCGGCCGTGTCGGGGACCGGGTTCCTTTGCCCCCGCATGCCCGCTCGCGAACTGGGCGCACGGAGTGCTACCTTCCGCTGCGTGATTAACCGCGACCGGCTTATACAGACCTTCCTCGACCTCGTTGCCATCGATTCGCCCTCGGGCGAGGAGGACGCCATCGCTCTCGAACTGGAGAGGCGACTGCGGGAGCTCGGGCTCGATGTCAGCCAGGACTCGGCGGGCAATGTCATAGGCCGGAAGGTGGGCACGGGCGAGGCGATCCTGCTTTCCGCGCACATGGACACGGTGGAGCCGGGACGCGGTATCAAGCCGGTGTGGGATGGGCCAGACATCATCCGGAGCGATGGGACGACGATCCTCGGGGCCGACAACAAGGCCGGGTGCGCGGTTGTCCTCGAAGTCATCCAGTCCGCTATCGAGGACGGCGCCGAGACCCGGACCATCGAGGTTGCCATTAGCCGCGGCGAAGAAATCGGGCTCGTGGGCGCGACGAAGATGGACTACTCGCGAATCTCGGCGAAAGTCGCCATTGTGATCGACAGCGGAGGGCCGCCTTCGAGCATCCAGGGTCAGGCGCCGTACCACAGCACCTACGACATCGAGGTGCACGGCAAGAGCGCGCATGCGGGCCTCGAACCGGAGAAGGGCGTGCCGGCAATAACTATCGCGGCGGAAATCATTGTTGGGTTGCCACAGGGCCGGTTCGACAGCGAGACGACGGGGAATGTCGGCAAAGTTCAGGGCGGGCTGGTTCGGAACGCGGTGCCGGATCACGCGCTCATCCAGGGAGAGATCCGGAGCATGGTGGAAGAGAAGCTGGAGACACTGATGACGAGTGCGAAGAAGCACGTCGACGAAGTTGCGGGCGCGCATCCCGACGCGCGGATCGATGCGCGGTTCGGGCAGGCCTACCCGGGGTACTCGCTTACGCCCGATGACCCGGCCGTGAAGCTGCTCTTCCCCGTGCTGGAGCGGCTGGGATACAAACCTGACCCACACCCGGTCGGCGGCGGGACCGACGGAAACGTCTTCCGCGGCCACGGCATCGCAAGCGTCGTCATCGGGCGGGGCGGCTACGCGCAGCACACGAAGGACGAGTACCTCGTCATCCCCGAGATGCTGCAGTGCGCAGCCGTGGTCGAGGGCTGCGTAAGGCTCTAAGCCGAACCTATTTGGCTGCCGCCACGGCCACCGAGGAACCGGTTTCGATGCCGATGCCCGAGAGCATCGCGTGCATCTTGCGAGCCGTTCGGACGATGCGGCCAGCTTCCTGCTGGACAGCCTGCTTCCCATCGCACAGCGCTTCGGCGGGGTTACTGTGGATGTCGAATTCGATGCCCTGGGCGCCCGCCGCGACGAACGAGTAGGTCATTCGCTCGACGAGCTTCCGGTCGCCGCCGCTGTGACTCGGGTCGGCGAGCAAGGGCAGGTGCGACTTGATCCGGACGAGCGGGATCATGCCGGCGTCCGCGCCGAAACGAGTCTCGGATTCGAAGCTTTTAATGCCGCGGTAGCAGAGGATGACATTTCGGTTGCCCGACCCGGTCACGCGGCCTTCGCGGTCGATGCCGGACATGATGTAGGCGGCGGAGCAGAGCCACTCGTTGAGGTCGTTGCCGAATCCGTGCTTGAGCACGACCGGGGTATCGATCCGGGAGAGCTCTTCGAGGAGCGGAGAGTACTGGGCGCTGCGCGCACCGACCTGGATCACGTCGATGCCGGCCTTGAGGAAATCATCGAGGTGGCGGAGGTCGATGAGTTCGGAGACCGTCGGCATGCCGGTCGCTTCCTTCATCGCGGAGGCGATCTCGAGGCCCTTCTGCAGTTCGAGGCCGCGGTAGTCGTAGGGGCTGGTGCGGGACTTATCGACAAAGGCGCGGAGGATGTCGCAGCCGGCGTCCCTGGCCATCCTGGCGGATTCAATCGCCTGCTTTTCGTTCTCGATTGCGCAAGGCCCGCCGAAGAACGTGAGGTTCTCTCCGCCGACGCGCACCTTACCGCCAACGAGGATGATCGAGTCGTCCTTGTGGAAGTTGCGACTCGCGTCCTTGTACTTCTCGGTGATGCGGATGACGCGGTCAACGCCGGGGAGCTCGGTGATACGGCCCTCATCGACGACGGAGGCGATGCCCTTGACGCCGATGACGGTGGTATCGGAAACGATTACTTCGCAACGGAGGCCGTAGTCGTTTGTGACGCGGTTGATGACGCGCTCGACCTGATCGATTGAGGCCCCGGGGGCCATGTGGATGATCATCTGAAGTGGCTCGCAGTGATTATGTTGGGGAGCCAGTGTGCGATGCCGCGGAGTTAGAGGCGACCAGCGGAGCGCAGGGATCCATCCCGGGGCGTCCGGCGCGCTGGAGGAAGGCTAATGAGGTCCTCGACGAAGGGCGCTAGAACAGGGCGCTGGAAAGCTTGCGTTGATACTCGCGCGTGAGTTCGGAATCGAGGCCGAGGATATCGAAAATCGCAAGGATCGCCTTGCGCGCGGCGCCATCGGCAAAGGAGCGGTCGATGCGGACCGAATCGATCAGTTCATCAAGCGCGTCTTCGTACTGTTCGCGGGCAGCGAGCATGACGCCCCAGCGGTAGCGGTCGCGCGGGTTTCGGGGGTTCTCCCGGGCAGCACCTTCGAGGTCATCGGTCCCGTGCTTCGCGGCGAACCCGTCGAGGAAGATGCGATGCTTGAGCGTCTTCGCGCGGCGGTCTGTGGGAGCGCGGTCGAGCAGTTCTTCGGCTTCCTGGGCCTTGCCGCGGCTGATAAGGATGGAAGCAAGGCCCACAACGGCGTCGGGCTGGGAAGGCTGCTTCATGAGGATGGCTTTGTAGGCGGCTTCGGCGGCGGGAACATCGCCGGCGCGAAGGAAGTCTTCGGCATCCTGCGTCACGCGGATGGCTGGCCCGCCGACGACCTTTTCGAAGAAAGCGCGCACCTGCGGCTCCGGGTAGGCGCCGGTGAACTCGGCGATGACTTTGCCGTCCTTGAAGGCTTTGACGGCGGGGATGCCCTGGATCCGAAAGAGCGCAGCCACCCTCGGATTCTCATCGGTGTTGAGCTTGGCGAGGATGACCTTGCCTTTGTTCTCTTCTGCGACTTTCTCAATGATGGGGCCGAGGACGCGACAAGGCCCGCACCACGGCGCCCAGAAGTCCACGACGACCGGTAGCGTCTTCGAACGTTCTTGGACCTCGGTGGCGAAGTTGCCGTCGGTGACTTCGACGTAGGTCTGCGGGAACATGCAGCGGCTCCGAAGAGAAAAGTAGTGCTTCGATCCTAGCGAAATGGACGCGGACTGTCAGCGGCTGTAGGGGTAGGTGGAGGTGACCAATTGGGCAAGTCTGGCCAGGATGGTTCAGATGTGGCCGTGGTCCAGCTATCACGACCAGGTACGGCAAATGTTAGCCCTGCAATTTCGCGACGAGGCGCTGTTCGAACCGTGGCCGGTCGACGACGAAGCGCTGATGGGTGCCGTTGCCGACGTCGTCGATGCCATCCGTGGCAGTCCAGGTGAAATCGAGACGGCGGCCTTCGATTGCGGCGATGGTGACGGTGGCGGTGACCGTCAGGCCCTGGGGGGTGGCCGCGGTGTGATTGATTACGATCTGGGAACCGACCGTCATCTGATCGGAGGCGAGATGCTTGCCAACCCACTCGGCGGCAGTTTTCTCGACGAGGGCGCCGAGGGCAGGCGTGCTGAAAACATCGGGCGTGCCGGCGACGATTTTGCTGGCGAAGTGTTCGGGTGCAGCGACAACTGAGAGCGATGCCGTCATGCCGGGTTGAAGGTCTTCGAGTGCCATTGGTCCCTCCGTAGGGTGGACATGATAGATGTTCAGCGGGCCTGTAAGCCGGATTCTGTCCACCTTCCGAGGAAGGATGGGTGACCATTTCTCTCGACGCCGCATCGCTGTGGCGCTCTAGCAGCCAACCCGGGAGTGATAACGGGCCGGGCAACCCTCCTCCCCTATTTGGCCTTGCTCCGGGTGGGGTTTTCACGGCCGCACTGTTGCCAGTACGCCGGTGCGCTCTTACCGCACCATTTCACCCTTAGAGCCCGGGCGAACCCGGGCGTCCGGTATGTTTCTGTTGCACTTTCCGTCGGCTCACGCCGCCCAGGCGTTACCTGGCACCCTGCCCGATGGAGTCCGGACTTTCCTCTACGGCCGCAAGGACCGCAGCGACCACCCGGCCCGCTGAACCAGATGATTGTCGCACAGGAAGGCCGGCGTGACCTCGGAATACCTGGATTGGCGAGCGGGCATGGGACGGGGGGCTCGGACCGCGCGGAGCCTGGCCAGGGATTCTTTCCTCTCCGGCCGCAAGGACCGCAACAGCCACCCGGGTAGGGATTCTGGCTGAACCAGATGATTGTCGCATAGGCCGGAGATGCAAGTCCCCAGAGACCCGTGCGACGGCCGCGAGGGCCAGGGCCAGGCAGGGGAGTCAGTCCACGGCCGCGGGCTGGTTGAACCGTTCGTAAATTAGATCAACTTCTTTCGACAATAAGTCCCTCAGCGTGAGAAGCATCCTCTCGGCGTCTGAACGGATGGAGGAGATGCTTTCGAGATCCCCGGCGGCAACGCGGGCGACCTCGATCTCCAGGTCGATGACCTCGGACTCAATGCGGCGCAGTTGGGCGGCTAGTTGGCGCAGCCTGGCCGCCGCCCATGGGGCATCACGGAGGATTTCCGCGTAGAGGCCAGCTGGGCTCTCGACCTCAAGTCGATGTTCCCGGAACGCTGCCAGGGCGGCGGACAACTCCGTTGCTACCGAATCCGCCCAACGGCGCTCTCTCAGGGGCTGCGGGCGCCGGAGCGCCGCGTAGAGGTGCTCCTGGGCGACCATTAACGCGTTTTGCGTTCGCTCCGCGGTGCGAACGGCTGATTCCTGTCCTCGATCCATCGTCGAGGATCGTCGTGTTTCCATGACACACCCCATCAATGAAGTCTGGATAACTGGATCGTAGAAAAAGCGCGCGGCCCATTTCAAGCGTCGCCATCGGTTTCAGGGCGATGAATCGCGGCCCGATGCTACATCGGGACGTGCGTGGTGGTGACCTCGCAGAGCACGCGGTCGTCGTCTCCGAAGATGGTGCTGCGGATGACGGTAATCCGTCGGCCAACGCGGACGGGCCTGGAAACCACGCGGACCGTGCCGCCCTGCTGGTTCGCCAGCATCACCGCGTGCAGATCAACGCCGACCATGAATTTTCGTTCCCCGGTTTTCTCGAAGTAGGCACGATTCGCGGCACCGGTGGAGACGTTGTCGGCCATCGAGAGAAAGACGCCACCGTTGATATTGCCTGTGGGGTTTCGGTGGTGGTCTTCGATGGTCACGGTTGCGCTTGAGGAACCCTCGAAGTCGCCGTGCGTCATGCCGATGAATTCGTCGAACGTCATTCCCGCCTCCCGGGTCAGGCCATTTCGCTCCAGTTTTTGCCCTGTTTGAGGTCGACTTTCAGGGGGACATTCATCTCAAGGCTGGCCGGCATGATGCGGGTGGCCAGGTCGCGGATTTCTTCAACTTCGTCGGCCGGGCATTCGAAGATGAGTTCGTCGTGAACCTGGAGGATCATCCGGCTCTGGAGCTCGCGGTCACGAAGTTCCTCGTCCACGCGGATCATGGCGAGCTTGATGATGTCGGCGGCGGTGCCCTGGATTGGCATATTGATGGCTTCGCGTTCGGCGGCCGAGCGCACCTGGAAGTTGGTGCTGCGGATGGCCGGCAGGTAGCGGCGGCGGCCAAAGAGGGTTTCCGCGTAGCCCTTTTCCCGCGTCGAGGAAAGCGTGGTCTGCTGCCACAGGGCGATGCCGGGGAAGTTGCGGTAGTAGCTGGTAATGAAGGCTTCGGCTTCTTCGCGAGTCATGCCGGTGCGGCTGGCCAGGCCGAATTCGCCCATGCCGTAGGCGATGCCGAAGTTCACCATCTTGGCTGTGTCGCGCATCTGGCGGGTGACTTCTTCGGGTTGCACGCCGTAGACGGTGGCTGCGGTGGCGCGGTGGATGTCCTGGTCGGCGAGGAAGGCTGAGACGAGGCCTTCGTCCTTGGTGACGTGGGCGAGGACGCGGAGTTCAATTTGCGAGTAGTCGCCGGCAACGAACCATGGATCCTCGAAGTGGCTGGCGACGAAGGCCCTGCGAATGTCGCGACCGGTATCGCTGCGGACCGGGATGTTCTGGAGATTGGGATTCGTGCTGCTCAGGCGGCCCGTGGCGGCAACGGTTTGCTGGAAGTCGGTATGGATCCGGCCGTCTGCGGCGACGGTGCCCGGAAGGGCATCGGTGTAGGTGGACTTCAGCTTCGTGAGTTCCCGATAGCTGAAGATCTGATCGATGATCGGCGCCACTGAGCGGAGGTTTTCGAGTGAGCGCTGATCGGTGCTGTAGCCCTGGGTGGTCTTTCGCGTCTTGGGGAGCCCGAGTTCGTTGAAGAGGATGTCGCTGAGCTGTTTGGGGCTGCCGATATTGAACTCGTGGCCGACGATCGCATAGATCTCGCGTTCGGCTTTTTCGGCGTCGGCTCCGAGTGCCCGGGAGATTTCGCGGAGCACGGCGACATCAACCGCCACGCCGACACGTTCCATGCGGTAGAGCACCGGCATCAGAGGCATCTCCATATCGGAGAAGAGGGGCCACTGGCCACGTTCGTTGAGCTGCGACTCGAGCTGGGGGCGTACGCGCAGCAGCATTTCCGCCTGCTGGCAGGCGTGGAGCGCGACCTGCTCAGGTTCCGCCTGGGACAGCACGATGGCCTTGCGGCCGCTGCCAATGAGCGAGGCGACAGTGACGAGTTCGATGCCCAGTCGTTCGTTGACAAGGGCCTCGAGGGTGGATGAGGTCTCCCCGAGAAGGAACGCGCCGATGGAAACATCGAACTCGTAGCCAGCGAAGGCCATGCCATTTGCTTCGAGCTGGTGGAGCAGGTACTTGGTGTTGTAGGCAGTCTTCTTGATCGTTTCATCGGCGAGGATGGGGCCGAGAGCACTGCGCAACGAGGCCATCGGCACCTGATCGAGCGGGTCATCGATGCGAGGGGCGTGACCGACCGGGACGTACCATGCCTTTCCTGGTTCTGTCGCGAAGGAAAGCCCGAGCAGCATTGGGTGAGCGGTGTCGCCAGTGGAGGAGACGGCGGCGAGGCCGAACGAGCCAGCCTTCCTCAACGTTGTAGCGAGTTCGGCAAGCTTAGCGTCGGTCCCGACGATCTTGTAGTCGGTCTCGGCATCAAGGAGTTCCTGGGCGGGTTTCGAGCCCATGACCTCGTCGAGGCGCTGGGCGAGAACACGGAACTCCAGTTCGCGGAAGAGCGCCATCACGCTGTCGCGGTCGAAGTCCTTGACGCGGCACTGATCGAAGTCGAACTCGATCGGAAGGTCGGTGTGGATGGTCACCAGGTCCAGGTTGCGGAAGGCAATCTCGCGGCCGTCGATGAGCTTCTGCTTGAGCGCGCCCTTTGTGAGTTCGATATTTTCGTAGATCTGGGGGACGCCGCCGAACTGGCGGATGAGGTCGGTCGCCGTCTTCTCGCCGATGCCCTTGATGCCCTCGATGTTGTCGCTGGTATCGCCTTTGAGAGCCTTGAAATCGATCATGTGGCGCGGGCTGAAGCCGTAGCGTTCGGCGGCGCGTGCTTCGTTGTAGTCGACGGTATCGCGCTGGTAGGGCCGGAACATGAAGAGGTTTACGTTCGGGCCGATGAGCTGGACGAGATCGGTATCGAGCGTAGCGATGTAGGTTTCAACCCCCGTGCTCGCGACTTTTTTCGCGATGGTGCCGGCGACGTCGTCGGCCTCGAAGCCGGGCATTTCGAAGACGGGGATGCCGAAGGCGTCGAGCATTTCGCGGACGCGCTTCATCTGGACGATGAGCTCGGAGGGAGTTTCGCGGCGGGTGGCCTTGTACTCGGCGCTGGCTTCGTGGCGGAAGGTGGGGCCGTGGGCATCCCATGCGGCGCAGATGTGCGTTGGCTTGAGAAGGTCGAGGACGCGGATGAGGGTTTCGGCGTAGCCGTGGGTGGCGAAGGTGAGCTCGCCCTTCGAAGTCATCAGCGGATTATCGGAGTGGGCGAAGGCAAAGAACGCGCGATAAAGGATGCCGTGCGAATCGAGAACGACGAGGCGCGGTTTGCCGGTGGAGGGAGAAGGCACCCGGGGATTATAGGCCGGGGATGGCGCGGAGGTGTCCGACGGTTGGCGCTAGCGCACTGCTTCCGATGGGGCTGTGGCGTTCTGGCGCCACTCAGTACGCTAAAGTCAACGTCGCAACCAGACCCGCTGCGCAGACTCCAAGGAGACCGATTCCGAAGAGGCTGCATTCTTCGTGCTTCCTCATTGTGGTGAAGGGGAAATTTAAGGCCACCGATGCGGGTTACTCGACCACCTGTGTTCCCGCCATCCAATCCCACGGGGAGCGGCCGTTTGTGCACAACATCCAGAACGCAAGGGCGACCGCGAAGACGGCGACAAACGGGAACAGCGCCCACGGCGAAAACGACACAGCAAGGACCGTCAGGGGCACGCCGACTACGAGCCACGTTTGCTGAAGGAGATAACGGACGAGGGACTGGACAATCGTTATCGGGTTTTCATCGAGGTCGACGATGCGCAGGCTGACGAGGCGTTTGCCGGGGGTGCCCTGCCACTTCGTCGCGGGGAAGATGACGAAGTACGCCGTCTGAACAGCGAGTAGCGGTGCGGCAATCCACCAGTCGATGTGGTATTGGCCTTCGGTGGTGACGCGCATGCTCGTTCCGCCCAATACGGTGACCAGAGCCCAACCCAACAGGCCGAGGATGGTCGCATCGACGAGGAATGCGAGCCCGCGAGCCGGCCTTCCGGCGCCGAGAACCACTTCGCGGCGCGGAGACGTATCGAGAGCGATCCAGTGTGGGACGCCAGCCGGAACGGCCTCGAGGCGGTCGGCCGGGACGACTTTCTTGCGAACAACTTCGCCGCAGGCGAGGCACACTCGTGCTTCGTCGCGCATGTTCGAACCGCAGGCGGGGCATTCCATGGATAGCGCTCCTGAGTTAAGAATCGGACGAACGCGAGAATTGCTTCAGGGCTGGGACGAATGTGTCAATTGGCCAATGTGGTAGATTGACAACATGGCAATACGAGTATCGATGAACAAGACCGGCCGGATCACGCTGCCGGCCTCAATGCGGAAGCGAATGCACCTCGAAGGTGAAGCGGAGTTCGAGGTGGAGCAGCTACCCGATGATGAAGGATTCGTTCTGAGGCCAATCGTCGTCATGCGACGGGAAGACGCCTGGGCATACACCACCGATCATCGCGGTCGCCTCGATCTCGCCCACGCCGACAGCCGTGCGGGTCGAGTACGACAACTGACTGAGGACGATCTCCGCGAGCTTGCACCGGTTTCCGATGAGTGACCGGCTACGAATCGCTGGAGTTCACTGACACCTGGTTGGAGGACTTTACCAATCGAAGACTCTCAGACTCGGACCGAGTACGGGTCCTGAAGGCTCTGCGCCTTCTTGATCTGGATGAGCGACACCCGTCTTTGAGGGTTCATGTGCTGGAAGGCGACCGCCAGGTCTCGTGGTCGGTGTCTGCCTCCGATACCTTACGATTGACATTCGAACGTCTCTCAGATGGCCGTAAGAGAATGCTCACGTGCACACGCCACTACGACGCCTGAACGGCGCGGCAGGAGATAGCCATGAACTTCCGATTCACTCCAGAGCAGGCAGCCTTCCAGCAGGAAGTTTCCGATTTCATCGAAAACGGGCTTCCGGCAGGGTGGAACGACGACCATGGTTCGCTGGAAGCGCATCTCGAGGTTGAGCGCGACATCATGACACGACTGGCCGCGAAGCACTGGCTGGCGTTGCCATGGCCGAAGGAATACGGCGGGATGGGGGCTTCGCCGATGCAGCAGCTCATTTTCAATGAGCAGATGGCCTATAACGGCGTGCCCGGCACGGTGAACATGGGCGTGGCCTGGGTGGGCCCGGTGGTGATGCTCTACGGCACCGACGAGCAGAAGCAGCAGTACCTTTCGCGGATTGCCGATGGCTCTGACCTCTGGTGCACGCTCTATAGCGAGCCCGGCGCAGGGAGCGACCTCGCAGCGATGCAAACGCGGGCGGTCCGCGACGGCGACGACTACATCATCAACGGCCAGAAGATCTGGACGACGTTCGGGCACTACGCCGACTGGGGTTGGCTGGCGGCGCGCACGGACCCGGATGTGCCGAAGCACAAGGGCCTGTCGACGTTCGCCATCAAGATGGATACGCCAGGTATCACGGTCCGGCCACTGGTGAACATGGCGGGGACGCACGAGTTCAACGAGATTTTCTTCGAGGACGTGCGCGTGCCGGCGGCGAACCTCATCGGAGAAGAGAACCGCGGCTGGTACAACGTTGCCGTTGGCCTGGACTTCGAACGTTCGTCGATCGGGGCCACCTCCAATTCCCGGCGGCAAGTCGACAATCTCGTCGCGTACCTCAAGTCATTGCCGGCGAAAGTCGACCGGGCGATCGCGAACAGGCTGGTGGACGAGGCCATCGGGGTTTCGTTGCTGCGGAACATGGCGTACTACATCGCCTCGCAGCAGGAGAAGACCGGCATCGCGCCAACTCGCGAAGCCCAGATGGCGAAGCTGTTCGGGGCCGAACTCCAACAGCGGATTGCGGCGACGGCAGTGCAAATCTTTGGCATGGAGGGTCAGGCCACCCGCGCCGGCTCGAAGGCTGAGCCCTACCAGTACTCGCTGCTGCGGAGCGTCGCGAACACCATCGAGGGCGGCACGAGCGAGATCCAGCGCTCAGTCATCGCGACGCGCGGGCTGGGGCTTCCACGCGAATAGCGAAAATACTTGGATGAGTGCGATTCGGCGCGTAGGGTGCGACCCATGCTTGGCGCCGCAATCGCGACCAGCGGCCTGACGAAGGATTTCGGACAGCTTCGCGCCGTGGATCACCTCCACCTGGAGGTGGAACGCGGCGAAATCTTCGGGTTCCTTGGCCCGAACGGGGCAGGCAAGACTACCACCATCCGCATGCTCCTCGACTTCATCCGGCCGACCGCGGGAACGGCCGAGGTGCTCGGAGGGAGCGGCGCCGACCCGGAAGTTCGCCGCAAGCTCGGCTACCTGCCGGCCGAGTTGCATCTGAATCGGCGCTACTCAGGCGAGACCACAATGAGCTACCTCGGCAGCCTGCGCGGCGGATTCGATGAACCGTTTGCCAGGAACCTCGCCGAACGGTTCCGCCTCGACCTGGACCGGCCATTCGGAGAGCTTTCGACGGGCAATCGCCGGAAGATCGGGATCGTGCAGGCGTTCATGCATCACCCGGAGTTGCTCATCCTGGACGAGCCGACTTCGGGGCTGGACCCACTCCTGCAGGACGAGTTCCAGGCCCTCGTGCGCGATTCGGCCCAGAAGGGCGCCACCGTATTCCTCTGTTCGCACGTGTTACCGGAAGTGGAGGCGCTCGCCGACCGCGTGGCGATCATCCGCTCGGGAAAGCTGGCGACCGTGGCGCACATCGATGAATTGCGGACGCGAGCGCGCCACCGGATGGTAATGGTCGTCGATGGGCCGTTCGACCCGGGGAATTTCCAACGATTGCCGGGAGTGATCAGCGCGGAGGGAAACGGGCAGAAGCTCGAAGTCGTGGCCGAAGGAAGCGTGGATGCCGTGGTGAAAGAGGCGGCGAAACTGACAATCAAGCGGCTGGATACGCCGGGCGACGACCTGGCGGAAATCTTCCGCGCGTTCTATGAGGGCGACGAGTGACCGTGTTTCGCCGGTTTGTCATCGACCGCTGGCGGGCCGACGCGTGGTGGGCGCTCGGCATCGTCGCGATGGCGTTGGTGAACATGGCGTTCTATCCGGGCATCAAAGGCGACGCCGAACTGGACAAGACGGTGGCAGACCTTCCCCCGGCATTGAAGGCGATGTTCGGGATCGAGTCGGGGATCTCTATCGGTTCGGCGGCGGGCTACATCCAGGCCCAGGTCTTCTCGTCGTTGATGCCCATCCTGTTGCTGGTGCTGGCTATCGGACTCGGTTCCGGGGCCGTTGGAGGCAGCGAGGAGGATGGCTCGCTCGAGTTCCTTCTCTCGCAACCGGTTTCGCGCCGATCGCTGCTGGTTGGCCGGGCTTTCGGGGTGATGGCGGTGCTCGCGCTGCATACAGTCATCGTGACGGTTTCGATGTTCGCCATCTGCCCGATGTTTGGCGCGCTCGAGGGGGTGGACCGGGTTGGGCTGGCGGCGGAATGCGTGGGCTGTGGGGCGCTCGCGATGCTCCACGCAGGGATCGCTTTCACAGCAGGCGCGTGGCTCGGCCGACGCACGCCTGCCATCGCAATTTCGAGCGCGGTCGCAGCCGGCGGGTATATGGCGCTGGGCCTGTTCTCCGCGATCAATGCGCCCACCGCCGTCCGGTATTTGACGCCCTGGTACTGGTTTCTGAAGCAGAACCTCATGGTGACCGGCGCGAACGCCGTTGTATTTCTTCCCGCGCTGCTGCTCGCGCTGGTTGCGACGGCCCTCGCCATTCCCGTTTTCCTCCGGCGCGACATTCAGGGCAGATGAAATCTCCGCATCGGGGGCAACCCTGCATTGCTTTTGTGAAGAAACCGACAGAATCCCGTAAGAAGCCCTCAAGGTAGTGGAGTCACCTGCCGTCTACTCAGGTGTAACCCTTTTGGAGGCCCTTCACATGGCGCGAAACACTGAAATTCAGGCACCAGCCACATCGAACGAACCGGTGGCTTTCGACGACCGCACGCGCCGCGTGATGGAACTCAAGAAGGCGGTACGCGAGGGCACATACATCCTCGACGCCGAGGCGGTCGCGAAGGCCATGCTCAGCGAGTGGATCGCGAACGGCGAGGTCACCCCCGCAGGACAGGAGCTGCCCTCGGTCGAATCCGCGGAGGACCGGAAAGCCGTCGGAGCTCGTTTCGTCGTGGCGAGTGATCCGCGCGAGGAAGACTCCGCCGCAACCGCGGCGCGGAGCGCCTGATCAGAGCCGGCCGGCGAGGAACTCCCGGGTTGCGTCGGTGCCCTCAGGCGGCATTTCGGCGTGCAGGCCGGGGTGAACGTGCATGCGTTTGTCGTTGGAGCCGAGCATGCCGAAGAGATCGAACGCGCCATTTCGGTCGAAGCGCTCGTCATCCCACTGGACCATGAAAAGCACCGGGCAGGTCACGTTGGGCGCATCCGCACGGTGACGATCGCCGAAGCGGCCACGGACGGCGCTGCGGCCTTCGAATCCGCAGAGGCCGAGAACTGCTGCTTTGATGCGAGGTTCGGCGGCCACGAAGGGAAGTCCGAGCATCGTGCCCATGGAGAGCCCCCAGTACCCGACGCGCGCCGCATCGATGCCAGGGATCTGAAGCAACGCATCGAGGGTGGCCTGCCAGTCGCCAACCATCCGGTCAAAGGTGTCCGGGCGCTTCCAGAGCGCGATGTAGTCGGGGTGGCCGGCGATGTCTTCCGTGACGACGATGTTTCCGCGCTCGCCGTGGTCAATCGCGTCGATGGCGGCGACGGCGATGCCATGCCGGCGGACGAAGCGCCGGGCCATGGCGAGCCCGTTCGGGTTTCGTTTCTCGCTCTGGCCGCCGTGTCCCGTGAGTACCAGCGGCACCGGACCGGCCGCTGACTCCGGCCTCCAGAGGATGCCGGGTATCCGGTCGCCATTCCGAGCGACCGCGAATGGACGTTCGCTGACACCCATTGAGATTTGAGCTTCGCCCGTCCAGTCCATCGTTCTGCCCCTTCGGTTCCGTGTACCGGGGGAGTCTACAGAAGGGATTGCCCTCGTTCTCCAAGTTGTTACCCGGAGTTTGACCGTGGATGGCGAGAAACGCGGCGGCGGCCCCGTATACTCGATCCAATGCAGATTGCAGTGATTGGCGCCGGGGCCGCGGGACTTACCGCGGCGTTTCGTCTGCTCCAGGCCGGTCACCGGGTAACCGTTTACGAGGCGGAGCCGTACGTTGGGGGCCGAACCCGGAGCCAGCACTTCGCACCGGGGCACCATCTCGATACAGGCGCGGGCTGGTTGACGACCGCGTACACGCAGACGTTGCGGTTGTTCGAGGAGCTCGGCGAACGCAGCCGGCTCCACCCGATGAAGGCATCGGGCCCGAGCGAGCTGCTGGTCGATGGGAAGAGCTACATCGGTGCAGGGCTGCCTCGAACTCCGGGCGGCGACCACCTCATCCCCGGCGAAGAACGTGAACGGCTGAGGAACTGGTTGCACTGGCTCGACGGCTATCCCCCACTGGGCTTCCGAACATTCAACGACAATGAGAACGCCAGCGAACACCTGGCCCCCGTGAGTCCCGCAGCGGAGCGTTACCTGTTTGCGCCGATGTTCGAAGGGCTGTTCGCGCCACTGGAAGAGCAGTCGGCGGAATTCCTGCGATCGTGGATTGCGGCTTCGCGGGCCAAGTACTTCCAGGTTGAAGATGGCATGGACGCACCGTGGAAACGAATCGCCACGCACATCGATGTGCGGGTGAATTCGCGGGTGGAGATGATCAGGCAGGGCGGTTCGAAGTTTGAGGTGGTGGCGAACAGTGCTGGCGCCCCATTCGATGGGATCGTCGTCGCTGTACCGCCGCCGGTAGGCAACTCATTCGTGACGCGAGCACTTGAGCCGAGGTGGGTGGCACAACTGCACTACGAGACGATCAACTTCGCCGGCCAGTGCCGGCTCTATCTCGCCATGCCGGGCAAGGCGCCGGCCCGGATTCACAGGCGGCCGTTGCCGATGGGGCTGCTGGCGAGCGTCGAGTGGCAATCGGGTTCAGACGGGGCGTGGGGTTCGTGTCCGCCCGACTGGCAATGGGCGCTCATCTGCGCGAACGAGGCATACAACGCGAAGCTCGTTGACCTGCCGGATTTCGAGGTCGGGGAGCGACTCTGGGCAGCGGCTGCCGAGGTCGTTCCCGAATTGCCGCCGCTTGAGGTTTGGAAGGTGCAGCACACCGTAAAGTGGCGCAACGCCGTGCCGACCATGCCACCGGGGCATTTTTCGCGGATGGCCGCGTACACGCGCCGCCCGCCGATCGTGTTCGCGGGAGACTGGACACACCAGGCGTGCGTCGAGGGCGCGGTACGTTCGGGCGAGGCTGCAGCGGAGGCGTTCGGGCCGGGTTAAAGCGGCGCGTCCGGTTCGCGCCGCGTATGCGGATTCGGATAGAATTCGGCGGCATATTACCGGAGGAACGTTCCATTGCGATTCCAGGACACTCCCGAGCTCGCCGAATGGCGAGGAACCGTCCGTAAGTTCGTAGACGAAAACTGGCGACGACCAGAAGACAAAGACGAAGACGACCCCGGCTTCGAAGGCCCGGTAGATGAGACGCGAACGCAGAAGTGGCTCGACAAGCTGGGCGCCAATGGGTGGCTCGCGCCGGCCTGGCCGAAAAAGTACGGCGGCGCCGACATGTCGGTTCTCGAGCAGTTCGTGCTGAGCCAGGAATTGCACGAGGCGGGCGCACCGACGAGCCGGCAGATGCTTAACCTGGTGGGGCCGACGATCATGCTGCACGGCACCGAGGAGCAGAAGGCCGAGCACCTGCCGCCAATGCTTCGCGGAGAAGTGGCCTGGTGCCAGGGCTTCAGCGAGCCAGGTTCCGGTTCGGACCTTGCCAGCCTGCAGACTCGAGCGACGCGGGACGGCGACGAGTACGTGGTGAACGGCCAGAAGATCTGGACCTCCGGGGCGCACCGCGCGGACTGGATGTTCATCCTCACCCGCACCGACCCGGATGCGCCGAAGCACCGCGGCATCAGCTATTTGCTGCTCGATATGAAGGCGCCCGGCGTTAGCGTCCGGCCGTTGATCAATATGGCGAACGGCCACGTCTTCAACGAAGTGTTCTTCGAGGACGTGCGCGTGCCGGTGCGGAACCGTATCGGCGAGGAGAACCGTGGCTGGTACGTGGGGACGACGACGCTCGACTTCGAACGTTCGAACATCGCCAGGGCGATCACCGCGCAGAAGAACGTGGGCCGGCTGGCCAACTACGTTCGCGCGCGCCAGTCGGCGGGCCAGCCAGTGTCATCGGCGTACCGGCTTGAGGTAGCCGACCGTGCCATCGAGACGAACATCTGCGAGTTGTTGTCGTTCGTTGTCGTTTCGATCCAGGCGAAGGGCGGCGTGCCGAACATGGAAGCCTCGATGTGCAAGATGTACGGATCGGAGCTCTCGCAGCGGATTGCCCTGACAAAGATGCACCTGACCGGCATGTACGGGCAGGAGCGCAAGCCCCGCGGCATCCAGGAAGAGAACCGGATGAACGCGGCGATGGAGTACATGCAGGTGGTCCCGGCGACGATTGCCGCGGGATCGAGCGAGATCCAGCGCAACATCATCGCGACTCGCGGTCTCGGCCTGCCCCGAGGGTAGGCTTCGAGCGTTCGATCGCATCCCTGGACGCCCGGCACTCGCCGGGCGTCTTGATTCCCGGAGGGAAAGCGTGACTGACGTCCAGGACCTGTTCGAATACAACGAGTGGGCGAACCGAGCCGTGCTGACCGTGACGGACGAGCTTTCGGCTGCGGAGATGCAGGCGCCGATGGACGAGCTCGGCGGTTCGGCCCTGGAACTGCTCGGGCACATGGCACAGGTCGAGGCCGCGTTTCTCGTGCTTCTGACAGGCGGGACCGAACGACCCCCTTGGGTGACGGAGTACGGAGCGATCCGGGAGAGGCTGACCGCCAACAGCGCCGGGTACCTGACCGCGTTGCCAGCGCTCTCCTCGCGCTTCTCGGAGCGATTCACTGTGCCCTGGTTCGGGCGGGAGTTCACGGTGGAGCAAGGATTGCTGCAGGTGGCGACCCATTCGGTGCAGCACCGGGCGGGCATCTGTGCGGGAATCGCAAGAGCGGGGCGTGAGGCACCGGGGCTGGATTACATCCAGTGGCTCAACGTGTTCCGGTAGTTACTGGGGCGGCTGTAATGCAGACGCGTCCGGGCCTCGGAAGGGTTGACGGCGTCAGTGCAGCTCCACGGCCCTCAGCGCTGCGCCGGAGGGGAGGTTGGCCGGTCGCGTACGCTCGCGGTTGCATTACATACCTGGGCAGACGCGGGACCCAGTGATGGCCTCCCGGGCTCAGGCACAAGTCGGACGCGCTTACTGGCGTGCGCGCCTCGGATAGGTGCCGTGCGGGTTAGCCGCCGCCGAGGGCCGGGACGATGGCGATTTCGGCGTTGGGCGCGAGGGCATCGTGAAGGGCAAGCGGGTAGACCTCGCCGTTGATGGCAAAGGCGAGTTCGGGACGCAGGCGGCGGTTCTCTTCGACGACACGCTCGTAGAAGCCGGGGCATTGCGCATCGACAGCGCGGAGAACTTCACCGACCGTTGCGCCGGGGACTTCGAGTTTCGAAGCCCCGGCGCAAAAGTCACGCAAGGTTGCCGGGATGATGACGAGGGCCACTACTCGAGGCCGTTGAGGGTCTCCACAATCCGGCGCGGCGACATCGGCAGGTCGGTGAAGCGATGGCCGGTCGCGTCGGCGATCGCGTTGGCGATCGCGGCGAGCGGCGGGACGATCGGGACTTCGCCGACGCCGCGGACGCCGTAGGGGTGGCCCGGGTTCGGCACTTCGACGAGGACGGTATCGATCATCGGGACATCGAGGGCGGTCGGCATGCGGTAATCGAGGAAGCTCGAGTTCACCATGCGGCCGTCTTCGTCGTAGTAATACTCCTCGTTGAGAGCCCAGCCGATGCCCTGGACGACGCCGCCCTGGATCTGGCCCTCCACGTACGAGGGGTGGATCGCGGTGCCGACATCCTGGGTGGCCGTATAGCGCAGAATTGTGACCTTGCCGGTGTCCGGGTCGACTTCGACATCCACGATGTGGGTGGCGAATGCGCCGCCGGCGCCCCTGGCGAGGAGCGAGGCCTTGCCGGCGATTGGCCCGCCGGTGCGAGCACTCTGGGCGGCCATGTCCTTGAAGCTGAGTTCTTTCGTGGAGTCCTTCAGGCTATGGAGCCGGCCGGATTCGTAGACGACTTCCTCTTCGGGGACGCCCCACATCTTGGCTGCGCGGGAGATCATCTGGCGGCGGATGTCCATGCCGGCTTCGAAGCAGGCGAGGCCGCTGGCAAAGGTGGTGCGCGAACCCCCCGTGACGTCGTTGTGGCCGATGGAATCGGTATCGACGACCGTGGGGCGGATGGTGTCGTAGTCGACGCCGAGGGTTTCGGCGAGCTGCATCGCGAGGGAAGCCCGAGTGCCGCCAATGTCGGTGGATCCTTCCACCAGGTTGACGGTGCCGTCCGTGTTCACATTGGCGACGACCGAGGATTGCATGCCACCGTTGAACCAGTAACCAGATGCGACGCCACGACCGCGGTTCGGGCCCTCTATCGGGGACTTCCAGTGGGGTGAATCGATGGCGGCCTGGACGGTCTCTTCGGCGCCGATGCGGGGGAAGGCGACGCCGTTGACCATGCGCGTGCCTTCCTTCGAGGCGTTTATTCTTCGGAACTGGAGCGGATCGAGGCCTTGCTTCTTGCAGATCTCATCGATGACGCTTTCGATGGCGAACGCGGCTGCCGGCGCGCCAGGGGCGCGGTAGGCGGCGGTCTTCGGCTTGTTTACCACGACGTCGTAGGCGTTGATTTCGAACGAATCGACGTTGTAGGGCGAGAGCATCGTCATGGAGCCGGCGCCGACGGAGGAGCCGGGGAAGGCGCCAGCTTCGTAACAGAGCGTGGCCTGGACGGCCGTCAGGCGGTCGCCCTTCGCCGCCGCCTTGAGCTTGATATACGTGCCGCTGGTGGGGCCGCTGCCCTCGAACACGTCGGTGCGGCTCATGAGGACCTTCACCGGGTGCCCACTCTTCTTCGAGAGTAGTGCGGCCACCGGGTCGAGGTAGATGGGCAGCTTGCCGCCAAACCCGCCGCCAATCTCCATGGGCACGACCTTGATGCTGGCGATCGGGTGCTTCAGCACGTCGGCGGTCAGGTTGCGCACGGCGAAAGCGCCCTGGGTACTCGTCCAGATTGTGATCGTGTCGTCGGAGTTCCAGTTGGCGGTGGAGTTGTGGGGTTCGATATAGCCCTGATGAACCATCGCGGTGGTGAATTCGCGCTCGACGACGATGTCAGCCTCGGCGAAGGCGGCATCGAGGTCGCCGCCCGCGAACTTGTTATAGCTGGCGATGTTCGAGGCCTTCTCGGACAGCTCTCCGGTCATGAGCGTCTTCGTGTGGCGGTTTTCGTTGAGGAGCGGAGCGTCATCGCGCATGGCATCGCGGACGTTCAGAACCGGTGGGAGGACCTCGTACTGCACCTTAATCTTGGCCAGCGCCTCTTCGGCGATATGGCCGTTGAGGGCAGCGACGGCAGCAACGGCGTGACCACGGTAGAGCGCCTTGTCCGAGGCGAGGATGTTATCGAGGGCGTCCTTCAGGTTGATGGCGCTCTCACCGAGATCTTCGACCTTGTCTTCGGCGCCGGGAAAGTCCTTTGAGGTGATTACCGCCAGAACTCCGGGGTGCTTCTCAGCTTCCGAGGTATCGATGGAGAGGATCCGCGCGTGGGCGTGGGGCGAACGCAGGATGCGGCCCTGGATGAGGCCCGGGAGATGGATGTCGGCTCCATACTGGGCCTTGCCCGTGACTTTTTCGGCGCCATCGGGACGGATGGGGCGGGTGCCGATGACTTTGTATTCGGGTCGTTCGACGGTTGTCATGGTTACTTCGACTCCTGAAGTTCTTTGGCGGCACGCTGCACGGCGCGGACGATCTTGTCGTAACCGGTACAGCGACAAAGGTTGCCCGAGAGCCAGAAGCGAATCCTGTGCTCATCGGGATTGGGCTCCGTATCGAGGAGCGCCTTGGCTGACATGATGAATCCCGGGGTGCAGATGCCGCACTGGAGGGCGGCTTCCTGAAGGAACGATTCCTGAAGCGGGTGTAGCTTGTCGCCCTGGGCGAGGCCTTCGATGGTGGTGACCTTGCGGCCCTCAGTCTCAACAGCGAGGACGCAACAGGAGTTCACGACGCGGCCATCGAGGTTGACGGCGCAGGCGCCGCAGTTGCCGTTGTTACAGCCTTCTTTCGCACCGGTGAGGCCGATGTCATCGCGAAGGACTTCGAGGAGGCTCTGGCGAGGTTCGCAGAGGAAATCGGTTTCGACACCGTTGAGGAAGGTGTTGACGTGCGTTCGAGCCATAAGTTAGCGAGTCTCCCGGATGCGGTTGAGCGCGTTTTCGAGGGCGCGGATGGTGAGGACCTTCGACAGGTGCTTACGCTGGGCGACGCCGCCGCGCATGTCATCGATGGGGCTGGCGGCGGCGGCGGCGGCTTCGCCGGCGGCGGCGAGGGTTTCGGCGTTCGCGGGCTTTCCGATGAGGGCGGCGGCGGCTGGCACCATGATGGGTGTGGCGGCGACGGCGCCGAGGGCCACGCGCGCCGCGGTTATTTTGTCGTCAGCATCGAGGGTGATGGAAACGCCCGAGGACGCGACCGCGATATCCATTTCGTTGCGCGGGATGAAGCGGTGGTAGAACGCGCCGGAGTTCGGGGCCGGGGCGGGGATCTTCACCTGGAGAAGCAGTTCGCCCGGCTGGAGGTTGTTGCGGCCAGGGCCGGCGAAGAACTCCTCGGTGGGAATTTCCCGGGTGCCGCCGCTGGATGCGATGACGAGCCTGGCGCCGAGGGCCATGAGCGCGGGCGAGGAATCGGCCGCGGGGCTGGCGTTGCAGAGATTGCCGCCGAGTGTTGCGCGCGACTGGATGGAGATGCCGCCGATGATGGTCGCGCAATCGACGAGGGCCGGGAATCGCTTCTGGATGTCGGGGTTCTCGTAGAGTTCGGCGAGCGGGACGGCGGCTCCGATTTCAAGCGAGCCATCCGGGTTGAGCTTGTACGACATCAACTCGGGGATGTGCTTGAGGTCGATGAGTTGATCGCAGTGGCGGCGGTTTTCGCGCAGCTGGACGATGACATCGGTGCCACCGGCCAGGAGGAGCGAAGTCTTGCCGTTGCCGAGCGCGCTGAAGGCTTCGCTTAGCGAGCGCGGCGCGAGGTAGTTAAAGGAGTCCATGCACCATCCTTGGGAATGAGCGGGGGCCCGCGAACGGCGAGCCGCGTATTGCCCTGAATGATACGGGGCCGAAAGGGGGTTGTCTTGAACGGGTGTCCAAAGCGCATCGGGCAGTACAATCCCGGGAATGCGGAAGGTCCTGTTGCTGGTTGGAGCGCTGCTGCTTGCGAGCGGGCTCGTTGCCGTGAACCCCGGTGGCGCGAGCGCCGACGAAGGCTGGACGATCGACTCTTACGACATCGTGTACGACGTGCAGAAGGACGGGACAATCGAGGCGACGGAAACCATCCGGGCGGACTTCGGTTCTCTCCTGAAGCACGGCATCTTCCGCTACTTCAACACCAAGATCCCGTGTGCGAAGCCGATTCCCGGGGCGCAACAACCGATCACTCCGTGTCCCGACGGGGACTACCGGAAGTACGACTATTCAATCCAGAGCGTCACCAAGCTGGACGGCGAGGCGTGGAAGTACGACGTAAGCAACGCCAGCGGGCGGCTGACGGTCAAGATTGGCGATGGCGATGTAGAGATCCACGGGAAGCAGGATTACGTCATCAAGTACGCGGTACGCGGCGCGTTCGATGCGTACGAAGACCACGACGAGCTGTACTGGGATGCCTCCGGGACCTGGCCGGTGCCGATCGAAGCGTTCACGTTGACCGTCGAATTGCCACCCGGCGCGAATTCGAAGGCGGTCTGTTACGAAGGGTATGCGGGCTCGAACGCACAATGTGAATCCAACGCCGATGGCTCGACGATCACGTACCGGAGCACGCGGCAACTGGCATCCGACGAGCAGGTGACCATCGTCGCGGGCTGGCAGCGCGGGCTCGTCGACGTCGGAGCACCGGTGCTTGCAGAACGAACGACGTTCCGGAGCTTCTTCACGTTCGACCCGTTGGAGTTTGGTGGGCTCATCGGCAGTGCGGTGCTGGGCGTGCTGATCGTCATCGCTTCGTGGTGGCGGTACGGCCGGGATAAGGCGTACCTGACGATCCATTACCTGACCAATGAAACAGCGGAGGCTGCGAAACCGATCCGGGGCGGCCCGCCGGTGGTGGTTGAGTTCCTTCCACCGGAAGAGCTTCGGCCGGCCCAGATGGGAGTATTGCTCGATGAGCGTGCCGACACGCTCGATGTCACGGCGACGATCGTCGACCTTGCGGTCCGCGGCTACCTTCACATCACGGAGATTCCCAAGAAGGGCATGTTCGGGAGCAAGGATTGGAAGCTGAACAAGCTGAAGGACACGGAGGGGTTGAGTTCCTTCGAAAAGCGGGTCTTGAATGGGCTATTCAACTCCAAGACGGAAGTTGAGCTTTCGGACCTGAAGTACAAGTTCGCGGACGACCTGGCGAAGGCGAAGAACCTGCTCTACGACGACGCCATGAAGCAGAAGTGGTTCTCCATCAAGCCGGAGACTGCTCGCGGGATGTGGGTGATCGTGGCGTTGAGCCTGATGCTCTTCGGGGTTGGGCTTTCGTGCTTCACGGCCATTGCGATGCAGCGGGGGCTGTTCTTCCTGGGGCTCATCCCGGCGGGCATTGTAATGCTCATCGTCTCGCGCGCGATGGCAAGCCGAACGGCGAAGGGCAGCGAAATGCTGCGGCGGGTCCTCGGATTCCGGCTTTATATCGAGACGGCCGAGAAGTACCGGCAGCAGTTCAACGAGCAAGAGAACATCTTCGCGCGGTATTTGCCGTTCGCGATTGTCTTCGGGTCTGTGGGCAAATGGGCGAAGGCGTTCGAAGGCCTGGAGGCGACCGCCGCTGCTTCGACTGCCACCTGGTACACGGGCACGGGCCCTTTCCAGGCGATGGCGTTCTCGAGCAGCCTGCAGAGCTTCTCCAGTTCAGTGGGCTCGACGCTGAGCAGCACGCAATCCAGTGGTGGTTCGGGGTTCTCGGGAGGTTCATCGGGCGGCGGGGGCGGTGGTGGAGGCGGCGGGAGCTGGTGACGGCGGTCGTGGGTCCTCAGTCCGGTGCCGTCAGCCGAGCGGGAACGGGGAAGAAAGCCAGTTTCTGAGCTGATGCGGGACGTTCGTGATAATGCCGTCGACCCCTGCGTCGACAACGCGAGACCAGTCGTCGGGCGTGTCGGCTGTCCACGTCCAGACTGACACCTGGCGGCGTTTGGCTTTTTCCACGAGCGCACGGTCGACGCAGTGATGTTCGACCGAGATGGCCTGGGCGTTGCGCTTCATGAGTCCGCCGAGCAGCCGATCGACCTGATCCCCGGCGATCGGGCCAGTGATGATGGTCGACGAAATCCTGGGTTCGGTGTTGCGAGCGCGTTCGACCATGTCGGGGTTGAAGGAATGGATCGCCGACCAGCCCTCGGCGTGGTGGCGCCGGATGACTTCGACGACGGCATCGACGCAGGCCTGGTCCTGGCCCGGGGCGCCTGGAGTGGCCTTTAGTTCGCACATGACCGTGAGCCGGCCTGCCACGAGATCCATGACCTGGTCGAGCGTCGGAACCGGTTCGCCCTGGCCGGCGTCGGCGCCCTGGAGTTCGGCGAGCGTCCGCTCACGCACGGGGCCGGTGAGGTTGGTGGTCCTGTCGACGGTGTCATCGTGCATGAGGACGGGGACGCCATCGGCGCAGAGCTGGACATCGATTTCCATGGCTTCAGCGCCGGCATCGAGGCAACTGCGGACACCGGCGAGGGTATTCGCAGGGGCTTCCCCGGCCGCGCAGGCATGACCAATCACAAGGACGTAGGGTTTCATCCCGCGGATCCTACGCGGCCCGGATTATCGATGGAATCCGGACCGTGGACCGGACGGTGCTATTCGCCGTCGCAGGCGATGAAGATGCAAGGGTTGTACTTCCCGAGCGAGGAGTAGGCATCGGCCTCGTTGAGATGGGTGCTGTTGTTGCTGGAGAGCGAAGCGGGACGGATGGCGGCGGAGTCGCCATGGTAGCCGGAATATCCGTTGGAGTTCCCGCCTGCTGCGAAGCCGGCGATCATCACGGCAGCAAGAGGAATCGCGATAATCCCTGCGTAGACTTTGGTGAGCGTGGTATTCATTGGAGCGGATTCCTTCTGAGTTTGGTTTCTGCTCCTACCAGTGATCGTGCGGGACAACGGTCACGAGGGATGTGACGCGTTTCACGCCCGGACGGAAATTGCACGCGGCAGGAAGCGAAGGCATCGACGCGAGTGCTGACGGCCTCGGACCTGCGCCGGGTCGCTCAGCACCTGGCTCACCGGGCGGTTGGGGCGCCTCGGGATATGGGTGAGTTGGACACCAATGGAGTCCTCATCCTCATCGACGGTCACGCGGACCCGGCGATGGCGGGCGAAATCCATCGGCCGGTCGGTGGAGCCTGCCGAAGCAGAGAACCCGAGGCCTCGGCTCGTGGCTTCGAGCCACGCGCCGAGGAGGGTATTTACGGCGAACTCCGGCAGTTCGCGCAGTTCGCTCTCTGCTTTCGCGCCCTTCACCGGGTCGGTCTCGCGAATGACGCGACCGACGGATCGCAGCGGGTCTATCGGTGACTTGAGCGCCTCCATCATGCGGGCGCGAAATTCCGGATCCCGCTCTTGCCGGTCGCAGAACCACCAGAGAAATTCTTCGCAGCCGGTGTGGCCCATAGCAGTGCCTCCCCGAGGGTAGATGGCAGTGTTTCGCGGACCGCGGCAGCCGGAAATTCATCAACTGATGTATCTTTCGCCGTACAACAAGGGGATCGTCATGGAATACCCGGAGTCGCCCCTGCACGCCTACGTGGAGGCCGCCCGCCGCCGGATTAGCCAGCTGCAGGGCCCGGGCGAAACGAGCTGGCGCGAAGTTGTCGACCGCGGGTTCGGCGAGGCACTTAGCCAGGGCGACCTTTCCGGGTTCACCCGGGTCGTCCAGCTGGTGGCTCACCTCCTCGAATCGGAAGGACGCTTCGAGGCCATCCTTTCAGAGATTGATTCCGCTCTCTCGCTGACGCTGAAGCACCCCGGGCCGACGGCCTCTCTGCTGGCGCTGAAGGCTTCGGTGCTGCCAACGTTCGGACGAATCGAGGACGCCCGGAGGACGGCGGAGGAAGCCGCGAACCTCGCCGCGAGCCACCTCTCGGGAGAATCGCGACTGAAGGCGCTGGCGCTGGTGGAATCGACGCGGCTGGTAATACTCGACCCGCCATCGCCAACGCTGCCAAAGCTCCTGGCGGAGCTTACCGCCGAGGCCCGTGAACTCGACCACCTGTTCCTGCTCAGCTGGATGGTGCCGTACATGGTCGCGCAGGGAGACGTGGCCGGTGCTGGGCCACTCGTTCGAAGGACTCGAGCGATGGCACGGGCGCAGGACGCCGGCCTACGCGTCGCTGATGCGGCTGTTTTCGAGCGCTGGCAGAACGTCGTCTCCGGGACAGAGCTTGCAATGGATGGGAGGGTGGACCGGCGAGCGCACATCCCCGCCTGGCGAGACGCCTGGCTGGACCTCTGGGTGGCGATCTTGCGGCGCGAATGGAAAGCCGCGGAGGTCGCCACGGAAACACTGCAGAGACGGGCAAAACGCCTCGGCCAGCATACCGGCGACCCGGCCCACGCCGACGCACTGTTGCAGGCCGCGGCGATCGGCGCCCGTCCCGGGAACTTGAACCCGACGCCGATACAATCGCTGACCCTGGACAACCTGCCCTCGAACATGGCGGCCGGATACGCCGTGGCGCTGGCCGGCGACTCCTCCGAGGCTCGCCGATGGCTCGAATGGACGACGAGGCTCCGGCGGCGCGGGATTATGACAACGCTCGAAGTGCCAGTTTCAGTGGCACGCGTGCAGGGCCTGCTCGCGCTTCGCGCGGGAAAGCCGGCCGCGGCGCGGCGGTATCTTGACCAGGCAGAGCGCGAGTCGGCCGCGGGCTTCAGGCTCGAGGCGGCAATTGCCGGCGCACAGGCGACCGAGTTGCGAAACAAGGCCGGCGTTGCGGATGCAAGCGCGGACGATGCTCCGACCACGGAACGGCCGGGCGACTTCGGCATCGACCCGGTGCCGCACCAGTACGTTGTTCATCTCGCATGGGACGCGGGAAAAGCGCCGCGCTCCAGGCCGCTGCTGACGCCGAGGGAAGTCGACATTCTGCGGGAGCTGGAGCGCGGCCGGACGTACAAAGAGGCGGCTGCGGATCTCGGGATCGCGTGGAGGACCGTCCAGACGCTGGCACACCGAATCTACGAAAAACTCGGCGTTTCGAAGCGGATGGAGGCTATCGTCGCCGCCCGGCGCCAGGGCCTGCTTTAGGCGGCGGGAAGCCGGACGCGCTCCTGTGCGCCTCGCCGCTACTGCTTCGGGCCCGTGTAGACGATTTCGAACAGAATCCTGTCCGGCGATTCGAACATGACCTGGTAGTAGGTCTGTTCGGGACCGGAAGCAAATTCTGGCCGATGGCGCGGGGTTTCGAAGAGGGCGGCAACGCCTTTTCCTTTGAGGTAGGCCGCGGCCGCATCAACGTCGGACTGGGATTCAGTCGAGATGCCAAGGTGGTTCACGCCGGCGCCGTCGTAGTCGTTCCTGGCGCCGTTCGCACCGGAGGTGAACCAGAGGCTGGCTCCATCGCTGCCGCCGATGCCGAGCATACCCTCGCCCTCGTAGAGGGTCTTCCAGCCGAGGAACGCCAGCAGGTCCTTGTAGAACGGCGTGTTGGCGACATCGATTTTGAGTTCCACGTGGCCAAGATGTGACTTCATTGAACGATCTCCTTCCGCGATAGGGCTGCTCGCCCGTGGGTTCAACGCGGTGGCCGCGGCAGGGTAACGCCAGGTGCTGGTGAGATCGAAGACGGGCCCGTCACGAGCGAACCACGGGAGAACGTCCGTTCGGCCGTGGAATCCTGAACCAATGGCCAGTGTCACCCGACCGACCGGCCGGTAGAAGGTTCGGAAGCGGATCACTTCAAGCACTGTCAGGGAGCAGCCGTGTCTCGACACGTCATTTCGGCTGTGCTCCTGTGGGCTTTTCTCACAGGGGTTGGAGAAGCAACGATTCTGCTCAACTGGTTCCCGTCGGTCGGCTCGCACGAGGCGGAGGACTTTGATCAGATATTCCGAATCTTGTTGGCGATGGGGTTCCCGGTATTCACGTTTGTGATCGCCGTCCTTGTCTACAGCATCCTCGAGTTCCGCACGCGTGGCCCGGAAGACGCTCCAGCCAGGTTCCTCGCCGGGAGCATCGGGCCGGGCACATGGCTCGTTCTCACGTCCTTGCTCGCCTTCACCGTGATGATCTTTCCCGGGTTGACGGGCCTCGGCGCGCTGACCAAGGAGCGCACCGGTAACGGCTGGGGCGATTACGACGCACAGCTCGTTATCCACGCGACCGGGTACCAATGGTCCTGGAAGTTCGAGTACCCGCAGAGCGGAATCCAGATCCAGGGCTCTCAGAACGAACTCGTCCTGCCAGTCAACACCGTCATCCGGTTTGATGTGGACTCTGCCGACGTTGTGCATTCGCTCTGGGTTCCGGCGTTCCGGATGAAGATCGACGCGATCCCGGGACGGACGACGTTCATGACCGTGAAACCCACGGAACTCGGGCACTACGACGCGGATGCGGCATTCCGCGTCCAGTGCGCCGAGCTCTGCGGGCTGGACCATTCGGGGATGTTCTCACCGATACGCGTTGTCACCGTCGAGGATTTCCGCGACTGGGTCGATAGCCAAACCGCCGCAACGGCAAAGGGGCAGTAGGGATGTTGCGATTGGGTTCGCTCTGGGGAGGGATTGCCCTCGGGTTGTACGGCTTCTACGTCGGCATTGGCGTCGCCGCGCTCCTGCGGTGGTGGTTCGGGTACGAGAACGTGTGGGAGCGCGACCTTAACGTGACCGTCGGCTATTGCTTCGGGCTGTTGGGCTGGTTCTTTGGCGTCGGCGGCTGGTCGCGGTGGGGCCGCGAATGGTTTGGGCTGAAGACCTATCCGTCGCCGACGAAGGGCTGGGCACGCTACTTCACGTTCAATACCGACCACAAGGTCATCGGCATCCAGTACCTGGCAACGTTCCTGATCGTGTTCCTGCTGGCAGGGGCGCTGGCGATGATGATTCGCGCCGAACTTGCCATGAATGGCATGCAGATCTTCACCAAGTCCCAGTACAACTCGGTGATGTCGATGCACGGCATCCTGATGGTGGCGGTGGCGGTGGCGACGGTCATCGGCGGCCTGGGAAACTATGTGGTCCCGTTGATGATCGGCGCCGAAGACATGGCCTTTCCCCGCCTGAACGCACTGACCTTCTGGCTCGTCCCTCCAACAGCGTTCATGCTGCTGATCACGCCATTCGTCGGCGGACTGGAGGCTGGCTGGACCGCATATCCACCGCTTTCGGTGATAACCCAGACCGGCCAAACGTTCTTCAACCTCGCGATTATCACGTTCGGGCTGACGTCGATCCTCGGCGCGCTGAATTTCATCGTGACAATCATGTTCCTGCGCGCGCCCGGCCTGAGCTGGGGACGCCTGCCGGTGTTCGTCTGGGCGATCTTCGTGACGTCGTGGCTGGCGCTGCTCTACACGCAGGGGTTCGCGGTGGCACTGCTGATGGTGACGCTGGACCGCATCGGTGGCACGAGCTTCTTCAACGCGGCAGAAGGCGGCGATCCACTGCTCTACCAGCACGTGTTCTGGTTCTACTCGCACCCCGCCGTCTACATCATGATCATCCCGGGTTTTGGCGTGGCGCTCGAGGTGATCGCGCACTTCAGCCGCAAGCCGTTCTACGCATATCGCTATGCGGTCGGGGCATTCCTCGGGATCCTGGGCTTGAGCGGGATCGTCTGGGCCCACCACATGTTCACCTCGGGCATGCCGAACTACCTGCATGGCCCCTTCCTGATGATGACTGAGGCGATTTCGATCCCGACCGGGCTCATCTTTCTCTGCGCGCTCGGGACGTTATGGATGGGCCGCCTGTGGCTGACAACGCCGATGCTGTTCGCGATTGCGGTCATCTTCAACTTCGCCTGCGGGGGCGTGACCGGTATTTTCCTCGCCGACGTGCCGACCGACATCCACCTGCACGATACATACTTCGTGGTGGCGCACTTCCATTACACGATCGTGGGAGGCGAAATCTTCGGCCTCTTCGCAGGCATCTACTACTGGTTCCCGAAAATCACGGGCCGGATGTATAGCGAACGCCTGGGCAAGCTCCACTTCTGGTGGATGTTCATCGGCTTCAATATCACGTTCTTCGTGATGCACTGGCCGGGAATCCAGGGGATGAACCGACGGATCGCGGACTACCCGGAGGCATACCAGCCGGTAAACATGGCGATCAGCCTCTCGGCGTTCCTGCTGGGCGCGAGCTTCCTCGTCTTTATCTACAACATGGTTCGAAGCGTGGTCCGCGGCGAGGTCGCGGAGGCGAACCCATGGCACGCACGAACGCTCGAATGGCAGACGAGCTCGCCGCCGCCTCTCGAAAACTTCGAAGAGCCGCCGATTGTGACTGGAAACCCGTACGACTACGGGCTGCCGCGGCCCCCTCACGCGGCGTTCCCCCACACGCAGGTGCCGGCAGCGGCTGCCGCCGGGGCGGCCGGTGGTGGCGGTGGCGGAGGCGGGGGTTAGCCCTCGCCGGGTAATCCCAACCGTTCCGACATTCAATTTCGCGGAGAGACGAAGCTATGGACGCTTTCAAGAAGGGCTATGTAGTCGCAGTTTTCCTGGCTGTGCTGACCATCGCCGAATACATCTTTGCTGTTGGGCTCGATAACGATCAGGCGCGATTCGCAGGCCTTGCCATCGCGGCGGTAACCAAGGGATGGCTCATCGTGCAGTACTTCATGCACATCGCGCGGGCGTGGCAGCCCGAGGAGGCCCACTAATGGCGGTCATTGCCAAGGCGGGCCCCCACCATCCGAGCGCCGTCCGGCTGAACCGGATCGGTCTCTGGCTGTTCTTCTTCTCCGAGTCGATCATTTTTGGGCTGCTGCTTTCGGCACGGTTCTTCCTGGAGGGCATCCACCAGGAACATGTGGACCAGCACCTTGGGCTCGCGATCACTATCGTGCTGCTACTGAGCAGCGTTACGGCGTTCACGGCCGAAACCGCCATCGAAAAGGGCAATTCGCGTTTGTGCCACTGGATGCTGCTGGCCACGATCGCGCTGGGCCTCATTTTCGCAGCCGGTGTGGCCTACGAGTGGAAGACGGCTGAATTCTCGCGTAACGAATCTTTCGGGACGGTGTTCTTCACTATGACCGGGATCCACGCTGCGCACGTCGTGAGCGGCATTGCGTTCCTGGCGATGGCATGGAACCTGGCGCGAAAGAATCGCTTCGACGCGAAGGGCCATTGGGGCATCTCGGGCACCGTGATGTACTGGCACTTCGTCGACGTTGTCTGGGTGTTCTTCTACCCGGCGCTTTATCTGGTGGGAAGCTAAGGTGGCGCAGGCCACGCCGATTGCCGGCCGCCGGCGGATTGAGTTCCCAAGCAGACGGCTGATCGCCGGCCTGCTTGGGCTCTGCCTGGCGGCGGGGCTGACGGTGACGATGGGGTGGTGGGCAGTCCTCGCGCCGGGGGCGACGACACCGAGGGATCGCGAAATCGTGATCCAACCGGGGACGGCCGAGGCGATCGCCAAGGGGTATCCGGTGTTCCAGGCGGGTCTGATTGACCTGCGCCCCGGCGGCTCGTTGCGGATTGTGAACGAAGACACCGTCGCGCACGCGGTGGGGTGGCTACAGGTAGCGCCGGGAGAGACGGGCATTCTGAACGCGCCTGCGAAAGCGGGTGATTACAAGGTCGACTGCACCATTCACCCGAGCGGCACGCTGGGGTTCAATCTCGAGAATCGTCCGAGTCTGTGGCAGGCGCTGGTGGGCGGCCTGGTGACGGGGGCGACGCTGGGCTTGATTGCGGTTTCGGTCCTGACGGTTGCAAGCAACCTGGACACTGACTGAGGTTGCGCGGGTTGGCGGGCGGGCGCCCGACTAAATTGAGCCGGAAGCCGTGAAGTCAACAGACCTTCGAGGACTACGACCTGCAGTGATTTCCCGTGTGTTCGGGACATTGCGCCCATGAAAGCGGGAACCCGACGTGTCGAACATCCTGAACAAGCTGCAGGTCCTCGACCGTGCACAGGCGATCGTGCGGGCACGGCAGGCAGGGCTGGGTGACCAGTAGGCCGACATCTGGGCGCGTTTTCGAAGCGGCTGCCCGTCGCGCCAACGAGCGTCTCGGCACCGTGCTTTTCATATTTTCATATCTGAACAGTAGGCTTGCGACACGTTCCATGGCTCGAGGAATCACCGGTGTTGGTGGGGCCTGGCGGGACCGGGCCGCCGCGGGATACAGAAAGACCCCTGGGGATTCCAGGGGTCTTTTTCACGCTGGTGCGCGGATGTTTATTTGGTAGCGGGGGAGGGATTCGAACCCCCGACCTTCGGGTTATGAGGGCGGCTCGGAGTCTCCCACGCCGTCCGTGGAGTTTGGTTATGTCGCTCGTTGAACTTGTGGTTTGGACGGGAGGATCCGCCCGTATCATCCGTTCCAGCCCCGTCACGCGGCGACGATTTGCAACGATTTGCAGATCCAAGCGACCGGGTTCCCGCCGATACCGCCATCAGGCGGGATGCCGCGGTGCCCCGACGCCAGACGGAAGAGGCCCCGTTGGGGCAGCAAGCATACGCGCCGCACCCCGACCGTCGAGCAGCTTCCGACCGCTCCTCTACACGGCTTCCTTTACAGTAGACCTCGGCGTGTCGGTGGTTGCGGCTGCCCGGCTCGCGAGTAGCGAGCCAAGCCCGTCAACCTCTCGGGTCTGGACGCGAGGCGGCCCGATCCGCCTGGTCGCAGGACTACTTTCCAATAATCTGTAGGCTTCTGTGAATCCCGCGGCGCTGTCTATGACGATCTGTGTCGCCCCCGCGGCGGTTCAGGTAGGGCGGAACGCCGGCAATCGACTGTCACAACCGACAGAAAGGGACGCCTGGCAGTCAGTGGGACGGCCGTCCCATCCTGTCTAGCGGCGTCCCTCCTGATCATCCTGCGCCCGCCACAGGCTCACCCGTCCCCAGCTCTGCGCCGGCGGATTCCACGTCCCCGATTGCACCGTCTGCTGGCAGAACGACTCGAGCATTGCCGCCGCAGCCGTCTGACCGGCGTTCAGATCAGCGTCCAAGCCCGCCTCGACAGCAAACTGGCGATATGGAACACACCACTCCGCCGGAATCAGGGTACCGTGACCGGTTCGATGCCGGCGAACCCGAGCAGGTCCGGGTCTGTAAGCGCCTCAGGCTGTGCGCTGGCACCGTCCCCCTCGCGAGGAGGCGCGACGCAGGTGATCGCCGCTGACGCGCAGGCGCAGGCCGAAGTATGGGCGACTGATCCGCTGCCAGAGCTTCCATCGCCGGACTGCACGGCGCCGACTAACGAGCTGCCCGCGTTGCCGGCCGGACCGGTCGTCTTCGCGTCGCAGTTCTTCGAGCCTGAGACGGCAGCGGCTGAGGCCAGGGAGCGCGGGCTGTGGAGAACACGATGCTGATCGAGCGCTTCTGGCCAGCAGGTGAGCGGGCCGTCCGTCCCCCCATGCCGCTGCGGCGTGGGTACCTCGCGGTGCTCATCGCAGCTGGCTTCCTCAATAACATCCTGCTTGAGACGGTTGAACCGCCCCGGGAATGTTGGAGGCTCCAGTTCTTGAGAGGATGGAGTTATGGCACGACGGGGACGGTATCCAGCGGAGATGCGGGAGCGGGCGCTACGCCTGGTCCTGGAGCACGAGGGGGAGTACCCCTCCCGTGGGCGACGATCACCTCGATCGCTCAGAAGTGCGGGATGACGCCGGAGACCCTCCGGCAGTGGGTCCGTGCGGCTGAGGCAGATGCCGGTGGCAAGCCGCGAGCGGCGACGAACGACGAGTGTGCACGGCTGCGGGAGCTGGAGCGGGAGCACCGGGAACTGCGCCGGGCGAACCAGATTCTCAAGGCGGTGTTGCGACGACTCCTTGAACTCGGTCAGTACCTCAGCATCCGTTACACCGAGCGGCTCGCTGAGGCCGGGTTGGTGACCTCAGTGGGCAGCCGGGGAGACTCCTATGACAACGCCCTGGCGGAGTCGGTCATCGGCCTCTGCAAGACGGAGCTGGTCCATGCCCGTGGTCCCTGGCGGGGCCTCGATGACCTCGAGCTGGCCACCCTCGAGTGGGTGGACTGGTTTAACCACCGGCGCCTCCTCGGCCCCATCGGCTACCTGCCGCCGGCCGAATACGAGCGCAGCCGCTATCCTGAGCGTCCCCAGCCAGTGGCCGGGATCGCTTGAGTCCTGCCTCCATCAAAGTCGGGGCGGTTCACTCGTTCCTTCATTGAAGGCGCAATCGAGCGAGTGCCCGCGTGAGGTACGAGACTGCTGCCGCGTTTCGTCGTGCCCTTGAAGATCGGCTGAAGGAACGCAGTCATCGCGATGGTGCGCGGCTTGCTCGGCTACGGAAGCACGTTGCATTCGATCGGCTCCTCGCGCGCCTCCTACGGGTCGCTCCGGACCAGTGGGCGCTGAAAGGCGGGTTCGCCCTCCAACTACTCATGTCGGATCGGGCGCGCACGACGCGAGATATCGATCTGGCCTGGCGCGTACGCGAGGACGAACTGCTGGACAGGCTGATCGAGGCGACGATTGAAGACCTCGGTGACTTCTTCACTTTCCGTGGGGAGAGGACGACTGCTGACCCGGATCGCATGGGCGGCGCGCACCGGTTCCGGGTAGAAGCGTCGCTCGCCGGCCGACTCTTCGAGACGTTTCTAAGAAGTTCAAAACGGACCCAGCACAATACGTGAGCCATTGAAGGCTCAGTCGCGCACAGTCATCGCCACGTCCGAGCCATCGATGGGTGTGCGGGAGGTTATCGGCAGCGCGCCACTAACAAGACGTCGGCCGTGTTCGGCGACGCCTCCTGGGAGGTGCTGATGCTCCGCTGAATCGACCTTTCGCCGGTGTCGCTCGAAATGTATGAGGCCGCGGTCGGCCCCGAGGTGCTCCACTCCACGGTCCCGCTCTACCCCGCGCTCGGCGTGACGCCGACTGGCTGGCAATCCCCGGGACAACAAGTTCCTCGAGATGACCAAGGGCTTCCACAAACGCGCTCCAGGGGGCAGAGCTCGATCTGACGGACGAGGGTCAAAGCCACCTACCATGAAGTTGGAGAGGAGCGACTTGCAGAAGCTGATGCTTGTGCGCAGCGATTCTCACGCCCCCATGTGCGCGATCGCCGGCAAGGACGTAGAACCGCATGCGGCACGTGAAACGATGCGCACAAGGTTGCCGACATGACCAAAGAAAGCCTCGATCGCACGCTGGCGCCATTTGTCGCCCTGGCCGACGTCGCCCACGAGCACCATCAGGGACACGCCACGCAGTAGTGCGGATGACGGGACCCCAGCGGTGAGCGCACACTCCGTACCCGATCGCGTGTCTTCCGTAGTCGCCCGCGGCCTGCGAGAAGCAATCGAGAAGATTTCGTCGCCGGGGGCGAAGCACGGCAGTGGCGGGATTCGTAGAGCACAGCTCAGGGTGGGATTCCGTGCGGTCGTTGAGAACACACGGTCGGCGGCAGTGCCCATCCCGTGGAAGGGCACTGCCGGTCCAGTGGCCCCCGGTCAGCTGCCCGTGTGGACCGTTGGGGCCGCCGGTGCCGTGCCACCGGGCTCGGCCTGGGCGTCGCTCCCTTCGATTGAAATACGAGGCAGGATGCGGTCCAGCCAGGCGGGCAGCCACCAGTTCCAGCTGCCCATGAGCTGCATCGTCGCCGGCACGAGCAGCAGGCGAACGACCGTGGCATCCACGAATACGGCTACGGCGAGTCCCAGTCCAAACTCCTTCACCACCCGCTGGTCGTTCAGGACGAAGCTCAGGAACACCACGATCATGATTGTGGCCGCCGCCGTGATCACGCTCGCGGTGGAGGCGAGTCCGTGCGCGACCGACTGCGCGTTGTCCCTCGTGCGCAGGTACTCCTCGCGGATTCGGCTCACCAGGAAGACCTCGTAGTCCATGGATAGCCCGAAGAGGACCGCGAAGAGCATCATCGGTAGGAACGACTCGACCGGGCCGGTCTTGTCGGCGCCCGTGAGCTCCAGCAACCAGCCCCACTCGAATACCGCCACCACAACTCCGTAGGCGGCGCCGATCGACAGCAGGTTCATCAGCGCCGCCTTGAACGCGATGACGAGCGAGCGGAACACCATGGTCAACAGCAGGAAGCTGATCCCGACCACGATGGCGAAAAACAGCGGCAGCCGTTCGCCGATCCGGTCGGCGATGTCGATGTAGCGTGCCGTCGTCCCTGCGACGTACACGTCGGTGCCGCTGCCGTCCAGCGCACCAGGGATTGTTTCGTCACGCAGGCGGTGCACGAGATCGGTGGTCGCGGCGTCCTGTGGTGCGCTCTCGGGGATCACCGAGAAGATGGTGAGGCGGCCATCGGGGCTCGTCAGGGGTTGTCCGACCGAGGCCACACCGTCTTCGGCCGCGACCGCCTGGCGCAGCGCCTCCACATCCCCGGTCGCGGCCCCGTCGACCACGATCTGCAGCGGGCCGTTGGCACCGGGCCCGAACGCCTCCGCCATCAGGTCGTAGGCGCGCCGCGTTGTCGACGAGGTGGGGTTGTTACCGGCGTCAGCCGAACCGAGGCGGATGTCGAGCAGGGGGATGCTCAGGACGAGCAGCACCAGCGTGCTCAGGCCGAAGAACACGTAGGGCCGCCGCATGATGCGCTGCCCGAGCGCATACCAGGGGCTCCCTTCGTGGTGGAGGTCCGGTTCAGCCCGGCGGCGACCTCTGAGGGAGAGGATTCGCGTCCCCGCGAACCCTAGCAGCGCGGGCAGCAGCACAATCGCCACGAGCACAGCGAGCGCGACCATGAGTGCCGCGGCCACGCCGATCCACCCGACGAAGGGGATGCCCATGAACGACAGTCCGAGCAGCGATGTGATGACGACGCCGCCCGCGAAGATGACGGACTTCCCGGCGGTCGCGAGCGCGGTCCCGGCTGCTCCCTCGATCGACATGCCGCGAGCAACGTTCTCGCGGTGCCGGGCGACGATGAAGAGCGCGTAGTCGATCCCGACGCCGAGACCGAGCATGGCCGCGATGTTCGGCCCGAACTTACTGAGCTCGACCACCGACGTCATCGCGAAGACAGCGGCAAAGCCGGCAGCCAGCCCGAACAGTGCCGTGCCGACCGGCAACGCGGTGGGGACGAGCGTGCGGAAGAGGACGTAAAGGATCACGAACGCGGCGATGAGCCCGAGGACCGTCGATTCGTTCGGCCCCTCGCGCTCCTGGGCGGAAGCGACAGGGCCGACAAACTCCACCTGGAGGCCGGTCTCAGACGCGGTGGCCATCGCCATCTCGACCGCGTCCACCTGCTCTGTTGGCACCTGATCGGCGCTCTCCGAGAACTGCACCCGGACGATGCCCGTTGTGCCATCTGCTGAGAGCAGTCCCGACTGCGGCGCGAACGGCGATGCTACCGAGGTCACACCCGGCACCGCGGAGATGTCGGCGACCAGCGTGTCTATCGCGGCGCGAGCGCCCGCGTCAGAGATTCCCGCGGGCGAGTAGAGGACGATGTCGCCGTAGTCGCCCGCCCGCTGCGGGAAACCGTCCTCGAGCAGGGACACCGCCTCCTGCGATTCCGCACCGGGTATGTCGAGGCTGCTGACCGTCCCTTCATTCAGTGAGCGGGCGGCCAGCGCAAGGAGTGCCACGGCGGCTATTGAAGCGCCGAGGACGTACCAGCGCTTCCGGATGGCGAAGGCGCCCCATCGTTCGAGAAGAGTGGACTTGCGTACCATCGTGTACCTCCAGCAGTACGTCCATCGTGCCCGCCACCGGCGCGCGAGTCTCTGACTTTTGTCGTGCTCTGAAGTGGACGGGCGGTCGGAGCGGACCGTGTCAGGACGGCTATAATCGGCGGATGCCGGCCGAAGACCGCCTCCATGAGCTGCAGGACAGGTTGGCGACATTTTCGCTGTTCCGGGGGCTCGACGGGGAGACGCTCGCACTCCTGACTGGCGAGAGCCGCCGTCGCGACTACACCATGGGTGAGGTCGTATTCATGGAGGGTGAGCCGGCCGAGGGGCTCTACGTCCTCGAGTCCGGCTGGGTCCGGGCCGTGAAGACGTCGGAGCAGGGCCGCGAGCAGGTCCTCCAGTTCGTTGGTCCCGGCGAGGCTTTCAACACCGTGGCGATCTTCACGAGCGGGCTGAGCCCTGCCACTGCGGTAGCCCTCGAGCCCAGCACTGCGTGGGTGGTCCCGCGGGACACCATCCTGCGTCTCTTGCGCGAGCGGCCAGAGTTCGCGGAGCGCGTACTCGAGAATATGGCTGAACGCATGCTCCACCTCGTCAGCCTGGTTGCAGACCTCTCGCTGCGCACCGTCAGCGAGAGGCTGGCAGACCTCATCCTGGCCCAGGCGGAAGGCGGTGTACTGAACCGGCCGAAGTGGTTCACGGTCGCGGAGCTCGCGGCCCGCCTCGGGACGGTTCCCGATGTTGTTCAGCGCGCCCTTGGCAAGTTTCAGTCTGATGGCCTCGTGGACGTGAGCCGTCGAGAGATCCTTGTGCTCGACGAGACGGGCCTTCGGCAGTTGGCGCGCCGCTAAGCACAGCTGCCCAACGGACGGCGGCCCCCGCGCGAGTCCCTGGGCTGACCGCGCCAGCTTCCCGGCGCGACCCGCCTTGTTTCCGCTCAGGTTGTCTGACCATGCTTCCATCGCAGCCCTCCAGCCCGACGCGTCGATGATCCGGTACCGCGAGGGACTCGTTCTCTGACTTTTGTCGGCTCACGGACGAGGGCACGCAGCGCATTGACCGCGCCATGGGAGCGGGTGAAATCTGGGTACAAGCCCGGGGGAGCACTGAGCGAAGAGGTGGATCCAAGGTGGGGTTCCGCGGCAGTCGAGACGCGTCTCAGCTGGCCCCGGGTCGCGGGTCGCCCCAACATTGCGCCGACACCGCAGAGGGCATGCGACTCGATGCAAGGTTCAGCATCTCGGAGAAGGGTCGAGGCCAATCTCCGCCCCGAGGTCGCCGCCGAACGGACCGATGCCAGTCCCCGCGTCGAGCCATGGTCGCGGGTGCCCGCGAGATGTTCGCCGGCGCAGAGCTCTTTGAGATTCACGACCGCTGGCCGTCGGCCGACTCGTACTACGCGTCGTACCCCGCTACGCCCTCTGGACCCAGGTCGAAGGATCGGCGTGGGCGCTCAACGTATCTCCCCTTCGCGCAGTTCCCCCAGCCGAGACCCAATCCACGTTCTTTTCGGTTACACGACCAGCCTGTTGTGCGCCCGCATTGATGGGTGGGGCACCACGGCAACGCCGAAACCATCGTGACCGATTGCTAGAGCCAGCGTCGCAGCCAGTACTGTTCGAACGCGACCTTGCCTGCGTGCCACGCGCGGCTGGGACGCCGCATCGCGACCTGTGGGAGTGGCGACGCAAAGAAGTCGCCGCTTGCCATGCCCGCCTTGCCGCCGCCCGTTTCGAGGAAGCACGTGCCGTGGCCATCGAACGCCTCTTCGCGCAGGTCGCCGCGGACGCGCCGGGCAATATTCTCCGCCACGACTTCCGCCTCGCCATGCGCGAAGACGCCCGCTTTGGGTAGCATCATGCCGTTCTCGAGCGGAATGACGGTGTTGTCGCCGATGGCGTAGACGTTGCTGTCGCGGGCACGGAGCGTCGCGCGGTCTACCGGGATCCAGCCATTCGGCCCGGCGATGCTGCTGGCGGCGACGACCTCTGGCGGCCGGTGTGGCGGGATGACGACGGCAAGGTCCGCCGCGACCTTCTCCGCGCCGAACCGGAGCGCTCCCTCTTCGACCGCGTCGAGCTGCGTCCGGGGATGGAACGCGATGTTCCGCGCGGCCAGCTCGGCGGCGACGCTGTAGCCCGCGTACGAACCGGCCACTGGCAGCGGCAGTGGCTCGGGCGTGTACAGGTCGATCTGCGTTTCCGACCGCACCCCTCGGCGCCGCAGGTAGCCGTCGACCAGCATCGCCGCCTCGTACGGGGCGGCCGGGCACTTGTACGGCAGCGACGCGATCGCGACGACGAGGCGCCCGCCGTTGAACTGGCCGAGAGCATCGCGCAGCCGTTCGGCCGAGTCCAGGTCGTAAGGGTGGAAGGTATGCTCCGCGAGGCCGGGGATCGCCTGCGGGTCGAGGCGTGCGCCGAGCGCGACGACCAGGTAGTCGTAGCCCACGTCGCCGGTTTCGGTGGTCACGCGGTTGGCGGCGGTGTCGATACCGGTCACCGACGCCTGCCGGACTTCGATACCGCGCTTCATGAGTGCCGAGTAGTCGCGGGTGATGGAGCCCACGCGCCGCTTGCCCACCATCAGCCAGAGCAAGGACGGCGCGAACGTGAACGTGGGAGAGCGTTCGATGAGCGTGACGTTCGCGGCGCGGCCAAGCTTCTGCTTGAGGCGCGTCGCAGCGACCTGGCCACCGATGCCGCCCCCGAGCACGAGAACCCGCTGAGTGCGTTCTTGCGTCATGGTGCCTCCCCTCAGAACACGAGTACGCGGTCGCTATCGACAACCCACTCGGCGAGATCGGCCATCGTGGCCATCGTTACTTCGGGCATGACCGCACCCTGGCCGATCCCGCACCGGTTGATGCATGTCGTGCAGATTTTGACGCGGCCGCCGCGTGGCAGGAGGTCGCGCAGCATCGCCTGCAGGTCGAACTCGGCGCCCTCCGGCATGGCGCCCGCCCGCACGAGGTCGATGGCGTCGTTCATCACAAACACGCGCACCGGAACGTGGCGGTCGACAAGCGTCCGCGCCATTCGCAGCGCGTTCCAGGTGACGTCGCCGTCGAACGGGGCATGGCTGAGGATGAGCAGCACCGTGCGGCCGGCTTCGCGGCGGTTTCGCAACGGCAGCTTTGGACGGGCGGATCGCGACAGGTCGAGCATGATTACCTCCGGGCGCTCTCGACGGGCAGGCCGGCCACTTTCCACTCGGGGAAGCCCTCCTCGAGGCGGAGGGCATGGAGCCCGTGGCGGCGAAGCGTCTCGACGGCCTCGACCGCCAGGAGGCAGTAGGGCCCGCGGCAATAGGCAACGATTTCGTCGTGGCGGGGGAGCGTTGCCAGCCTCGCCTCCAGCTCCTCCAGGGGCACCGAGACGGCGCCTGCGATGTGGCCAGCCGAGTACTCCGGCTCGGGCCGGACGTCGAGGAGGAGGACTTCGCCGGCCTCCATGCGGGCCAACAGGTCCTCGCGTCGCATCGGGACGAGCCCGTCGCGGTCGGCTATGAGCTCCCGGGCCGCGAGCTCGAGTTCCAGGAGCTGGGAGCGGGCGAGGTCACGCAGCGCGAACCAGAAGCGGAGCACCGAATCGTCAGCGATGCGGTAGTAGACGCGGGGCGGGTCTCGCCGGACCACGGCTAGCCCCGCGTCGGCGAGCTGGCGCAGGTGCCGGGAAGCGTTCGGGAGGCTCAGCTCGGCGGCGTCCGCGAGCTGCTCGACTGTCTGTTCTCCCTGGCAGAGGCGATCGAGCAACTTCAGCCGGCTCGGCGCGGAGAGGGCGCCGGTGATGCGGGCGAATTGGGCGAAGAAGGCGTCCCCGTCTATTTGCGCCATTGCGCAACTGTGCAATTCATCGCTCGCCGTGTCAAGCGCGCTGCGCGCAGCGAGGACCGGGGGCTCCGATGGCGCCTTGCTGCCTGGCCGGCGTTAACGCTTGACGCCGCTGAAGGTGACCCCACGCGTATCGAACTCTGCGGCATCCGACTCGTGAACGGAGCCGGAGAAGACGTCGATCTCCATACCCCAACGCACGTCTCGAAATCCCAGCTCGTCCATCAGCCAGCCCCACTCGTCGTGGAGAAGGGCGCCGGCGATGCAACTGGACCAGAGGTTGATGTCGTCCTTCGCCGATTGCGGCACCTCCTTCATCACGGCAATGTCGGCGATTTGGAAACGTCCACCGGGCTTTAGCACCCGCCAGACCTCCTTCATGACCGCAGCCTTGTCCGGCGTAAGGTTGATCACCCCATTGCTGATCACCACGTCCACTGATGCATCGTCCACCGGCAGTTCCTCGGCGTATCCGAGGCGGGTCTCGACGTTCGGCAGCTCAAGCTGCTCGGCCGCCGCCCGCGTCTTGGCCAGCATCGCCTCCGTCATATCGACGGCGATGACCCTGCCCTCCGGTGCCACCTGGCGCGCTGCCTGCAAGGTGTCGAAGCCGGCCCCGCAGCCCAGATCGAGGACGGTCTCGCCCGGACGCAACTCGCCCATGGAGAAGGGGTTACCCGTGCCGGCAAACGACGCGACCGTAGAAGGCGGCAACCAGTCCACCGTCTCAACCGGATATCCGAGCATCGCCGCCAGTGGCCGACCCGTATGGAAGTGGAAGCCCCTCTCCGGTTCCAATGCCACTTCGGTGTATTTGGCCTTGATCTCGGCCCGCAGGTCGTCTCGGTTGACCTGGGCGGCCTTCACTGCCTGTTCCATCTCATTTCCTCCTGCCACGCCCGGCCCTAAAAGCTCAGCGTAGAGGCGCCGGATGCCATGTACTCCACGACGTTCGCCGCCGTGACGATGTTTGCCCCCTCCACCAGGTCGTCCTGCGTGATACCGCGGGGATTGGTGCAGGCGCTGCAGGCCCAGATCTCACCGCCGTTGCGGATGAAGGCCTCGAGTGTCTCCTTCAGCGGCGGGAAGCCCTCATGCTGTACGCCCTCCGCATAGCCTTTCGTGGCGAGCCAGACGCCATCAATCGTGAGCAGGACCTTGGTTTCTTGGTCGGCCGTCGCGCCTACGTTACCGACAATGAAGGGCAGGATAGCCCGCTCGGGGTCTTCCTTGCCGTGCGTGCAATTAACAAGAACCTTTGCCATCGTCTTTCCCCTTGGGTGCTCGTTGAGATCGCTCTACTTCTTGCGAAGGAAGAAGCGGGTGTTGTGTTCGTCTTCCTCCAGGGAGGCAATCAACTGATTGCCAGTCATCCGGCTCCAGGCCGGGACGCCGTTGCGCGAGGCCGGATCATCCGAGCGCACCTCCAGGACCTCGCCGCTCTGGAGCGGAGCGATGCGCTCCTTGATGAGTGGCGTGAGGTAGGCGCAAGACGTGCCGGGAGCGTCGAGGACAGCTCTTGCTTCGGGGATTTTGGCCGCCATATGGTCCTCTTCCTTCTCGTAGTGCTCGGCTAGACGAGCTCGATCGATACGGGCACGGGGTTGCGGATGATGTCCAGGACAGGCGACGTCCGCTGCACGTACTCGCAGAGCTCTTCGAGCTTCTGGCGTGGGGCATCGGCCTGTACCCTGTACGTGACCTTGATGCCGCTGTAACCGGGGCGCACCTGGTCCGACAACCCGAGGAACCCGAGGAGGTCAAGGTCGCCGTCGAGGTCGAATTCGAGCGACCTCACCTCGATGCCCATCGCGGCGGCGTTATAGATGAAGCCGACGCTGAGGCAGGAAGCGAGCGCGTGCAGCGTTGCCTCCACGGCGTTAGGGCCAGCGTTCCCGCCGAGCAGGACCCCCGGCTCATCGCCCACGACAGTAAACGGCTGCAGTCTCGAGGAGTCCTCTTGACCTGCACCGAAGAAGCCCTGGATGTCCGTGTGGCAGCGCCCACCGCCGTCCCAAGTCGTGTGAGCGCGGAACTGGAATTTGGCCAGGTCGGGCTGCTTCTTGATCGCCTCGATGGTATCGACAAGCTGGATCACGTTGATTCCGTTGCGCATCGTCTGGGTTGTCATGGGTTCCTTCTGTATTCCGTGTTCGCAGCCAGCAACGCCGCGAGTCGATGTTCAGGAGGACGGAAGCCGTTGCCCATCGGACGATCGTCCGATTTTGGCCGGTCGGCTCCATCCGAAACTCTTGCTGGTATCCTGTCGGGGATTCAAGCGAAGGCCGCTTCTCGTTGAGGAGCTCGATGTCGTCGATTTCACGCTCAGACCTGCCTGACTCGACCGGCGGAGATCCGCCCGCTCCGCGGGCGATCCGGACCTCCGATGTCCTTGGCGCCCTCTCACTTGCCGGCGACCTTGCCGTTGGTCTACCGGCGGAGCATGGCCTCCGCTCGTGTCTCGTTGCCATGCGCCTCGCCCAGCGGCTGTCGCTGCCCGCCTGGGAACAGATCACCGTCTACTACACCAGCCTGCTCATGGACGCCGGCTGCACTGCTTGGACAAGCCAGATAGCCAGGCGAATGTTGACCGACGAAATCGTTGCCCGGCGTGAGCTCGTCTTCCACACGGACATCCGCAGCCGATTCCAGCTTGTTGGCTGGATGTGGCGCTTCCTCGCTCACGGTGCGCCGTTCACGACGCGAGCAGGGCGGTTTGTGGATTTCGCGGCCCATGGCCCCGACGTCCTGAGGGAAGGCTTCCAGAACACCTGTGACGTCGCTCGCGACCTGGCGGCGCGCCTGGGCATGCCCGAGGAGGTGCAGGGGGCACTCCTGTCCGTCTTCGAGCAGTGGGATGGCGGCGGCTTTCCCCGCGGGCTGCAGGGCCAGAACATCCCCATGCCCTGCCGCGTCGTCTACCTGGCTGCCTTCTTCGAGGTCTTCCACGCCAGCGGCGGACGGGCGGGCGCGATCGAGCTTACTCGCCGCGGCCGCGGGCGGGCTTTCGATCCGGAGGCCGTGGACGCATTGCTGGCGGCGACGAACGAGGCGGACTTCTGGCAAGCATTCGAGAGCGATGAAAGCCTCTGGCCGGCCGTGATGAGCCTCGAACCGGAGAACCGCCTGCGCTGGACCAGTGAAGAGCAGCTCACCGACGCTGCCGCTGCACTCGCCGATTTCGCCGACATGAAGTCGGCGTACAGCCTCGGCCATTCGCGTCGAGTTGCCGCAGCGGCCGAAGGCGTTGCACTACGCCTCGGACTATCCGAAGTGGATGTACTGGACCTGCGCCGAGCCGCTCTGACGCACGATCTAGGCCTGGTTGCGGTTCCGTCGTTCGTTTTGGATAAGCCTCAGGCCAAGTTGACGCGGTCGGAGTGGGAGCAGCTACGCCTTCACCCGTATCACGGCGAACGGATCCTGAGTAACGTACCTGCGCTGCGGGGCGCGGCGGGACTGGTCGGCGCCCACCACGAGCGTTTCAACGGCGATGGGTTCCCCCGCGGCCTGAAGGAACGGCAACTTCCGGTTGGGGCGCAGATCATCGCAGTGAGCGACCGCTTTGATGAGCTCACCCACGATGCTCCTGACCGGTCGGCCCTCGCTCCGGAAGAAGCCCTCAAGGTCATGGAACAGGAAGTCGGCAGCAGCTTCTCCGCCGGTGTCTTCGAGCCCCTGAAAGGAACGCTGGGGTTCACGCAGGCGGCGGCTGCGCCTTCCCGACGGGAGTGGCCTGCGGGCCTCACGGACCGCGAAGTGGATGTACTTCGCCTGGCAGCTCGTGGCTTGAACAGACGAGAGACGGCGTCAAGACTCTTCGTCAGCGAAAGCACCGTGCGCACGCATCTTGAGCACATTTACGCGAAGATCGGCGTCTCCAGCCGGGCGGCGGCCACGTTGTTCGCAGTCGAACACGAGTTGCTCAACTGAGCAGGTCCACGGCGAGAGCCCCGGCAAGGGAAGGCGCCCCGGCCACGACGCGCAGAGAGGCTTGCGCCCTTCGGCGCGGGGAGCAGCACCGCCGACGGGGTGGTGCTCATTGCGGCACTGGACGCGGACGGATCTTGTGGCGACGGGCTCTGATCCGTGGCCCCATGCACCGCGGGCCCTGGCGAAGTTCGGCTCTTACCGAGAGGGCCGGCAGAGGCGGCAGAGGCGGCAGAGGCGCAGGTAAACCTCGCGAGCTCGCTCGTCGGCGAGACTGCAACATCCGCTTCGCGAAGCTCGCGCCCTGGTGGGGCGTGGCTAAGCTGGCCTTCGAGAAGTGGTGGCTCCGCCGCCCGTCTTGAGAGAACTCTACGACGAGGCAGTCATGAGCTACGACGCACTGGTGATCGCCGCGCATCCCGATGACGCAGAAGCGCAGATGGGTGGGACGCTGGCGAAGCTCAGCGACAGGGGCCAGCGCATCCTGCTGGTCGACCTTTCCGACGGCGAGCCGGCCGACTTCGCCGACCCCGAACGGCTGTGCCTAGGCATGCAGGACCGCCTCATCGCCGACACCCTGGAGGCGAGGATCGAGGTGGCCCGGCTCATCCGCCTTCACCAGCCCCGGCGGCTGTACGGCATGAGTGAAGCGTGCGTCCACCCGGACCACGCGGCTGCCGCGAGTATCGTCCGGGCGGCGGCGTTCCTGGCGCGCCTCGGGAAGTGGGATCAGGTCCCGGGCGGGGAGCGGTTTGCCGCCCAGGAGCCGTGGGCCATCGACCGCCTGTTGTTTCCTCACTGCGAGATGGAGCCGGCCTGGGGCGACGGAGCCTTCGCCGTGGACGTCAGCGACGTGTACGACCGGAAGAGGGCCGCGCTCGCCTGCTACGAGTCGATCTTCAGCACGGAGGACCGGTTGCTCGCGCTCTATGAGGCCGAAGACCAGTATTACCGCCGCCTGGCCGGGGTGCGCTACGCCGAGATTTTCAAGGCCGCGTCCCTCCCGGTCGTGGACGACCCGACAGTCTTCGCCCAGGGCATCCATGGGTAGCCGATCTCGGAGACCGCGGACACCTCAGCCGCAGGCATTGGATACGGCCATCGTCACCACGACCGGGCCGCAGCCATCGGCAGCGTCGAACGCGCGCCGCAGCGCCGCCCAGATGGCATCCGGCTCGCCCCTGAGCTCGGACTGCATGGCTCGCACCTCGACTTCGACGCCGGATCCCTTCAGCGCCTCGCTGGCGCGCGTGATCGCTACGTCACCCTCCTGCCGCATGGGATAGACACCGATCGTTGCCCGGATAGTCATGGCTTCCTCCAACGGACCAGCGTAAGGCTGCCGTGGTTGCCTGCGCGGCGGCCCGCCTCGTCGGCTTCGTCGAAGGGCGGCCTGGCGTCCGGGGCAAGGAAGACGGTCGACTCGACGCCCTCTGGTTCGAACCCCACCCAGGGCTGCAGGTCCGGGAGCGTGAGGAAGCGCGCCGCGGTCCACGGTTCCTCGCCATGGTCGGCCTGCGACCGGTAACGAGCCGCCCAGGGACTCAGGGACTCCAGGAATCCGACGACGAGCAGGCCACCGGGTCGAAGCACGCGCCACGCCTCAGCAAGCGCCGCTCCTGGGTCTTCCACGAACTCGAGGGTCGTGAAGAAGAGGGCAGCATCAAATGCTGTGGCCGCGATCGGGAGCGCCTCGGCGACGGCGCGAATCCACTGAACATCCCCTGCCGCTGTCCGTCGCCGCCCCGCGCTCAGCATCTCCGCGGCCGGCTCCACCGCCACTACCCGGTAGTCCCGAGCAGCGAGGAACGCCGCAGCCTTCCCGGTCCCGGCGCCGACCTCGACGATGCGCGACCGCGCTGGTAGGGGCGAGAGCACGCCCTCCAGCGCTGCCATCTGGCGGGAGACCACAAACGAACCCAGCGCGGACTCGAACCAAGAGTCGTACGCCGGCGCCAGGTCGCGGAACGCGTCCACGCCCGTTGCGTGCTCCCCAGGCGGGCGGATTGGGCGAGACATCGGGCGACTCCTCGAAAACGCGATACGATGCCGATACTGGTCGGGAAGCAAATCTACGTCCAGCTGGCCTTGGAGCACGACCGGTTCGTCTATTCTCAATGAGCCCGGCCGATGGCCAGAGTAGTCATCATCGCCCGGGGAGGGCTCCCGTGATCGCCCTTGAAGGATTCGAGATCGAATACCCGACGACCGCGACGGACGCCAGGGCGCAAACGCTCGTTCGGGCGGACTACGATGGTCATATGGACTGGGACAACGGGGGCTTCTGGGTCATGTTGAGCGTGATGGCGGTGTTCTGGCTGGGATTGCTCGGGGTGATCGCCTGGGGCGTTGCGACCTACGCACGCAAGGATGGGCGCCCCGAAGAGTCGGCGCACGAGATTGCGCGCCGGCGCTACGCCCGGGGTGAGATTAATGCTGAGGAGTTCGAGCGGATCAAACGCGATCTCCGTTGACCGTCTCCGTCGGCGGCTCTGCGGAAGCCGGTGCTGCACCGTTCAGGCGCTTACGGCGACCCAGCAGTCTTCAGGTAGTCACCGGCCCTGCCACTTCCGGAAGGGCGAGCGGCGTGCGAGCAGGACACCGCTCCGCCTCTCTCCGCACCATCCACGCTTACTCAGTTCGAGCTGGCGTGTTGCCCGTGGTCCGAAACCTGGGCATTGAACCAGTCGTGGATTGCGGCCACCAGGACGGGGTCTTCGCTCACGTAAGTGATCTTCGCCCCGTTCGGAAGCTCGGCGTATTCGATCGTCAGGCGATCCGCTTTAGCTCCCGCCGAAAGCGCTGCTACGCCCGGCATGGCCGTCCCATGAATGGCCGTCGGGTCGGAAAAGTCGCCAGCCGCGAACTTCGTTGCTTCCAACTGGAGATGGGAGCGAATGAGCCCGATCTGGGCGCTGTCCTTGGGGTCGAGCGCACGCACCGATTCGACGCCGCCCTTGTCGTCCTGCTCGAACGTGTGATGCGTTTTGTCCAAGTCGAAAGGCATCACGGCTGCGCCCTTTTGGGCAATCTCGTCCTGGCGGCTCGCGTCGTCGTCGTCGCCGGAGCACGCCGGTGCGGTGAGGACAACGAGCGCCGCAGCGGCGCTGGCGATGAGGGCGGCAAGGCGGGGTTTCTTCACTTGCTCATCTCCATTATCACCGGCGATTCGATTCGAGGCGAAGCTGCCAGCCGTCTAGCGACTGTGTGCGGCCAGGCTGCTCCGATGAGAGGAGGCTAGCCTGACCGACGGGCGATTGGCCGCATGGTACCTGACTAAGGCTGGCTGGCGGGAGCCGTCCTGTTGAATGGCATGCCCGCCGCATGCCCACCGGCATGCGCGCCCTGCATGGTCCCCTGCAGTGTCGCCAGGTCGACGCCGTTCTCAGCAGCGATCTCATGGACGGTCTTGCCGGCCTCCAGCTGCGCCTTCAGCTCATCGACCGTGATGCCCAATGCTTCGGCGAGCGCAGCCTGCATCTGCTCGGGGACCTGCCCCATCGTCATGCCGTTGGGTCCCATGCCGGCGCCATGGCCGCCGCCGGGATGCGCCTCTTGCATAGTGCCCCGCAGCGCCGCCAGGTCGATGCCCTTCTCAGCGGCGATGTCGGCCACCGTCTTGCCCGATGCCAGCTCGGCAGTCAGCTCGTCGACGCTGATGCCGAGCGCCTTCGCAAGCGCGTCCTGCATTTCCTCGTGACCCTCGCCGGTAACGCCGCTCATGGCGCCGGGACCGGCATGGACCCCCGGGGCCGGCGTAGTCGACCCGTCGTCGCCGCTCTGGGCCACCGCGAGCCCGACGCTCGCCAACCCGAGAAGGCCGATCACGGTGGCGGCTCCGCTCAGGGCCAGTTTCTTCTTCATTTTCTGGTGACTCCTTGCCGCTTTCGTGCGGTCAGCTGTCGCGCAACGTCCGTTGCGCTGATTCGAACTCGATGTCGCTCAGTTCTCCGTTCGCGTACCTTCGCCGCAGGATCTCCTCGGCGCTGACCGTCACGGAGCGATGTCGATCGGCCGGGACAACGGCCCTGGCGACGAGTGCGACGACGGCGACCCAGACGGCGATGCCGATGGTCATCCAGATCCAGCCGTAGCCCACCATGTCGCCGTAGCCCATCATGGTTGGCCTCCTTCCTGTCTGCCCCGCCGCCCGGGAACAGGAGGATCGTCGCAGGCGAGCCTCAAGGAAGGCGCATCGGTTGGTTCAACGTTCGCTCAAGAAACGGGTTCTCAACGGGGTGCACGGCACCAAGCCCTGGCGTCACAGACCGCGGACGAGCTCCACGCACTCATCGAATGTGAGCGCCCGGAACGTCTCGGCCACCGGGAAGCCCCAACGCTCGCCGGCACTGGTCGCCCAGGCCCTCATCGCGTCAGGTGGGGCCTCGCCCATCGAACGTTGCGTCCGGTGGTGCTCCATCGCGGCCAGTTTCAGGTCGAGTGTCTCAGTGACATCAACCGCGGTGTTCGGTTCGCTCGTCCGGTAGAGCAGGATTTCGCCGACTCGATGGCCCGCCTTCTCGGCCGCGATGACCGCGGCGAGGGCCGCTTTGCCGGTGTTCAGGTGATCCGGGTGATGCTCATGTTCGGAGGTCGGGTCGTGAGTGACGAGGCGCGTCGGCTGGAAGCGCAGGACCAGATCGGCGAGCTCGCTTTCGAGCTCAGGCGAATGCACGAGGAGACCATCGGGATGGCGAAGGAACAGCACTTCGGCGACTCCGAGCACGCCTGCCGCGGCCCGCTCCTCCCGCTCCCGAAGGTTGCCGAGTTCGGCCGGGCTAAGCGGTGGCTCGCTCTTGCCCGCCTCACCGCTGGTGCACGTGACGTACACGACCTTCTCGCCGTCGCGACACCAGCGTGCCACGGAGGCCCCGCTGCTGATGTCCGTGTCGTCGGGGTGCGCCTGTACCACGAGAGTCACTCGTTCCGTCGAAGCGCTCACCATAGCCTCCGCGCCCAATCAGGCAGGACAGGCTCCGCTGCCAGGTCGTGTCTCACCGAATACGGCTTGATGTCGAGGACGGGCGTCCCGCTCACCGCATCCAGCCCCGTCACCTCGAGTATGTTTTCCCGGATTCGCAGCAGTTGGACCGTGCTGACTCCGATCGGATTGGGACGGTTCGGAGTGCGCAGGGCGAAGGTGCCTGCCGGAGGGCCAGCGGAACCGACACCGGGAGCTCCCACGGCCCTGCGTCGATCCGCAGCGACCTGATCCTTCCAGTACACCACCAGCGCGTGCGAGAAGCCGTCCAGCCGCTCCAGGCCCGGCGCGAACTCGCGCGCGAGGCGCACTTCGCTGACTATCTCCGCCCAGGCGCCCCGCATCTGCTTGACCTCGTTGACTTCGTTGAACACAGAGCCGATGGGCCGCAGTACGATTTCGCCCGCACTTTCCAATTCGTTCATCGCATCCGTCTCCGTTCACTCCGCCTTGAAGCCCGTCGAATTCGTTCCTGTGTGGCCGCGCGTTCAATTGTTCGACCGCCGGGGAGTGCATGGCGCTCGTCGATAGGCGCAGGTCCCATCGTTGCACTGAAGGTCTCTGCGGGGCGAGTACCTCGCTCAAGATTCCCTCAAGAATGGCCGCCGGGTGGGCTCCAACACGGACACTGGGGTTTATTTCACCGTCGGGAGCACGAGCGTAAACGTCGAGCCCTGGCCGACTCCAGGCGACTCAGCTCGCAGCGTGCCGCCCATGGCCGTCGCGAGGGCCCGGGCAATCGTCAGGCCCACGCCGCTGCCCCCCGTGCCTCGCGAGCGGGACCGGTCGATGCGATAGAAGCGCTCGAACACGTGGGGGAGGTGCTCGGGGGGAATGCCTGTCCCCGAGTCACGCACCGAGAACGCGACGCCTCGGTCCTCTCTTCGAGCGGCGATGGTCACCGTGCCGGGCGCAGGCGTGTATTTCAGTGCGTTGTCGATCAGGCTCGAAAGCAGCTGGACGAGCCGTTCGGGGTCGGCGAGGACTGCCGGCAGTCCATCAGGCGCCACAACTTCGAGCCGCAGACCTTTCTCCTCGAATGCGGGTGTGAATCGCTCGGCGGCATTTCTCAGGCCCCGCCCTGGGTCAACCAACTCGGCGCTCACGGCAAGTTGGCCCGCCTCCGCTCGCGAAAGCTCCTGGAGCTCTTCCACGAGCCTGCTCAGGCGCGCCGTTTCCGCGTCCAGTTTTTCCCAGGTGTCAGTCGATGCTGGGAACACCCCGTCCGCCAGCCCCTCCACGTAGCCTCGGAGAACCGTCACCGGCGTGCGGAGCTCGTGCGCGATGTCACCGATCAGGGCGACGCGCCGCTGTTCAACGCTTTCGAGGGCAGCAGCCATCGTGTTGAAGCTCGCACCTAATTCCGCCAGTTCACCCGGACCGTCCGCCGCGACTCGCTGGGCATAGTCCCCGTCGGCGATGCGCCGGCTCGCGGACGCGAGCGATCGTACCGGCCTCGATACCTGGCGGGCGATCAACAGGCTGGCGACGACGCCCAGCGGGAGGGCGACCGCCGCCGCGACCAGGAAGCCCTCGTTGAGCGACCGCGTGAGCGCGGCGTCAAGCTCCGCCGCCTCGGCCGCCATCGGCGTGCCATTGGTGCCACGCATGAAGGGCATCGGCCCGATGTGCGCGTCGAAGAAGCTCGGCGCCGTCAGCCGGACGGTAACGAAGAGAACGGCAATGGCAACGATGCACAGGCCGAGATGGCTCACCATCAAACGAGCGCGCATGCTCCCGAGTAGCCGGTTGCGTCGGTTCACTCCACCCCCTCCACGGCGCGGTAACCGACGCCACGGACAGTCTGGATGTAACGCGCAGGTTCGCCGCCGAGCTTGCGACGCAGATTTCCGAGATGGACCTCGACGACATGCTCATCGTAGAACTCGCTCGCCCAAACGCGGTCCAGGATCTGTGCGCGCGTGAACACGCGTCCGGGCTGCTCCGTCAGCATCGCCAGTAGCGCGAACTCGCGGGCTGTGAGGTCAATCGGGACCAGGTCACGAGTGACCGCGTGGCGGCCGCGATCGATCACGAGGTCCCGGAGGCGCAACGGGGCATCGACCTCGTCGGCATCCTGGAGCGCCGCCGTCCTCGGCCGCCGGAGCATGGCACGGACCCTCGCGACAAGTTCCCGGGGACTGAATGGCTTCGTGAGGTAGTCGTCGGCGCCGACGGTCAGCCCGACGATCCGGTCGACCTCCTCCGCTCGCGCAGTCAGCATGAGAACGTAGGCAGCCGAGAACTGGCGCAGTTGGCGGCACACCTCGATCCCGTCCACTCCCGGAAGCATGACGTCGAGCACAACGAGGTCAGGGTTCAGCTCACGGGCGAGATCCAGAGCGCTGGGACCATCGAACGCGGCGTACACTTCGAACGCCTCCTTTTCCAGATAGCCGCGGACCAGATCGACAATGCTCTGCTCGTCATCGACGACGAGGACCTTTGTAGCCATGCTCGCGAAACATCTCCCCGTGCGAGTATCCACGCATTTCGCTCGCTGCGTCGCTGGCGAGCACTACGCTTCCCTGGCTCGCCGGCCGGCACTTCTAAGAGTCGCTCCCTCCCATCCTCGTCTCCGAGCCTCAAGGCAGGCGCAGTAATTCGCTCAAGATTCGTTCAAGACGGTGGCGTAGCCAGCCGTAACGTCCGCCAGGCCACAGGTGGCGTGAACGATCCTGCCTCGCGCCGGAGAGCCGCGCATGACCGGGCTACGCGGTTGCGCGCGAACACAGTTCGCGGATGTTGGCATTACCTCGTTTCCAAGGTCAGCGGTGGTGAGGCTCGCGAGGCTTGTGAATCGCGGGAGTTATTGGTCCGGGGGCGGGGGTGAGGCATCGGCACGATCCTGGGAACAGTGCTCGGCGCTGATTCTGATTCGAGCGACGCCGCGAGAGAACGTCCGGGTGGCCCCTGGATACGACCCGTTCGTCGATTGCCAGTGAGCGCGACGGGGCGGCCAGACTGATGGTTCGAGAGTGGAGGGACCGCCGTGATTGCTCTTGAAGGATTCGACATCGGCTCCGCGACTGCCACCGACGTTACAGCACAAACGCTCGTGCGGGCGGACTACGACGGTCCGATGGACTGGGACAACGGAGGCTTCTGGGTGATGCTGAGCGTGATGGCGGTGTTCTGGCTGGGACTGCTCGCCGTGATTGCGTGGGGCGTCGCGACGTACGCTCGCAAGGATGGAGGGCGCGAAGAGTCGCCCTTTGAGATCGCGCGCCGGCGGTACGCCCGGGGCGAGATTAACGCTGAAGAATTCGAGCGGATCAGACGCGATCTCATGTGATCGTCTCCGGGCCAGCGCCGACCGCTTTGAAGCCGGAACATCGTGGAACTTGTGACCGCGCCAAGGCGAGCCGAGTGTAGGGGCCGTACGGCCCCTTCGCTCGGAACACGCCACGCACCACGGACCGGGAACTGGCGCATCGGCATGGGGTATCTCCGCACGAACTTGCGAGCGGCGCGAGCCATCGTTCGCGTCCGGCCGCCACGGCGCTGAAACGGCCATGACAACCTCGGGTTGCTTCGTCACAATCCTTGCTTCTGAACTACCAGACCGGTCGTCACGCTGCGACGAGGCAGCGGTACCGTGGCCCGGGGATTACGGCGACGAACTCGTCGAGTCCGCGCATCCGTGGTGAGGGCCCCGACCCCCTGTCGTTCCAGGTTCGACCCCTCCAACAGGCGTTGGACGCCCCCGGTCGCGACGGGGCTGCATGGATCAACCGCTCACGAGGATGCGGGCGAGAGCGCCTCGATCACGCGGCACTCGACAATCGTGGTGTGATGGCACTGCTCGAGCAGGTCCTGGAGTGCCTCGCGCATCGCTGAAAGATGCCTGAGCTTGTCGGCGATCTCCTGCAAATGCTCGCTGGCGATGGTGTCCACCTCGGCGCAGGAGCGGTCACGATTCTGCGCGAGGTCGAGCAGGCTCCGGATGGCATCGAGCGAAAAGCCCAGCTCGCGGCTTCTACGAATGAAGCTGAGCCGCTTCACCTCGTCGTGGCCATAGGCACGATGGCCACCGTCGGTCCGCGGCGCCTCGCCAAGCAACCCGATGCTTTCGTAGTAGCGGATGGTGGGCACTTTACAGCCCGCCTGGGCGGCGAGCTCGCCGATGGAGAACGCTGTTTTCGGCATGGTGGCGACCCCCTTGAACCTCCAGCTACTAGAGGTTTCATGATACTGCCATGACGGCTCCCGCGAACGTACCGAAGCCCAGGATCGCAGCCTGCACCGACGATTGTTGCTCCACCAAGGAAGCGGAGCTCGTGCAGATCGCGACGCGTACGGGCCAACGGAGGGTCCTGCTCGTCGTCCTGACCATCAACGCCACGATGTTTGTCGTGGAGATGCTGGCGGGCATCCTCGCGCGCTCGTCCGCCCTCATGGCTGATTCCGTCGACATGTTCGGCGACGCGTCGGTCTATGTCCTCAGCCTCTACGCCCTCGATCGTGGACTTCGGTGGCGAGCCGGTGCGGCGATGGCGAAAGGTGGAATCATCTTCGTTTTCGGCATCTGGATCCTCGTCGAGGTGATCCGGCGGCTTCTCGGAGGTGGCGTCCCGTCTTCGGAGGCGATGGGCCTGGTTGGCCTGGCGGCGCTGGCAGCTAACGTCACATGCCTCGCGCTGCTCTGGCGATTCCGAGCCCACGACGTGAACATGTCAAGCACTTTCGAGTGCTCCCGCAACGATGTGATCGCCAACGTGGGTGTGCTCGTTGCCGCAGGCGGCGTCTGGATGACCGGGGCCGCCTGGCCAGACCTCTTCGTCGGCGTCTTGATCGCTGTCGTGTTCTTGCGGTCATCCTGGTCGGTTACCCGCGCGGCATGGCCCGAGCTCCGCGCGAGGACCGGTTCCAGCACCCTCGTTTCGGTGCCGGATAGCGAGTGAGAGAATTCGTGTCGTCGTCCCTCGCGATGCCAGCGCGGCACCGTTCACGGTCGGCCCGTCTGGCAGGGGAAGCGTTGCTTTCGGACGGATAGAGCTACTTGCCCGGCTGCTCGTCCGCCAGTTGCGCCCTCCAGACATACCGCAAAAAGCACCTCGTTGGCGTGAGGGGGCGCCGGTGTGGGGCCGGTCTAACATGAGAGCCGCGCGGCAGGATGCCGTCCTGGAGCAATTAACCCGCACCGACGCCGTTCAGCTTTTGGGCCATGAGCGCTCACCTGGGCCGTTCCTCGATTGCCCGTCCCGACTGTTCCCACTCGATCATGCCGCCGCCTAATTCCCAGACATTGGTGTAACCGAGGCCTACAAGGTCCCGCGCCGCCTCCGTGCTCATCCGCCCGGAGCGGCAATAGAGCACGAGTTTCGCGGACTTGTCCTGAGGGAGCTTGTCGAGTTGATCGGTGATCTGATCGAAGGGAATGAACAGGTCAGTGCCCGCAAGTTCTCCCTCGTAAGGAATGTGGACATTGACCAGGAGAAAGTCCTTTGCTCCAAGCATTGATGCAAGTTCCGACGGCCTGAGCCGCGTGAACTCGCCGGGTCCAGAAGGCACCCTCTCGCCCGACGAGTCGCCATCGCTGTCATCGCCGCAGCCACCGATGGCGACGGTCAGCGCGAGGCTTGCCAAGAATAGCGAAGCGAGTCTCGTCATGCGGCAGAGGATAGCAGGTGGCCTCGCCCCGGGCGGCAGTGGCGGACCGGCTCCGAGGACAGGTCCGCTGCGAGCGTCGGGTGGCCTCGCCGGCTCGGGGACACGCGGCCTACCCGTTCGCCACTGACTCCACCCCATCTAGCAGAAGATGGCCCTTTCTTCTCTCGTTCTCCCTGAAAGGGTCATGCCTCTGCGAGCTGCGGCTACCTACGCTGGGGCCGCGACTCGGGCTGCTCAACAGGTGTGGGTAACGAGATCAGGCGACTCGGAGGCGGATGCGACTGGGACCGCGACACCCTGGCAGCCATCCGTGCCGCGGGGCTGGAGGTGTCGAACTGCGCCGCGACCGGCTCGCAGTCTTGCCCATCGTGGTCGGGTCGGCGACGAAGCCCGCTTCCTGAGAGCGATCCAACCGAAGCTCTTGCATCGAGCCGTAATTGCCGCGTCGATGCAACCCGCCCGTCCCACCTAGAATGAGCAAGTGAGGCATCGCCATTGAGCAGCGACAACCACCATCCACACGACCATAGCGCGGGCACGGCGCTCGGCCACGGCCAACGCGGCGGCATTCGTGGCATCATCGACGCGCTGATTCGACCACACGCGCATGTGGCTGCGGATAACGTCGATGATGCTCTCGCCGCTTCCGCCGATGGCATCCGGGCTGTGAAGCTGTCGCTGGCCGGGCTTGGTCTCACCGCGGCGCTTCAAATTGGCGTCGTCTTCGTGACCGGCTCAGTTGCGCTGCTTGCAGACACCGTCCACAACTTTGGTGACGCGATCACTGCCGTTCCCCTGTGGATCGCCTTCGCGCTCGGCGCTCGGACGGCAAGCCGGCGCTATACATTCGGATATGGGCGTGCCGAAGACCTCGCGGGTGTGTTCGTGGTACTGATGATCGCAGCGTCCGCTGTGCTTGCTGGATACGAATCGGTGGTGCGGCTCCTGGATCCGCGGCCCATCGACAACCTTGGTTGGGTTGCAGCCGCCGGGCTCGTCGGCTTCCTGGGCAATGAGGTAGTCGCTCAGTACCGCATAAAAGTTGGTGAACGAATCGGGAGTGCCGCCCTGGTAGCCGATGGCTACCACGCGAGGACCGACGGTCTGACGTCCATCGCGGTGCTCCTCGGGGCCGGTGGCGTGTGGCTCGGGTTCCGCCAGGCGGATCCGCTCTTCGGGCTCGCAATCACCGTCGCGATCCTCTTCGTCCTCAAGGGTGCGGGCACCCAGATGTGGCATCGCTTGATGGACGGGATCGAGCCCGAGGTCGTGCTCGCAGCCGAATCCGCCGCGCAGGATGTCTCCGGAGTAGTCGGCGTCACGCTCATCCGCCCGCGCTGGATCGGCCATACGATCCACGCGGAAGCGCGTGTCACCGTTGATCAGGACCTGTCCGTCATCGAGGGCCACCGTATCGCGGAGGAGGTCGAGCACGCGATGACGCACGCCGTCCCAAAGCTCACGACGGTAATCGTCCATATCGATCCATGCGGCCACGATGGGGCCGATATCCACACCGCCGCGGATGGCCATGTTTCTGCGATCCACGTCCACTAGTACGTCGGCGGCTCGAACCACCGCGCGCCGAACGGACGGCGATGTCGCATCCGAGCACTCCCCGCGGTCTCAGCCATCCATCCGTTGTTAGTGGCCGTCGTGCGCCACAATTTTCACGGTGAGGCCCACGGCTGCGAAGTGCAGCACGGCAAAGTATGGCGACGGTCTCGGACTTCGGTCCGGCCGACCGGCTGCCCGGCGGCCGACCGCCGCTGTGACAGAACTCCAGATCTATGAGAACAGAGTGGAGGGCGGCACTGCCAGCATGCATCCTGTCGCTGCCAGCATGCATCCGCTTGATGGCCTGGACGTACCCGCCGGCGGGAGCCTTGAGCTCAAGCCGGGTAGGTTGCACATCATGCTCCTTGGCCTGCGCCAGCCGCTCGCGCGAGGGACGAAATCGCCGTCACACTTGAATTCGAGGTCGCAGGCGAGCTCACGATCGAGGTGCCAATGCGCGCCCTTGAAGCGACCAAAGGGGGACAACCATGAAGTCAAGATCGTATCTCTTGCTGCTCGTGCTTGCCGCAGTCTTCGGCGGTGCGTTACTCGCCGCGGCCTGCGGCGACGGGTCCGGCGACTCCGACGAGGGCGACGACGGCGCCACCAACCCGGGTGGGTTGCCCACGCCGGGCCCGGGCGGCTACTCCGTCGTCCTCTCCACGGCGGACCTCGCCGTCGGGCAGTCCCGCGTCGCCTTCGTCATCTTCAAGGACGAGGTGCCGGTCACGGACACCCCGGCGTTCGTGCGCTTCTTTAAGATCGGCGCGAACAACGAGTCCACGCTCAAGGGAAGCGCTCCCATTCCGTGGGCTCCCCTGGGCGTCGACAGCACCGAGGACCACGGCACCCACAACGACACCGGGCTGACCGGTGTGTACTACGTCAACATCGCGTTCGACGAGGAGGGCCAATGGGGCATCGGCGTTAGCCTCGGCGACGAGCTCGACGAGAAGGGAGAGGTCCGCCTCGCCATGGAAGTGCGGCCCAAGTCGCAGGCGCCAGGCGTTGGAAGCAAGGCGATCTCGGTCGATTCCCTGACTCTCGACGACGCACCATTGAAGGCGATCGACACCTCGCCGGAGCCTGACGAGTCCTTCCACCAACTGAGCATCGCGGAGGCGTTGGCGTCCGGGAAGCCGTCGGTTATCGCCTTCGCGACACCGTCGTTTTGCGAGACGCGGACGTGCGGCCCGTCGATGGAGGTCGTCTCGGAGGCGGCCGCGGCGTTCCAGGGCAAGGTCAACTTCGTCCACGTGGAGCCCTACAAGCTCGACAGCGAGGGCGTCCTCCAGTTCGGGTCTGGGAACCAGCGTCAGCTGATAGAGGCAGGCATCGCCTGGGGGCTGCCCTCCGAGCCGTGGGTGTTCGTCGTGGACAGCAACGGCACTGTCGTGGCGCGCTTCGAGGGACCCTACACGCTGGAGGAGCTGATGGCCGCACTGGAAGGGGTGGCACCATGACCGCAACCACCGCGGGAGGACCGATTAGAGCAGCTTGGCGGACTTGATGGAGTCTGAACCCATCGTCTCCCCGATTCTTGCCGCCGCGTCGAATTGCCGTGGTCTTTGCCGTGCTCATCGCGATGATGACGGCCGAGGTCCCGGTGGCCGAACGGGTGAGGGAGATACCGGACCAGCACGCGCAGAAGCTCATGCTCAGCGTAGCTCTGGGTTGCGACGCTGTCTTCGCTCTCCTACTCAGAGATCGTTGGATTCATCCCGTGCGAATTCTGGTGGTTCCAGCGGATCCTGATGTACCCGCTCGCCCTCCTGTTGCTGGTGGCCGCCGTCTCCCGGTCTCGCATTGATCCGAGGTAGCTAGAAGCTCGCCCTCAACCCGAACGGTTCCCGTGGATAGCGGCCGTCGTCCAGTCCCCTTCTCGCCGAAGCACGCACTCGCGGGCGATCGGGCCCCAGACGACCCCGAGAGCGGCCACAGTCACAAATTGACGCACGATACCGGTCAGCGACGAACGTCGGCGTTCAGGTCGAGCGAGCCACTCGCGGGGATCGCGACCGGTTGCACCGCCACTGCGGCCCACAGCCGGCGTCGCTGGCTCACAACTATTGAGACAACGAGTGCCGCCACAGCAGCTGCTAGCGACGGGAACAACAGCTGAAGTGACGTTGCTTGGGCGACTGCGGCGAGCGGCAGGGTGAGCACTCTGACATGGCCGGAGTCTACCCGTAAACTGAATTCACCCGTACGGGCCACCATTCGACCGACGACACGTCGGCGTTCGCACGCTCTCAGTTCCCGTCCACGATCGGCGGCCGGCGAACGTCCGGCGCGCGACAGCCCCCTGTGCATATGGGAGCGATTCGAACTCTCGACCAATGGAGCAAAAGTCCGTTCAGGGCCATCCCGTCCTGTGTGGAGGCGTCGCAGGTCATCACTTATGTTCCAGTTTGAATCTGAGTGCGTGGCGCCCGATCCGGCGGAGTGGGCCCCTGTACCACCCCATGTCGGCAAGTTGGTCGGCAAAATGTCGGCAGAACGAGAGGTGCCGAGGCAGCTAGCCGGAGCGCAAGCTTACGCATCCCAGAGCTGCGCCTGCGGGTTCCATGTTCCCGATTGCACCTTCGCCTGCAGAAGGGAGTCGAGCATCGCCGCCGCTGCCGTATGACCGGCGTTCAGATCAGCGTCCAGGCCCACTTCGATAGCAAGCTGGCGATATGGAACACGCCACTCCGCCGGTGGGCTCGGGAGATCCGAGGGGAGATCATGGGTGCCGCGACTGGCGAAGACCTCCTGAAGATCGAGCAGAAGTCGAGCCGCGTCCAGCGAGAACAACTGAGCGATCAGCGCAAGGTCAACCAGGTCTTTGGGACGGCTGCTGACCCTGCCCCCTTCATAGCGTCGCGTATAGGCGTGCAGTTTTTCAGCAGCCTGTCGAGTCAAGGGAATCACGGGAACCGTGACCGGTTCGATGCCGGCGAACCCGAGCAGGTCCGGGGTTGCGAGTACGTCAGGCTGAGCGGTGACGCTCTCGCCCTCCCCAACATCCAACAGAAACGTCTCGAAGAGCCGGCCAGCGAGCGAGGCTTCCACCCGGAACCGATGCGCGCCGCCCATGCGGTCGGGGTCAGCAGTCGTCCTTTCCACGCGGAACGTGAAGAAGTCACCCAGGTCTTCAATCGTTGCCTCGATCAGCCTGTCCAGCAGCTCGTCCTCGTGTACGCGCCAGGCCAGATCGACATCTCGAGTCGTGCGCGCCCGATCCGACATGAGTAGTTGGAGGGCGAACCCGCCTTTCAGCGCCCACTGGTCCGGAGCGACCCGTAGGAGGCGAGCGAGGAACCGATCGAATGCAACGTGCTTCCGCAGCCGGGCAAGCCGCGCACCATCTCGATGACTGCGTTCCTTCAGCCGATCTTCAAGGGCACGACGAAACGCGGCAGCAGTCTCGTACCTCACGCGGGCACGCGCCCGGTAGCGCTTTCTATGAATACACGAGTCCGGGCCGCTCGGCCTTTCACCACCTCCCGGAGCCGACGAGGTGTGGTCAGACCGCGATCAATGGCCTGCCGAATAGCAAGATCGATCTGTTCAGGCGCCGAGCCGACTTCCAGCGCGTCCACGAGCGTCCGTTCGGGGCTAGTCACCGCGATTCCATCAACGGTTCTGACTTCGTCACTCTCAAGTGGGACCTCGAGCGTGTGAATCCGTACGCCCGAACGTGGACGCACGCCACGCTTGGCACGAGGGATGGACAGGTGAACAGCCGCTGGGATGACGTCGGCGAGCCCATAGAGTTCCAGCGCGCTTTCGTGGGAGACCACCGCTCCCGTCGACCGGAGCGGCAGCCATGCCTCCACAACGTGTTCATGCGGACTGGAAGGGAAGTGTCGCAGCCGATAAAGGCCGCGTCGGACGCGCTCAAACCGACCTCCCGGACGCGCGTGGTAGCGGAGGGTGCGCATGGCCATGCTAGCAGCAGCCGCCTGGCCAACGGTGAAGTAGCCCGCCTGCTGCTCAGCGACCTGGTAGATTTCGTCGTGCGCCGTGTCCGACATATCGGCAGGATTATAGCCTAATTGCCGGACATTCCGCCCTGCCAACGGGGCATAGGCGTTGCCTGCGGGGAACGCTACGGTTGAAAACTGCCGATGCGATGGATTTGCAACCAACCCGAACGCATGTGCTAACCTCGGGGTGACGCGGACGCAATGGCTGCGTGCCAATCGCGAGACGAGGAGGACCAATGCCATCGCGCCCGGCGGTACCGGAAGCCATTCGACTGCGCGTTTACACTCGCGCCGCAGGCCGGTGCACGCTCTGCAACCGACTCGTGCTCGAGAACGAAGACCTCGGCGAACCCACGTTAATAGGTGAGCTCGCGCACAATGTGGGCTGGAGCGAGAGTTCGCCCCGGGGCGAGAGTGACTTGTCAGACGACGAGCGCAATCGCGAGGCCAACTACATCCTGGTGTGCCGCAACTGCCACAAGCCGATTGACGCTCGCGGCGCCGAAGAGCGATACACCATCGAGGAGCTTCAACGGCGAAAACGTGAGCATGAGACCCGGATCGCTTTCCTCACAGGCATTCCTACCGACCGCGCGGCGGTCATCGTCCGCCTAGCCGGCCAGGTTCGTGGAAAGTTCCCGGAGCTCAGCTACGAAGAGGTCCTCAGAGCAACGACGGCAAGCGGCCTGTATCCCGTGGTAATGCCAGGCAGCTGGAAGGCGGAGGTCGACATCGATCTCCGCAATGTCCCAAATGAGGGATCCCCGGAGTACTACGCTGCCGCGATCAACCAGATGGACGCTCGCCTCGCCGAGTTAAACGACGGGCTTCGCCGGGACGTGGCGGGACAGATCGCGGTTTTCGCATTCGCTCGCATCCCCTTGCTCGTCCACCTCGGCGCTCAACTTGATGACAAGCACCGGGCAATCCTGTTTCAGCGACAGCGTACCGATGGCCCGACCGCGTGGCAGTGGCCATCCAATCCTGGAACTCCGCCCACCTTCGAGATCGAGCGGGCCTACGACTCCCTCACGACTTCCGACACCGCGATCGTCGTGTTCAACGTCAGTGGCACGATTCAAACGTCGGACATCCCAGCCGAGCTTCACAACCTGACCACCTATGTGGTCACTCCCAGTGAGCCGACGGTGCCGCATCCCCAACTGGTCGACTCACCCGCCGCACTCACGAACTTTGAAGCCGCCGTCCGGAGTCTTCTTGCACTCGTCGAGCGCGATGGTAAGCCTCAGCAGCTTGCCATCCTCCCCGCACTTCCCATCACGGCCGCCATCACGCTTGGTCGCTGCCTCATGCCGAACGTTTCACCGGTGCTTCATCTGTATGACCGCGGCGGCGATGGTAGATTCTCCCACGCCTGTGAGGTGCGTCGGTGAAACTCCTCCGGCAGTTCAAAGCGTTCCTTGAGGACACCGTGAATCTCAACCAGACGCGCCTCACTCTGCTTCATGAGCGCGTGACCGCCATCACGAGTTACCTGGAAGGCGATTCAGTGATCGGCGAGATCTTCAAGGACGTCATCCCCCAAGGGTCGATGGCCCACCGCACGATCATCAAGCCCCAAGCCGGTCGGGAATACGACGCAGATATTCTCCTCGAACTTGCGCATCAAGAGGACTGGACGCCATACGACTACATCCAGGCAACCTACGAAGCCTTCCGTCGCAGTGGCATCTATAAGTCGATGGTCTCACGCAAGAGCCGCTGTGTGCGGGTCAGCTATGCCGGTGATTGCCACATCGACGTTGTGCCTTGCTTCGAGTACGAAGGCTCTTTGTACATCTGCAACCGATCGGGTGAGGGAAGCTTCGAGCGCACGAACCCTGTGGGGTACTCACAATGGCTTGAGGAGCACGACGGAATTGCAGCCGGGAACCTCATCCGCAGCATCCGGATGATGAAGTGGCTGCGCGATTACAAGACCACATTCACATGCCGGTCGATCATTCTGAACGTTCTTTTGTCAGAGACGGTTACTGAACATAGGCTGATTAGCGACCCGCAATACTACAAAGATCTTCCGACATCCTTCGTTCACATTCTGGAAGACCTCGCCACCTACCTTCAGTCGTACAGTGCGGTCGTTCCCACGATTGCAGACCCATCGTGCCCGGAAGTCACCTTCAACCACCGTTGGTCTGACGATGCCCAGTTCTTCAACCTCCGCGAGTGCATCATGACCTACGCAGCCTGGGCCCGAGAGGCATACGATGCCCCGACGAAGAAGGCGAGTCTCGCTGGTTGGCAGAAGCTCTTTGGTGAACAGTTCGACGATGCCCAGTCCGCTGCGAAGGCGGTATCGACAACGGACGAATCCGCACTTGAGGTTGCCAAGAGTACCCGGGCGCCAGCGGAGCAGTTCATCGACGACCTCTTCCCTCGCGCGGACACGTCCTATCGCGTTAGGATTGCTGGCCGAACACGGCTTAAGGCTGGATTCCGCAGCTATGATTTGCATTCTCACGGGAACAGGATCGCACGTTCTCGTGAAATCGATTTCCGCATCGTCGAGTGCAACGTCCCAGAGCCATTCGATGTCTTGTGGAAGATAAGAAATCGCGGTGACGACGCCATAAACGCGAATGCTCTCCGTGGGGAGATACGGAGAGGCAGTCGTGACAACGGTCGAGGGCACCACGAGCAGACGCAATATCGCGGCGAACACTACGTTGAGTGTTACATCATCAAGCACGGCAAGTGTGTCGCGTCACACCGTCAGCCGGTCATCATTGCTTAGGATCAGGGACGATACATTAGCCGTCAGCCGTCGTCGCTTCCCGTCTGGGGTAGCTCTGACCACGACAAACGAGTCGCGTCCTTAGTCGTAGAGGCTAGATGTACTTTCCGCTGTAGTCCTTGAATCGCTTGCCTCCGAGCACCCCCAGATACCAGTCTCGTAGCCGCTTGGCGCCGTCAGCACCAACACAACCAGTTCCAAGGACATAGCTTTCCACATCGACCGGCGCTGGTCGCTGTGACAGCGAGGCGATACGTCGGAGCCCTGCGATCGAGCGCTCCTTCTCGCCACTGCCGAGGAACTCGTTGTGTCCGCCGAAGTGGCAGATGCTCTCAAGCTCGTCACGCGCCGCATCGCTGATCGCAGGCGGTGCAAGCGGCGCCTCCTCAGGGAAGGCGAGGTTTGTGGCCCGTGATCGAGCGATCCACGGGGTCACGTCATCGATCGTCCCGGGGATGACGCAGAGTGCGCCATCGAGCGCCAGCGCTTCCGCGAGAGCAAGCGTCGTGTTAGTCGGATACACAGCGAGCACCGCGCGGGGAGCGCTGCCCGCATCCCGGGACTGGGGCGACACGAAAGGGAACTGGGTCGCGAGCTCGCGCAGGGACGGACGGTTGTCCATCATCTTCTTCGCGTTCATCACAACGACGCGCGAACGGACGCTTTTCCGTGAGGCGAGCCATGCGCTACCGAGCCGAATCGCCTCGTCAGGATCTAAGTCGGTGTTGAACCCGGGAATCCATCCGGCTTCGTAGCGAACGGGTATTGCGGCCATGGGTGAATGCTAGCGGGTGTATGCGTCAGTTGCTGTTGCCATCCGTCGAACATCGGACGTTAACCGACGGCCAGACGGCATGACAACGAGAAAATCAGCGGCCTCGCTGGCCTAACTTCGTCGCCGAACTGAAAGCGGAGTCACGGGAGTCCAACGATGAGGGCACCGAGAATCCGCGACTCCCGGCCCCGATCGTCTCATCAAGGGGAACCTTGCAGTCTCGTTGTGGATGGGGGCCCAATGGCGTCCGTGCCAGCCGCGCCAGGCGACAGGCAACAAAAAAACGCCCTCCTTGTATGGAGCGAGCAAAAGCGTAGGGAGGGATAAGCTCCCTACGCTTCCTTAGAACAGCCGGAGTTGCTGGCCGACTGCCGTTAACGAACTGCACGGCGCATCAGTTCCCTGGGCTGTCCGGACCGGTATTGGAAGTGACCAGCGCGGCTCGTCGAGGGCCTTGCTCGCCGTCGCCAGTGACAGGCTCTGAGGATCGGCATCGACGGTGTCGAGCGCGACCTCCCATCTCCGCTCCGACTCGCGCATTTCGGCGAATAGCCCCTCCAACGACCCCTCGCTCTCCTTGACCTGTTCGGTCAGGCTGCGTGCGAGCGCCATGAGCAGGTCTTCGCCGTCGTCGCCGAAGGTCGCGAGGCCGTCCTCACTCAGCTCGCCTTCAACTGCGAGTGACGCCTTCAGCTTTTTCGCGACGAGGGTGAGCGCCTGTGCCTGGAGCGTTCCCCGATAGGCGAGGTACACCACGCGCACCGGGCGACGCTGACCGATGCGCCAAGAGCGGCGGCTAGCCTGGCGCATCGTGTAGACCGAGTACTCGACTTCCTGCCAGACGATGGTCGGGAAGTCGATAAGGTCCAGACCCGTCTGGACGAGCCTGGGGTGAACGAGCAGGACGTCGAGTCCGGCCTTCACGCGCTGTGCGACCCAGTCCTCCCTTCGTTCAGGAGGGACGGTGTCGGCCTTGAGGTTCGCTACGCGATGTCCGGCATCTGTGAGCACCGATGCAAGCCGCGACGCGATGTCGCGGGTCGCCGTGTGCGTGATGTAGACCAGCACCCTCCGGTCCTGGCGCTTCTCGGCCTCGACGAGATCGAGCAGCGCCTGTTCCTTCGGATAACGGTGTCCTTCGGGCAAAGGCGGTACCGCCGCGATGACGGCGCCGCTACCCGGGTCGATGACCTGCTCTCCTTTCGTGCAGGCGTCGGGATACGCCAGAAGCGATTGGAGGTAGGTCCCGAGCAACCGCTTCGAGCCCTTCGCGAGCGCCTCATGCACAGCGGCTTCGAGCTGTGACGCGAGCTGCTGATAATACGCAGCCTGCGATGGTTCATCGGGTGAGTCTGACGTCGCCAGCCCAACCAGACGCACTTCCTCCGTGTAGTCGGGTAGCTCGGAAGCGACATCCGCGAGCCGTAGGAAGGCAGTGTTGCCGATGAGGTGGAACAACACAGCCGGCGAGACTCCGGGCTTCTCCACTACTCGCGTGCGGTAGCTCTTCCGGCGGCTAGACCGGCCGTCCTCGTAGGCGTCGTCGTCTCCGGTCTTGCGGCTGATGCGCTCGACAATGCCATAGCGGGAAACCCACTTCGCTTCGTCGGCGTGGCCAAACTCTTCCCTCACTGCCGGCGAGAACCGCCAGAGTAGATAGAAGAGGGTCGAGGAATAGCCACCCATCAGGGTGCCGGTGAGCGTGAGGACGGCTTTGCAGGCTTCGGCGAGCGTGCCCGCCGCAAGACCCTGGGCGGAGCCGCGGCCCTTGTACTCGTGCTGCTCGTCGATGAGCAGGAGGTCGAAGTACCCGGGCATGCGCCGGGCGATGTAATCGGCAAGCGGGTAGCGGCGGGGACCGCGGCAGTCCGCCTGCCAGAGTGGTCCGCGGCACTGCTCGCAGGTGTGCTTCTTCCGTCCAAGGTCTGCCTCCTCCAGTGGCAAACCCTCGTCATCGACGATGGGCGAAAAGCACGACGGGCAACAGGAGAAGGAAATCACCCTTCCGACCTCATCGCGAGCCGCTGCGCTTCCCGCGACAACATGACGCGTCGCGACCGCCGGCTTCCAGCGGTAGGAGAGCTTGGCCTGCTCGCGCGAGAGGATGACGAAGAGCGGCCAACCGCCAACGTGACGGACTCTTTCCAGGTCGCTGATCGTGCGGACGATCACCGCGTTGGCACTCGGCACCGTCGCTTTCACTTCGCGCTGCCACTTCCGCACGAGGTGGGGCGGGCAGAGGACCAGCACGCGTTTGAAGCCGGCGAGCGTGGCGGCCGCCGTCCCGATCGTGGTCTTGCCGGTCCCCATCTCGCCGACGAGGTTGGTAGCGCGGTGGGTTTGCAGGGAGAGCGCGCAGGCACGAATCACGTCAGCCTGAGCACCCATCGGGCGGCGGCCCAGCCGTCGCAGATCGAAGCCCAGTTCCTCCCGGCTGGTTGCCGAGTAGATGGGTGGATAGGCCTTCAGGACGGCATCGGTGATGGCGCCCTGGAAGGCTTCGACGAATTGGGCGAGGTTCAGGTGGAGGGCTCCATAACTTGTCCGCCCTGCTCGATGTCCTCAAACTCGCCCGTCTCGAGGTCGAGCAGGACGACCGATGTCCGGAGGAACTCGCGTTCGACCTCGACATCCGGGTCTGCTGACTCGACCGGGCGGCTCACCTTGGTGATGCGGCCCTTCACGAGTACACGGCGGGATCCGTCCTCGATCAGCACGTTGTCCAGGAACCCGGCGGCGATCAGCACCGCGAGGTGCCCACGCCGTAGCGGCATGAGCGGCCGGACGGGTCGCTCCTCCGCTGGCCAGAAGCGCTCGATCAGCGTCGTGTTCTTCCACAGCCCGCGCTCCCTGGCCTCCGCGGCCGCCGTCTCAGGCTCGAAGAACTGCGACGCGAAGACTACCGGTCCAGCCGGCAACGCGGGCATCTCATAAACCGGGGCAGTGTCGCCTGGCGGTGGAAGCTCCGGCAGAGGGTCAGTCGCCCACGCTTCGACCTGCGCCTGCGCATCAGCGGTGATCGTCTGCGTCGCGCGCCTCCTCCCGACGACCACGCACTGCCGAAAGACGTCGTACTCGGGATCCTGGAAGCGGTAGCGGCGCAGTCCTTCATAGCGGGACGCGAGGTAGCGGGCCGACTGCGCGAGCCGCGCTTGCGGGACGATGTAGATGAGCAGTCCGCCTGGGGCGAGTGCGCGGCTCATCGTCGTGAGGAAGTTGTGCTCCAGCCTCTTGCCGTCCTCACCCTCGTCGTAGGGCGGGTTGAGCCAGAGGCAGGAGAACGCCTCGTGTCCGAGCCGAACCGCGAAAGCGCTGCCGGCGATGAGATGGTCCAAGATCCGCCGAGCTTCGGCGGCACGGTGCTGCTCGATCTCAATCCCGTAGGTCTCGCCGCCACCGATGGCGTCGGCAAACTGCCGGAGCGCGTCACCCGCGCCGCAGCAGGAGTCCAGCAGCCGTGTGACACGGCGATGAGATCGGGAGGCGGGGCGGACGAGCGCCGCCACGCGTTCGACGACCGAAGGCGGAGTCGGATAGAACTGCGCCTTCGCGATGCCCTCAAGGCGCGCCATGCCGGCCTCCGTGCGCTTTCTGTGAAGCGACGTGTCGTGGGTTGATGTTCATCGGACGCTCCTTTCGTTTCCTGGGCACGCGAGGTAGGAGGCACCCCGACCGAGGTGCCCCATCTCGTAGTGTCCTGAGCTTTGTGGCTCGTCTATGCGACCTCTTCATGGCGGACGAACCCGAATAGGTGCCGAGCAACCAGGGGTGCGCACCAGTAGTGCCAGAAGGTCCCGCCCGGATCGAGAAGCCCGACCGCGTGCGACTGCTTGGGTTCGCCGGAGTGGCCTTCTGGGTCGTGCTCCTCCCAGTGGTACACGCGGTCGTGCAGCGCGCCGCTGTGGCCGGGACACGGCTCGCCGAAGCCCGCAGCGAGGCGGTAGTCCTGGCCAGCTCGAGGACGCCGCGTTCCAGCAGGCGTTCCGAGGCGATGGCAGTCGGCGGAGGCGCAGTGCACGCGCCCTGCGAGCAGCTGCACCCTCCGCCAGCCGTTTTGTTCGGCATCGACCCGCCATGCGGGCGGCCGCGTTTCGAGCTCGTGTGAGCGCAGGTGCGCCACGAGCAAGTCGGGCCCGCTGCTCCCGAAGGGATGCAGGCGGAACGCCGACATCCATCCGCATGAGCATCTCCCGACCATGCGGCGCGTGATCTTTCCGCGCTTCACCTCGTCCTCGTGAGCGGACGTGATAATCCAACGCCCTTCGGGGTCGGTGAGCGAGAAACGATAGGGCTCCACCTGCGGCGAGGAGGTCTCCCCCGCGAGCCGACAGTCCTCGGCCGTAGCGACCACTGTGAAGTCGTGCGAGCGGCTTGGTTCTCCCACTTGGGAGACCGCTTGCGGCGAGACGAAGTCTTGGGGATCGGCCACCATCTCGCCGAAGAGGTCAAGCTGCCTATCGGCCACGCCGAGCTCTCGCTGCGGCTGGGTGTCCGAGGGCCGTGACGGCCGCTCGCCATCGCTCCCCGTGACCGCTGTTCGGTGCGAGAAGGTGAGCGTACTCGTGAGCGAGCAGGGCCGACGGCCGTCCCGTTGGGGTGACGACTCGCCCGGCCCTGGCGCTGAGAATGCAGATCCAGCCGAAGCGAGGATCGCGTGAATGGTTGTGGGCGTGCGCCCGCCGGCGAAACGCACCGCGCCGCGGCGTGCCGATCGCTTCGGCGCAACCGCCGATGCTGATCCCGGCCACGGGAACGGCACGGATGCCAGCGGCGGTCGCCTTCGTCGCGAGGGCCGCGATTGCGGCTCGATAGGTGTCCGGGTCGAGGGCTTCGGCCATCGCTCAGGCGGCCTTCAGGTCAACGTCCGCGACGCCGGTCGTTTCCACGACAAGCGCGCGTCGGCGGACAGCGTCGCTGATGTCAGCTCGTAGCGCTTCCGGCTGGGGCCGGCAACGGTAGGCTCGCAGTCCGACCGATTCGAGTTGCTGCACCTCTTCATTATTCAGCCCACGCCGCCAGAGCCACTCCGCCCACGATGGGTGCAGCGGCACGTCGAGGCGGTGGGCCAGGAAACGGAAGTGAAGCTGAGCCGGGTCGTCCTGCTCCCGGACGAGGAGGAGGAAGTCGGGGCGGTCGGTCGCGTACGCGGCGATCTCTGGGATGAGCAGCCCGTGGTACGCGGAACCTGACGGCAGGCGCATTCCGCTGAAGCGCCAGGTCCCCCAGGCTTCCCGGGCGAGCGGCATTGGTTTGCCGCCCAACTCGGTGCTGCTCAGGAAGCCTGCTTCGCCCTTCACGAGCCGCGCCCAGATGGCGCGGACAGCCTGCTGGTGGCCGAGCATCGAGAGGAACCAGAGTTCATTCTCGCCGCGGGCACAGCCGTCGACGGTCGCCGTGAAGCCTCCGGCCCTGATCGTCAGGAGGTCCATCATTGGCCTCCCAGTGAGGTCGCCCGGACGGCGTTCTCGGCCGTAGGTCGTGGCTCTCTGTCGTCCGCATCCTCGAAGAGAGGAGGCGTGACAGGCAGCTCAGCGCTCTCCGGCGGCTCGTAGCCGCAGCGGTCACAGTAGCGCAGGTGACCGTCCTCGGTCAGCGGACGTTCGCAGCGCGGGCAGCAGCCGGACATGCCTCGTCCCATTCCGAAATTGCGTAGGAACGGCGCTCCTCCCAGTCGGCGCGTTCGTAGCGATCGAACAGTGATTCGGCTTCCCTGAGGTTGCCGGCGACCGCCGCTTCGAGCGCGTCGAGCGCCCAATCCTCGACCGGGGACTGGGCCTCGTAATGGCTGGCTTCGTGGTCGATGCCGCGGACGACCGCCAGAGCGGCGCGGCGCAGCAGTTCGTGCTCTTCCATTAGATCAACCTCCTTGTCGGTTGCCATGCGTGGGGGTCGTCCCTCCACGGGTTGCGTTCGCTCCGGACCGCGTCCTCGTCGTGGGGATGCCAATCCGGGTCGGGAAGGTAGCCATGCCCGTCGGGATTGGGGATGTACGGGTGGCTGAAGACCATGTGCTCGTCCGTGAGCACGTGGGGCTTCTTCTGCCAGGTGACGAGCATCCCCTCGTAGCCCCAGCGAAACGGGTGGTCATGCGGAAGGGCGGTGTGCTCCCGATAGCTGAGCGGCAGGCCGGGATGCGGACTGCGGTACGCGTCCAGGGGCACGACGCGGTAGACGCTCATGCCGCGCTTGTCCCGGTCGATAGCACGACCACCGCCGCCGGTGCAGACCCAGAGCGCGCCAAGGCGGCTCGCCGGTTTGCGGATTGTGCCCTTCATGGCGATTGTGTCTGCGCAGTAAGGCGCCCATTCGCGCGGCGCAGACCACTGGTTGACGTCGTCGTCCTCCTCGGGACTGTCGTTATCGCCGCCTTCCAGTTCGGTGTCCTCATCGAAGAGCTCGTCACCTCCCTCGAGTGGGATGGGACGCTCCTCGTCGTCGAGCACGTAGAGCGGTTCGTTGCTGGAGAGGTCGAGCCGATAGCCGGCGGGCGCGTCGCCTCGCATCTCCGGTGGTGTCTTGCCACGCCAGCCGGGGACCGGCAGCTTGCCCTCGTCCTGGAAGAACGAGAGTTGGCCGCTGAGGCCGGCGAGGAGTACGTGGTCATTCATGGGCTCGGGAGGAAGGGACCGACCGCGATGGATCGGCCCACTCCGTCGTTCAGCGGCTCTCGCCGCGGGGTGCCTTCTGACGGTCGAGCCAGCGGCGGCCGGCGGCGGTGAGCGCGTAGTTCCGCTCGCCGCGATGGTCTGTGCTCACGACCTCGGCGAGACCGAGAGCGCAGAGCTCGAGCATCTGGCGGTCGAGGTGCTCCAGCTCGTCGAGAAACGCGCTGCACTGCTGACAGAGCCGCGTTTCGGAGTGGCCGTCCTCGCCGTGCGGGATGAGGCGGACGATCGGCTCGGCCGTCACGCTTCACCGTCCTCGTCTGGTCGCAGGGCGTAGCCGTAGTTGAAGGCGGCACGGCCCAGGCAGATGTCGAAGCCGTGATCGCCGACCTCGATATCGGCGAGGTGGTGCAACGCCGCGATGAGCTCGGCGATGGTGTCGGTCCAGGCGGCAACCGGATTGGGGTCGTCTCCGATCCCGGTCAGGGTCCGGAATCGCAGCGCGACCGCTCTCGCCGCGTCGATGTGGCGGCGGTCGGGGCCGGGCGCAGCCATCGCTACCCTGCCCTCCGCCGACGTTCGAGGGTTACGACACGGGAGCCGCTCAGGCAGCCGTCGTCGTGACGGTGATCCATCCTGGTCGCATGCTCGATGGCGCGCGACGGCGGGACGGGTTCGGGGTGAGCTCCTGTCGTCCAGGCTGAGTAGCCGTGGTCGTCGACGTGGAGGTAGTTGCGCGAGTGGCGGTCCTTGTAGGCGAAGAGCACGACTTCCGCGCCATCGATGTAGCGAGCCCGGCAACCCATCGCCATGAAGTCGGCGGGATAGAGCCAGAACCCGCAGCGGCTGGCGTAGTTCCAGAGCGGCTGGAAGCTCAGTGGGTTGAAGTTGCTCGGCTCGTAGCGGTGCCGGCCCGGGTCAGGACGCAGTGGGCAACAGTCGGACTCGGCCGGAAAGCCAAGCCAGTCGCAGCCGGCTCCGCCAGGACCCGTTCGAATGCAATGGAAGACGGGCCCGTCGCCAGGCGGGTAGGGGCTCGCTTCGTACATGTGATTGTTCATCGGTGCCTCCTTTGCGAGTGGGAGGGCGGGAACACGGCACGAGAGAAGCCCGGCGCGCGGCCGGGCTCTCTGCGATGTGCCGGTGAGTGAGGAAGACCTACGGCTACCGTGTAGCCGCGTCTTCGGCGGTGGCCGCGAGCAACCGAGGTTCTGCAACCGCTTCGACGAGCGAGCCGTCGTCACTGAAGGTCTCCAGCAGGTGCTCGATCACGGCATCAGGTGAGAAGGTCGTAGACCTGCTGGCGGGCATCGGAGACAGCCCCGTCGAGCGAGCCGACCATGCGGCGTTCGAGGATCTGCGTGCTCTTGGTGGGGTCAACCCACTCCATCCACTCGGTGGTGGCGTTAAAGAGCCCCCAGCGGTTGTCGAGTCCGCCCGCGCTCACAATCGTCGGCAGCTCCGGCGCGTGCTGCAGGAACGTCATGAAGCTCTCGTGACGTCGGCCGGCGCGATTGCGCTGGCGTTCCGTGAGACTCACCGTGACCTTCGCCGGGTCCGGCGCGACCAGCTCCACCACCTGCTCGACCAGCGTCTGGCCGGCGTTCATCTGGGCGAGCTGTTGGAAGCGCTGCATCATCTCCGCCTGCTGCCGGGACACCAGCCCGAGCGCCTGGGCAGCGGACTCGATGTTCGCCTCGGCCGAGGCCGTGTGCCGGATGCCGATCCGCTCGCCCTTCTCGCGGAGGGAGACGTTGAGCGTGTTCTGGCAGACGACGCGGGTGGAGACGAGCTTCACGCCCAGGCCGCTCGATCCATCGTGGCTGTTGGTGACGAGGGCGTAGGGCGTCACCGGGTCCGTGCCCGCGATCGTGAAGTCCTCGCCGATGCGGACGAGGATGAAGACCTTCCGGCCTTCGTCGAGCGCGCCCGCGGTCTCGTACTTCACGCGGCCATCTGCGAGCCAGCGGTCGATGGCTCGGAAGGCGGTCACGTTCTGGACGACGGTATAGCGGGTGCCGACCACGCCAAGGACGAAGCCGGTGTCGGCGTACACCGTCGCGAACTTCTCCGGCACGGCGACGGGCTCTCCGCCGGCCATGGTGTAGAGCGGAACCAACGCGACGGTGCGGTTGAGGCCAGCGAGTTCGCTGACGGTCTCGGAGTCCTCCATACCGGGCGGGATGGCCTGGCCGAGGCCGTGCCAGCCAGGGCGTCCGGCGTAGGCGAAGGATGCCTTGCCGTTGGTGATTTCGAGGTTGTGTGCCATTTGATGTCCTCCAGACAGAAAGGCCCGGCGTGGTTGCCAGGCGGTCGGTGGTGGATTTCCGGTTCTCCGGTAGTGAGAGGCGGGCTGGGTGCCGAAAGCGAACACCCGCCCTGCATTGGACGGGCGTTCGCGTATCAGGGAGACCTCGGGGACGTAGCACCGCGGCATCAGGGCGCCTTTCCGCGTTGCTGCGCGGCGTCGAGTGCCGGTCGGCTGCGTCCGAGCGTTATCCCAGGAGCCTCCGTTCCTTGAGGCTGACAAAGGCGTCGCGGCCGACGATCACGTGGTCGGCGACCTCGATGCCGAGGATCTCTCCCGCCTTCACGAGCTCCTTCGTGAGCGCGATGTCGGGCGGACTTGGCTCGGGGTCGCCCGAGGGATGGTTGTGCACGAGCACCACCGATGGCGCACTGGTGATGACCGCTTCGCGGAGCACCTCCGCTGCGCGAAAGTTCACCGAGCTGACGTTGCCCTGGTAGACAAGGACCACGTCGAGGACACGGCAACGGGTGTCCAGAAGGACGACCCGGACCTGCTCCTGAAGGAGGTGCTCCATTTCGGGCCGCACCAGCTCATAGATGTCGGCGGGCCGGGACACGCAACGCCCGAGCGGGCCGCCGCGAACGACCGTGCGACCGTTGGAGCGCAGCTCGGCAAGGAAGCGGAGGTTCTCCTCAACGAGGCGGAGGAGGGCGGCATCGCCACCCTCCTGTAGGAATTGCGCCGCCGGCTTATGCGGCGAGCGGCCCATCGGGCGGTTCGTCGGCGCGGTCATAGACGGTCAGGTGCAGCGGGCCGTCGCCCAGGTTGGGCCCGAGCGCCGTGACTGCGTAGGTTCGCCAGCCGGGAACGGCAGGCGAAAGCTGTCGCACCTGGACGATCTGGCGTGTGCCGGAACGGGTTTCGATGAGCCGGACCGGCTGGCGGCGAAGGAAGCCCACCTCAGGCCGCCTTCCGTCGCTGGGCTCCGCGCTCGTTCAGCTCGCTGGCGAGCGCCTTGATGGCGCTGGAGAGCTCGCGCTCCGCGGCGTCATCAAGGTCGAGCCCGCACCGTTCCTGGAACCAGGAGCGCGTGTGAGCTTCGTCGACCCCGAGCCTTCCGGAGAGGGCGACGACGCGCTGGCGCATGTCGTCCAACTTCGCCGGGCTCGCGAGGGTGCCGGGACGGCGCTCGTTCAGGCTGTTCCCGAACTGCTGGCCGAACTGGCGGAAGGCCCGCTTGATCCCGTCGGTCGTTGCGGCCTTCGCCGCGTTGGCGTGCGCGTCCAGCGACCGCTCGGTGACGAACCCACAGCCGATGTCGCTCCTGGGCGGGCAGCCGGTGACGGTCACTCGCACCGCGACGGTGTACATGCCGAGTACGAGCAGCTCGCCGCTGCTCTGATTGACGACGTCGGTGGCCTGGTACCGGGGCTCGCCGATCACCTCCGCGCCCCAGCCGCCGTAGCCGAAGATGCGGTTGGCCTGGTCGATGATGGCCTGGCCTTCGAGGTAGGCGAAGACGGCGCCATCATCTCGTGCCCGCTCGCGGACGAGCGCGAGGTCGAGCGGCTGCGCGAGGAGGTCGAGGACCTCTTTCGGCAGGCCGCCGTTGGTGGGACTGGTCATGCTGCCCGCTGCGCTGCGGAGCGGGCTTCGCGGACCGCGTCGAGAATGCATCTAGTGAATGCAGTGCGTCCGTCGCGCTCGCACCCGAGGCTGCTGAGGTCGGCGACGCCAGGCGGGAGTGCGACCGGGATAGCCCGGTCACCAAGGCGCTTGCAGAGTTCCGCGGTTGCTTCCCGCCCGGCCTCGTCCGGATCGAGGACGAGGTAGACATCCTCGAATCGCTCCAGCGGCTGCGCCACCTTGCTGGGGACGCGGGTCCCGAGCAGGGCGACGGCCCAGAAGCCCCACTCGACGGACGTGAGCCAGTCGAAGGGACCTTCGGTCACGACCACCGCCTCGCCCCTCGCGCTGGCAAGACCGAGGAGTGGCTTTGGGAGGCGAAGGTTGAGGTAGCGGGGCTCGCGGTCGCTGAGGCGCCGGCCCGTGAACCACGTCGCCTGGCCGGCTGCAAGGTCGGGGATGATGATTCGCCCAGTGAAGCACTCCCGGCCTTTATTCAGGATACCGAGCTGCTGTGCGGTCTCCACGTCGAGGTTCCGGTCGCGAAGCGCGGCGGCGAGGCCCGGTATGCCGAAACCCAGCCGGAAGCGCCGTACCGTCCGTTCGTGGATGCCGCGAGACGCGAGGTAGTCCAGCACCTCCGGTCGCGACCAGGCTGCCTCCTCGTAGAAGGCGACGGCCGTTTCGATGATCGGCGCCGCCTTCATCGGATCGACCTCGGGAACCGCCACGTTTCGTGGGTGTGGAGCACCTGCCGGCATCGTGGGCACCAGAGCCCCAGCCAGCAGTGCGACCGCTTCCCTGAAGCCCACCCTGTGCAGGCGGCTCATGAAGTCAATCACGTCGCCGCCCGCTCCGCAGCCGAAGCAGTAGTAGCTCTGGCTGGCCGGGTAGAGGACGAAGCTGGGGCGGCTGTCCCCGTGGAAGGGACAGACCGCGGTGAGCCTCCCGCCTGTCCGGCGGAGTTCGAGTCCGGACGCGGCGGCCACATCGGCGATGGGGTGGCCGCGGCGGATCGCATCGGTGTCGTGCATCGGGACACACTCCGCCGCGGGAAGGGGCCGCCCCCGAAGGGACGGCCCCAGGGAACCCGCGACGGAAATGCCGTTCAGGCGGCGAGGGGACGGGCGCCCTTGAGCGCCCTCACCGCGAAGATCCGGCCCGGCGTCCAGCTTGGAAGCCCGATGGCGCTGACGACCTTTAGACGAGTGTCGCACCCGCTGTCGGGGACGAGCATCGCTCCCTTGCCGGTGCCGGGGCTGTAGTGGACCGCTTCCACGAGACCGAGCCTGCGGCAGGACTGGAGCCAGCAGCCGTAGACATCGCGTACCAGGACAGAGGGCATCCCGAAGAGGTCGAGTCCGCCGAGAATCTCGACAGCTTGGCCAGGTTCGCGGCGGTGAAGCCGCCTCGCGTCGGCAAGCGCCCTCTCGACCTCGAGGGTCTTGACAGCGTGCGCCTGTCGCCGGATCGTGTCATGACACGAGGCCAGTCCGGGCATGTTGGGATTCTGTTTGATCGCCGAACCCAGCAGCCTGAGGGCCTCGTTATATTTGTGCTCCGATGCCAGCGCCTTCGCACGCTCGATCGCGGCGAGGGCCTGCTCTTCGCGCTGACGCGCCTCCCGCTCTGTCCGCTCGATGGCGAGCAGCCGCGAGAGGTCTTCCCGCTCCTCCAGCTCGGCCAGCCCCGCCTCGATAGCCTTGAGCCGGTTGGCGGCGACGGTCGCGACCGCCGACGCGGTGGCCACGAGTTGGTCCGCCTCTGCCTGGCTCCGGGGAAGGAACGCAGTAGCGACGACCTTGAGCGCTCCGTCCACGACTTCTCGCGCGTCGCGGTCGATCTGCCGATAGCGGCCGGCCTCATCCTTGAGCCGGCGGTGCTGTTCGAGGACCGTCTCGGCCTCCCGCCGGGCGGCGCCATCCTGCTCGCTGAGCCGTTGCAGCTCGCGCGCTGACCGCAGAATGGCCTGCACGAGCTGGTCGGGCCGGTCGTCGAGGGCTGGTGGTGGCATGGCCACCTGGGTCGCGATGGTTGGCTCCGGATCGCTCGCGAACTCGTCCTGATATCGGGCGAGCTCAGCGAGGTCTCGAAGGACGATGGACTGGCTCACGATGCCTCTCCTTCCTGGTAGTCGGTCACCCTCGACAGCGCGAAGGGATCCGCGTCCTTGTCGTGGCCGTTGACGGCCACACTGGGCTGGGGCCGCAGCTCGACGATCGAGCCGCCGCCGTGGACTGGCAGACCTCGTTCGAGGTCAAGGGCGATGCTGAGGACCGGCTTGCCGATGGCGTCAGCGAACACGGCCGACAGTTCGTGGCGGAGTGCTGCGATCAGCTCTCCGTCGCTGACGTCGCGCCCATTCACCGAGAGCGCGAGCTGGATGACGTAGCGCTTCTCGTCGTCCGACTGGTAGGCGGTGAGCAGGCCGTTGACCTGCCTGCCGTCGAAGACGACGCGCTGGACGATGATGGCGAGCCCGGTCGGGAGTCCGACACCGAGAGCTTTCGCGTAGCCGCGCGCTATCCGCCGGACGAGCCGCCGGAGCTGCCACGCCTCACGGCGGGGAGCGTCGGCGATGACGGTGGGGCGCCCGCTGCGGACGCGGCTGTAGATCTGTCGCACCTTGCGGGCGCCGGCGATGAGGCCCCGCCGGGTCTGGTCCCGGCAGGCGGTGGTCCAGCGGCAGAGCAGGCAGCGCTGCTTCCTGGACCGGCGTCGTGTGGTGGCCATGTGATTCCTCCTTTTGGCCTTTCAGAACGGCCAGCTCTTAAGTGCGACGAGCACCGTCGAGCAGACCGCGATGACGATGGCGGCGAGCCGGATGTGGCGCATGAGCCATCCCTCCTCCCGCACCCGGTAGGGTCTCGATGACATGGGCTTCTCCTTTCGGGGGATCTGGTGGACGCGCGGAAAGCCCCGCACGAGTTCCTGCCTCTTCGAGAGAGGCGGGATCGTGTGAGGCTTTCGTTGGAGCAGGACCTCAGCGCGGTCGATGACCGGGCAGGGCACTGCAGGGGCCGGAGTCTGTCGCTATGAGCGGCGGGTTACGGCCGGGGTGAGTTCGGATTGGGGGGTAGATCGCTGGGGCTATGGCTTGATGGGCCGCCGGTCTCCCTTCGGTGCATATCTGCTGATTGGTGGATTGATGTCGCTGGCAGGTCCTCCTTCTTGATTGGTTCCTTCGGTTGCTTGCCCTGGTTCGACTTCAGCCTGGAGAGCGAGCTCGTTTTCCTTGCGGAGAGATCCCTGCTGCGGTCCCGGATGGGCTTTCCGTACCGGTAGTTCGGTCTGGCAACACCGGCAAGTCGCGATTTCTGGAGGCCAGCCTACCCGTGGCCGTTCCAATTCCGTTCCAAGATCCGGCCTGATCCGTTCAGATTGGACGCTGTCCGCTCCAAGAGCGTTCCCAACGACAATGCGATGGGCGTCCGCGGAGGCGGCGCTGACCGCAGAAGGCAATGCGCGAGGTAGAGTCCTGCGCCGCGTCGGGCGCACCGGGCCGAAGCCGATGCAGGTCCTGGGACGTTCCGCCGGGGAGCGGCCTTCCGTGGCACGCACGGTCGAACGCCGGGTGGAGATCATTTCGGTGGCCACTGGCTACTGACGCAGCCGGTCAGGCCGTGCAGGTCAACGTCAGGTTAAGGACGGAGCCGCTTGGAACAAAATTGGAGTGCAACTGATATGTCGTCGTGAGGTGTAATCGGCTCCAGACACCCTGCCCGTCTTACGTCGGCACGCGGCACGCTCAGGCACTCCCGTTCGTTTGGATGAGGCCACAATTCCGACCACATCTCGTGAGATTCGTCGCGGATCGCATCGACGAGAGATTCACCGAAGTGCAAGGCAGCATCTGACCTGGCACTACGCGAAGAGCTGATCGCTGTCCCAGAAGCCGAGTTGCCGCATCTGGTCGTGGATCTCGCGCGCCTCAGCTCGGTCCACCAGGCCCTCTTCCGCGGCACGAACGAGAAGCTTGCGGATCCGCTCGTACGGGTAGTCGTGTCCGTACAGTGCACCAAGGGCCGTGAGCGCAGCGTTGTCGTCAGTCGCGATGGTCCAGCCACGGGTGAAGGCGATCGCCACACAGGCCGCCTCCCCGGGGCCGAGCGGTACGCGGATGCCGTACTCGGCAGCCGTCCGCCGGCTCTGGAGGCGGGCGGCGAGCAGTCGCTCGTCAGCGCTCAGCTCCACGACCTCGAGCGCAGCCCCGTCGTACAGGAAATCGACGCGGCGAACTCGTTCCAGTAACTCGCCGGCTGCAGGGTCCGAGCGGGCGGCGACTTCGTAGTGACGGGTCGCCTGGCGCATTTCCGAGAGGAGATCCGAATGTCGAAGGGCTTCCGGAGAGAGCGACCGCTCTTCAGGATCGTAGACCGCCAGGGGTACCCGGAGCGGCGCGCCCGCGCCCAGGAGACGGGTCAGGAGCGCCTCCCGCCCCACGAGCAGGAAGTAGAGGAGGACGACCGTGTCGAGGATGGATGGTCGCTCAGACGACACCGGTCTTCTCGAACTCTGCGAACTCGGTGCGTAGCTCCTCCGGCTCTTCGCCGCCGCCGGTCAGCGGTTGGCCGAGAATCTGAACGAGATCGGGGATCGAGAGACCGGCGAAAGAGGCGGCGGTCGGCGGAGACATGATTCCCTCGACGACAGCCTCCCTCAGCATCCGAAGAAAGGCGCGGGGGAAGCGCCGGATCCGCCATAGCTCAGCATCCTGCGCGTATTCCTCTGGGTCGATGGGGTACCCAAGCGACCGGGCGAGCGCGACGGGCTGCACCTCATCGCGGAGCTGCTCGTACGCAGCGGATGTGATCGCGTTCATCTGTCGCAGGCGTACAAGCGTGGTCGGGAACGAGGTGCGGAAGTATCGCTGGATGTGGATCGCATGCACGGCGTCGGTTATTCGCGGAGGTAGGCCCGCCTCCTCCATGAAGCGGCGCACGCCCTCGCTCGGCATCAGGAACTCGCCCGCAAACTCATCCGCGAAGGCCTCCCGGGGGCTCTTGCCGTGGGAAACAACCCACCGACCCTCACCGCTGTGAAACAACGCATGGGCGATCTCGTGAGCGACGGTGAATCGGCGCCGCCCGACGGTCATGTCGAGGTTGACCAGGAGGGCGAACCCAACCTCGGGATGGTTGAGGAACGCGCCGGAAGGCGCCTGCGTGAGGTCGCTGCCGAGGGGCGCACGGTACACCGTGATCCCGAGCATGTCGCAGACAGCGTCGACATCGGGAATGGGGCCCATACCCAGCTCGAGGTAGGCGCGCACTTCTTCGGCCTTGCGCCGGGCGTCATCCTTCTGGGCGAAGCGCGCCCGATGCACGAATGGGCTCTGACTGAGGCCGCGTATGGGCAGCCCGGTGAGCTTCGAGAGTTCGGCGTAGCGTTCGAGAAAGAGGACGAACTCGTGAACCCCCGGAGCCGACGTCGGGTCTATTCCCCCATCGGCGCGGAGGAGCATGCCCGTAAGGTCCGCTCCCGACGGTTCGACGTCGCGTCCTTCAATGAGGTCAGCAGCGTCCACGCCGTAGAGGCGTGCCAGGGCCGCGAGCTGCCGGTCGTTGGGCGTCCGCGTACCGGCTTCCCAGTAGCTGACCATTGCCCTGCTCACGCCTAGCGCCGCCCCCACATCATCCTGCGAATAACGGGCACGCTCACGCGCTCGGGCAAGTCCGCCCTCGGTCGGTGTCATGGCGGGTCTCCTCGCTGGATTCCTGTTGCGCATACTTGACTACCGCTCGATCACGCGCAACCATTAGCTCATGTTACGCCAAACGGCGTATGACTGCGTTTTACGCAACAGGAGGATGGAAATGACGCAGCCCAACCACGGCCAGCCGCCGGTCACCTTCACGATCGACGGCGTCGAGTACATCGCCGATGACCGCCGCCAGACGGCGGCCGAGCTGCTCACGCTGGCAGGCATGAACCCGGAAGACCACGACCTCGCGATTGTCCGCGGCAACAGCGGCGTCGACCACCGTTTTGCCGACAGCGAGGAGGTCCAGATCACTCCGGGCGCGCGGTACGTCTCGATCTTCACCGGGCCGACGCCGGTGGCGTGACGATGAGCGGGGTGGAACGCTTCATGGCGGGACTGCATGCGGTCGGCATCGATGCCGAGCGACATGGCGACGTCGTCGTCGCGACCTTGGACTTCGGCCCGGGCGGCGTGGCTCGCCTCCAGCTGGTGGCGACGGATCCGCCAGGCGACTTCCCGAACACCCCGCCACATTGGCTGCACCTCCCCAAGGGTGTGACGCTGCCTGGCGACGCCGGCAAGCCGTCCGAGCTCGGCGATCAGTGGTGGAAGTGGAGCCGCCCGCATCCCAAGTGGCGCGGCGAGGCCGGGGTCCGGGCGTGGCTGGCGCACGTCCGCTCGCTGCTGCTGCCCGCGGAGGAACGGTGATGATGCAGCGCCTGTCCGTGGCGATGAGCGGCGCGACCCAGCAGTCGCTCTGTGCGCACCTCGTCCGCACGGACGGCCAGGAAGACCTGTGCTTCGCCCTCTGGCGACCGTCGTCCGGACGCGAGCGGAAAAGCGCGCTCCTCCAGGAGCCGGTGCTGCCACTTCCGGGCGAGCGCACCCTGCATGGCAATGCATCGTTCCAGCCAGACTATTTGCTCCGGGCAGCCGGTGAGGCTGCCGCGAGGGGAGCCGGCCTGGCCTTCCTACACAGCCACCCCGGGGGCCGGGGGTGGCAAGGGATGAGCCCGCCCGACCGCGCGGCGGAGGAGCGGATTGCGAACCTTGCACGCGAAACGACCGGATACCCGCTCGTTGGCTTGACCCTGGCTGGCGGCGATGGCAGCTGGTCGGCCCGCGTGTGGAACCGTGGCGCTGGACTGGGTATTGCACTGACCGACTGCGCAACCGTTCGCAGCCTGGACGCAGGGCTACGCGTCAGTTTTAACGACGACGTACTCCCCGCGCCGGCGGCGCGGGAGACGCAGGTTCGGACAGAGGATGCCTGGGGTTCGGGCACCCAGTCCACGATTGCCCGGCTTTCGGTGCTCGTCGTCGGTGTCGGCAGCGTGGGCATGATGGTTGTGGACGCATTGGCGCGAATGGGCGTGGGCTGCATCGGGGTGATGGACTTCGACACGGTCGAGTTGGTGAACCTCGATAGGTTGCGATATGCGACGCGCACGGATGCCCGGCTGCTACGGTCGAAGGCGTTCGTCGCACGCCGGCTGCTGGCCGAGGCCTCGACGGCGTGGCGGCCGAGGCACGAGGTCTATGAAGTCAGCGTCTGCGAACCCGAGGCGATGGCACGGCTGCTCGACTTCGACGTCGTCTTCTCCTGCGTGGACCGGCCGTGGCCGCGTCACGTCCTCAACACGATCGCGTACGCTGATCTCATTCCGGTTATCGATGGCGGGCTGCTGGTCGAACGCAACCGGAACGGCGACCTCGCCAATGCCTACTGGCGGTCGAGCGTCGTCGGGCCGGGACGGCCATGCCTGGCATGCCAGGGACAGTATGAGCCCGGCTTCGTCCAGGTCGAGCGTGATGGCAGCCTCGACGACCCGACGTATATCGCGAACCTCCCTCCCGGCTCAGCGCTTCGGGCGCGCCAGAACGTGGCCGCCCTGTCAGCCTCGGTCGCGGCCGCCCAACTCGAGCAGTTCGTGGCGTTGGTCGCGCGTCCGTCGGGACTGGGCGATCCAGGGCCCCTCCGCTGGAGCCTTCGCGACCATTGCGTTACGCGAGAAGACATCGAGTGCTCGTCACAGTGCGTGCACCAGGAAAGTGCCAGCGTCGGTGACGGCCGCTTCGACCCGACAGGCCGGCACCGGGCTGCGGAAAAGGCGCGCGAAGAGCGACGCGCGATGTCGCTGGGGCTGCGCCTCGCGAGGCGGACCGATGACGTGCTTTGGCAGCTCCAACAGCGTCTGGCGCGTTAGCCAACGGGTTGGTGCTGGGCGGTCAACCAAGCCTTCGACTAGTCGACGCTGAGGCCAGCAAGGGGGCGGTCGAGGGCACCGGCTGCTCGGTGCAGGAGGCAGCGGGGCAGCCGCAGGCAGAGCCCGGCGGCTCCGGCCGGATCGTGCTGGCGCTTTTGGCGCCGTCCTCGGAGTCGTGCTGCTAGTCGTCGGGCTAGGCGAGTGGCTCTCGTCCTGGCCGGCGGCTATCCCCGTCTTCCGACGAGCGCTCGCCGCAGCCATGCGCTTTCGCGACGTCCCGACGTCGATCGCGCAGCTGGGGCGCCCGCTAGCCGGATGCGTAGCGCGGCGGGTCGGCTTTGAACCGCTCGTGGCAGGCGTGTGAGCAGAAGTAGTACGTCTTGCCTTCGTGCTCCTCGCTCGCGGCAGCTGTCGCCGGGTCGATATCCATCCCGCAAACCGGGCCTTTGACTGCCTCTGCCATAGCTGTTCCTCCTGGGTGTGTTGTTTGCTGATGAGGCTTGGGCATTGCCGTCAGCGGACTGGCGCCTGCAGCCGGGCTGGCGAGAGAGGGCACGCTGTAGGTCCTGAGGCGGTTCGCGTTGGCGACCACCGACAACGAGCTTAGTGCCATCGCGGCGGCCGCGATCATCGGGCTGAGCTGCCAGCCGAGCAGTGGGTAGAGCGCTCCGGCCGCAACCGGGATGCCAACCGTGTTGTAGACGAACGCGAAGAACAGGTTCTCGCGGATGTTGCGCATCGTGCTCCGGCTGAGGGAGATGGCGGTGACAACGCCCCGGAGCTCTCCCGAGATGAGGGTGATGTCCGACGCCTCGATCGCCACGTCCGTGCCGGTCCCGATGGCGAGGCCGACGTCGGCTTGAGCGAGGGCCGGGGCGTCGTTGATCCCGTCGCCGACCATCCCGACGAGCCTGCCTTCGTCCTGGAGCCGGCGCACCTCGAGCGCCTTGTCTTCGGGCAGGACCTCGGCAAGGACGCGCGTAATTCCCACCTGGCCCGCGATTGCGTCGGCGGTCCGGCGGTTGTCGCCGGTGATCATCACGACCGCGAGGCCAAGTCCCTGGAGCGCCGCCACGGCCTGTCGCGAGTCCTCCTTGACCGTGTCCGCGACGGCCACGAGCCCGGCCGGCCGCCGGTCAACGGCGACGAACATGGGTGTCTTGCCCTCGCCCGCCAGCCGCTCGGCGCCGCCTTCGAGCGTGGCGATGTCGAGCCCCTCATCGACCAGCAGGCGGCGATTGCCGACAAGGAGCCAGCGTCCGTCGACCGTGACCCGCACCCCTTTCCCGGTAACCGACTCGAACTCGGCGGCATCCGCGAGCGGGAGGCCACGCTCCTCCGCGCCGCGGACGACGGCCGCGGCGAGCGGGTGCTCGGACGAACGCTCCGCGGATGCGACGAGGCGCAGCAGCTCATCTTCCGGCAGAACGCCATTGCCGATGACGTCGGTGAGCGCGGGCTGGCCCGGGGTAATCGTGCCGGTCTTGTCCAGCACCACCGTCTGGAGCTTGTGCGCGGTCTCGAGCGCCTCCGCCGAGCGGATGAGGATGCCGTTCTCGGCGCCTTTGCCTGTGCCGACCATGATCGAGAGAGGCGTCGCCAGCCCGAGGGCGCAGGGGCAGGCGATGATCAACACCGAGACCGCGCTAACAAGGGCGAACGTTGCCGGCTCCGACCCAAAGTCGTACCAGGCGACGAACGTGCCGATCGCGATGAAGATCACCGCCGGCACGAAGTAACTGGCCACGACATCTGCCAGCCTCTGAATGGGGGCGCGCGAACCCTGGGCCTGCTCGACCAGCCGGACGATCTGGGCGAGCATCGTGTCCTTCCCGACCTTTGTCGCGTGGAAGCGGAAGGCGCCCGTCTGATTGATGGTCGAGCCGATGACCGCGTCGCCCGGCTCCTTTGTCACGGGGAGCGACTCGCCGGTGACCATGGACTCGTCGATGGTCGAGCGCCCCTCCAAGAGCTCGCCATCAACCGGCACCTTTTCGCCGGGCCGGACGGCGACGACGTCACCCGGGACCACCTCGGCGAGCGAGACCTCGACTTCCTGCCCGTCCCGGACGACGCGGGCAGTCTTCGCCTGCAGACCGATGAGCTTGCGGATGGCGGCCCCCGTCCCGGCCTTCGCGCGGGCCTCGAGCAAGCGACCGAGGAGGATGAGTGTGAGGATGACTCCGACCGCTTCGTAGTAGACCTCGCGTAGGTCTTCCGAAAGAGCATCGGGTGCCACGGTCACCACAAGGCTGTACGCGAACGCCGCGATCGTGCCGAGCGTGATCAGCGTATTCATGTCCGCCGTGCGATGGCGCAGGGTGAGCCAGCCCGTGACGTGGATCGGCCAGCCCGTGTAAACGATCACCGGCGCGATCAGCGCCAGCTGGAACCAGCGGTCGAGCAGGAATTCCGGGATCCAGTCAGCGCCGAAGAACTCGTGGAGCATCACCATCGAAGCGACGGGGATGGTGAGCACCGCGCCGAAGACCACGCGCCGCGTGAGGTCCCGGATCTCAGCCTGGCGCGCCGCGGCTTCAGCGTCCTCGGTTTCAGCCGAGCCCGGCTCTTCGCGCTCGCGAACCCTGTATCCCGACGACTCAATCGCAGCCTTCATTTCTGCGACCGATACCTGCTTCGGGTCGAAGGCCACGGTCACCCGCTCCGCTCCGAAGTTCACGTCGACGCGGTCAATCCCCGGAAGTTGCTCGACGAACGACTCGATGTTGGTGACGCAGGTGGGGCAGGTCACGCCTCCGCCCATCAGCGCGAACTCCACCCGGGAAACACCGTCGACCTCAACGGTGGGCCCGACACCGACGGCTTTCGCCACCTCGTGCTGGTGGCCGTCCGTGCTCAGAGCGGTCTCCGAGGGCGCGCTGCCGTCTGCCGCTGCCTCCTCGACCACGATGGTGCCGTGCACCATGTTCATTCCGCAGGCGAAGCCGAACGAACCGGTGCGGTCTGGCGTGAACTCCACCGATGTCCGCTGGAAGGCCGGAAGCGACTTGCTTATCCGGAAGTCCGGGAAGACCACCCGCGAGGTGCAATCACTGCCCTCCTGGCGGTCGAAAACGAGCCGAACGAGGACGCCCTGCTGCACACGGATGAGGTCGGGCGAGTAGCCGCCCTTCACGGTGATCGCGATCTCCTGGACGCCGCCGCGCAGCTCGGCCCGGCGCGCCTGCTTCGGACCGAAGAAGAACCAGGCAAGGAACGCGACGCTCGCAAGCCCGGCCAGAGTCACTCCCAGTTCTGCCGCGCTCACCGCACTTTGCCCGGGAACCCGGCGGCGGTGAAGTGGGTCATCTGCTTCTCCTCCCTGGTGGCCATGACCGCCACCAGCCCCTTCGCGTCAGAGGTATCCGATCCAGCGGGCACATCCCAGGACGGCGAGGTGCGCAACGAGGGGCGGGAGCGCCAACCAGCCTGCGACGGCCAGCGGCGCATGCCATTCAGTTTCCGTTGTGGATTCCGGGACGCCGGCGAGAGCTTCCAGACGCGGCAGGACAGCCCCACTCGACAGCGGTGCCGCGCCGGTCGGCCCGCCGGACGCAGCCGCCACGATTGCGTCGAAGAGGGCGCGCCGATCGGCGCCCGCGGCAAGGGCGGCCTCGTCGGCATGGCGCTCGGACCTGAGGAGCTGAGCCTCAATCGAGGCGCGCACGCCGGGCAATCGCCCGAACGCCCGCTCGGCGCCGTGGAAGAACTGGCGGCGTAAGACGTCGCCGCGTTCGCAATGGGCGCGCTCGTGCAAGAGCGCTGCATGGAGCCCGTCCGGTGAGAGCGTGCTCTCCGCCGCCGAGCTGACGTAGATGCGCGGCCGCGCTGTGCCGGCCACGAACACGGTGACGCTATCGGCGGGGAACCGCCAGTATTCGATGCCCCGCGATGCCCGCCGCGTTGCGGCGGCCTGAACCCGCCAAAGACGGCGCCGAGCCCGGCGCCGGTCGATCAGGGCCAGGCCGAGGCCGAGGAGCGGTAGCGCCGCGGCAACCGTGAGGACCCCAACGATGACGAGACCGGGGTCGCGTAGCCATGCCACGCCACCCTCGTGTGAGGTCGTTGCGCTGTGGGTCGCAAGCGCGTGTAGCGTCAGAAACGGGACGCCCAAGAGCCCAATGGTGCCCAGGCTGACCCCGGCGATCAGCGACATGCGGCTCACGAGTCGGCCTCCAGCATCTGGCGCAGAGTTGCGACGATGTCGGGGTCCAGTCGCTCTGCCTCTGCCATGAACGCAGCCATGCCCGCCGCGCCGAGGGGGACGACCTCTGCCGCAAGGGCGTGGGCACGCCGGCGGTTGTACTCGTCCCGCGCCAGCGCCGCCGAATAGGTATGCGCCTTTGCGTCCTCTTCGCGGGTCACCAATCCTTTCCTGGTCAAACGCTGCAGGACGGTGAGGATGGTCGTGTAGGCGAGCCCGCGGGGCCGGCCCACGGTGTCGTACACGGCGGGAGTGGACAGTGGCCCGCGCTCCCAGAGGGCTTCGAGGACCGCCCCTTCAAGTTCCCCTAACCGTGGCTGCTGGCGTTCGGTGGTCATCTCTCCTACTGTACAAGTACTACGACATGTAGTGGGAGTGTCTCCTTGGCCAGGCTTTCGGTGCTGATCGGACTTCTTCTCGCGACCGCGCTTGTGCTGGGCTGCGGCGACGACGATGACGACGATGCGTCGTCGCTCGTGCCAACCGCTGGGGCAGATGTGACCGTGAACCTCACGAATTGGGCGATCGAGCCCTCAGTCGATGAACTCGCTGCGGGTGACGTCACCTTTGCCGCCATCCACGCCGAAGAGCATGGCGGCCATGGCGCCTCCGAAGGCGGGGAGACGCACCAGCTACTCGTCGCGCCGCTCGCCGAAGGGCAGGAAGCCGGCAAGGGCAAGTTCGGGTCGCCCGTGCTCAACCTGTCGGACATCGAAATGGGCGAGACCGCGACCGGAGAGGCGACGCTCGAGCCCGGTACGTACGAGCTGGCCTGTCTGGTCGTCGAAGAGGTGGACGGCGAGACCGTGAACCACTACGAGAAGGGCATGTATACGACGTGCACAGTCAGGTAGCGACGGGCCCCCTTTGGTCCGAATGGGCGGGACTTTGGGGACCGATCGGACTGCAGGGGCAGACCCCGGCCCCGCGACAATGGCCGTACTACGACGTGAGGTAGTAGCAATGGATCACAGTTCGAACAACCCTGGCGGCGGCACGATGGCTGGCCTCGCGATGATGGCGCTCATGATGCTCTGCTGCGTCGGGGTCCTCTTGCTCTTCCTCCTGATCCCGGTCGTCGGCTGGCCCGTTGGCATCACCATCGTCGCGGTCGGTGCCGTGGCGATGCTGCTCTTCCACCAGCGCTTCATGCGCCACGGGCACCATTGAGAGGAGCTCCCTGATGTCTCGCTCTGCGATCGCCGCGATCACCGTGCTCGGAATGGCAACGGTCGCGCTCGCCGTGACGCTGGGAATCGTGCTCGCCACCGACGATGACGGGGATACGGTGGCCCATCCGATGGGAGACGGGTATGCCGGCATGATGGGTGCAATGGCCACCATGGACTCGGACGAGATGCTCGAGCGGATGCGCGAAGTTCTCGGCGAGGACGGCTACGAGGCCATGCTCGCCCACATGCGGGAGCACCAGGCCGGCACCGCTGGCCCGATGGCGCCCGGTGTAGACGGCATGATGCACGAGATGATGGACGGGATGATGAGCATGCTGTCACCGGACTCCGGTGGTCGGATGTTTCCGAACGACGAGATGCCGATGTCCCGCAACTAAGGCCCGACGAACGGCGCGGAGGTGACTGATGTCCGAAGAGAAGCAGGCAGAAGCCCCAACGAGCGAACTGATCGCCGTGAAGGCATTCGAGCTCTACTGCGAGCGCGGCTGCGAAGACGGCCACGACACGGAGGACTGGCTCGAAGCCGAGGCGCTCCTCGCGGCCCCGGCCGGGGAGTCGGCAAGCGATGCTGATTGGGCCAAGGAGGGTCGTGATGATGTGGGACGGTCATGATGGAATGGGCTGGTGGATGCTCTGGGGCAGCTTCCTCTGGATCATCTTCATCGTCGCCATCGTTTTCATCGCCGCCCAGCTGGCCGCGCGGACGGGCGGAAGCAGCGAGCAGCGAGCGAGCGGCCGTCCCCCGTCCGGCGAGCCGCCCCTCGACATCGCCCGGCGCCGGTATGCGGCCGGCGAGATCAAGCGGGAGGAGTTCGAACAGATCAAGCGCGACCTGGGCTGATGGCGCGTGGGAACCGAGGCGGCGACGAACCTCAGGACGCTGACGGCGAGATTCGCACCCAGCACGGGCATCGCCGGGTGACAACGTTACGCATCGACGATATCCACAAGGCGTTCGCTCGTGGCATCTGGCCGCGGAGGCGCATCAACCCGGTGCTCCGCGGGGTCTCGTTCGAGCTCGATGCGGGGACGATGGTGGGGCTCGTCGGTGAGAACGGATCTGGCAAGAGCGTACTCATGCGGGTCATCGCCGGCTCCCTCACGCCCGATCGGGGCTCGATTACCATTGAAGGCCGCCTGGGCTACTGTCCCCAGGTCCCAATGCTCTACGACAAGCTGACCTGCGACGAGACTTTCGATCTCTTTGGTCACGCCTACCTCCTCGGCGGCGCCACGACACGAGAGCGCGCCCACCAACTCTACGAGTCGTTGTCGTTCGGACGGTTCCGTGCGGAGCTGGTCGAGAACCTCTCCGGAGGGACCAGGCAGAAACTCAACCTTGCGATCGCGCTCCTGCACGACCCCACGGTTCTCCTGCTCGACGAGCCCTATGCCGGCTTCGACTGGGAAACCTATCAGGCGTTCTGGTCCATCGCCGCCTCGCTGCGGGAACAAGGCACCACGATCCTCATCATTTCGCATTTCATCCAGGAGCAGGAGCGCTTCGACCAGATCTTGCGGCTGAAGGACGGAGTCCTCGAATCTGGAGGGCACTGATGTCATCGCCATCGATGGCGGTGCTGCGGGCTGCGGGACTGCAGTACACCCGGCAACCGATCAACATCGCGCTCTTCCTGATCCTCCCGCCCCTTTTCGTCCTCGCGCTCGGAGCGGCGATGAGCACGTTCTCTGATGTGCTGGGCGGGAACCTCACCGAACGGACCGCGACAGCGCTGGCGGCACTCTGGGCCGCTGCACTGCTGGCAGGATCGGCATCGTTCTTCCTTATTAGCGCAAGCCGGCGCGCCGACGAACGCCTGCTCATCGCGGGCCTGCGACCGAGCGCACTCGAATTCGCCCATGCACTCGGTGCCGTCATCCTTGCTGCCGCCGCAGGCTCGATCGGGTTCGGGTTCGTAATGGCCACGAACGACATCGCGAGTCCGGTGCACGCCTGGGCGGCGATCGTCCTGGGCGCACTTGCCTACGAGGGCCTGGGTATCGCGCTGGCCTTCTTGATCCGGGGCGACCTCGAAGGGTCGTTCGTGATCATCCTTGTCTTCATGTTCGACGCGTTCGTTGCCGGGCCGGTGGGAGCAGCATCAGGGTTCTGGCCGAACCTGTTTCCGCTGCACCACCCTTCGCAGCTGGTCGTCGACGCGGCCCTCAATTCGGAGGTCGACGTCGCGCGCTATGCGTGGTCGATCGCGTACACATTCGTGCTGTTGGGCGTGGCAGCCCTGGCGCACCGGCGGAGGCTCGGGTGATCACCCTTGAGGTCACCCGGCTTCTCGCGCGGCAGTACTTGCGAAACACGTTGCTCATGGCGCTGCTCGTCGTCGTGCCGGCCCTGTTCATCACCATGTCGTACTACACCACCCGGCAGGCTGACATCGAAGTCCTCGTGACAGACGGTGGCGGGCGCCAGCCACTGAGTGTCTGGATGCCGGACCTCCACGGGGCAGTCATGGTGCCGATTAGCGCGGCGTTTCTCGCCGGCATCGCGGGCCTCTTCGTCATGCTCGATGCATCGCGGGCCGACAGCCGGCTGGTGATAGCCGGATTGACCGCTCGCCAGGCAGGAGCGGCCCGGCTCCTGATGATCGTGGCCTTCAGCGTCGTCGTGGCCGTGCTCTCAGTGAGCGTGACGGTGGTCCTCTCGCGGCCCGCCGATCTTCCCGGATTCCTCATTGCTAACCTGCTCGTTGCCGTGAGCTACGGGTTCATCGGCGCGTTGGTCGTGTTACTGGTCGGCCGCCTGGGTGGAGCCTACCTGATGCTCTTCATCCCGATGATCGACGTCGGAATCTTCCAGGACCCGATGATGATCTCGGGCGAACCACCGTTCTGGATGAAGCTGCTGCCGGGATTCGGGGGCACGCGCTTCGCGATCGATGCGGCGTTTACCGACCGCGGAAACGACTGGCCGGCGCTTGCCGCGGCGCTCCTCTGGGCTGGGGGCCTCGGTGTGTTGGCGCTCGGGATCTTCGTCCAGCGATCGCGACGCTAGCCTCCGCTGAAGTGCTCCGGCCCTTCGGACCTCCGAGGTAGCCAGCCACGGGCCACTCCGTACGCGGCGGCCTGTCGCCGGTTCTGCAGGTGGAGCTTCGCGAGGATGCTCTTCATGTGGTTCTTCACCGTGTGCTCGCTGACCACGAGACGGTCGGCGATCTCGGCGTTCGAGCGGCGCTCAACGAGTAGCTCCAGCACCTCCATCTCGCGCGCGGTGAGCGCCTCCTCCGGCGTGGAGCCGTCCGCGTCCGCCCCCAGCTCCTCGAGAATCCTTGCCGCCAACCGGCGCGAGATCGCCGCCTCTCCGCCTGCAAGGGCGCGAAGCTGCTCCAGCAGCTCGCGCGCTCGCATGCTCTTGACGAGGTAGCCCTGTGCGCCGGCCTTGATCGCCTCGAAAAGCGCCTGGCTGTCGTCGTGCGCGGTGAGCATGACGACGGTGACTGCGGGCAGCTCGCTGGTCAGCCGGCGGGTCGCGCTGATCCCGTTCTCCCCGGGGAGCTCGATGTCCATCAGGACGATGTCCGGCTCGAGTGCCCGGGCCTGGGCGAGGGCCTCCTCGGCGTGCTCGGCCTGGCCGACCACGGTGAAGTCCTCCTGATACGACAGGAGCGCGACGAGCCCGTCACGGAAGAGGGCGTGGTCATCGACCAGCAGCAGTCGCAAGGGCGGCACGCCCGTTCTCCTTTGTGCGTCCAAGGGGAATGGTGGCCGTGACGCGGGTCCCCGCGCCCGGCTGGCTGCTGACCTCCAGTCGGCCACCAAGTCCCTCCACCCGCTCCCGCATGCTGGTCAGGCCCAGCGGCTGACGCCTACCGCCTCTATTCCTGTCGCCCCCGAAGCCCCGCCCGTCGTCGGCGACGACGACGGTAAGCTCGCCGGGCGGACGTGACGTGAGCGAGACGCTGGCCTCGCTCGCGGCGGCGTGTTTGCGGACGTTGGTGAGCGCCTCCTGGACGAGCCGGAAGACCTGCAGCGCGGCAAGCGGTGAGAGTCGGTCGGCGGCGCCGTCGGCGGCGAGGCGCAGGCGGATGCCATGCCGCTCCTCGAACTGGTCGAGGTAGTCCCGCAACGCGCCGGTCAGCCCACGCTCGGTGACGCTGGTGCGGAGGCCGGAGATGGACTCGCTGATGTCTTCGAAGATCTCTCCCGCGACCGATCGGAGCCGGGCGAGCTCGGCTTCGGCTTCGTTCCGGCGATCGCCTTCGACGAGCTCCCCGATAGTGTCCAGCCGCAGCATGAGGTCGGCCACAAGTTGGGCGGCGCCGTCGTGCAGCTCCCTGCTGAGCCGTTCGCGCTCCTGCATCACCGCATCCATCGCGACCATGTCCCGCTCCCTCGCGGTCGCCTCGGCGTAGAGCTTCTCCATGATTCGGAACATGCCGGCATGGAACACGTAGGCCACCGCAAGGAGCAGGAGCGCGAGCAGCACGCTCTCGAACAGGCGATCTCCCAGGCTGTGGCCCGCGACTGTGCCGCCGATGGCATGGGTCACGATGGCGGCGCCTGGCGGAATCGAGACCACGAGCCACTTGAACGCCAGGAGTCTCCGGTGTGTCACCGAAGGACGTTGAGCATGGGCGATGGCCATAAGGCGAGCCTCATCAGAATGGGTGTCGGAGCGGTCAGGTCCTGGCGGCGGGTGGCCGCCGGCCCTCTAGGTCAGGATGTCTCTCCTCCGGAACGACCAGAACGCGAGTGCGAGGAACAGGATGACATAGACAGCCTGGAGCAGGACGCCCTTCGCCATGTCGTCCCAACTCGGTGAGCTTGCGAGCAGGTCCTGCCAAGCGGTCCAGTAGTGTGTCGGAAGGATCACGCGAAAGTCCCCCATCGCTGAGAAGGAGTTCAGGATCTGCGCGATAACCGCGACACCAAAGGCGGTAGCCGCTGCGTACAGGGGCGAGTTGGATCGCGTGGACACGTAGAACGCGATGCTCATGATGCCGGCCAGGTTCCAGGCCATGTACGGCACCGCGAACGCGAGCGCCACCAGGGCATCGCCCGGCGATACCGTCCCGTTAGATGGCGTTTCCACCGGCTGCCACCCGTAGGCCGCAAGGCCACCGAACACTGCCACGGTCGTGGCCAACGCTATCCCGATGAGCGTGAGCGCACCGGCGACAGCAAGCTTTGATATCAGCAGACGGACCCTCGACACGGGTCGGACGAGCAGATACCCGAGGGTGCCCCAGCTCGCCTCCTCGGCAACGGCGCTGCCCGCGAGGATTGCGCCGACCCCGAGGAAGACGGTGGGCGCCATGTGGTCGAGCGTGAGAATCGCCACATTCAGCCCGGACTCACGCGCGAGGCTCACGAAGCTTCCGCCGTGCTCGCCGGCTCCCGCACCAAGTTTGAAGATCAGCGGCAACGCGATCGGGATGCCGGCCAGAACCGCGATGATGGTGTAGGTCCGTAGCCGGGCGATCTGCTTTGCGAACTCGACCTCGATCATCGCTGCCCCCCTGACGTCAACTTCAGGAAGACGTCCTCCAGGCGATGACGCGACATGACCGTCCCCACCCCGATTCCCTCGCGGACAAGGGCCGCGACGACCGCTTCGCGTTCGATGCCGTCCAGCCGGGCGGCGATGCCGGGGGGTTCCATCGAGACCTCAGTCACCCCTTCCATGCCACGGAGGACCGCCGCAGTGCGATCCCGGTCATCGACTTCGAGGTAGATCGATGAGCCTGCGCCGGTCAGGTCGGACACCGCGCCGGACGCAACGAGCCGGCCGCGGTCGAGGACCGCCACGTGGCTGCAGACCTGCTCGACCTCGGACAGCACATGACTCGACAGGATCACGGTCGACCCGCCGTCCCGGACCTCGCGGACGATCTCGCGGACGCGGTGGGTCTCCTGGGGGTCGAGCCCGGCTGTCGGCTCGTCCAGGATGAGCAGCTCGGGCCGGTTGAGGAGCGCCTGGGCCAGGCCGAGTCGCTGCTGCATGCCGCGGGAATAGGTGCCGGCCTTCCGGTCGAGCGCCCCTCCCAGCCCGGCCACGTCCAGGGCGCGCCCGAAGTCCGCTTCTCGCAAATCCTGACCACCGGCACGCCAGAAGAGCTCGAGGTTGCGCCGGCCCGAGAGATGAGGCACGAAACCGGGCTTCTCGACCAGGACGCCCACGCGCCGGAGGACGGGATGGCCGGGGACGATACGGTTGTCAAAGACGTACGCGCTGCCCGCCGTGGGGCGCACGAGCCCCAGCAGCATGCGCAGCGTCGTCGTCTTTCCCGACCCGTTCGGTCCGAGGAGACCCAGGATCTTGCCGCGGCCGACGGTCAGGCTCAGATCGCTCACCGCCGTAATGCCGCCCCGGAAGGTCTTCGTCGCGCCCGACAGGCATGCGGCCGAGTCGCCGGCGGCGGCAGCATGCGCCCCGTCCGGCGAGACCCGGGCGGAGGTCTTCGGCGGAGTCGTGCGGGTCAATGCGACACCCCCGGTCCAGTCAGGAGGTGCGCGACGACCGCGCCAGCCACCAGGAGGGCGATCAGCACGACCACCAGGACCTGCTTGCGCGAGAGCCGTTCGCCGGGCGGGGCTGTGTCCAACTGACGCATCTCGTCGACGTCGGGTGGCCGGGTCGAGCTTTCGCTACCGTCGGTCGCGTGGTGGCGCTCCTCATCTCTCACTTCTGGCTCGTTCACGTTGCCTCCACTCGCACCTACGTTGCCGAGACAGCAGATGTCTCCCCTGTCCGGGCATACCTTCGCCGCCAGAGCCAGACCCCAGCCCCCTGCCCGAGGAGGACCGCCACCACGCTGACACCGAGCAGCAGCGTGAAGGGCGAATCCAGCCGCAGGAGCGCGCCCCGTAAAAGAACGCATGCGCGATCACCAGGACGAAGAGGGCGTAGTTCAGGCGCTGGAGGTTCTTCCATGTCCTGGCCTTGAGTCTTCGCAGGGCGACGTTGCTGGAAATAGCCAGCAGCCCTACCACGATCACGGTCGCTGCAAGCCCCGTCCAGTTCGCCAGGCCGAAGCTGTTGGTCAACGGGTCGCCATCGGACAGGAACATGGGAAGCGGGTCGGTGATGCTGCTATGCACCTCCAGTCCGTAGAGCACATGGACAACGCTGAAGGCCGCGGCCCACGTCCCCACGTCGCGGGCGAGATAGTTCGAGATGGGACGCCGCCTGCGGAACAGGAGGTTGGCCGGCCCGATGACGAGCGTGAGGGCGAGCAGTCCCGTGGCGACGTAGCCGCTGGCGACGGTGAAGCGTCTCGTATTGAGACCGAGGAAGTCGCGGCTCCGAGAAGCCTGATCACCGCTCTCGGTAACAGTGGAGCCTCCGTCTTGTTCCTGGGGAGGTTGATGGCCTCCGCCCTGTTGTTGAGGAGGTTGGTGGGCACCGCCGCCTTGCTGTTGGGGTGGTTCGCCCGCGGCATGTTCTGCCTGTGCGTCTGCGTCGTCGTAGTCCTTGGGAAACGTCCCACTGAAGAGGTCCCCCGGGAGGTATTTGCTGACATCGAAGGTCGGAAGTGCCATGAACAGGACCAGGGCGACGCCACTCGTAACCGCAAGCGGCGCGTAGTGCAGAAGAAGCCGGCGGCGCCACTCGCCGCTCGTCCCGAGCGGTCCATCGGAGAAGTCCCTCATCGGTCCCTATCCGGCTTGTACCCGCCGATGACGGCATCGAGCAGCACCTTGTAGAAGCAATCGACGTGGACAAAGCCCGCAGAGCGCAGGAATGCGAGCTGGTCCGCCTCCGTCTCGACGTGGTGGTGGCGCTGGTGCTGTTCAAAGGCGTCTTCGCTCTCGAAGTCGTGGTGCAGCATCAAGGAGTGCTCGGGGCGAGGTCCGGGCCGATCGTCGTTTCGCAGGAACTGCCGCTCACGCCGCTCCCGATACCACGTTTCCAATTCCTCGTTGGGAGGAGCGATCGGCTCGACGTTGAAGAAACAGCCGCCCGGATTGAGGAGGCCAAAGACCCCACCGTACAGCCGCCGCGCGTCGTGGGAGAGATGCAGTATGGCGGCCGACGCGATGACGGCGTCGAACGGGCCCGCGAGGTCCGTGGGTAGTTCGCCATAGTCGAAGTCGCCGACGTGATAGCTAAAGCGGTCGCCGAAGCGCGCCATATGCTCGTGCCCAACCGCCATCATTGGCTCGGAGACCTCCAGGCCGAGAGCGGTGGCATTCAGAAAGTGATCCAGCACCGCCTCCGTGAACGCCCCGTAGCCAGCGCCAATGTCGAGCACGCGGACGCGGGCATCAGTCCCAAACGGGAAGAGGTCGCACACGAAATCGAACAGGACACGCCTCTCCGCCGCGTGAGCGCTTGTTCGCTCAACGAATCCAGACACAAGGCTCTCGTCCTTCCAGGCGTTGCCTGGAGGTTCCGGCAGGCCATGGCGACGACCACGATGCTCGTGCGTCACTGCGAATCCTCCTGGCCTTCTCGGGCTTCGATGGCGGCCGCTCGTAGCACTTCTGCCTGCCACACGCGCCACCTCGTTGAGGCCCACGTTAGGGAGCGGCTGCCCGGAGGACATGACTCGTTGAAGACGGAGCAACGGAGAAAAGGGCTATCTTTGGTGCCAGACGGTTCGCGGCCGAGAGGGCGGAGACCGGTGCCGGCTCAACGACTTCAGCGCGACACAGCGCGACTGTCTATGGCGCCGGGGTCGTCGCCGACCCAACGACGATCGGGATGAACGCGAGCCGGTCATGCCGGACGTCCGAGATTGCGAACCCAGCCGCCCGAATCGCGTGGAGCGTGTCGCGGTCCCACTCGCAGCCGCCTCCGCACCGCCTCGTGAGAGGTTTGACCAGCGACTGGAGTCGCGCCCAGACGCTGCGCCGCGCCCGCACGTGCTCCAGGAACCGGAACTCACCACCGGGTTTGAGGACTCGTCGGACCTCGCGTAGCCCGGCGCTCGCGTTAGCGACCGAGCAGAAGGTGAGCGTCGCCACCACCACATCGAAGGAAGCGTCCGGGAATGGCATCGATTGCACATCGATGGGCCGGATGTCCATGGACCGGCCTTCCTTGCGCGCATGCTTCAGCGCGCGTTCCAGCATGGCCTCGTTCGGTTCGATGCCGACGTACTCGATGTCGTCCGGAAAGTACGGCCAATTCGAGCCCACGCCCACGCCTACTTCGAGGACGCGCCCATGGAGGTCGCCGACCAACTCACGGCGCAGACGCTTCAGACTCTTGCCCTCGAGGTGAGCCTGCCAGTCCCACATCGCCGCGAACCATCCGTCCCGTGCCATGTCAGACTCTTCCTCCTGGCGAACTCGGGCCGAATCCTCCGGCCCGAAGGCCTACGCCTGCATGCTCGTCCCGTTCGGACAGAACCAGTACGACTGCCAGTCTGAGAGAACGGCAACGGCGACGAACATAAGCGCCGCAACCAGCGCCAGCCCGAGGACGAACGCAGCTCGTTCCCTCGTGCCGACTGCAAGCCCATGATCCCGGACCTGGCGCAACGCCCGTTCCCGCTCGCCGGTCAGGCCGCACGAGCCAGGAACTGGCGACAGCGCGTCAACCTTGATAAGCGCCTGGAGCAAGGCCCGGTCGTCACCCATGCCTGCCGTCGCCAGTGCGTCGGCACGCGATTCGCGCGCGGCCCGATGGGCGAGGCCGAGCCATGATGTGCATGGAAATCGCAGCGACCAGACGACAAGCTCGACGAGCCAGCAACGCAAGGGATCTCGCCGCCGAACATGGGCCAGCTCATGCAGGAGCGTGGCTTCCAGCTCGGACGCCGAGACTCGTCGAAGGAGCGCCGTGCTGACGTAGATGCGAGGCCGGAGCAGGCCGGCTGAGAACGCTACCGCGGTGTCCATCGCTAGCAGGCGGACTGCCAGGGCAGCCCCTCCGGCGCAGAGCTCGATCTCCTCGGACTGCCCGGCGAGGATTCGCGCCTGGCGGCGGATGCCCGCCAGCTCTCGCCCGCCACGCCATATCAGCCGGGCCAGCACCAGCGTCGCCCAACCGGTAAGCACGCCGACGGCGGCGTAGCCAACGAGCACGAACGGTCCCCGCCGGATGCCCTGCTGGCACGCCTCGAGCAGCCGGTTTACCGGGTGGGCATCGGGGGTCATCGCAAGCGCCAGCCAGAGGGGGACCACGAGCGACACGGCCGCCGCCAGCACGCCGGCCAGCGCACCGAGCTCGATGAGATGGCCGTCGGCCCGGAAGAAGCGTTGGCCGGACGATGCCCACGACCATGGCCCGAGGACCAGTATGCTCACGGAGCGGCTTCTACTCGACATCCTCGCCAGACCTCCCGTCATCATCTTCGGCTGCCACCGCGTCGTCTTCCAGCAGTCGCGCCACGACTGCACGTTGCTCGGGCGAGAGGTTCCGTACGAACCCCAGGAGCGCTGGTGCGCCGTACTTTTCGAGGGCCTCGCGGAACGCCCGGCCCCCGAGCTCGCCGGCGATCTCTGCCTCGTCACGCACCTCGTAGAGGTAGGCCTTCCCCTGGCGCCGCCGGAGAAGGTAGCCCTTCTCGAAGAGCCTCGTCATGACAGTCATCACGGTGGTGTAGGCCAGCGGCCGCCCCTCGCTGGAAAGTCGCGCCACCACGTCGGCGACGCTTGCCCGGCCGCTGGCCCGGACCGCGAGGAACACCTGGCGTTCGAGGTCACCGAGGGAATCGCGGATGTCGGGTTCGTTCGTCGTCATCGTCAGAGCACCACGTTGAAGGCTTGAAAGTAGCGGAAGATGTCGATGAGTGCGCCGGTGAAGATTAGGATGCCCATCCCGACCATAACCGACCCGGAGGTCCGTTCGACGGCAACGTAGTGGCGAGCGAGGAAGTGCCGCAATCGAGCGAGGCGTTCGAAGGCCAAGGCGGCGCCGATGTGCGGCACGGCCATGCCAAGCGCGAAGGCCGAAAGCAGGGCGACCCCGAACCAGAAGTTCCCAAAGACGACCACGCTCGTAAGGATGGCGCCGAGCACCGGCCCGATGCAGGGTGTCCAGGCGACCGAGTAGGTGGCGCCGACGAGGAACGACCGCCCGTAGCCCGGCGCTGCGCCCTGGCGGAGGCGGAACTCGAACGAGCGCTGGAGCGCGGGCACCCGAAACACCCCGATCTGGACCAGGCCGAAGACGATGACGATCGTCCCGCCGACCTTGAAGAGCTGCGAGCGGAAGTCGGTGAGGGCGTAGCCGGCGAAGCTGAGCCCCGCACCAATGGCGACGAAAACCAACGAGAACCCGACCACGTAGACGAGCGCGTGCGTCAGCCGCACCCGGCGCGTGGCGGACTGGGCCTCGACGCCGGCAAGGTGTGCAAGGAACGCCGGCGTCATGGCGAGGCAGCAGGGCGAGAGCGTGTTCACAGCGCCGGCCACGAAGGCGAGCATGAGCCCTGGGGCGGCCCGGTCGAAACCGAGGATCCAGTCCATTACCGGCAATCCTCCGGCTCGTGGCCGCCGGCCTGGATCCCCGCGACGATGCACCGGGCGACATCCGGGTCGAGTTGCCCTATCCGGTGGTCGCGGATGACCCCCTGCTCATCGAGGAAGAAGGTCTCGGGGAGACCGCGTAGTTTGTAGGACCCGGTGACCTCCCCATAGGTGTCAAGCGGCGTCGGGTAGTTCACGCTGAAGTCGGTTGCGAACTCCTGCGCCACGTCCGCCGGCTCGGAGTAGTTCACCCCCAGGATCTGCGCCGTGTCACCCCACTCGGCCTGGAGCGCAACCAGGTCCGGCGTCTCCTTCCGGCAGGGGACACACCAGGTGGCCCAGAAGTTGATGAGGACGGGACGGCCCCGGAAGTCCTCCAACCGGATCGTCTCCCCTTCCAGGTCCAGCAGCTGGAAGCCCGGGGCGGGCTCGCCGACCTTCGGCGCTCCCTCTCCAGTCGAGCCGAGGTTGAGCGAGTAGTACTCGCCGCTGGTTGATGGCGCGTTGGTTGAGGCGTTGCGTTCTCGGATCAGCTGGACGACCACGATGCCCGTAACGACCGCAGCGATGGCGAGGACCGGGATCGCGAGATCCCGGATGGCATTCCTCCCGGCACGCTTTCGCACGTACCCCGGGCCAGTTGACTCGGGTCCGCCGGTCTGAACGGGCTCGTCGTGCTCAGCATCCACCCCGGCGCTACTCCGCACCCCACGTTGCCCCACCATCCCTGCTGCGGAACACGTGCCCGGCGCCATCGTCCTGGACGGCGACAACGGTGATGTCGAGAGGGTTCGCAGGGCTCACTGCGGCAACCATGACTTGGCCGCCGCCCGGGAGTACCCGATCCACCCAGCTCTCGCCACCGTCGCTAGACGCAAAGAGGCCGCTCTCGGTGCCCGCGTACACGGTATTTGGATCGGTAGCGGACGCCGCCACCGCAAGTACGCCGCCGGTCAGCCTCTCCGTGCTATTAAACGTCGCGCCCGCATTCTCGCTGCGCAGAACGCCACCCTGCACGCTGGCGACGTACACGACGCCGCCCGCCGAGGCGCTTACCTGGATCACATCGCCTGGAAACGACCCGCTATTCGCCTTCGTCCATCTGTCGCCGCCATCATCGCTGCGAAAGAGGCCATAGCGGACGACGTTCGTGTAGAGGCGCCCCGCCTGATCGGGAGCGACTGCCATGCCATGAATGTCGCTTCCGGGGAGGTCGGGATCGAGCGACTGCCACGTCTGGCCACCATCGGTACTCTTGAAGAAGGTGTCGTGCCCGGCCGCGTAGACGACGTTTGGCTCAGTGCCGGAGATGCCCATCCCCATGGCGTCGTCGGTGGCGCCGGTCAGTGTCGTCGTCAACCACGTGCGGCCCCCATCGGTGCTCCGAAGGACACCGCCGTGATGTCCGTACAGGATGAGGTCCGGGTCAGTCGGACTCACCGCCATCGAGTGGAAGTCGTTCGTCTTAATTCGCGACAGCTCCCCGCCTGCGCCAGAGCTGGACGCCGCGTTGCTGGCGGGATCACCAGGCTCAGAGCCGCCGCCCGATGAGGCAAGGTTTATCCCCACGACGATGGCCACCGCCAGAGTGGCGACGCCGCCAGCAGCGAGCCACCGCCAACCCGCGGAGCCCTTCGCTGGCGGCTGGGCCTTTCGCCGAGCCGCCCGACGCTCCGAGTTGGTCGCGGTCCGAGCGCGACGCGTGCTCATGAGCCGGCCCGCGAAGGTGAGGGAGAAGCTATGGGGGCAGTCGGCGCCTCGGCGCCGCCGCCAGTGCTCGCAGAAAGTTCCAGCTCGAGCCGCTGCTCCTCTTCCCGGAGAGCGGCGAGGCGCGCTTGCTTGGCCTGAACGGAGGCATCGCCGTCGGTGTGGTGACATGACTCGCTGGCGCCCGCGCTGTGGCCTCGCATTGCGAACATCATGACCACCATCGAGAGCGGGCACGCCGCGAGGAGGAGCAAGGGCAGCACGGCGAGCGCTGCACCGGGGGCGAAGAGGAGAACGCCAGCCGCCACAACTCCGAGGCCAGCTAGCACCTTCCAGTTGAAACACATCCCCAGCGCCGATTGCATTGAGGACCTCCCCGGAGGTTATACTACAGTCACGGTAGTAATTGAGGCCGTCGGCGTCAAGACGCTCGCCGGCGTCGATGGTGATAGTTCCGCGACGGCCGTCCCGAGAAACAGCCGCGACCGCGCCACTGCGAAGCGCCATAGAAGTCTCGCAGCGCGGGCGCATCGGCCGGCGCGCGCCGGAGGGAAGCCCATGACTCAACACAAATCCCTGAGGTCGCTGGTGCTCCTCGCGCTCCTCTCGGTGCTGGCCCTGTCGGCTTGTAATGGAGACGACAGCGATGCGGGAACTGAGCTGACCTTCTCCAACTCGTCTGAGTTCCGTGGCACGCGTCAGTTGCCCCCGCTCCCCCTTGCAGACGTCACGCTCACCGACACCGACGGCCAGCCCTATCGCCTCCGCGAACACGCAACGGGAAGGGTCGTGCTGCTCTACCTGGGCTACACCCATTGCCCCGACGTATGCCCCACGCACATGGCTCAGATCGCCCGCGCTTTGGAGGAGGTTTCGCCGGAGACGGCCTCCGAGGTGCTTGTCGTCTTCGTAACGACAGATCCTGAACGCGACACGCCGGCTGCGCTCCGCGAGTGGCTCGACAACTTCGATCCGAGCTTCGTGGGCCTCACCGGCAGCCAGGAGCAGATCGACCAGGTCCAGGCCTCGCTGAACGCCAACCCGGCTGAGAAGACTTCGCTCGACGGAGGAGGCTACGAGGTCGAGCATTCGGCCTATGTGTATGCGTTCACCCCCGAGCGCCAGGACGCGCGGCTTGTCTATCCGTCCGAGACCTCGTGGGAGGACTACGCCGCCGACTTCAGGGCTCTGATCGAGGAGGGGAGGCGACCCTCATGACCGCCGCGATCTGGCCGACCGCCCAGCGCGCCCCTCCACTAACACTGCGGTCGGTTGTCGCGGCCGCGTGTGCGCTCCTGTCGACCGGGGCCGCGGTGATTCATTTCGCAGTCCTCGGCGACCACTGGGACGAATGGTGGGGTTACGGGCTCTTCTTCGGCATCGCCGCCTGGCTCCAGCTCGCTTGGGGAGCCGTGGTCGTTGCGCGCCCGTCGTCAAAGCTCTTGGTCGCCGGAGCGGTTGGCAGCTTCGCTATCGCCGGCCTCTGGCTGGTCAGCCGGACCGGCGGCGTTCCGGCCGGACCGGCGTTTGGCGAGAGAGAAGCGGCTGCCTTCCCCGATGTGCTGGCGTCGGTGTTTGAGGTACTGCTCGGGCTAAGTGCGTTCACCGCCGTGGCCGCCCCCGGTGGGAAGCTGACTCTGGGACGCTGGGTGGGAGGTGTCGCGATCATGCTGGTTGGAGTCGCCGTCGTGACCCTGACCACCGCTGGGCTCATCGATGCGTCGTCGATCGGCGGCCACGGTGAAGAGGAAAGCACCGGGACGAGCCACGACCACGCGACAGACCAGCCCTCACGATCCGGCGTCCAACCGCACTCTTCAGGCGCGAGCCGCCGTGTCGAGAGTTCGTCCGTCGGGTGACTGCGGACTTGCATCGGCGCGGCTCAAGCTGACTTTCTGCCTTGCCCGCTGGCCCCAGGACAGTACGGCGTCGGCGATGGCGAGCCGGGATCGCGCGATCATGCGTCGTCTGGCGCTGCGCCAAGCATGTCGCAGGCAAACTCCCAGGCTTGCCGCACCGACATCGACACTGTCACGGCCTCGGGCGTGGCCTCAGCCCAGCGCTGGTAGTCCTCTTCGGACGAGAACGCATTCACGTACGGGCAGAGGGTCTCATATACGGTCCCGCCGCCTTCCCGGAGCAGGCCGAACGTGATGACCGCCGCGGGCGGGCCTGCGACGACGCCATGGCTGCCGATCTCCAGCATCACGACCTCTCCGCTCAGAGGGCTGACGGATCGCACCGAGGCCGCCTCCGCCTTCTCGATGATGGCGAGGAGCAGGGTATCAAGGACGCAATGCGTGTTCCTCGTCGCGCCCGCGATTGTGACCTCATGTCGAGAGTGTTCGCCGCAGCATGATTGAGCGGAGTCGCAATACAGCCCGGACGGGTCGACGAAGAAACGATGTTCCGGTGCTGCGACGTACTCCCCGAGTGTCGCCGGCGGACGAGGGAGTCCCTGGGCCGCCTGTAGCCTCTCGGCGAGCGCGGTTGGTAGAGGGATGTCTGCGTAGCGATTCACTTTCCGGTCTCCTTCATGGGGTGGGTTGGGCCCGCTCTCCGCGATCGGCCACGCACTCCGCGCCGTGGCGTCGCGAGTGCAAGGCGATGAGCGCGACAGCCATCGGAACGGCCGCGACGATGGCGAGCACCCACGGGATCCCGAGCAGTCCAAGGACACCCGAGAACGCACCGGCCGCCATGAGCGCTGCTGCGAGGGGGATCAGGAGGCAGGGAATGCACGTCACGAAGACGGCGAGCGGCAGAAAGACGGGCGATCTTGTCATGTACGGACCCCTCCTCAGCCAATGCAGCAGGTCATCACGGAGATGTCCCGCGTGAAGGCGTGTGCGGCTAGCTTGATGGCCTCCGAGTACGTCGGGAAGACGTGCACCGTATTGATAATGTCATCAACGGTAAGACCGAGGCGTACGGCAAGGGTGGCCTCGTGGATGATCTCGGCGGCGTTCATGCCGCAGGCGTACGCCCCACGGATGCGGTTGTCGCGGTCGACCGTGAGCTTCACCGCACCCACTGTGTCCTTCACGGCCATCGCTTTCGGCACCTGGGAGTAATAGACGGTCCGGCAGTTGCAGTACCTCGTTCTTTCCATTGACTCCGACTCTGTGACGCCGACGCCGGCCAGCTGGGGCGACGTGAACACCGCCCAAGGCACGGCATCGTAGTTCAGCGACCCACGCCCGCCTTCGAGAGCGTTGGCAGCGGCTAAAGCCCCTTCCCTGGCGGCGACGGTCTCGAGAGGCATGCGACCGGTCACGTCGCCGGCGGCCCAGAGACCCTGGCCAGCTTCGTACCAGTTCGTGGTCTCGACGAACCCTGCCTTCGTCAGCCGGCCGCCCACGCTCTCGAGGCCCAACTCCTCGCTGTTTGCACGGATCCCCGTTGCCACTAGGATCACGTCCGCCTCGAAGCAGTCGGTCGCCCCTGGTCCGCACACGACGGTCCTCGGCGGTCCCGGCTGGACCCGTTCAATCCGCATTCCCGTCCGGATCTCGATGCCTTCGGCTTGGAGCGCATCCTGCAGCACTGCCGCGATCTCCGGTTCGGCCTTCGGCACGATCTGCGGCAATGCTTCCAGCACGGTCACCCGCGACCCGAAGCGGGCGAAGATTTGGGCGAACTCCAGTCCCAGCGGCCCTCCCCCGATCACCACGAGCCTCCGAGGCGCTTCGTCGAGTTGCAGCGCTTCGACATTGGTGAGGTAGCCGGCCTCCGCGAGACCGGGGATGGGCGGGATGCTCGCCCTGCTGCCCGTGGCGACGAGGATGTGACGGCCCTCGATCAGCTCACCGCCCACGTCGATCCTCCCCGGGGCGGCGATGCGTCCTCGACCTTCGCGGAAGTCGACGTGGTCGAACGAGTCCAGCACGCGCTCGTAGTTGCTTTCCCGGAGCCCCGCAACGAGCGCGTCCTTCTCCTGGCGAGCGGCCTTGACCGAGAAGCCATCCACGGCGAGCGGCCGGACGGACTCGAACGCCGAGTGCCTTGTGGCTGTCAGAGCTTCGGCGATGCCGAGCAGGTGCTTCGAGGGGACGCAGCCAACGTTCACGCAGGTGCCGCCAAGAGGCAGTCCCGCGTTGACCATGAGTGCCGAAGCCCCAAGGTCGTTCGCCTTCGTTGCCGCGGCGAACGCCGCCGCTCCGCCGCCGACGATGATCAGGTCGTACTTGTCCACTGGCCCCTCCAATCCCGGTTGCCTTCAGGCGTACCCTAGAGCTTGGAGCAGCTCCAATGTCAACATGTCTGGCGGCAGGGGGATACCTATGGATGGCCTAACCGTCTTCGGCGCTGTGTCGGTCGCGGCGACGCTCGTGTTCTACGCGCTCGAGCGACAGGGGCGAGTGTTCTTGCTCGCCTTCGCCGGGGCCTGCGTTGCGTCGTCGGTCTACGGCTTCCTCGCAGGCACGTGGCCGTTCGGGGTGATCGAGGCCGTATGGGCAGGCGTGGCGGCGAGGCGCTGGGCTACTACGAACGCTGGCGCGGCCGACCCGCAGACAGGTGTGCCATGAACATCCAGGAAGCCGCCTCAGAAAGCGGTCTCTCGCCGGACACGATCCGCTTCTACGAGCGCAAGGGCGTCCTACCGCGCCCGCCGCGGCAGCCCAACGGCTACCGGAACTACACGGCCGATCACGTGCGCACCCTTCGCCTGGCGAAGGGCTTGAGGCACCTCGCAGTTCCGCTTGAGTCGGTCGCGCCCATGATCGCCGTCGCGCACAGCGGGACCTGTGGCGAAGTTCGCGGCGACCTCACACGCGCTCTGGAAGAGACGTTGGCGGAAACCGAACGGCGGCTCAGCGACCTGATCCACGTCCGCGACCATCTGACACAGATCCTGGCCGGGCTAACGTCGATGCAGCCCGCTGACACCGCGGTCCCCGGTATGGCGCCGTGTGAATGCATCCGCCTCGTCACTGGCGCAGCCGACGAGTGACCATGACGCGCTTCCACGGGAACGCGGTTCGAGGAGTCCGCGTTTCCTATCCCCGGTGGAGACAAATCGTTGCCGTGAATCACCCCGGGGGCGAGTGAGCCAGCGCGCGATGCTGAGGAACGCTCGCTGCCTGCTTCGCCGTTCGTTCCACGGTCAGGAAGCTCATCACGAGCATCGTCCCGGTCATTGGCCAGCCAAGAACACGGCTCCACACGACGTACTCGACGATGCCGAGGTTCAGCAGGAGGGTCGTGAGGACGACGCCGTGGACCACGTCGAATCCTGCCCAGGCGAGCGACAGGCGCACGAACACGTGGTGGTTCGCCGGAATCGTCGCAAACCGTCGGGGAAAGAGTTCGTCGACGATGCTTCCGACGAGCGGTCGGCGCAGCCAGATACTTGCCAGATAGAGCGGGACAAACAGGAAGTCGCTTGCCGGACCTGAGGCCAGGTAGGCGCGCTCGCTGTTCCAAAAGACGCCCAGCGCCGCGGACACACCGACGACCGCGAGGCCAAACAGCGAGAGGACGCCGATCAGCCGGTCGCGGCGCGCGAACAAGAACACGAGCACGGAGGCCCCGAAGCCAGCGGCCACAGCGACCCAGGCATCCGCCGCCCGGCTTACCACGAGGAAGGCAACGACCGGGGCGATGCTCAGGAAGACACGCAGGTTCATTGACGGACGAGTCGGCCTATCGCCGGAGCGTGTGACGGCGGCTCGTCCGAGGCGACGGCCGAATCGGGACGAAGTAGCGAGGCGGTGCGCTGCAGACCGACGAACCCCGCTCGCAGGCGATACGCCGAGACCATGATCACCCTCCCTCACCCATGCCCGGTGGCCCGGCCAGCTGCAGGCGAGCGCGCAGGTACTCGACGTGGGCGAACATGAGCGGGGTGTTGCCGAGGAACCTGCCCGAGCGCGCGTCGACCTCCTCGGGTAGCAGGCCGAGCGGAAGCTGGCCTTCGAGGCTGGTGAGTAGGCGCTCGGCTTCGGTGTGGCGGCCCATGAGCGCAAGCGTCGTCACCAGCCAGAGAGTGCAGGGGACGAACGCCCCCTCGAAGTCGCCGGGCGCGAGCGGTACCTCGCCAGCAAGCAGCCGGGCGTCGAATCGATGGAGATGCCCGTTGATCTCCAATCCCGCCCTGAGCCGCTCGACCGTCGAAGCGACCCGGGGGTCGGTCGCGGGCAGGAAGCCCATCACGGGGATGAGGAGCGCGGACGAATCCAGTGTGTCGGCGTCATAGTGTTGCCGGAAGGCGCCGAGGGCAGGGCTCCAGCCTCTCCGGCAGACCTCCGCGTGGATCTCATCGCGGGCAGTGCTCCAGGCGGGAGCGACGGGCTCCCCGAGTGACACCGCGATGCGGGTGGCGCGCTCCAGTGTCACCCAGCTCATGACCTTGCTGCTCACGTAGTGGCGCCGGTCGCCGCGGATCTCCCAGATGCCGCTGTCAGGCTCACGCCAGGTGGCGACCACGTAGTCCGCTGCGCGGCGGATCAGGTCCCAGAACGACGCACGCCACTCGCCGCCGGCCTCCAGATAACGGAGGGCACAGTCCGCGAGGTAGCCAAGCGAGTCGAGCTGCCGCTGATCGTAGGCGGCGTTTCCCTCCCGCACGGGCCGTGAGGCGGCATAGCCGGCGATGTCTTCGCGTGTGACCTCCGTCAGGTCGCGCTCACGGCGGATGCCGTATACGACCTGGAGTGGCCCTTCGCCACCCGGCGGGCAGGCCACCAGCCAGTCCATGTAATCTCGCGCCGCCTCGGTATCTCCGAGCATCGCGACCACGGCCAGGCTGAGCGACGCGTCGCGCACCCACGCGAGGCGATAGTCGTAGTTGCGGTCGCCGCCGAGGCGCTCTGGAAGCGAGGTTGTTGGTGCGGCCACCACCGATCCCGCTGGGGCGTAGCTGAGCAGATGGATCGTCAGCAGAGAGCGGACAACCAGCTCTCTGGCAGGACCCTCGTACCGGACCCGCTCAGCCCGCTCGCGCCAGTATCTCTTCGTCGATTCGAGAAGAGCGGTGACCCCTTCGCCGTTCAGAAACGGGTCTACGGCGTCACTGTTGCCGTAGCTGAGCACGACCCAGTGCTCTTCGCCTTCGGCGAGCTCGAAGCTAATGTTCCCAGCGGCCATCCATGACGACCGCGGCAAAGTCGTCCAGAACCGAACCGACTCCCCGCTTCCCGCCACAGGTGAGCCTCCCGCCAGCCCGCGGAGCGGCTCTCGGAAATCGTGGACCGGCGACAGTTCCAGCGAACAGGCGTGTTTTCCGGCGGTGGATCGGAGGCGTCTGGCCACCAGGCGGACATCCGCCAGACCGTCCGGCCGGCTTGAATCGGGCCAGGCCATGAAGTCCGTCAGTTCAAGCGTGCCGCCTGACGTTTCCCAGCGCGTGGTGAGGATGCACGTCTCGGGCTCGTAGCGCTGAATTCCCTGGCTTTCCTCTCGTGGTCCAAAGCGCCAGCTCCCGCCGCGCGGGTCCAGGAGTCGTCCGAACACAGTGCGTCCATCGAAATCGGGGAGAGCGAGCCACTCGACATGGCCACGATCTGAGACGAACGCGGCGGTACGCCGGTCTCCAATCACCCCGTACGCCTCGATTGGCGTGAACGCAGCATCGCCTTCACTCATATGGCGAGGATAGAGATCGCGGCCGTCCCGCCTCGGTGATCGCCGTCACGACGGGCGCCCGGACCGGGCAGGATCCGCCGGTCAGTGGACGGCGGTGATGCCGGTCACCGTGTCCGCGGCGCGGCCTCGCCCACCGTTGGTTGGACAGGAGGAAGACCAGTTGGCCGATATCATCGTCTACGGGGCGCCGTGGTGCCCGGACTGCAAACGTTCGAAGAAGTTCCTGGCGGAACACCGCGTGCCCTACGACTGGGTCGACATCGACGCCGACCAGGACGGCCTCCGGCGGGTGGAGGAGATGCAGGGCGGAGGGCGGTCGATCCCGACCATCGTCTTCCCGGGCGGGGACGTGCTCACCGAACCTTCGGACGAGGAGCTGGCCCGAAAGCTGGGCCTGCGGATTGAGGCCGCCCGGAGGTTCTACGACCTCGCCATCATTGGCGGTGGGCCAGCCGGTCTCTCGGCCGCCATCTATGCGGCTCGTGAGGGCATCGAGACCGTTGTCATCGAGCGCAGCGCCCTCGGCGGGCAGGCCGGCGTCACCGAACGCATCGACAACTACCCGGGCTTCCCGGATGGCATCAGGGGCAGCGACCTGGCAGACCGCTTCGAAGCCCAGGCGCGGCGGTACGGTGTCGAGCTGCTGTCCGCGGTCGGCGTGACGGCGGTCGAGCGCGACGGAGACGACCTCGAGCTCGTGCTTGGCAACGATCAGCGCGTCTGCGCACATGCCGTCCTCGTCGTCACGGGGTCATCCTACCGGCGGCTCAACGTCCCCGGCGAGGCCGACCTGATTGGCTCCGGAGTCCACTTCTGTGCAACCTGCGATGGTCCGTTCTACAAGGGAGCCGATGAGCTACTCGTTGTCGGTGGCGGGAATTCCGGTCTCGAAGAGGGGCTGTTTCTTGCGCAGTTCGCGAAGAAGATCCGGATCGTCGAGTTCGCAGGCGAACTGAAAGCGTCGAAGCTCCTCCAGGACAAGGTGCGCTCGCACCTGCAGTTCGAGGTGTTCACGAACACGGAGATCGTCTCGCTGACAGGCAAGGGCCGGCTCGAGGAAGTCGTCGCTCGCGACCGGCAGACCGGCGAGGAACATCACTGGCGGCCGAGCGGCGCGTTTGTGTTCGTTGGCCTGGACCCGAACACGGGATTCCTGCGCGGTTCTGTGGACCTCGATCGGTGGGGATTTGTCGCGGCGGACCACTTCGACACGTCGCTGCCGGGGGTCTTTGCCGCTGGGGATTGTCGCGCGGGCTCGACGAAGCAGCTTGGCGCGGCGGTCGGCGAAGGCATCGCGGCGCTGCTCGCCGTGAGGCAGTACCTTCGTGACCACCACCATCTGCCTGTTGCCGCGGTCAACGCTTAGCTTGCCCGAGGCGCGAGCCCTCCTGGCGGGCTCGCCAGGCCGCCACCTGGCGCACCCGAAGGGCGCCGTCATCGCCAGGTCCAGGTTCCGTGTGGCCACATGCTCGATGCTTTCTGCGGCCGACGATCCGTAGCGCGCGCTCGGTGCGGCCTTCATCGTGGACGGATGCGAGCACGCACTGGTGTGCTCCTGAACCGACGCGTCGAGGCACGCAGCCCGGCCGGCTGCCTCCCTGAATTCCTGCCGTCTCCTGTCCTGTACACTCGGCGCGTTTCAGGAGAGGTAGCCGTGGCAGAATCAACTTCTAATCTCGACGTCATCAATGCGTTTCACGCCGCCATGGAGGAGTACTTCCGCAGCGGCGATGACTCGGAGCTCGTTGCCAAGTTCGATCCCGCCTGTCCAGTCAGCGTGCCCGGCATGCCGCCGAACATCGACGGCATGAGGCAAGCCCTGCCGGCCTTCCGAGCCGCGTTCAGCGACGTTACGATCACGCTAGGCGAGGTCGTCTCGAGCGGCGAGATGTTCGCCTACCGGATGACGTTCGCCGCGACGCACTCGGGCGACTTCATGGGCGTCCCGGCAACGGGCAGGCAGGTCTCCATGTCAGAGACACACATCGAACGCATCCGCGACGGCAGGATCGTCAGCCACAGCGGGGACATCGATATGCTGGGTCTGTTGCAACAGATCGGCGCCATCCCGGCTCCCAAATAACTGTGCGCGCTGGGCCGGGCCGTGGTGATAGCCGTCACTGAGCGGAACCGCCCGCCGGTGGTTCGCTGGAGTTAGCACAACCCCTCAGGGGATCAGGAGACTCCAGTGACAACCCTTACATCACACACCCACGCACAGCAATGGCCAGCTTCAAGGCTTGCCGTGCCAGGCGCTATCGGCGGACTGCTCGGAGGCATGGCGATGGCCATGTTCTCGATGCTGGTCGCCATCAGCCGGGACGGCTTCTGGGCGCCCGTCCGCGGCATCACCAGCGTCGTCTTCGGCGACGAGCACTACGGCGGCGGCTTCGACTTCTGGACCGTCGCGGTTGGAGCGGCCGGCCACATGATGAACTCCGTCGTCCTTGGCGCCCTGTTCGCTCTCATGGCCGGGCTGGTGCTCACGCGCGCCAGCTCGGTCGCCACCTGGATGGCCGGTGCGGTCTACGGCCTCGCCGTCTGGGCGGTCATGGTGCTCATCGTCGCGGGCGGTCTCCAGAGCAGCGACCTGTTCGCTGACTCGGTCCCGCACTGGGCGTGGATAGCCGGGCACCTGATGTTCGGGGCGATCACCGCCATGGTGGTCACCGCTCTCCAGCGACGCAGTGCGTGAGCAGAGCACGGGTGGATGCAGGAGGCCTCGACCGCCCGGTCGGGGCCTTCTGTTTGTCTTGGCTGCGACGGCCCTTGTGATCCCGATCACCGGGTGCGCGCCCGCCTCGGTGATCAGCGGCACTGAGGCGCACAGGGCTGCGGGGAGACCCTCCGGAGAAGGCGCGCGAGACCACGGAGTCCGGCTGCATCTTGCCGGGCGGGTCCACATCCATGCGGCCTGGGAGTACATAGTTTGACTAAGAAACGCAGCTCACTGCTCTTCGGCGTTGCCGCCGCCGTCCTTGCCGTCGCCGCCGCGTGCTCGGGAGGAGGCTCGAACACGTCCACCTCTACCAGCGCCGCGACGGAAGGACCAACGCAGGCGCCGGCGGCTGAAGGGACGAGGCCTTCGAACGGCGGCGCCCCCGCCCAGATCGACTTCAGCTCACCAAGCGGCATCGACGGCGCGGACGCCGACTTCAACTACTCCGCCATGGTCTGGCAGGGCTACTGGCTCAGCCGCGACCACTTCGGACCCCTCGTGATGGGCTCGGGGATGGGCATTCCCTTCGAGCCGCCCATGGAGATGGTCACCGCTGCGATGCAAATGGTAGGCAGCAAGGAAGCCGGGATGCCGTTCCTGCCCGAGAACATCTTCCCGCTCCAGGCCATCTTCCGCAGTGGCGACACCGCGCTGACGACGGACATGACCCAGCTCGCGCCGACTGACTTCAGCGCACTCCGCCTCGATCCCTCGACGTTCGACGAAGTCGTCGGCGTGGAAGGGCAGGCGCAACTGATGCTGAAGGAGAGCCAGTGGGCCCGGAACTTCCACGACGAGAGCCACTTCGGCACGCCGGACTCGGACTTCGGCGCTCAGCAGCGCTTCCTCGGGATGATGGTCAGCATGCTCGCCCAGATGCAGGGCCAGTACGCGATGACCCAGCTCATCGACGCCGACACCGGCCTCTATCACGACAGCGACGGGACGCTCGACTACCGGGGCAACTGGACGATGCTGCAGACGCTCTCCGACGTCGCCGGGCTGACGGGCGACCAGTCGCTTCGTTACTACAACCCGGACTCCCACGCGATGTTCGCGATGGCTGCGAACCAACTGTTCACGGCGCTCGCGGACCGCACGCCTGAGACCTCCGACGAGTTCGCCTCCGCCGCCCGCGCGCTCTCGTACCTTGCCTGGACGGCGGATGATGAAGCACTGCGTTCAGACGCGCTCGATCGGATTTCGGAGATCGCTGCGGACTGGACCGACGCCGCCCGCGCGGACGGCAGCGCAGCGGAGCGGTCCGCTGCGCTGGTTGGCCTGCTCGCCGCCCTCCATGTCACCGGCGACGACAGCCTCCTCGCCGCAGTCGAAGCGCACTGGGACGCACTCGCCGACGACTTCGACGCGAAGTCGGGGACCTTCAGCTCGACCTCGACCTACAGCGTCGATGATGTGGCGTGGATCATCGGTGGGCTCAACTCGCTCGTGCAGGTTGGTCCCGAGGACCTGCAAGCGCCGGCCGCGAAGATGTTGGTCGCCTTCTACGAGGCGACGCTCGACCAGAGCGGCCTCCAGCTCTCGGCGCCTCCCGGCAAGGATGGGGCGATGGCCGGCGAGTTCGAGAAAGATCTTCCGTCGGTGGTGTACTACCACGGCCGCAACACGCCTCCACCACCGATGGCCGGGGGCGAATTCGGTCGCCTGATGCTCCCCGCCTCCGAGATCTCGTTCGACGGCGGGAAATGGACAGTGACCGACACGCGGTTCGAGAGCGCGGGCGGCATGCACCTCGCGAACGAGCTTAACTGGCTTGGGCCGCACCTGGGTTCGGTGCCGTTCCCGCCCCTTGGCGGCCAAGAGCCCGGAGCTGGTTCCACGCCGGAAGCGGCGGGCACCGAAGTGACCGTGACCGCGAAGAACGTCGCCTTTGATAAGACCGACATCGAGCTCCCGGCCGGCGAGGAGATCACCGTAACGTTCGTGAATGACGACGGCGCCACACCCCACAACTTCCACGTGTCAGGACCGGGCGGCTTCGACGCCAAGACGGAGATCTTCACGGCCAGCGACGGGGGCTCCCGTGAGCTGACGTTCACGCTCGCTGAGCCTGGCGAGTACACGTTCGTCTGCGACGTCCACCCCAACCAGATGAAGGGGACGATCGTCGCCCGGTAATGCCGGCGCGACGGCGACGAGAAAAGGGAGAGCCGCCGGTGTGCGGCTCTCCCTTTCTGTTGGTCGTCGATCTTCTGACGTCCTCGGACACGCCAGCCGGCAGTCCTGCCCTAGCGTGGCGGGAAGGTCAAAACGTTGCGAATGCTCACCTTCACGGTGCCGTCCGGGAGCGACTCCGGAGGCCGTACGACGCCCTGGGCAATGCCATCCCAGTCGTCCTCCGTGACTCCGAGGTCGGTCTCCGAGTCTACGAGGCCGCAGGTGAAGTGCATCACGCCGAACTGGTCAGGGATGAGGGGATCGCTCGACCGGTAGTGGAGCACGATCTCCCGCTCTCCCCGTGCCTCGCCGCTGCGTCCCGGCGACGTCACGAGGATGTTGTAGTCGCCGAAGACAACGGACGTCCCCTGAGGTACATGCGTGCCGGCGAATTCACCCCCGAGCGTGACCCCGTCTTCGGCGACTACCTCGGCCCGAAAGCCGCCGTCGCGGACGATCCAGCCTTCGGCCGGGACAGACTCGCCGGCGATGGTGTAGGCCCGGTAGTTGTGAACCGGATTGAACGTGAACGACTCGACAATGACGCTGCCGTCCTCGAGGTTTAGCCCGAAGCGCTGCTGGAAAAACTCCCTGGCAAGGGCCTCTTGCTCAGCCATCTCGTCCGGGCTTCGTCCCATGATCTCCCGGTGGAAGATCTCTCCAGGGAGCAACGCCGGTTCGGCATCCGGGTCGAAGACACCGTTAGCCATGTAGACGAGATAGCGGTCAAAGCCGACGGGTGTGGGCGCACCGTTCTGGCGTGTGGCTCCCGCCCACGAGCCGCTCGCGAGCGCGAGCGTTACGACGAGGATGATGAGCCCAGCGAGTCCGATGGTCCTGGTTCTGATCTGGTGCATGTGCGTTCCTTTCTGCTTGCCGCCCGGCTGGCAGGTCCTTCCGCCATGTGCCTGCTCTGAGCAGCCTGCGTGCTGTGACCGCCGTCACCGAATCTCGCCTGATCAGCCTCTGTGCGAGAGGAGTGCAACGGCCGGAGGGCACCAATGCAACGGGTATGCAGCACCGACCGCGGCGCCGGCTCGCCCGGCGCTGTGATGGGGATCACCGATTCCCGGCCACGCCTCGATCGATCCTGCGCGGGATAACTTCGAATGGAGAGGGACCTTGCAACCTTCACGAGTCCATCTGATCGGGAGCCCGTTGATGAACCGCAGGCGATTCCTCGCGCTGGGCGCGGGAGCGGCCGCCGCCACTGCGATTACGGCCGCTTGCGGTGACGATAACGATGACGCCAGCACACCCACGACTGCGGGGAGAACCACGCCGGGGAACACCGCACCATCGAACTCGAACCAGGGCACACCGCTCGTCGGCGACATCCTGGATCACGCGCTTTCGTCCGACGACTGGTCGGGCGAGTTCGGCTTTATCACCTTCAAGCTCCACAGCGCGCTCGTCGGCGGGGAGCCGGCGTACTTCATCCGGACCGACGCGTCTGACGAAGACTTCGCCGAGGCCGAGAAGCTCGTGCACGTCCCGCTGCTTGCCGAAGCGCTCGGCGCTACCAGCGGCCTCAGCAAGATCTACCTGTTCCCGGACGAGGACGGGCAGGACGCAATCCTCAGCACGGCCCCGCACATGACCGACTACTCGCCCGCGTTCCGCGTGCACCACGTCCGCTTCAGCGGCTCAGCAGAGGAGCTCGACTCGGAGGACGCCGTGATGGCCGCAGCCGACGCCGGTACCGTCGAAGTCGAGGAGACGGACATCGTCGTCAACTACCCGGTCGTGAAGTGGCCGGGCGGCGAGCTCCCGCACGACGAGAAGCGCGAGGCCTATCTCGGCGACGGGCAGCTGCTTGAGCCCGTCGATGTCGCCGGCGGCAAGGTGACCTTCAAGCTCCACGCCTGCTACCCGAGCTCCCGCTACATCGTCACCGACGTGACCATGCCACCCATGGCCGACGGCATGCACATCGCGCCGGCGCCAGGCGCCGCCGGACTCACCGAAGCAGGAGCGACGGCGAAGATCCTGGTCTTCGGCAACGGCGTCGAAGGCAGCGGGCCGATGGGCTTCCAGAAGAGCATCACCGACACGACCGTCGGCGACCCCAAGTGGAGCCCCTATTGGGACCACTACACCTTCCTCTGGGCCCAGGGCAAGACCGCCGAGCTCCTCAAGAGCGAGCGGGATGTCCTCGCGAAGGAGTCCGAGGACGCCCTCGAGCGCTTCAACGGTACGCCCGATACCGGCGGCCAGCTGTTCATGGTGAACTGCCCGGTGCCCGTGGTCGCGCCGGTTGCGTAGCCGATAGCCGAATCTGGTCTTGACAGGACGCTACGCGGCCGCGAGGTGCGTGGCGCCACGCGTTACGACCTGCTCGAGCGCGGCGACCACGGCCGGGTCGAAGTGGGTGCCGGAGCCTCGCCGGATCTCGGCGAGCGCTTCGGACTGTGACCATGCCGCCTTGTACGACCGCGAACTACAGAGCGCGTCGTAGACGTCCGCAACGGCGATAACCCGGCCCGCGAGCGAGATCGCCTCGCCCGAGAGTCCCCGGGGACAACCGCTGCCGTCCCAGCGCTCATGGTGCTCGCCGACGGCTCGCGACGCCGGGGCTGCCGGCGCAATCCGGGCAACGATCCGCTCACCCTCCGCGGCGTGCGACTTCATGAGCTCCCAATCGTTCCCGGAGAGCGTCCCGGGCGAGTTGAGGATGTGGCGCGGGATCACGATCTTCCCAACGTCGTGGAGCTGCGCGGCCTGAGCCACGGCCCGCAACTCCGCCGGCCCCATGCCGAGCGCCTGCCCCACGCGAACCGCGAGCTTCGCGACCCGATCCAGGTGACCGGCGAGGCCCTCGTCGTACCCCGCTACCTCCTCCAATAACCCGAGCACAGGTTGAGGGTGGCCGCGCTGCAGATGCTCCACCGCTCCGCTCACGAAGAGCGACAGCACCATCGTCCGAAGGCCGGGCCGCGCTCGCTGCTCCAACACGAAGGCGATAGGTGGGAGCGCCGAGGCGCACACCACGAGAACTTCGATGGTAGTGGCAGACAGGTGCACGACTGACTGGGCTGAGATCACCGTCACCGCCGCCAGTGCGGCTGTCCCCGCAGCCATCGAGAACTTGGACGGGAGGCGCAGGAACCGGAAGGCGGCAGCAAATGCGAAAGCTGCCAGCAAGTACCCGGCAACAGCCGAGGCACTTACGACGGCTATGGTGACTTCCGCGTTCCACGGTCCCGGGGCGAGCGCCGCCGCTGCCAGGACAATTGCGCCAAGGAACGCTCCGCCGGCCAATAGGAGCCTGACCCTCCTGGCACTGCCTCGGCTGGCTGGCCACCGGGGGCGGGCACCCACCGCGAACCAAATACCACCGGCAAGCATCCCGGCCGCGTTGACGGCTTCGAGGGCACCCGCGGAGTCAGGCAGGAGGCCGGTGGATTGCAGGCCGCGGATGATTGCGGCTTGCCCCATCCAGATACAGCCGAGAGCAAGGAAAGCGGGCGACCACTCCCCGGCCTGCCAGGCGATAGCCGCAATCGCCGTGGCGAACAATGCCGCCATCACGGCCGTCGCTCCCAGGAGCCAGTCGGGCGGTACTCCCATCGAGTCACGAGGATGGGGACCTGCAAGCGCCAGCACGGCCACGATCGCGGCCAGAGCCACCGTGCACAGCAGTCCTCCCCACCGGGAGTTCATCAGATGTGTCACAGAGTGATCTTCGGCCCGCCCTGCAGGATTGCGCACCCGCGGCGGCCGCGCGAGGGCGATCGCCTAGTATTCGTGCCCCAGCTTCGCCAGCTCGTCCTTTAACGTCTCGGCGGTGATCCGGCCGCTGCCGGACATCTGCACGATCCCGTCCTTGTCGATGAAGAAGGTGGTCGGCATCCCGAGCAGCCGGTAGTGCTGCGCCACCGCTCCATTCGTATCGAGCACTGAGGGGAACGTCGCGCCCAGCCCTTCGAGCATGCCGGACGCGGTTTCCCGGGACTCCTGGAGGTTGACCGCGAGGACCACGATCTCCCCGTCGAGCGCCTCGTACGCCTCCTGGAAGTCGGGGATCTCCGCTGCGCACGGGCCGCACCAGCTCGCGAACCAGTTCAGGACGACGGTCGTTCCGCGATAGTCCGAGAGGTGCCGTACCGTCTTGCCGTCGCGAGTGTCGATTAGAGCGAAGTCCGGCGCCGGCTTGCCGATCTCCGGGCGCGCCGGCTCCAGGACGCCCAGCACGACCTGGCTTCCACTTCCGTTGGCGCCGTCATCGTCCCCGCCCCTCAAGACGAGGAACGCAAAGACCAGGGCGAGTATGCCCACCCCGCCCAGGCCGAGGGCGAGGCGAGGCCAGGGCCCGGTCCAGTGGTGGGCGTTCGACTCCGGCCCTGCTTCTTCTCCGGCCATCCCTCAGCCCGCCTTCCTGCCATCGCCTGCCAGCGCCGCCACCAGCCACGACCGTTCAGGCAGCCCTCGAAGGCCGGCGGAAGTCTGGTAGACCCGGCAACGTGGCGTGCAGTCGTCGCAATCCGCGAATCCGGGCTCGATATCAACGCCATCGACCCGGATGGTCGGCGAGCCGGGAAACCGGAGGCGCTCGGCGATGGCCTCGTCGGCGACCTCAATGGCACGGACGTCGGCCTGGACGCCGAATTCCGAGACGACGTCATCGATCATCGCACGAGCCGCGGGGTGGTTCGGGCAGTCCTGGAACCAGAGAAGTTCGATGCGCTTCACGCGACACCTCCGTAGCTCTGCTACGACGGTAAGCGCCGACTCCGTTCCAGGGCGGTGACGGCGATCACTGAGCGCGATGCACGAGCGCGCAAACGATCGACGAGTCGCGAGCCTCTGCTCGACGGCGGGAGGAGCCCGCAAATGGACAGCCAGTTTGACGAGGTGGCGACCGAGGGCGAGCTTGAGCAGGCCTTCGCCCGGTCGGAGCGTGCACCGGTGCTGCTTTATCTCCACGACCCGTATTGCGGCCGCAGCGCCGTGGCGCACAGCGAGGTGTCGAAGCTCGGCATGCGCATCGCCTGGATCAACGTCCACGCCCGCCACGACCTCGGCATGGAAGTGGAACGGCTCACCGGCGTGCGGCACGAATCGCCGCAGGCGCTCATCCTGCGTCACCGACAGGCGCGCTGGTCGGCCTCCCACCGCAACGTGACCGCTTCCGCGATCCTCGCGGCGCTCGATGCCGCGGAAGAGCCGGTCGCGACCTCATCTGCGGGACCACGCCGACGCTGGTCAGCCCTGAGAGACGCGTTCGCCGGCCTTGGACGTTCCTCCGAGTCGTAGCGAGGGTCGCGCCCGATCAGGGCGCCCAGATTTCCGTCTCCGCGTGGAAGGCCGCCCACGCGAACCAGAAATGCACGGTGTGGACCGCGACCTCCATCCGCTCGCCAACCAGCGGCCCGGCCGTGGCCAGCCCGGTGACATCCCAGGTCGAACCCGTCTCGTTGTCTCGGAAGCTGCCGGGTTCGAGTTGCGTGAACGTGAGCGGCTGATCGCCGACGGCAGGCACGTAGGCTACTGACGCGCCGACATCCTCGCCCGTGGCAATGACCGTGTCGTCCAACGCCGAGGCCGTACCAGGCGCCCAGAGCACGACGAAGCGCTCGCCGCCGACATCCACGCTGGCCACGCCGTGCTCCACCAGCGCCGCGAACGGCACTGCCAGGGAGTCGTCTCCGGAGCCGAGCCCGACGACCCGCTCCAGCCCGTCGAGCCTCGGGTCGATGGCCCCGTTGAACAGGAAGGGCGTCGAGCCAAGTGCGTCGTATCCGCCGTAGGGGTTGATGCCGTAGTCGCGAGCGAAACCCGTGTCTTCTGTAAGCACTTCGGCTGTCGGGAACGCACGGACGAAGTCCCCATAGGAGATGACCGAGACCGGCACGGGCGTCAGGAAGGTCCCGGCCAGCTCGCCAACGATGCCCTCGCCCGTCGCCTGCTGCCACCAGCTCTCTGTCTGGCGGTCCCACATGATCAGGTCCGAGTTCCGCAGGTTGCCCGAAACGCCGAAGTCCAGAACCTGCTCGCCGACCCTCCTGTCAAAGGCTAGAGCCGTGTTGCAGAGCGGGCAGAACGTCACCACCACCGGCACGTCGCCGAACCGGTCATTCACGATCTCGTGCCAGGTCAGGATGTGGAGCGGGTAACCCCGGACGATGCCCCCGACATTCACATAGGCGACCGGCACCTGCCCGGGGTAGTCAACTTCGCCGACCGGCGCGAACCGGGCCTGTCCACCGGGCGCCGAGGGGATACTCGTCGCGCCTTCGGCATCGAGCGCCGGGATACAGTCCTTCCCTGGGCATCCCTGGATGATCTCGTCGAACTCGACGGTGTGCCGGCTGAAGTCGGTGTTCGGCCACCCGGTGGTGAGGTACGAGGGCGCCGCCTGGGGCGACGGCCCGGCGGTCGTGGCGATCCCGGTTGGTGTCGAATCCCCGGCCGTAACGGGCGGGTCCTCGCCGGAGCACGCGACGGCCACCGGGAGGACGCCCCCGGCAAGAGCGGCATACAGAACCTGTCGCACTCTCACGGTGGGATCGTACCGGCCGCCAGCCGGGCGCGGTCAGTGATCGCTGTCACCGCGCAGCCCGCCGTTTGCGTACCACACTGAAGGAGTGAAGACGAGACCGGTCCTGGAGCTCTACGTCACGCGCGGTTGTTCCGCCTGCCGGCGGGCCGAGCGCACCCTTCGCCACTGCGAGCGCATTCGCCAGCTTGCTGACCTGGTCGTGATCGACATGGGGGCAGACGGTGCGATGCGTCCGCCCGGGGTGATCGGAGGCCCGACGACCGTCTTTGAGGGCGCCGTGGTGGCCCTGGGCACGCCCGACTGCGCCGAGCTCGCGGACCGCCTGGAAACCCTGGTTGGAGTGAAAGGCTAGACTGATGGTGATGAAGATCCTCGACCGGTTCCCCGGCCGCTCGAACCTCAAGCGGGTGGGTACCAGCCGCGAAGAGGTCGAGCGCCTGCGCGCCCGGCTGCTGAGCGAGAACGACCTTTTCCGCGGTGTCGCGCCCGAGGAGATGAGCGCGATCGCCGGCAAGCTCCCGATGGCGACCTGTAAACGCGGCCAGCTGCTCTACGCGCCGGGCGAGACCGGTGAGGCGCTCTTCATCCTGAAGGCCGGCCAGGTGCGGCTCTACCGCATCGCCGCGGATGGCCGGAAGCTCGTGCTGGGCACGGTCGGGCCCGGCACGGTGTTCGGCGAGATGGCCGCCGTCGGCCAATCGATGACCGATTCCTTCGCCGAGGCGGTGGACGACGCAGTTGTTTGCATCATGAGCCGCATCGACATCGAGCAGGTGATGCTCGAGCACCCGAGCGTGGCGGTGCAGTTGGTGCGGGTGCTGTCCGGCCGTTTGCACGAGGCCGAGAAACGGCTTGAGCAGTTTGCCTTTGCGCCGGTCCCCGAGCGGGTTGCCCGCCTCTTACTCAGCCTGGCGCAGGACGGTGAGGTTGCCGGCTACAGCCACCAGGAGCTGGCCGACATGGTTGGCACCTCGCGGGAGACCGTCTCGCGGGCGATGGTGGACCTGAAAACCGCGGGCATCGTTGAGATCGACCGGCGCTGCATCAGGCTCCTGGACATCGCCGCCCTCCAGCGCCAGTGCGGCGAGCCGGAATAGCCGTAGCGGCCTCAGGTCGCCACGGTTCGCGCCAACGCAGTCTCGATCGCCTGCGCGAACGCCGGTAAGGTCGGCTGGAACCCGAACCGCGCAATCTCTTGTCCGGATGCGTCGATGAGCACGAAGGTGGGAGTGCCCCGCACGCCGTAGCGGGCCGCGGCCGAACGGTCATCGTCGACAGACTTCTCGACGAACACCAGCCGGTCGGCGAAGTCGCTCGCTGCCTGGTGGGCGAAGGGCTCCATTCGCTCGCAGAACTCACACCACGTGCCCGAGAACCAGACCAGGGTGGGCTTGCCGTCGGCGCGAGGCACGCCGTCTGAGGGAAGCGGTGCTACCGAGTGGTACACCGTGTGATGTGTCCCTGTAAGGACCCGGACCTCGCCCCCGGCATTTTCCCGTGCGAGGGCGGTGATCGTGGGATCCTCAGTGCTTTCCCGGCCGGCTGCCTGGATGGCCAGCACGACGACGACGCCCAACGCCGCGACCGCTGCCGCCCCGATGGCCCACGAGCGCCAGGCCGCTGACGGCTTCCGGGTCGAAACGTGGCGGCCCACTGCTGGCCGGTGCCTGGCATTCGTCCTCTTCGCCAACGGTTCCCCCTCGTCGCTGGTTCAGCGATTGGGATAGTCGAACCGGCAACACCGGTCCGGGTCAGTGATCGGGATCGCAGAGAACGCCGCCCGGGTACTGAGAGGCTGCCCGCAGAACATCACCGGGAGGCGTCATGGGCGTTTCGGAGGCGGCGGCCGGCAGGCGCCGTGATCCACGAGTGTTCGCCTATGCCGGGCTGGCGTTGCTCGTCGCCATCCCGGCGGCGGCCTTCGTGGTGCTCGGCGTGGATGCCACAGGCTTCCGGCTCGAGGGAGCCGCCGGTCCCCTCCTCGCCTTTTCGGCAGGCGTGCTCTCGTTCCTGAGCCCGTGCGTCCTGCCGCTCGTCCCCATCTACATCACGCACCTGGCCGGCACCAGTGCCGCGGGCGGAGCGGGGATCGCCGAGCGCCGCAAGACCTTCAGCCACGCTGTGGCGTTCATCGTTGGCCTGAGTGCCGTGTTCGTCACGCTCGGCGCAAGCGTTGGCCTCGCCGGCTTCTTCGTCCAGGACCACCTGCGAGAGCTCGAGCAGGGCGCCGGAGCACTGATGATCTTTCTCGGCGCGCTCCTCGTGCCCATCAACGGACGCCTGACGCCGCTCAGGTCTGCGGGCCTACTGTTGGGGCTCGTCGTCGCGGTGGTCGTGCTGGACAGCCTGGCCCACCTGTCCGAGTCGCCTGTCCGGCTCGGCCTCTTGCTCGCCGGGCTTGGCCTGCTCTGGGCCCGCGCCTCGGGCTACGTGGAGTTGAACGTGTTCGCGCGGACCGTGCAGCTCAACGTCGGAACCGGCCACTCGGTGGGCTATGCCCGCTCGGCCCTGGTAGGCGGCGCGTTCGCGACCGGCTGGACGCCGTGCGTCGGTCCGATCCTCGGCGGCATCCTGACGTTGGCGGCTACATCCGGCACCGCCTGGACGGGCGCCTACCTGCTGCTGTTCTACTCGGCTGGCTTCAGCATCCCGTTCCTGATCACCGGCCTCGCCGTCGCCGACGTGTCACGCGCCATGAAGAGTGTGCAGAGGCATTTCGTCTGGCTGGAGTTAGCCAGCGCCGTGATGATGGTCGGGCTTGGCACGCTGCTCCTCGCGGGACGACTGACGGCCCTGAACGAGTACTTCTCGTTCGTGGACTTCAATCAGGGCCTGTAGCGTCGCATTGACGCCAGCGCGTTGAACGGTGATTAGCATCACCGATCGCGAGCGCATGCAACGGCTACCTTGAACCGAACGACGGAGGGATCTTTTGACCGACGCAATCGTGGCCAGAACCCGGATCAACACGAAACACGACTCCGACTACGTCTTCTACGAGCTGACGCGCAGCATCTGCCCGGACTGCCGCCGGGTCATCGACGCGCACATCCTCCTGCGCGACAACAAGGTCTACATGCGCAAACGCTGCCCGGAGCACGGCCAGTTCGAGGCGCTGGTATACGCCGACGCGGAGGCGTACACGTCGTCGTCGAAGTTCAACAAACCGGGCACGATCCCGCTGGCGTTCTCCACCGAGATCGCCCAGGGCTGCCCCTACGACTGCGGCCTCTGCCCCGACCACCAACAACACGCGTGCGTCGGCATCATCGAAGTCAACAGCGCCTGCAACATGGACTGCCCCCTCTGCTTCGCCGACGCGGGCGCCGGGTTCAACCTTACGCTCGAAGACGTGGAGGGCATCCTCGACCACTTCGTGGAGACGGAAGGCAACCCCGAGTTTGTCCAGTTCTCCGGCGGCGAGCCCACCATCCACCCCGAGCTCCCCGCGATGCTGCGGGCGGCGAAGGCGCGCGGCATCCCGCACGTCATGATCAACACCAACGGCCGACGGATCGCGGACGACGACGCCTTCCTCGCCGAGCTGGCGGACATCCGGCCATCGATCTACTTCCAGTTCGATGGATTCGAGACGGAGACCTACCTCGCCATCCGGGGCGAACCGGACCTCTTTCCAGAGAAGCTGCGGGCCCTCGACCGGCTGGCGGCCATAGGCTGCGATGTCGTCCTGGTACCGGCGGTGGAGCGCGACGTGAACCTGCACGAGGTCGGCCGCATCGTCGAGTTCGGTATAGCCCATCCGGCCGTGCGCGGTGTGAACTTCCAGCCCGCGTTCCACGCCGGGCGCCACGGCGGGCACGACCCGATGCAGCGGATCACGATCCCCGACATCCTCCGCGCGATGGAGGAGCAGACAGCCGGGAAGTTCCTGGTCAGCGACTTCGTGCCGGTGCCTTGCTGCTTCCCGACGTGCAACTCGGTCACCTACGCCTACCTCGACGACGACGGAAGCGTCATCCCGCTGCCTCGCCTTCTCGAGGTCGACGACTACCTGGACTACATCACCAACCGCATCGTCCCCGACATGGGGGCCGAGGTGCGGACTGCGCTCGAAGGGCTCTGGTCCTCGGCGGCGATGCCGGGTTCCGACAAGGCCAGCCGCGACTTCGCGCTGTCCTGCGCCGCCTGCGACCTGCCGGCGATGGATGTCGGCGAGCTCTCGAAGCGGGTGTTCATGGTCATGCTCCAGGACTTCATGGACCCGTGGACCTTCAACCAGAAGAACCTGATGAAGTGTTGCAAGGAGTTCCTCCTGCCCGACGGAAAGCAAATTCCGTTCTGCGCTTACAACACCCTCGGCTACCGCGAACAGGCCCGAGTGCAGCTCGGCCAACGCGAGCGGGAGCGAGCCCGGGCCCGGCGAGAGGGGGTGCCTTTCGGCCCCAGGCCGCTGACCTTTCGCTTCGACGCCGCTCCAGCAGCCCCCAACGGCAACGGGCGCCACGCATGACGGTCGCGCCCGCGCCCTCCGAGGCCAAGGCCTGCTGCGCTGTCGCCTACGAAAGCGAGTGGGCGCGGCTCCTGCTGGGTGACTCGTTCCATCCCGGCGGCATCGAGCTGACCCTTAATCTTGGAAGGCTCATAGGGCTCGGTCCGGGTTCGCGTCTGCTCGATGTGGCCTGCGGACGGGGGGCGTCCGCGGTCGCCCTCGCACGGGAATTCGGGTCCTTCGTGCATGGTGTCGACCTCAGCGCCGCCAACGTCGAGCTGGCCAGCGAGACTGCGCGATCCGCGGGCGTCGCCCACCTCGCGTCGTTCGAGGTCGGCGACGCTGAGGCTCTTCCCTGCTCCGACGGGTCGTTTGACGCGGTGATCTGCGAGTGCGCGTTCTGCACCTTTCCTTCGAAAACAGTCGCCGCGGCCGAATTCGCACGCGTCCTCCGCCCCGGCGGCACGCTCGGCCTGAGCGACGTCACGCGGGAGGGGGAGCTGCCCACCGAACTGGACACACTGCTCGGCTGGGTGGCCTGCCTGGCCGACGCGCGTCCCCTTGACGAGTACGCCTCGCTCCTGGCGGATGCGGGCTTCTCCGCCATTGTCCCGGAACGGCGTGATAGTGCCCTCTCTACTCTCGCCTCGCGGGTGAGGTTCAAGCTCCTCGGCGTCGAGGTGATGGCCCGGCTGGGCAAGGCGCCGGTGCCGCTCGCTGAGGTGCTGGAGGCGAAGCGCATCGCGAAGGCGGCGACGGCGAGCATCAATGACGGAAGCCTCGGCTACGCCATCATCACCGGCACGCGAGGCTGAACGGAGCCGCGATGTACGACCTCGTTGTCATCGGAGCTGGCACGGGTGGGCTGACTGCCGCCAGGCTCGTCGCCCGCCAGGGTAAGAAAGTCGCGCTGGTCGAGCGCGATCGCCCCGGCGGCGACTGCCTCTGGACCGGCTGCGTGCCGACGAAGGCGCTCATCCACGCCGCGAGGGTTCTCCACGACGCCTCCACGGGCGGCCGCTTCGGAGTGCAGGCGGCGGAGCTGAGGCTCGACTTCGAAGAGGTCCGGCGGCACGTGGCGGCGTCGCAGGAAGCCGCCGGCCGGGTTGATTCCGCGGAGGAGATTTCGTCGTGGGGCGTCGAGCTCGTGCGCGGGGATGCGAAGTTCGTCGATGAGCACACTGTCACTGTTGCAGGGCGGCGGCTCCAGGCCCGAGCGTTCGTCATCGCGACGGGCAGCAAGCCCGCTGTGCCGTCGATCCCCGGCATGGACGAAGCCGGGTTCGACACCAATGTGGAACTCCTCGACTGGCAGGCGCTGCCGCGCTCACTCGCCATCCTCGGGGGCGGCCCGATAGGCGTGGAGTTCGCCCAGGTCATGTGCCGGTTTGGCGTGCAGGTCACGCTTATCGAGCGGTTGCCCCGGCTGCTCGAAAGAGAGGAACCGGACGCGTCGATTGTCGTCGAGCGAGTGTTACGAGCTGAGGGGGTCGAAGTCGTCACGGGTGCGAACGTCGTCCGCGTCGAGCGCGATGGCGCGTTCCGGCGCGTGTGGCTCGAGGAGAGCGGTCCCGAGACCGCCATCACCTGCGAGCGTCTTGCCGCGGCCACCGGACGAAAACCGGTGTTGGGATCGCTCAACCTCGAGGCTGCCGGCGTCGCTGCGTCGCCCCGCGGTGTGAAAGTGAACGCGTACCTGCGGACTTCGCAGCCGCACATCTTCGCCGTCGGCGACGTCAACGGTGGTCCGCAGTTCACTCATGTCGCCGAAGACCAGGCACGGACGGTTACGCGGACGCTTCTCAGCGGCGGACGCCTCAGGAGCCGGGCGGCGAGGTGGAACGGGCGGGTCGTACCCCGTGTGACCTACACCGACCCCGAGGTCGCGGCCGTCGGGCTTACAGAGGAACAGGCGCAGCGGTCGCGGAAAGGCGTGCGGACCTGGCAAGTCCCGCTTACCGACATCGACCGCGCGATCACCATGGGCCAGACCGAGGGCTTCCTGCAGCTCGTCACCGCTCGCGGCTGGCAGAGCCGGATACCGGGTTTGGCGAAGCGTGTGGGCGACGAGATCGTAGGTGCGTGCTTCGTGGGCCCGAACGCGGGCGAGCTCCTCATGCCGGTCGTCATGGCGATGCGGGCGCGGCTCCCCATCGGCATGGTCGCCTGGAACATGCAGGCCTACCCAACCCTCGCCCTCGGTGTTCGACAGGTGGCCGGTCTTCCCTTCGAGAGCTGAAGGCATGACCACGCGAAGGCCACAGCTACGCGCCGTCCCCGCCTTTGCGTCCGTCGAACAGGTGGCTAATTCGTCAGGTCGTCCCAGATGGGAGAGTAACCAACCTCGCCGGGACTGAGATGATCGGCGGGAGAGCCTGCGCCATCGTTGTTGGTGGCGTGATCCGGTACCTTGACGTTGGGTCCCAGGACTGTGTAGCCGCCCTCGCCAATTTCGACGAACTCGTGGCCACGTTCTCCGGCGTGTCCGCCGAGGACAGGACACGCAAACGCGTCGGCGTCGGGGTTGCCCTGGCCGACCGGACCTTGTGCATGGGCCGCCCCGAGCACCGCGATGCTGCCAGTTGCAGCAGCAGCGGCGACGAGGACCCGGATCGCAACCGTAGGTTTCATGGGTATCACTCCTCTCGAGCGTTGCGGACAGTGTAGGGAGCTGGGGAATCAAGCGGGATTACGGATGCCTTACGACCCGTCGAACTCGCGCAAGAATGGATCCTCTCTCCTTACGCCGAAAACGGGCTGTGCAGAGGCGACTGACCCGGATTTGTGATCTGGATCACATTCGACCGGTGCTAGCCTCGCTGGTGCTCGACGGCACCACGACTGATCCGCACGCCGTCGAAGCATCACCGGGAGGGACCGTTCGTGCGCAAACTCATGAAACCTCGCCCTGGCCTGCTGCTGAGGGCGTCCATTATCGCCGTGTTCGCGGCCGTTGCGGTTGCGTCCGCAGCGGTCGCCTTGGCCGGCGGGCACAAAAGCCAGAGCAACGTCTACTGGTTCTCGGACGGGTCCATGGTCGACGGCGCATCGGCCCAGCTCGTCCGCGGCCCCAACGGCGTATCGATGCACGCGACCACGACAGGCCTCGCGGCTGGGAGCGCCTACACCGTCTGGTGGATCGTCTTCAACCACCCGGAATTCTGCGACAACCCCATCGAAGGGCTCACCAGCTGCGGCGAGGCCGATCTGTTCAGTGACGACGTCGGGGCATCAGTGCTCTACGCCGCCGGTCACGTGGTCGGCGCGAGCGGCCAGGCGTCCTTCGCCGACGGCCTCAAAGTCGGCGACCTGAGCGGCTGCCAGGAACCGTTTGCCGGCTTCGGCATCTGCCGGGATGGTCTCACCGATCCGGCAGGCGCAGAGATCCACCTCGTCATCCGCAGCCACGACGACGTCATTCCGGCGATGATGCCCGCGATGATTATGACCTACGCTGGTGGCTGTACGGCTGATTCGTCGTTCGGGGCCGGTTCTGGGCCCAACACATGCGAGGACCAGCAGTTCGCCCCATTCTTGCCGTAATGCCTGAGGAGTGGTTGGGCTGCAACGTCCAACCACTCTCGCTCCACGCTGGTGAGGAGCGGCAAACGGCCCGCGCTCGGTTGGATCCTGTAGTCAGCGCGCGGTCTCGCCGTAGACGGTAATCTCGACGGCTCCAGTGTTGCCGCCGGACGACGATACGACTTCGAAGCGAAGCCACCGGGCGACGGCGGACACGTCGAACGTGTAGAGGCGGTTGGCGTTATCGAGCGCAAACGGCCCCAACGTCTCGCCGCGATCCGTCACAACCTGGAACTGGGTGATTTCCGCCGAGGTCCCCATCGTCCGGGACCACAGACCGACGGCGGTCAGTTGCGTTTCGTCGGGGAGCTCGACCGTGATGAAGGCGTCGTCGCCGTCGCCGTTGCTCGACCACTCCGACAAGGGATCCCCGTCGATCGCATTCTCTGCCTGCCAGGCTGCCGAACCACCAAAGACCGAGCTGGCCTCGCGGACGCTGGCGCCTTCCGCCACTGATGCCAGGTTCGGCCCGCGGGCGGTCTGAGCGGGATCGCCGGCCGCGGTCCGGAACGTCAGGTCATCCGACGCGTAAAGCGTCCCGTCCGGGCCCGTGCCCTGGAGCCGGTAGTGGTACAGCGTGTCCGGCTCCAGCCCCCGCAGTGGCGCGAAGTGGTCAGTGTGGGCCGCACCACCCATGTCGGGGTCGGTGCTGATCCGGCCGTAGCTCTCGTCCGACCCGAACACGACGGCACAGACGACTGGGATGGTGGTGACAACCCGGACGTTCGCGGAATCGGACCCGATGTCTTCAATCAGGATGTCTCCGTCGAGTATCTCCTCGATGGGGCTGACCGGCTGTTCCGCGCCGTCATCGCCACAGGAAAGGAGCGCGAACGCAGTGCCCGCCGCCAGCGCGACCAGCGGCAGCCAGACCCGCATAGTGGACAAGGAGATCGCCATCTTCGCCTGTCGTATTTCGCGCAAAAGGTTCCTCCCCGCGACCCTCGCATGCTGAGGGCCTGTCGGGCTATCGATCTCTCTACTCGACGCCGCGCACCAGCGAGATCCGCAGTGCCGCCCAGGTGGACACCATGTATGGCACCGAGTAGGTGAGCGGAATCTTCCACCATAGCTCGGCCGGGAAGCGCCCATCGAGGAGCACGTTCCCCTGATTGATGCCCGTCAGGACCGTCCCAACGACGAGCGCGGTCGCCACGGCGTTGCGCAGCAGCGGCCGGTGGACGGCCGCATGGCGGAGGCACTTTTCAACCGGCGCCGAGCCCGCCGCGAACCGAAAACGGCGCGTGGCGGGGTGGCCGCAAGCACAGATCTGAGCACCTGCGACGTTCGCCTCGGTAGCCATGTCTCCATCCTCCGATTAGCGACCGCCTCAGGGTACAGGAGCCGCAATCGTCTGAAGCGCGGCGATGATGTCCTCCGGGTCCATACGATAGCGGTAGTCCGCGTTGGCGAAGCTCGCCGCCACGACCCGGTCGGGCCCGATGACGTAGGTCGCCGGGATGGGGAGCTTCCACCCGGTTGCCCCGTTCAGCTCCGGGAAACCGAAGCGCTCGTACATTGGTCGTAGCGACTCCGGCACCTCGAAGGTCAGGCCGTAGGCGTCCATCACGTCGCCGTCGATGTCATAGAGCACCGGGATCGTGGACTCGGTCTTCTCGATGAGCTTGGCCGCGCTCTCGCGCGTCTCCGGGCCGATGAATACGACCTCCGCCCCCAGCGCTTTGATGTCCGCGTAGCGTTCCTCGACGGCCCGCAGCTCGACGTTGCAGTACGGGCACCACTGTCCCCGGTAAAACGAGGCGACGACGGGCCCGCTGCGGAGCAGCGCGCTCAACGTGACCTCGCGGTCGTCGGAGGCGGCGCGCAGGGTGAAGTCGGGCGCCCTGGCGCCAGTCGGCAGCGCCTTCCCGGCGACGACTCGCTCAATCTCCGCGATCGCCTGGGCCTGGAGCGCTGCGCGCTCTGGCGTGGCGCGGGCTGCGGCGACCTCGCGCATGCTCGCCAGCTCGACTTCGAGCGTTCGTTCGGACATATCGTCGGTCCTCCGTACTTGGTGGCAGGGCGGCGCGGTGCTGTAGCCCGGAGACCCGGGTGCGACGCTGACCACCATCATCGCTGATCGCCCTCCGTCCGCGTCGGTGACGGTGATCACCGTCGGAGCCCGGCACAATACTTGTGGGCGATGAAGTTAACTCAGATCCGGCGCACCTATCGACGGATGGCGCCGATCTATGACCCGCTGTTCCGCAGGTTCTATCGTCGATTTCGGATGGAGAGTATCGCCGCACTCCACCTGCAGCCGTCGGATACGATCCTGTTGGTCGGCGCAGGAACCGGTCTCGACGTGCCATTCCTGCCATCCGGATCCAGGACCATCGCCATCGATGTGACGCCCGCGATGCTCAAGCGGGCCGCCGTCACTCGCCCGCGAGGGGTCGACTTCATTCTCGCCGACGGTGTCGCACTCCCCTTGCGCGACGCAAGCGTGTCCGCGGTCATCTTGCATCTTGTCCTGAGTGTTGCCCCAGACCCGGCGGCCCTCCTCAGCGAGGCCGCTCGAGTCGTGCGTGTGGACGGGCGTGTTGCCGTCCTCGATCACTTTGCGCCCGCCAGCCGGCTCAGCCTGGCTCGGCGTCTCCTGGCCCGAGTCCCCTGCCTGCTTGGCACGCACGTCGATCGGCGATTCGAGGACCTGGCTGGCGAGAAGTACTTCGAGGTCCTTCAAGACCGTCTCCTGGCTGGAGGAGCGTACCGTGCGCTGACCCTAGGGCGTCGGTCGGACTGACGTCGCTATCGGCGTGGATTCGTAGGCCGCCTCGAATGAGTCATCGCCCTCCGAACCGTGCCTTAATTGCGCGCCGGTCGCGGCGACGGCGAAAGCCTCAGATAAGTGACGAACCCGCGCGTTGCACGCCCGCATCTGGCCGGGCAGTCTCGCATTCCCATCTCAGTTTGCCGCCCGGCGGGCTTCGGTGATCGTGATCACCGAAGGCACAGAGGACGCCATCGATACCGTGAGGAGACCAACCGGAGGTTTCGACTGTGCAACGAGTCGTGCATCGGCAGGGGAGCAACACGACCTCAGCGGGCGTTGCCGCCTGGCGTAACGAGACCACTGCACTCACGCCCACCGCAAGGCACGAGGCGGCGCGATGAGCGAGTTCGACCTTGCGGTTATCGGCGCCGGGTCGGGCCTCGAGGTCGCGTCGAGCGCGGCTGGCCACGGCTGGCGCGTGGCGGTGATCGACGAGGGCCCCTTCGGCGGAACCTGCCTCAACCACGGCTGCATCCCCTCGAAGATGCTCATCCACAGCGCCGATGTGATGGAGACGATCAGGGGCGCTGAGCGGTTCGGGATCAACGTCACCGTCAATAGCGTGGACTGGGCGGCAATCGTCAATCGCGTATCAGCGACGATCGATGAGGACGCGCGGCGGACGGAGCACGCCGTCAGCGAGAGCCAGAACATGCAGGTGTTCCGGTCGCGTGCGCGATTCCTCTCCCCCTTCGAGCTGCAGGTCGGCGACGAGCACGTTGCCGCGCGGCACGTCGTGATCGCGGCCGGTAGCCGCCCGCGCGTGATCAAGGTGGAGGGCATCGAGGAGACACCGTACGTCACATCGGACGACGCGATGCGGCTATCGGAACAGCCTGGTTCGCTCATCATCGTCGGCGGCGGGGCCGTCGCCGTGGAGCTCGCGCACTTCTTTGGTGCGCTCGGCACAGCCGTGACTCTAATCGCCCGCGGCGATCGGCTGCTCAGCGGCGCTGACAGGGAGATCTCAGAAGCGTTTACGGCGTCGGCTGCCAAGAAGTTCGATGTCCGAGTAGGACGGGAGGTCGTCAGCGTTACCCGCCGCGGAACGGCGATCTCCGTCACGGTGCGTTCGCCCGATGGGCTCGAAACGGTCGAAGCTGAGCAACTGCTGCTGGCGGCGGGCCGGATACCTAACACGGACCTCCTCGAGGTCGACCGCGCCGGGATCGCCGTGGACGACCGCGGGTTCCTGAAAACCGACGACTTCCTGCAGACCAGCGTGCCGGACGTCTGGGCGCTCGGCGATATCGCCGGTCGCTTCATGCTCAAGCACAGCGCCAATCTCGAAGCGCTCTTCGTGGCGCACAACATGCTCCACCCTGACAACCGGCTGCGGATGAACTACCACGCGATGCCGCAGGCGATCTTCAGCTCGCCGCAGGTCGCGGGCGTCGGCGAAACCGAGCAGTCGCTTCGGACGCAAGGACGCGAGTAGCTCGTTGGTCGATTCCGCTTTGAAAACACGGTCTTCGGAGCCTCCATCGAAGACAAGGACGGGTTCGTGAAGGTCCTGACGGACGAGAAGGGCGAAGAGCTCCTCGGCTGCCACATCATCGGCACCGACGCCAGCGTGTTGATCCAGGAGGCCGTGAACGCGATTCGGTCGCGGACCGGGCTCCGCGCGATTACCGATTCCATTTACGTCCACCCGGCGTTGCCCGAGGTGATCGCTGCTGCGGCCGCCTCGCTCGGAGATCCCGGATGAGGGTAGTCCGCCGTCCCGAGCGCCCCGCGACCAGATGTGGTCGCTGAATCCCATTAAGAAAGGAGGTGACACAGATGGCAGAGCAGCAGAGTACCTGCCCGAAGTGCGGTATGAGCTTCCAGTCGAAAGAACAGCTGGAGCGCCACGCGCAGGAACAGCACAAGCCGTCCTAACAGCCGGAAACGCGGCCTGGCCGGCCTCGTGACGACGTGCGCTGATCGAGCTGGCCGGGTCGCGTAGCTGCAGTGACTCGCAGCAGGTCACGTGCCACCGAAGCGTGCCGGCACGCGACTGCACCACCATGCCAATCGGCTGAACCCCCTTAACCAATGCAAAACGGCGGCAAGATGTCGTGGGCGGTTGAGTAAAATCTCTCGCCGAACGTTCAGATCCCCGGCAAAACGTTCTCCGCGCCGATCGCTGCCGTGGACGTTATGGCATTCTCGTGCCGCAGGTCGCCCCCCTGAAACCCACCACGAGGTGCGCCATGCAGGAGATCGAACCGTGTCGGCGCTGCCCGGAGTGCGCCGCCGGGCCAATGTAGCGCTTCCCTTTCACGTCGATCGCAGGATGCTCGCGGGCGTCCTGCTTGTCGTGGTGTCTCTAGCTGGCGGGCTGCTCCTCTGGCGGAGCGCGACGGATACGACGCCGATCCTCGTCGCAGCGCGGGACATCCCTCCCGGACACGTCCTCCAGCGCGACGACCTCCGCATTGGCGAGGCGCGTCTCGACGGCAGCCTCGCGTCGATGGCGCTGACAGAATCGGACCTGGAAGCGGCCGTGGGTCGCACGACCAGCACGACGATCCACGCCGGCGAGTTGGTGGTGCACCCGGACCTCGCGGCTGGACCGGTGCTCGGCGCCGACCAGGTTGCCGTCACGATCCCCGTCGCAGCGGACAGCATCTATCCCGGACTGAGGCCGACCGACGAGGTCTCCGTGCTGGCCACCAGCAACCCGGGCAGACCGGAGAGCAGGACCGTCACGCTGCTCGACCGCGCGACCGTGTTCGCCATCGGGCTGGAACGGCGAGTGATCCGGTCCAGCACCTCCGACAACCCCAACGACGGCGCCACCGTCGCCAACATCACCCTCGCCGTCCCGCGTTCCGAGGCGGAAGCCATCGCGCATGCCGTCGCCAACGCGACCCTCACCATCGTCCTCCTCGCCCCCCAGGAGACCAGCTCGCAGCCATAACAACGAACCAGAGGCAACGCCATGAGCGACGCCAGCGACCTGCCGCCACGTGTCCTCCTCGCCATCGGCAATCCCGAACGCGAGCGGCAACTGCTGACCGCGCTGCGCGAGGGCGGGTGCACCATCGCCGGACGCTGCCTCGACGGCCCCTCGCTCGTGCAACAGGCAGTCGCGGGGAATGTCGACGCCGTGCTCGCGGCAACGGGGCTGCACCGGTTGACAGGTGAGTCGTTCGTTGCCGTGCGTTGGGCCGGCGTGCCCTTGGTTCTCCTCGCAGGCGCCGGAGAGACGGAAGTCTACGACGGGCTCGCGTACACCCTTCCGGCAGCCAGCGATGGGCCGGTACTCATTGCCGCTCTGCGAGAGGCTATCCGGCGTGGTGCGGTGGCCAGCCAGGCATCTGTGGACAATCCCTCGACTCCCGAACGTCCCGACGCCGGCTACAAGGGAACCGGTGAAGTCATCGCGCTGGTCAGTGGGAAGGGGGCGCCCGGGACCTCCACTGTGGCCATCGGTCTCGCCGCAGCGCTCGGGGCCAGGGGCACGAGCATCCTGCTGATCGACGGCGACCTGCGCGGCGGCTCCATTGGCCCTTACCTCGACCTCGATCCACGCCGTGGTTTGTCAGGGCTCAGCGCCGGGCCGATCGATCGACCGGAGCGCGTTCTCGACGAGCTCCAGGATGGACCGGGCTTCTCCATCCTCACCGGGATCGAGCGTCCCGAGGCGCGGGAGCGCCTGACGCCCGAGCGCATGGCCGGGACAGTCTCCGCGCTGCAGGAGCGTTTCGAGGTCATCATCATCGATGGCGGCGAGACCCTCAGCGGCATCACGTCGCCGACGGGCGCCGCCTTCCTCAGGTCGGCCGGACGGGTCCTGCTGGTGACGACGGCCGACCTGCTCGGGCTCTGGAATGCGCGCGCCTCGTTGCGGTTTGTGACCGAGTCGCTGGGCGTCCCAGCGGAGGCCATCTCCGCCCTCGTCAACCGTCGAACCGGGCGCGATCAGTATGGCGCGCATGAGGTGGAGCGCGCCCTCGGGATCCGCGTGGTCGCCGCGATCCCCGAGGACGTGCGGGCAGCCCGGCGCGCGCGGGCGGACCAGGCGCCGATCACCGCAGCCGGAGGCAAGGCTGTCCACGCCCTCGCCGAGCTGGCCTCGCAACTGGCCGGTGCCGCGGACAGCGACGAGCGACTCGCCCCTGAAGAAGCGTCCACGTGGCGACGCTGGCGCCGACAGCCGGCTGACGGGAGGCGGTGACATGGCCAACCCGGCCGCATCCCGGCTCGAGCAGACGCTTCGCGACGAGGTCCGCGAGGAGCTGCGGCGTGTCGTCGAACTCGACGCCCTCGCTGACGAGCACGGCGAGGTGCGGCAGGTGGTGCGCAGGCTCGTCGATGCCGCCAATCACCGTGCCGCCTCCGTCGGAGAATCCCCGCTGCCCGATCCGGAAGGCCTCGCAAACCGGCTGGTCGACGAAATCCTCGGGCTGGGCCCGCTCCAGCCGCTGCTCGACGACGCCGGAATCGAAGAGATCATCGTCAACGGCCCGCACCGGACATTCGTCATCGAGCGCGGCCAGAAGCGCCTGACCGACGTGGTCTTCGAGGACGATGCCGACCTGCTGCGGGTCGTCCGCCGCGCGGTCGGCCGGCTGGGCCGTCGACTCGACGAGACCAATCCGCTGGTAGACGCGCGGCTGCCGGACGGCTCGCGACTGAACGCGATCATCCCGCCGCTGACCACGCGCTACACGCATGTGACCGTGAGGAAGTTCCTGCTCCGGGCGCGCACCCTCGCCGACCTCGTCGCGCTCGACACGCTCCCTGAGGAAGCGGCCGGCTTCCTCGAGGCGGCAGTCCAGGCGGGTCTCAACGTCCTCATCTCGGGCGGCACTGGCAGCGGCAAGACGACCTGCCTCAACGCCCTGGGAGCTTCCATCGCCGGGACCGAGGAGCGGGTCGTCACTATCGAGGAGACGGGCGAACTCCACCTCGAGGGGACGCTCCCGGACTGCGTGGCGCTGCAGGCCCGGTTGCCGAACGTCGAAGGTGTCGGCGCCTTCCCCATCCGCAGCCTGGTGAAGAACGCCCTGCGTATGCGGCCGACCCGGATCATCGTCGGTGAGGTCCGAGGCGCGGAAGCCCTCGACATGCTCGCCGCCATGAACAGCGGGCACGACGGCTCGATGTGCACGATCCACGCCAACGGCCCCCGGCAGGCGCTCTCGAAGCTGCGGATGTACGCGATGATGGCCGAGGAGGGGCTGCCTGCCGAGGCCGTCACCGAGATGATCGCGGAAGCGATCAACCTCGTGATCCACCTCCGCCTGGACCCGGCCGGCGCCCGCCGGGTCGTCACGAACATCTACGAAGTTACGGGCCTCGAGGGCGACACGGTCGCGGGCAGCGACCTGTTCCACCTCAGCGAAGGTGCCCTGCGCTGGACCGGTATTCGCCCGCGCTTTGCGAGCCGGCTGTATGGCGGGGCGTTCCCATGGGACTGGCTAGATGGTGCCACCGCCCCAACTGGCGCGGGCCTGGACGGCAATCGGCGGGGGTTGGAGCGATGATCATCGCCTTTGGAGCGAGATTGGAACGGATCGCGGCGCAGCGCCTGCGGTTGGAGCGAAATTGGAACGGACGAGCCCGGATTGGAACGGACGGGCCTGGAACTTGGAACGGAATTGGAACCGCGGCAGGCAGGATGGGGTGCTCGGGAGGTATCCGATGCCCCTGATCCTGTCGCTCACCCTCGCCGTTGGACTGCTCCTCGTCTTCCTCTCGGCGACCACGCGCTGGGCGCCGGCGCAGGAGGAGCAGCCGCGGCGCTCGACGCTCCGGGCCTTCCTCGACCGGAACCGCGCGGGCCAGGTGGGCGCGCGCGACTTCGTCCTTCTCAGTGCAGGGATTGGGATGGCCCTCGCCTTTGCTACGCAGTTGGCCCTCGGCTGGCCTATGGTCAGCGCCGCCGCCTTCCTCCTCGGGCTCACCTTGCCCGCCTGGTATCTGACCAACCGGCACCAGCGCGAGCGGACGGAGATGCAGGCGGCCCTCGCGGAGGCCGTCGATTCGTTGCGCTCGGCCGTGCGCGCCGGGATGAGTGTCGAGGAGGCGCTGGCGTCGCTGGCCAGGAACGGGCCGGAGGTGCTGCGTCCGCCACTGACCGACCTCGCCCGCGACCTCCGCGTCAGCGGCTTCGAGGAGGCGATTCGCCGCGCGCGTGAGCGGATCGCCGACCCCGTCTTCGACATGGTCGCCGCCGCTCTGCTCATGTCCCACCGAGTCGGTGGCCGCAACCTTAGCACCGTCCTCGAAGCCCTCAGCCGCTCAGTTCGCCAGACCATCCAGGTCGAGCAGGAGCTCCGCGCACACCAGGCCAAGAACGTCCTCTCGGCGCGTATCATCGCCGCGCTGCCGCTGGTCCTCATCCTGCTCATCCGCGGGCTCAACCCCGGCTACCTCGACGTGTTCTCGTCGGCGACGGGGCAGGCAATTCTCGCGCTCTGCCTGTTGAGCGTTGCGATCGGCTACGCGGGGATGCTCCGGGCGACCCGCCTGCCGGGTGAAGAGCGGGTGCTGCAATGACAGCGGGGCTGGTAGTCGGCGGACTCTTCGGTCTTGGGCTCTGGCTCGCCGTCACGAGCCTGCCGTGGGCTCAGCGCAGGCCGGACCTGGCGTTCGAGCTGCGGCGCCTCTCGGCCCAGGGACGGATGGAGCTCGAAGCCGAACGCAAGCGGGCAGGGCCCTCGATGTTCGTGTCGCCGGTGCTGGAGCGGACACTCCGCCCGGCGCTGGACGACGCGGGCAGGCTGGTTGGCCGGCTGCTGACACGCCTGGGCGTCCGGACGGCGGACCTCGAACAGCGGCTGGCAGTCGGCTGGCCGGGAATGACGCCCAGCCAGTTCTTCGGGCAGAAGCTGGCCGTCGGCCTGCTCTTCTTCGCCTGCTTCCCGGCCCTCAATCTCGTGGGGCTTCAACCCTTCGGCCCGTGGCCGATCTGGACCTGGCTTGCCGGTGGGCTTGCCGGGTTCATCCAGCCAGACTGGCTGTTGGAGCGGCGGGTGTCGCAGCGGCGGCAGCAGGTACTGATGGAGCTGCCGACCGTCCTCGACCTGCTCGCGATGGCGACAAGCGCCGGCCTCTCGCCGGAGCAAGCCCTCCTCGACGTGAGCCGGCAAATGAAGGGCGTCCTCGGCGACGGTCTCCGCAACGTCGCCCGCGAGGCGGGGCTCGGCACGATGACCCACCCGGAAGGCTTGCGGGCGCTGGCCACCCGCGAGGGCGTCCAGGAGATCGTCTCGATGGCCGACGCCTGGCAGTCCGCGCTCGAGCAGGGACTGCCGCTGGGCCAGGTGATGCTCACGCTCGCCGATACGGTCCGCGAGCGAAAGCGCACGACCCTCATCGCCGAAGGGGAGAAGAGCAGCGTCCGCATGCTCTTTCCCGTCACCCTCTTCATCTTCCCGGTCTTCCTCGTCGTCCTTCTCTACCCGGCGGGCGTGCAGCTGCTCGGGCTGAGCGACTGAGGTCGGCCTCAAGAAAGGAGAACCCAATGAACCTGCACCGATTCCGCTCCGTATTGAGAGGCGGCGAATCCGGCCAGTCGATGGTCGAGTACGCGCTCGTCACTGCCCTGATCGCGGTCGTGGCGCTCTTCGCCGTCCAAACACTCGGCGAGGGCATCGTCTCTGTCTTTGAGGCCATCACGGATGAGATCGGCGGTATCTAAGCGGTTGCGCCGGGGGCGACTGGTGGGCGGCGAGGCCGGAGAGAGCATGGTCGAGTTCGCGCTTGTGCTCCCGCTGCTTCTCATCGTCCTGATCGGCGTCGTTCAGTTCGGTCTGGTGTACCACGCCCAGAACGTCGCCACGACGGCGGCACAGGAAGGTGCCCGTCTCGGTGCGGTTGACGACGGCGACGCGGCGGTCGCCGAGGCCCGGACGCTGGATGTCCTTCGGTCGGGCCTTGGCAGCGTTGGCGATGGGTTTGGAGTCAGCGCGTCCGAATCGGAGGATTGGGTAACCGTGAATGCCAGCGGCGGGTACCCGCTCATCATCCCCTGGCTGGGCAGCCGGACGATCTCCATCGACGCCGAGGCGGAGATGCGGAAGGAGGGTTTCCGCAGTGGTCCGTAGGCTTCGCACCATCACGCGGAGGGCGCACGATGAGTCTGGGCAGGCGCTTGTCGAGGCGGCCCTCGCCATTCCGGTGCTGCTCGTGCTCGTCTTCGGCGTGGTCGCGGTAGGCCGCATCACGGAGGCCAAGATTGCGGTCCAGGCAATGGCGCGCGAGTCCAGCAGGGCGCTCGCGGTGGCGCCATCGGAAGAGCAGGGGATCGCCGACGCGCTGACGGCCGGCGAGAACGTCGCAGACGGCTACGGACTCGATGGCAGCCGGTTGACGATCGAGCTCGACTCGGGCGGCTTCGGCCGGGGCGGGACGGTGACCTCCGACGTCCAGTACAGCGTCTCGCTCTCCGACTTGCCGCTGCTGAACTTCTTCGACGTGGACGTAGGTGCCAGCCACTCCGAGCGGATCGACTTCTACCGGAGCCGGGAGGTAGCTGCACGATGAACGTCGTCCGCCGGCTGCGTGGCGACCAAGGCCAGGTGCTCGTGATGGTCGCGCTGATGATGGTCGGCGTGGTCAGCGTCGTCGGTCTCGTCTCGGACGGCGGGCTGGTCTTCGCCCAGCGGCGCGACCTCCAGAACGTTGCCGATGCCGCGGCCGCGGCAGCAGCGATGCAAATAGACGAGGCGGTCTACCGATCGACGGGTGAGGTGGTCCTCGACGAACAGCTGGCCCGCGATGCCGCCGTGTTCTACCTGGATGCCGAAGGCGATCTCGACTACGTGGTGTCGGTGCTGTCTGACCGGGTGGAGATCTCGGTTTCGCGGCAGGCGACGACCGGCTTCCTCCGCGTCATCGGTATCAACGGGGTCGAGGTGAGCGCCAGCGCGTCCGCGGAACCGCGCTACGGCGTCGAGAGTGGGGGGCCGTAGGAGGCGTGTATATGGACGGGAGGTTTGGCATCGGATTGGTGATCGGCTGCGGCGCGCTGATGGTCGCGGCAGCCTGCGGTGGTGGCGATGACGAGCCAACGCCAACCACGGCTGCCACCGTCACCACGCCAACTTCCACACCGACCGTCTCGCAGGCAACCGCCACACCGGACCACGAGGCTGAGGTGATCGCAGCCTATCTCCGCTACTGGGAACTTTATGCGGAAGCCGTTCTGAACCTCGACCACCGTGCTCTCATCGGAGCGGCTTCAGGAGAGGAACTACAGCAGGTACAGGAGGAGATCGAGACCTTGCGTGCGCAGGGCGTTGCGCTTCGCGTGGTGATTGAGCACCGACCAACGGTGATCGAACGCACTGACAGCACCGCCACCGTGTTCGACGAGATGACGAACAACAGCTTCTACGTCGATCCCGAAACGCATGAGCCTCCTGAAGGTGAAGGCAGCGGCGAAACCCTGGTCGACACGTTCTTCCTCGAGAAGGTAGATGGACAATGGATAGTCATTCGGAGTATCAGGCAAAACTAGCCCAGAGGGTTCGCCAGTTGCTGCTGTCCGTGGTGGCCGCGACGCTCGCTCTCATTGTTCCGCTGGCGGCGCTCGCTGACGATCCGACTCCCGGTGGAGCAGGAACGCCTCGCAGCAATTCGCGAACGGCAAGCGCAACGGTGCAATCAGGCCCGAATGGCGTAACGGTGTTCATCCGTGTGACGCAGCAGTCCCCGGGAAGCGAACCGGGTTCGACCTCCAGTACGTCGGTCCGCACCGGCAACTCGCGCTCCTGCCGCATCAGCGCGCAGAACATCGGGATTGTCCTGTCCAACTCGCCATGGTACCAGGCGGAACAGGCCGCCCACCCAGATCAGGTGTTCGGGAGCGTGTCCTGCGACGATGGCTTCTTCGCGTTCATCTGGATCCCCGTGGGCACACCGGCTGGCGCCAACGTCCAGGTGGTTTTCGTCAACGGAGGCGGTGTGGACCCGGTAGCAGTCGCCCTGGAACTCCTCAGCCACCTCCCGATCCCGGATATCGCCATCGAAGCCAACCCATCGACTGGTCTTGTCGCACTGCCCTCCTGGTTCTGGATCGATGGCTACGACGGCTCACCCATCAGCTCGTCTGACTCGCTTTCGGGCGTCACCGTCGATGTCGAGGTTGAGCCGCTGCGCTACCGCTGGTCCTTCGGCGATGGGACGACCGCTGAGACGACGTCGCTCGGACAGCGCTATCCCGCCGAGAGCGACATCCGCCATGTATACGAACAGTCGTCGCTGGCGGCCGGCGGCGCCTACAGCATCACGGTTGAGGTCACGTTCGCGGCCCGGTACCGCGTCAACGGCGGCGCGTGGGAAGCGCTCGAGCCGATCACCCGGTCGTTCAGTGATGACTACCCGGTCCAGCAGCTCCAGTCCGTGCTGACGGGACAGCGGCAATGAGCACGCACGAACTCGCGGCCAACCGAGGAAGAGAAGAAGGCGAGGGAGGATGGCTCGGCCTGGTCGCGCTGGTCGCCACGTGCGTCGCGGTCGCGGGCGGCCTCTGGCTGTTGACCGGGCCACCCAGCATGCTGGCCTCGACGCCGGACTGGAGTCATATCCAGACCGTATTGACCGGCTCTCGGCTTAGCGACCAGGACGTCATCACGGTGACGACCGGCATCGCCTGGCTGGTGGTTGCCTACCTCCTGCTGTCCATCGTGCTACGGCTCGCCTTCGGCCTGGCCGCCGTCCTCACGGACCAGGCAGCCTGGGCAAGGGGCGGGCTTCGCGTCACCGCCCCGCTGACGCTTCCGCTCGTACGCCGCGTCGTCGACGGCGCCCTTGCGGGCACGATTCTGGTCAGCGCCACGTTGCAAGCGCCGTCGGCGGCGTTCGCATCCGCGGCACCGATGACCAGGAGCGTAGAGGCGCCGCTCCAAAGTCACCTGGCTTCGTTAGTCGAACCGGCCACCGTTCCGTCAACGGTCGCGCCAGCGTTGGCGGTGGAAACCGTCCCCACTACCTACACGGTGACGCGAGGCGACCACCTCTGGGGCATCGCGGAACGATTCCTCGGCGATGGATTTCGCTGGGTCGAGATCTGGAAGCTCAACCAGCAGCGCACGATGACGGATGGACGGACCTTCGTGGACCCGAATCTCATCTATGCCGGCTGGCAGTTGGAACTGCCGCAGGACGTCAGCAGCGTTGAGCCAGAGTTCCCCACCGGAGAAGAGGGCCTCGGTGGGACGCCGGAGCCGGAACCGACGCCCGAACCCTCCCCTGTTCCACCGACGCCGGAACCCACAGCGGTCGTCTCCACGCCAACACCCACGGTGATCCCGGGTGGTCCGGTCGCTCCGGCGGATGACGGCGGCGGCGGGCCGGAGCTTCGGCCCTCCCTGCCATCGGTGCCGACGCCCGGTGGTGGAGTCGCGGCGGCGGCCGCAGCGATTACGGTCGGTGGGGTCGCAATGCTGCTGGTGTTTCGACGAGCGCGGCACCGGGCGGGGCATTCCAACGGACGACCCGAACGCCGGCCGGCCGGGTCTGGCGATGCGGCCCGCGTGCTGGCCACGAGTACGGCGCTCATGTCGGCACTGGCGGAGCTCGATTTCGCCGCCACGACCATCGTCCTCGCGCGCGAGTCCGACCGCTACCTGGAGTTCACGCTCGACTGTCCGCCGGGCGACGCTGAGGCGCTGGTCGAATCCCGCCATGCGCTCGGCCGCCAGCTCGGATGTGCCGTCGATGGCGAGCTCCTGGCGGCGACGGCGGTCCGGCTGAAACTCTCGCGCATGAATCAGCTGGCGGCCGCGCTACTGGCTGATGCTGGCGACGGCGATCGGCCGCTCCTTGTTCCGGTCGGTGCTTCGGATTACGGCATCTTCTACCTCAACCTCGCAGCTGTCGGCAGCGTCCTCGTCGTTGGTGGACGGCTGGAGGGGCGCGACCTTCTCACAAGCTGGTTCGCCACGCTCGATTCGCTCCACCCGGAGGGAACGGTAACCGCAGTCGCCGACGAGGCTGCCTGGGATCCCCTCAGCGACTGCCTGGAGCTGCTGCCCGGTCCAGCCGACGCCGGGGCGCCAGCGGACTCGCCGTCGGCCTTCGCCCGATGGCTCGAGACCACGTTACTAGCGCGCGAGGCGGTTCAGGAAGCACCTGCGCTCCTGGCGCTGCTGGGCCCGAACCCCGAGCCGGCCAGCGCCGTCGCCGAGATGGAGGGGATCCTTCGGCAGGGCCCAGGGCGCGGTATCTTCGTGATTGCCTTCGCTGACATGGTCGGGGCCGCCGACACGCGGCATTCGTTCGGAGCCAGTGTCGCGTTCGGCGAAACCGAGCAGTCCGGGGGGCCGGGCGCGATCACGCTGACCCTGCCTCAGCTGCTACCGCTCCACCTGGAGCCTGTCGTGGTGCGGCGGCAGGTTGCGCACCGCCCTCGCGCGAATACGGCAACCCCGATGCATGCGACGCCCGAATCCCCGACATCGTCGGCACCAAACAACGGCCACGCCCCCTCGGAAACCTGGCCGGAGGACGTCGATGGACGGCCCGCGGACGTCAACGGATCCATTGAGGCCACCGACCTTGCGGCCCCTCCTTCGCCGAACGGGATCCATCCCGTGGAGCGGGGAACATCTCCGGAGGAGCCGGACGCCGTTCCTCCCCGGTCCGCGGACAGGCAGGCGTCGCTCCCGCTCGAAGGGCCCGACGGGGAGTCGGACAGTGAGGATGGACCCGTGTTCCGAGCGAGGCTCTTCGGGTCGTTCCGCGTCGAGACAGTCGCAGGAGAGGTCGATGGCTGGTCCATCCAGAAGGCGCGGGAGCTGCTCGCCTATCTTCTCGCTCACGGCGGGACGCCGGTCCTGCGAGATACGGCCGCGGAGGCACTCGGGCTAAGCGGCGAAAATCAGGGAGGACATCCGCTTGCCAACGCCGCCTACTACGTCCGTCGCACGCTCAGCCGGGCGGTGCAAGATCTTGAGGGTGAGATCCTCGTCGCTGCCCGCCAGCGGTACACGCTTCGGGCAGGCCTGTTTCGGACAGACGTCGACGCCTTCGACGCCCATTTGGCTCGGGCAGAGCGCTTGCAGGGTTATGAAGCCCTGGTCGAGTACCAGCGGGCACTCGAACTCTCCCCGGCCGATTTCCTTGCGGACGAGGACTATGAATGGGCCGACGCCTACCGGCGCGACTACCAGAAGCGATTCATCACTGCAGCCGGCCGCGCCGCGAGGCTGGCGTGCGAGCTGCGTGACCCGAAGCTCGCGCTCCGCTTCTACGACGCCATCCTTCAGCGCGACCCCATTGACGAGGAGGCGGTGCGCGACGCGATGCGCTGCCACACGGCGATGGACGACCTAAACTCCGCGAAACGCCGGTACAAGAAGCTCGTCGAGGATCTGCGTGAGGCACTCGATGACGAACAGGCGGAACCGATGCCGGCGACGACGAAGGTGCTGGAGGAGCTCCAGGCATCGGGACGTGGTGAGTGAATGGCGGTGGCGTCTACAAAATGTCACGCGACCGAGAACGCGGCCCTGCAAACGGCCCGGAGGAGACTCGGCCCGCGATGAGCTGATCCGGGCCTACCAGCTCGTCATCGAAGGCCCCAGCTACCCGGCGAAGCTCGCTCCGCGGCCACCACAGGAGGCGCCCTCTCCTCCCAATCCGTCAGTCGTCCAAGAAGTATTCACGCGTCCTCGGCCAACCAAGACTCCCTCCTTGAAACTGGAAGGTCTCGGCGCCAGTGGCGAGCGCGCCTCGACTCCAGAACTCCTCGTCTGTGCCAAAGAGAGGCGGAGGGAGGATGACCCCGTCGTGGCCGACTTTCGCGATCACGCAGGGGCCCCAACCGACCGCTTCGCCGACTGCGAGTGTCATCGGCGGAAAGTTCGGCGCGTCCGCGTCTAGTGCCAGATGGAACCTTTCGATGATGGTTTCGTCCGGGTGTGAGAGTTGCTGACGCACAGACTTGAGAGGCGCGATGTAGCGGTATCCAAACATGGCAAAGGCGGCGAGGTAGCCCGCCTTGAGCGTGGCAAGCTGAGCCTTCCTGGGATGGTGCTTCCCGAAGTCCAGCCGGATCTGAGTTTCGGTGCGATCTTCGCCATTGAACCCCAGGCTAGCGAGAACTCGTTCCACCACGGCCGGATCGCTCGCATTCGCCGCTTCGTCGACCCGCACGTTCGACCCACTAGCTGTGAGGCTGACTGTGACGCGTCCGTCGCCGACGACGAGATGGGCTGGGATTGGCGCCGTGAGAGTCCCTGTGGCGAATTCATGAAGCGTCCGCGCTGGACCAAGATGCTTCTCCAAAGCGGCGCCGGCAGCGGAGTTGCACTCGCGACAAGTGAGAACGAGCTTGCGACCACCGGCCACCTGGGCTGGTACATGCTCCCGCGTCAGCTCTCCGGGATCCCGAAAGCCACGCATGCAGAGGGGACATGCGTACAGACCACGAACTCGGCCGGCGCTGGCGCGCTCGATTGCCGCTGCACCGACATCGAACCAGCTCCGAGGGCTGCGTGTTCGTTGCGGTGGTTGAGGCGGTCGCACATCGGTGTTCAAGTCGGCGTCGCTCCCATTCGGCTGGCAAGTTCCATGGCGACCTCGTGTTGTTGTGCAACCAATCCGAGGAGGATGCGCCGGAACGCGTCGGCAGCGCTGGCATCGAGGTGACTCAACGAAGCATCCACGTACCAGATTGCCAGCAGCAGACCGGCCAACTCGTCGCCCTCCTCATTCAGCGGCCGGCTGTCGGTCGAGATCGAGTTACCGATCCAGATCAGACCGTCCGGAAGCAGTTCACTCCCCGGCGTAGTGCTGCAGAACCGGGCCAGAAGTCCGACGGTGCCGGCCGAGTGGTCCAACCATTGGGACGCCCATTCGGCGTACGTGGCTCGGAATTCACGCACGAGCCGCCGATGAGATTCACTCCACGGCGCCATGCCATCAAGACCGAGAAGAGAGTTCCAGAGCCCACCCGCTCGGAACCTTGCCACGTGGCCACGCTTCCAGGACGGCGCATGGCTCGCGAAGTCGATGATGGCTCTCCACTCCACCTCGAAGTCCGAGTCGGGACGGGCATCGATGAGGCCCGCATGGATCCATGCCCGCAAGAAGGTCTCGGTCCAGTAGTGCGCGATCGGACCGATCTCGATCAGCGGTTGCCAGAGCCGAGCTGGTGCTTCTGAGGGGCGCATTTCGAGGATTCGCAGCGGAAGGCTGCGGAGGAGCGCGTAATCTTCCTGGAAGGGGGTCCCGTCCGCCTCACCATAGCGGTCCACGTTCAGTCTGAGACGAGTGCAAAGAGCCAGGACGGACTGTTCGTAGTAGCGGATCCAACGTTCTCGCTCGTCTTGCGTTGACAACGAATCCAGGGACTGGACGAAGTCCCAGGCGGCGGACCACCGCGAGAGATAGATGCCTGGACCGAGTTGTCGCCGCTCGCGGCGCTTCGATGGAGGATTCATCAAGGCGGCCCACGGCGGGATGGTTGCCGCGAGTTTCCCGGAAATAAAATCCCGGACCCCGCGCGAACGACGCTTGAGGACGGCGGCGTGGGCCGAACCGTCGCGGGGGTTGGCCTGGAGCGACGCAATTAGAGCCAAGTGCTGAAGCCGAAGGAAGTCTTCGCCCAGATTGGCACGGTGCCTCCAGGAGGCGGCGAAGAAGCGCCTGACGGCCCCGATGTGGAAGCCGTTGACGAGCTGAGCGGCGGCCGCCCGAATTCGCCGATCGGTCGGGTTCTCCGCCAGCAGTATCGGTACTGTTTCCGCGGCAAAGAAATCCCACGACCATTCGCTCACAGTGAACGGTGAGTCGAATCCAGTCGCGCGTTGCGGTTCTTCGAATGCGGCGATGGTGACCTGACGGCACCAGTCCTCGACGTCCGGGTGTGCCCTGCACCATTCACGTGCCTGGGAGAGGAACACCGCCGCAACGCCACATGCGATATCGCGGGGTTGGATCAGCTCGTCTGTGCCAACTTCGGCATTCTGCAGCCGGTCGACCGCGTCTCGCCAGAACGGTTCGAGCTGCGCCTCGGGCGGGATCGGCTCGGCCCCGTCAACAAGCCGGCGCAGACGCATCGGCATATGCAGCCACCAGAGATGGCGGTTGATCTCCTCGTCCGAAGCTCGGGCTGCAGCCAGCAAATCCTGCGGCGGCTGGAAAGCGATCCGGCCATCCCCGAGGTCGAACCAGTTGTCCACATCGAACGCTGCTATCAGCGTACCGATCCAATGCGGGATCGGATCTTCCGCATCCTCGGCCCACGCAGTCCGCAATCGCTCGAGGAACGCCTGCTCTGAGGGGTCGAGGAGGAAGCGCTCGATCGCTAGCTGTTGGATTTCGAGCTTCCGAAACGGTTGGTCGTGCCACTCCGCGATGGCAGTAGCGAGCGGTCTGCCGGTCATCCACTCGCCCACCATCCACGGCCGCTGCAACTCCATCGTTGCCTTGTGTTGCCTGTCCCATACAAGGATCTCGCGAGATGTCATCAGCGGTCGCAGTTCTGCGGACAGCCGCTCCGGGCAGCGGGCTGCGACCGACAGCAGCACTCCGACCAACGCAAGGTTGTGACAGTGTTCCCAGATCGCATCACACAAGTCTTGGAGTTCCCCGCCGGCGTCGAGGACTTCCACGCAGTACTTCTCGAAGGCCATGAGAGAGCTGCTAAGTATCGAAGGCACTCGACTGTCGCCTCGGTGCCAGAAAAGCATTTCTCCGGTTCCCGAAAAGGTCCGCCACGAGTCGCCGACGAGGACTCTCGTCGTTGCGACTCGCTCTCCCTGAGGGACGTTCTTGACCCAGCGTTCCACACAGACGTTCATGACCTCGATGAGGCACGCGAGGGCTTCATGCGGAGCAAGTCGCAAGAAAGTGAGGAACGGCCCCTCGCTGAAGAACGGGTCTACGCGATCGGCGGTATCGATGATGTCGAACCCGCCGTCGAGCGGCGATCGAAACATATCATCGCCCTCGGGACCTGGATTGAGGCATCTCTTGATCAATGTCGAAGCTGCCATCGGATCCACCCGAATGAGCGGTTCGAGTCCATCGAACGAGAGGCAGACAGACCGGAAAGTGGGTTCGACGATGGTGACCTTGTGGAACTTGTGGGTAATGGGGAACAGAGCCGCCGGCCGTTCAACCTCGAAGTGCGTCATGGCCGTCGTGAGTTCGCCGACCGCTGGCCCTTCCTCTAACGCCGCGGCAAACAGCGCCAGCCACACTTTCGACTCGAAGTCGTCACGGTGATATCGCCGGTGGATAAGGTCGTCCGCCAATCGCCGCGCGCCCGCAACTGCGAGACTGGCAGCATCCTCGCGTCGAGGGGCATTTAACGGTGTCGATCGGAGCCAGAGATTGGCGATCTCGGTGGCCTGCACCCAGGCGTGCCGAACGACCTCGTCAGGGTTTTTCCCCAGCAGTTTCAGTACGGGTAACCAGAGCGGCGCCCAGGGCAGGCGGTAGCGAGCAGCCAGCCTGGTAGCAAACGTTAAATCACCGGTTGCTACGGAGGAGTACCTGGGATCCGGTAGCGTGGCCACATGCAGGAAGCGGCCGAGTAGTCTTGAGAAAAGGTCGCTGTCCTCCTGGCTGAGTTCGGGCCACATCTTGCTGATGAGCCCTGCCTCGTCGTCCGCGAACAGCAATGCCTCCAAGGCAATGTCCGCGATAGCTTCGGCACCGGCTGCGTCAAGTTCGTCAACAGCCTTGCGCCATGACTTGGAGTCTGATCGATTCCCCATGCCGAGGAAGTACAACCGCAAGGCCCGGTGCCAAGACGGAGCACTGGCCTGGTCGACGAGAAACGCCAAGCGCGTAGTTGTGAGGCTTTCGAGGTGTTTGGCCCGAATCCAATCGCCGTAGAGTCCGTGTGAGAAGCGAATGCGGCCGTGGTCGCTCTGGCAGATGCCGTCACGGATCAGCTCGTCGATCGCTTCGGAAAGTTCGAGCTCAGAAATCGGCGTCTCGGGGGACGAAGTGAGTGCCTGGCGGATCGCAAGCTGCGTCGCTGCTTGCCTGCGCATGGTCGGGGATGGGCCGGTACCAGCAACCAGATCCTCGACAAACCAGCGACTGAAAGACGCCTCGTCGACGGTCGCAGCTTCGACGCCGGCCGCGTTCGAAAAGCGGCCTACGAGAGTGTCCAGAACCTTCAGATTTCGCAGCGGGCCGAAAGAACGGCTCCGAAGCGCAGCGTCCAGAAGCCTGGGCGAGCCAGCCAGGAGATTTCGGAGATCATCCTCCGTGAGGGGTACGGCCCTTAAAGCGTCCCACTGAACCCTGGAAGCGACCAGGGCCTTTGACAGCCGTCCCCACTCGTCTTCCATCGTGGTCAACAGAATCTCGACTCTCGATCCCGACATAGCCATCTGGTGCAGGAAAGCGCCGGCGACCTTCAAGACCTCCTCGTCGAAGACGCGGTCGAGCCCATCAATCACCACCCTTGTAGGGACGCCAGTGTTGAGAAGAGCGTGCGAAAGGCGCGCCGGGCCGGTTCGCCAGAAGTCGCGGATGTCTGTTGGTCGCAACCAGATCGGCTCCTCTCCTGCCTCTGTCCAGTGCCGGGCGAGAGCGGACTTACCGGTTCCGGGGCTTCCAAGAAGAACCCGGAACCCGGCGGGTGCGTTGAGTTCTTCGAGAACGTCGGATCGATCGAGTCTGGCGCCGTCAGCCAGCGTGTCGCGCACGAGCGAAAGATGGGCTCGAGAGCGCTCCTTGACTTCGGTCAGCGTCGGTTCTGCAGAAGGAATTGCCTTGAGCCGAAAGCGCCTGGGACGATCTCTCATGCGCTCGAGGTCGAGATACCCACCCGAAACGCGCACCTCGGAAACGAGGACCTGGAGCTCGTGCCACAGCGCATCCGCATCCAACGGATCGCGCAGTGCTTCGCCACACCGCCGAAGAGCCTCGACTTCGTGCTGTGAGGCCACGGTGCCGAAATCGAGTTCAATCACCATCAGCCGCGACAGAAGCGTACCTGGGTTCGTGTCCAAGTCCGCCTTCATGCCGGCAGGTGCCTCAAGGCTTGCCCACAGACTCTTTCGAGTGGTCCCGCCGGCGGGGATTCTCTGAGCAAGGTCGCTCGGCGTCTGAACACGGGCCTCGTTCAGGAGCTCATCCAGCCGCGGGCGAACCGTCGATGGAACGTCGCGGGTGATCAGACCTACGAGGTCGGCTCCGTTGCCGAGCACGGCCCAGGCAGCGCCGACAAAGTCCGCGGGAAACCGATTACTACGGAATTGCTGACCGGAACGAAGTGACAGGAACACCCGCAGAGTTTCAGCGCCGTCTGATAGTGTCAGGACAACGTCGTCGACTCCGAGCTGACCACCCTCGTCCAGTTGGAAGTCGATGCGCGAAAGGGGGCTCAATCCAGGGACGACCGGCCGCTCTGTGAGCAGACAGAGGGCGAAGAAGGCCCCTACCTGGTCCTCGTACTTGAACCCAGCGCCGGCACGGCTCGAAGGCGGTGGCATGGCTCGACTCTTCACGGAACGAGTATACGGGAACTGCTAAGGCGAGTAGGTAGGTTCCCAGACATGCACGTCCGTCGGCTTGTCGTCGTCGAAGGAACCCATCGGCAGGCAGCTCTGACCTTGGACGAGCACGTCGAATCCTTGATAGCAGAGAGTCGCTGACGTCCAATCAGCGTGGGATGAAGATCCGGCCGCCGGGGCCGCCGCCCGTCCCAAGGGCGGATCGAATGAGTCTCATTTGAGCTCGAAGCTCGGATCGATACCTCGTAGCACTTCACTGACTGCGGCGACCACCGAACCAGGTACCTCTGCGTCGCCACCGCCCAATTGCACGCGGACGCTGAACTTGAGGTCGTAGCCGACAGCCTTCGTGCGGATGGTCCCGAGTGCGTCGGCTAGGTCTTGCAGTTGATTGGGACGCAACTCAGCCTGTGCTGCACGTGCGCCAATGGGAAGTGGTGGCTGCGGCGGCGGTGGCGGTTGCGCCTCGGGGTAGCGAAGCTTTACCAAATGGGCACCTGACACGTCGCACGGCCAGGGGCCTGAATCGGATGTCCTCTCGAGGTACTTGCTTCGAATGGCCCCATCTATCGCGTCTCGCACCAGAATCCACGGCAAGGGCACGCCCCGCTCGTTTGAGAGACTCACCGCCAGCGTGTAGGCCGTGGGAGTGTTCGTCTCCCATGGGGCCGGCAGCCGTTCTTTCAGCAGGTCGAGCGGAGAGAGCGATTCGGGCGGGGCAGCGAGTTCGGCGTCATCGGTAAGGAGTCCGCTCGGGATTGCCTCCCCGAGAAGGCTCGCCGGCCCCGACCGGAACCATAGCGCGCCCTCACGGACGGCGATTTCCACAGCCGCAGCAACCACGGCCCGATCTGCACCGGGGACCTCGAATGGCTCGTCGTACCCTTCTCGGCGCACCTTTACGACCTTGCCACCCTGAAAGTAAGAGATGACGTCGGCGAATCGAGTGGAGTCACCTCCCCAGAGCCCCGGGAGCTGACCTGGCACGAGTGCGGCAGGCAAGATTTCCGTGAGCTTGGCCTTCCCGGGCAGCACGACTTCGAGGCTCGAGTCCTTCAGAGCCGCCTCGTCGGGGGACTCTCTCCAAAATGTCCGGATGGACTTGTCGGGACGGCTCAGCCGCAGGACGAAGGTGCCCTCGACGCAACCCGTCACGAGCGTGTCGAGGATGGCCTTTCGGTTCAACATCTTGGGAAGGTGCGGTCGTTCTGCGAATGCCCCGACCAGTGTCTTGAAGCGCTGAGCCTCCTCGCCCGGCCGCCAGAGATCATATGGACCATCGGGAAGGAGAGCTTCGGCCGTCACTGCCGTTTCTTGAATCCGAGAACGGCCGTCAGCCTTGATCGTGGCGAAGAGCGGGTCCGACCCCAACGTGACCTTGAACGCTTCTGGCGAGTTGTCCTTGCCGACGGTGACGACAATCGAGTAGGCCTGCCGGACCGTATCAGGCAGCCGCCTTCGTGCTTCGTCCAGTTTTACTTTGAGCGTTTCGCGCCGAATGGGATCGATGTCCTGGCCCTTGAGAGTGTCCTGAACATCCTCCCACCCGAGATAGTCCCGGACCGCATTGCGCGCCGCCTCCAACCCGTCGACCGAGGGCACAGCGAGGACGAGGGCGTTCCGAGAAGTCCGGGGCCGGTCGGGTCCGGTGGTCTCGTTGAGGAACCGCAATGCTTCCGCGCTAGGCTTCCCTGGCTCGCTGGCTGCTCGTGGGCCGAGCACAGCAAACCGGAATTCGCCGTCATCGTCCACATCTCGCGGCTTTTCGGGGAGCATGTGAACCTTCGCTCCCGCTCCGGACGCGCCAGCTGTCAGGGACTTCACGTTTGGGATTTCACTCAACAGGCGACTGTCGATAACGGGCGGTGAAACTCTCGAGCATGCATCGGAGTGCATCTGCTTGAGGTTCGGCTTCGAGCCGAGGCGCCACGTTCGTGGAACAAGCTTCTCACCACCTGCTCCTGTGCCGGCGTCAGCTATGGCCTCCTCGTCGAGGAACCAGGACTCATCAGTCCACCGGAGCAGGGCCTTGTCCAAGTCGATTCGGCTTGGCCGCGTCGCCCCGACGAGCACTGACAGATCTCGGAGCTGAGCTTTTTGGCCAACAGGCTGCGAGTGCACGAAGGTGGCAAAGACAGCTTGCTCAAGTTCGCGGTAGCGAAGCGTCCCCAGCTCATCCTGGATCGACCGAGCCTTTTCCAGCTCCCCTGAAAGTACGCCTCCCCACTCCTGGCGCTTACCCTCGTACTCCTCGGTTGCTGCAACCGTGGTGAGCTCTCGCGCAGCCTCGGAGATACCGGTCTGTCCAGGGGCGGAGAGGAATACGTTCGCAGAGACCAAGGGAGCGCCGTCCCACTTTTCCGCGTCCCGCAGGGCGATCGCGAACGTCCTGAGGATGCCGCGGGTTCGTTGGAAGCTCTCCAGGTTTGTCCACTTCTGGTAGAAGACGTCCGTCAGATCCGGGTGGAACGGGTAGCTTCTCAGGAAGCGTTCCTCGGCTGCTGCGCGGTCCCGACGAGTCTGATCGTCGAGTCCTTCGATTCCCGACAGGGCGGTATGCACGTGCGGCCGGAAAGTCTCCTTGTCCTTGATGGACTCGGGCTTGAAAAACCGCCTGCGCAACACCTCGGCGACGTCATCTCGCCCGACCGGTTCTACGCCCTCCTCCTGTTGACGCCGGAAGATGGCGTGGAGGTCCCCGATGATGTCCTTCCCGAGGCTGTCGTTCTTTCCGGGGTCGGTGGCGAGGAGTGACGCGACAATCGCGCATCGATCGACCTTGGTCGCCGCCTGAGTGAGGTACTGGAAGAAGTTGACAATCTTGCTCTGCCAGCCGGGGTCCAACCCGACCTTCTCGCGAGCGTACATGAGCACTTCATCGATGAGAACGAGTGTCGCAAGGCCGTCCTTGGCCGGCATAGCGAGGAGTTCGGTGAGAAGGTTCTCGGCCGGAGCGCTTTCGCGTTCCGCTTCGGCTCCTTCGGCGTTGAGCAACCGAAGCCCCTCTGATCCAGCCAGCTGGAAAGCGAGAACGCTCCACGGGTGTTTCAGCCACCGCGTTTCGCCGTTCGGTGCCCGTACTTCCATGCCGCGTTCTACGTCGAGCTTGTCAAAACAGAGTGCGGCCACCCGGGCTCGGGGCGGGGTCATGCCTATCTGGGCCTTGAACTCGGTGACGGCTGGCAGGTCGGGGAGATTGTTAGGCTCGTTCACAAGGTGATAGAGCGTCACCAGCGTGTGCGTCTTGCCGCCACCGTACGTCAACTGGAGTTGGCGCACAGCCTTGTCGTTTTTTCCGGCTAGGCGATGAACTACATCGGTCACCAGTTCCCGTAACGCGGTCGTTGGATACGTGAGAGCGAAGAATTCCTTGGGGTCGCGATAGACCGGACGAGCCTTCCCCATGACCACGTCGTAAAGGTCGGCAGCGAAGATGGCGAGGGAGAGCTCTCCAGAACGGAGGTCATCGCGAAGCTTCACGACGTCGTGCCATGGTTTCCAGGGGGGAGCGCTCATCGCCTTGTTCTCACTTTCGTCTACGCATTCTGACGGTTGCGCGACTGCTACTCCAACGCAAACTCCGCCTGGACGGGCTTGGGCGCTCGTGGCGCTGCAACGCCTCGTGTCTGGAGATGATTGCTGATGCTTTCGAGGATCGATCGTTCTTCGCGGTCACGGTCGTGCGACGCCAGCTCGATGATTGCCTGGACGAGGTGATGGAACAGCACGTTGCTACGCAAGCCGTGCTCGTCCAGGTAATCGTCGACCTCTGTCACATCGCCGGCCTTCCAGAGATGCATGAGGCGATGCGCCTGGTCGATGAGCGGCGCCGGTCGCCCGTTCGGACCTTCGTATCCCATCGACTTTCGGCGGCGCTGGGTCCACGCTTTGAGTCGTAGCTTGCTGCCGGTGCCTTCTTCCGGGTCCTCCCCGAGCGCGTCTTCCAGCTCAACGTCTTCGTCTGCGGGCTCCTGGCCGCCGGCACGAGCCAATATGTCGTGGTCGTCAGCGAGTGCCTTATCTGAGAGGTTGCAGGAGACGGCGTAGAGAATGCATGGCCCTGACGGGGCGTCGGTGAGCTGGAAATCGTTGCGGTGCAGCAGGTAGTAGGTCGTGACGTCGTCGAGCCCCGTGGTCTCTTCTCCGTCCTCACCGCCTGTGAGCACGCGACCTACCACGAAATCAACCACCATCCGCCGAACCTTCTGGAGGAATTCGTGCACCTCCAGAAGCCTCCCAGGCTCGTTAGCCTTTTTCACGATCGGATGTTTGCTATAGGCCTCCAGAGCAGGGCCTGTGGCAGCCCAGACGAAGTCCGGCCCACGGATCCCGTCATCCCAAAAGCGGCGAAGGCGAGTGGTGATGTTGCGGCGCATGTCATCGAGAACCAGGTTGTCCCAGCCGGGGCGTGCCGCATCCGGACGCTTCCGGCACACCAGCCAAACAGACGATGATAATGCGGCGCCCGTCAAGGAACGTGTCCGAAAGGCCCTCTCCGTCTGGATCGGCCAACTTGCGTCGACTACGAATCCGGAGCGTATGACGGCGCCCACGAGGGTCTCCCAAGCGTCCGGATTCTTGTGCGCGAAGACGATCACGCATCTTCCGTTGGGCCCGAGGCTCGCCCCAGCGGCCGAAAAAGCGCTGGCCATTCCGTCCTCGTAAGCGGCGCGAGAGCGCAGCCGGTCTCCGTCGAATCGGCTGGGCTCATCAATGAGCTCCCCACGCCCAGCGTCTGTATCCCACTTTGGGCCGAGGGGGCTGGCAAACGCGCGATCGATGTCCTCGGAAAGGCCAAAAGTGGTTCGGCGCAACCACACGTAGAAGAAGTCCATTAAGTCTGAGTATTGAATTGCATCGTAGTAGGGCGGATCGGTCAAAATGAGATCGTAATCAGCTCTCGCTATTTCAGTAGCAGAGTCCAGAGTTAATGATGGCGAGAGTGCCCCAGATAGAGCCTCGCAGCAGTGCTCAATGACCTCGGCCACCCAGTCCACAGCTTGCCCATATCCGCCACTCGCATCGGCCCATGGCATGGTCTCCACAAAGTCCCAGGTAATAGGCAAAGCAAAGCGCGTGAAGGTGTTCCCTATCTTTTGCGCACTCGTTTGCCAAAAGCAGATCTCGCTTGAGCGGTCGGCAAGGCGATCTACCGTCAGCGCGAGGTATGCGCCAATCGCTTCAATCCAATCCTGCGAATATCGCAACTCCCGCATGGCATCGCGAATCCGAATAGTTTCTCGCGCGAACGTACCTATGGCGAGTAGCTGTCGACTAGTGAACAGCTTATCCCACCTGTCTAAGCCATAGAGATGCACTGTGAAGGAGCTTCCTCCCCCAACTCGACTTCCTCCGCGCGGAACAGGTTCCGTGGGGCGGCCAAATGGGATGGTGTCAAAGACGCTATCCAGGCCTTCTCCCGCTGTCTCCGCCGCGCTCCGATCCTCCGGTCGGGGAAGGCGATAGTCCTTGCTCCGCACACCTGCGGTGACGATAGCGGTCAGCACCAATCCGAGTCGGCCGTGCTCCCCTTCAAGTCGAATGTCTTCCTGAGTCATAGTCGCGGGACACATGGGGCAGACCGCGCCGGACTTGGTCATAGTTCCCGCACCGATACGCCGATCGTGCTCTCGGCGTTGAGCAGCGTTGGTGCCTCCGTGAGGAACATTCCTTGCCAGGCCGAACACTACTTCCGTTCGGTCAGCGTTTGGCTCCATGGTCAGCAGAACTCGATTGTTGTCCTTCTTCGAGAGCCAACGCGTTTTCAGCAGAGGGACGGTGCCACGGCAGCTTTTGCATCTGACGGTTCGCGCCCAGAGGTACGCGACAATCGATTCACCATCGATCGCCGGATAGTGAGGAGCAAGGTCCTTCACCGCTCGATCCAGCACCCAGCGCCCCCAAGCCCGGACGTGCCACGCCAGATCCGCCTCGGGAGCCGGCTCGTTTGGGTCCCAGCCGGCGAAGTAATTGGCGGTGTCCTCGCCGAGGCCGTAATGCGCCAAGCTCCTTTGGAGAGCTTTCCCCTTTTCACCCCGCGCTTTTAGGAACGCCTCCATGAACTGCGCGTCCTTCAAGGCGAACGCGGGCAATGGACGGGCCTGCCCTGCGAGGCGCTGCGGGTACTCGAGGGTGCACTTGAGGAGAAACCAGGCGACGGGATTGAGATCGCCGGCGGTCACCTCGCAACCGAGCCGCATCGCCTCGAATGGGATGGCGCCGCCCCCGGCGAACGGATCGAGCACGCGCGGCGCCCGGCCGCCATAGGCCTTGTGGATCTCGGCGCGGAACCAGTCCAGGCCGGATCCGGACTCCCGTCCCCAGCGCAGGATACCGCCAACGGTCTCCTCAGCTTCCACGAACTCAACCCGGCCGCCGGGCAGTACCTTGCGCTTCTGCACCTTGTGCAGGGTTCCACCGAGGCGCTCTAAGATCTCCTTGCGCTCGTCGTCGTCTTCAGGATCGGGGAGCAGCGTGGCGATGAGCGCGGCACGCGATGCCGCCAAGGGGCGCCGGGCCGGCCAGATGTGCAGCGTTGAGATGTGCCCGTGCCGTACGTTCTTCTCGTGTACGGAGTCGATGGACGCCTGGCGAAGCGGAAACGCGAGTTCAATGAGCCGGGGTGTGTCGGTCATGGGGTGACTCCTGTGGATTTGAGAAAGGTCGGGCCGTCGGCTGCTGCTGGGCTGCCTGGTCCGAGCTCATCCAGGAACCGGGACGCGATCGTCTTGATCCCGAGCCTGGGGCCGACGCCGGCAACCTTGGGCCGCATTTTGTAGCCCTCAGGGACGGGCAGGCGGGCCACACTTGAAAGAACCAGCGTTTCGCGTGTCCGCGTGATGGCTACGTAGAAGAGCCGCCTCTGCTCCTCAAGGGTTCGCAGCTCCTCAGCGCGCGAGGCGTCGTCGTCGTTGGAAGAGGGAATGATGCCCTCGAGGCAGCCAGCCACGAGCACCATCTGCGCCGTTAAGCCCTTCGATTTGTGAAGGCTCATGACACGGATGTACTCGACCTCCGTCGGAAGCTCGGGCTGAGTAATGATCGACCGAAGATGCTGGTAGAGGACCGCCGGCCCAAAATCTGGTTCCACCACGCCCAGCGCGGCGCTGCGGAAGGGTTCAGCCCAGTCCTCCCCGTCGGGGAAGAGGGCGTCGACCAGGGTCTGCCCAGTCAAGCCGCCCGCCGCAGCGGCGAGCGCGTTCAATACTCGAAAACGTTCGATGATCTTGCCGGTGTATGGGAGCTGAAGCGCATTTTGTTCGAGCTCCGTCAAGACCTGACGCAACGACTTTCCGCTCGACTCCGAGTACGCACGGACCTTGGCCCACCCCGCGGCGTTGAGAGAAGAACTTCCGAAACCGCACCAGCACCGGAGGCTGACGGCGTCGTCTGGGCTTACAAGTAACCCGAGCGCGGTGAATTGCTGTTGCGCCTGGGACGCGTTGAGGTCCTTTGGGTCACCGTCGAGCTCTTCCTCCTGGAAGAAACTCACGGCGGGGTGTCCAAGTCGAAGCAGCGCGTCTCGAATCTCGTAGCCGAACTGCCTTCGCGGAGCCAGTACCAGCACTTGACCAGCCGCCACCGTCCCGTCGCCGATTCGCTTGCTGACGAACCGCGCCAGGCCGTCGGCCTCGGCGAACATGGTCTCCCACTGAACCACCCGCACCTCGCCGGGGCCGTTACCAGGATGCACGGTAAGTTGGCGAGATGGCCTATTCGAATTGCTCGAGATGAGGTGATTGGCGAGCGTAACGACGAGGCTCGGGCACCGACGGCACGTCAGCAGAGATTCGGATTGGCCGCCCGGATGAGACTGGTCGAACTCCACAATCCCCTCAGGGTGGGCGTGCTTGAAGGAATAGATGCTTTGGTCTTCGTCGCCGATGACCGTCAGTTTCCCATTCTCTGCGAGCACATCGAGCAGGACCTGCTCAGACCTGTTCAGGTCCTGATACTCGTCGACGAGGAAGTAGTCGAAGGCCTTCTTCTCAGGCGATGTCGGATTACTGCGCAGGTATCGGAGAGCCTCTGGAACGAGCTCTCCAACAAGCATCCCGCGGTGGAACCTGAGCCAATCGAGGAGCGCCTGATGGTATGTCTTGTCGGTGGGATCGGAGGGCCAGCCAGGGTCATCGCTCTGCAGCCGAGCCCACGAGGCGTTAAACGCCTTCAGGCGCTTCCTTCCTTCGCGCACTCCGCCCCCAACACCTGAAAGATCTTCGAGAACGAACCGCTCCTCAAACTGCATGAGAGTGCGTGGCGTGCGCCCCGTGAGCTCGAGCACATGCTCGCGCGCTAGAACGGAAAAGCAGTACGAGTGAACCGTCGTCGCTCTCACCTCGTCGGCTCCCGGCACTCCCAGGTCCTGCAGCGCCCGGCCGAGATCTCCGGCCGCGGTCCTCGTGAAGGAACAGACGAATATGCGCTTCGGCTCAACGCCTGTTCCGAGAAGCCATTCGACGCGTTTCATCATCGCGAACGTTTTGCCGGTTCCGGGGCCTGCAACGACGCGCAACGGCGAAACAGTGGCCTCCGCGATGCGCCGGACCGGGTCGTCGGTTCGTGATGTCACGACCCCCGCTCTCCTTCTGCCGCCGCGAACACCGCTGATTCGTCGACGATCACCCCGCCTTTGGCACGAACTAGAAGAGCCGCGAACGGGTCGCGCACACGCACGAGCCGCGGGTGAGCGCTGACGCAGTCGTAAACGACATACAGCCAGTAATCGGCGCGGAGGTTCGCAGACTGAGCCCACTCGTTCTCAGTGACCTCAATGTCCCCGATTGAAGCGCGGCCTTTCACTTCGATGCAGCGCCGCTCGCCGCTGGGATGAATTGAAAGGAGGTCGAACCCCGGCCGTTCAAGGAGCCCGGCCGCCCGAGCACCCTCAGGAGCGGAGACGTCCTTCACGTGGAGGGCACCGGCCGCCAGTTCGTATTGCTCCGCGAACCTCATCGCTATGCGCTCGACCTCCGCGTCACGCTTCCGGGCATCGTCGGGCGATTGCGAAGGCACCACCATCACGTGAGCCACAAACTCGACTGGCCCCGGCGCAATGCCGTCGATTGCCCCTTCAAGCTCTCCGAGCGCATCCTCGCGACGCCCTTCGAGTGCCCGCTGCTGCTCCCGCACACGTGCCAGGTCCGCTTGCGCGCGCGCGTCTCCGGCGGTCGCCCGTTCGCGAAGCTTCGCCCGGGTTGCGGCTAACTCGGCCTCGCGGTAGTCGAATCCTCGTCGAAGGAAGTCCTGACGCTCCGCGAGCGTCGAAGCGAGCTCGTTGCGGCGCTCCTCCGCCAATGGTGTCGCGATCCTCTGCAGGGCGAACTCTCCGGCTCGGTCCCGAGAAGCGGGGCCGGCGTCCGTGAATTCGGATGCCGGCGAGAGGCCCGGTGCTGGGCGAAGCACCAGCAGCTGCTCTGGCGCGCACTCCTCCAGTCGGCCTTCGCCGTTGTCCTTAATCGCGACAAGGCGAGTCTCAGTGGCCCGACTCGCCGGCCGATTCCCGCGCAGCACGTGTATCCGCGCGAAATGGAGCATGTATGCGGTCTCGGTGTCGGGGTCGACGAACACCGCCCCGCGCTCAGCGTCTTCGGCGAACCGCGACGTCACCAGAGTCCGCAGACGCTCAAAGACCGGTTCACCAGGATGCACGAAGAGCTTGTCTTCATCGAGCCGGCCTGGCTTGTGGACGGTAAGGCGAGAGCGAACCTCGGGCGGGTAGGTCTCAAGAACAGGCGACAACGCGTCCAGAGCCCCCGGAGAGATAGCCCTGACGCTGAACTCCGAGTTCGGATCGCCATCGATCACGATCCCGAGCAGCGGTGCGGCGTTCTCCACAAAGCGACCGACGTAGCCAGGAAGGAGCCTTCGGTATGCCTCGTTCTCCAGCGCGGGCCGGAGTCGCGTCAGGGCAGCCCGCACATCCCCGCCGGTCCCGAACAAGGCTCGCTCCTGTGCCGCGAGCGCCTCCACCTGCGCTGGGGTCAGTGTCCCTTCAATCTCCCGTTCGGCTGCTACGGCGCCCTCCGGGGTCAGCGCCTGCAACATGTATTCCTTGAGCGAAACGCCGTGGAAGAGCCGGCCCACCACGTCGAAGACCTTATCGCTCCCGAGCTCTTTTCGGATGCGCTCCAGCTTCTCGAGGAGGGTATGGAGCACATGGCCTTCGCGCGTCTTTCCGGCGACGAGATTGATGATGACCACGGGGTCGCGCTTCTGGCCATAGCGGTGGATGCGTCCCATCCGTTGCTCAAGCCGGGCCGGATTCCACGGTATGTCGTAGTTCACCATCAGCCAGCAGAACTGGAGGTTGATGCCCTCACCGGCCGCATCGGTTGCCACGAGATAGGTAGCGCCGCCATCGTCGGCCGTCCGTCGGAAGAACTCGATCTGGGCTTGCCGCTCCTGGTAATCCATGCCGCCATGGATACGCGCAACCTGTCCGGTGAATCCAAGTCCTTCGAGCCGGCGCACAAGGAATTCCAGCGTGTCGCGGTGCTCGGTGAAGATAATGAGTTTCTCGTCGCGGTACTCTGGCTCCCTGATCACTTCACGGAGCTTCCCGAGTTTGGATTCCTCCTCAAGTTCGTAGACTTCACGAGCAAGCGACGCCAGGGACACCACACGGTCGCGCTCATCTCGCAGCTCCGAGAGCGAACTCGCTGCCGTCCCCCCGAGCGCGTCATCCTCGCTCGATTCGTGGGTTTCGCGGCCATCCTCATGCTCCTCTTCGTCGGCGGTCGTCTCGTCCAGCATGTCTCGAACGGTATTGAGTGCGAGCTGTCGAACTGCCAGATCCTCGGCGCGCATGCGACCAGCCTCGATGTCCTCAATGAGTCGCCGCAACTTCTCCTCGCGCCGCTCGAAAGAGCGGAGTAGTGCCCAAGTCGAACTCGCAAGACGACGTTGGAACACACTCATCGCAAGTTGCGCCGCAGACCGGTTGAGAACGCGCGCCCGGTTGTAGTAGTGCTGAATGTAGGCCGTGGTCTCGTCATAGAGCCGCTGTTCGCTGATCTCCCCAGACGAGAGGTCATAGCTCAGCGTGTTCGAGACTCGCCGCGGATAGATGGGGGTTCCGTCAAACTGCACCATTTCTTCCTTGGTCCGACGGAGGAAATGACGTGCCCGAGCATCGGCGGGATAGGCGTTGAAGGCATCCGGCGTGGGCAGAACGTCCGGTTCGAGGAGTCGCCAGAGACCGAAGTAGGGAAAGTCCTTTCCCATGTGGGGCGTTGCCGTGAGGAGGAGTAGGTGGCTCGCCGACCAGTCGAGGGACCACTGAGGATCGTCGGCGTGGACCCCTGCCAGCGCTTCGGCAACTCGGTAGCGTTCGGTCTTGCGCAGGCGGAGGTCCTGCTCGCGATCCACCGCCAGCTTGTGCGCCTCATCGAAGATGACCAGGTCGTAGGGGACCGTTGTGGCCTCTTGGAGTCGGCCAAACATCCGCGCACCAGCAAGGGTGTCAACCGAAACGATGGCAAGGTCACTTTCGGGCCCAGAAAAAGGATTCCCGGCCCGGGCGTCCGGGCCGGACAGGATCTTGAACGAAAGGCCGAAGAGATGTTCGAGTTCGTTCGCCCAGTTGCCGATGAGCCCAGCGGGAGAGACGACTAGGACGCGGCGAATCAGGCCGCGCGCGAGCATCTCGCGGATATAGAGGCCCGACATGATCGTCTTGCCCGCGCCGGCGTCGTCCGCCAAGAGAAACCGCAGCCGAATCTGCGGGAGCATTTCCTCGTATACCGCCAACCGCTGGTGTGGGAGCGGGTCGATTCGTGACAGTTCAGCTGCGAACGCCGCATTTACAAGATGGCCGAGAGCGAGCCGCTCCGCCTCCACGACCGTCGCGAGCTTCCGGGGATTGCCTTTGAAGTCCAAGTAACAGGGGGCACGCCCGGCAGTCTCCAACGTGGCTACCGGCTGAGCACTCCGCTCATCGAGCTGGCCCCTCAGCTCCTCTAGTTGAGCAACGGCCATGGCTGACGGGCGCGCCTGACCGTTTTCCCACCGGTTCACGGACGCGAACGAGACGCCCAGGCGAGACGCCAGCTCCACCTGAGTCAGCCCGAGGCGGTTGCGAAGTGACCGAATGTCCGAGGTCGAAAGAGCCATCACGCGGATGGTACGCGCGCCTCAGGATCAGCGCAACGCTCGTATAACACATGTTATACCGCCCTGGCACGGTCTCGGCCGCATCACGCGACCGGCAGGTTCCAATCCATCACTCCCGGTGACGGGGCTGCCCGGTCCGGGCATCCCTACACCGTTTAGGACGGGAGCTCGGCGCGCCTCGGCGGCGGCTGAGAATGATCCGTCTACCGCTGTGTGGCCTCGTCCTGTTACGCTCCGATCGAATCCTGAATCATCCCCGCAATCACCCTCGCCATGAGGACGATGGAGAATCCGACCAGGGCGTTGACGATTGCCGACTTGCCGCGCTCCATCTGGTGAGGGCTGCCGGCGGCGCTCATGTAGAGGAATGCGCCCCACATGACGAAGAACGCGGCCACGGCGGCCCCGACGCCCATGCCGATATTGAGCAGGTTCTCGAAGAGAGTGTTGATCTGTTCCATGACGTCGGCCTCCTATCTGCCGGTGTTCTGAAGGGGTTCTTCCGACCGCAGCCGGAA
>JBFWZP010000004.1:0-358451 GCA_050185215.1 Dehalococcoidia bacterium | reverse complement strand
GGCCATCGATGCCTACCTTCGCATCCAAAACGAACACCCCAAGCCGTTCGCCTGGACCAAGAGTGCAGACGAGATCCTCGCTACTATCGCTCGCTTCTGCCAGCGAACTTCTGACTCAGGACACTAGTCGCTATCCCGCTCTTGCTCGGAGTCGCCGTCACTTCTTGTGGCCGCGACGTGGACTCCGAAGTCGATCGGCTTTCTAGGGCCACCGAAATCTCGCTGCTTTTCCCAGGAGCCGAATGGTCAACTCCCCTGAGAGTGCATCGGGGCACGCCCCGGGCTCCGACGTCGGTCGGCAGACGGTTCGTAACTACGTCGCCGCGATCGGAAGTCTTCGCGTTTTACACCGAACAAATTCAGGGGTGGCAAGGCCCCACTCAAGGGCAAGGAGGCAGCCCTGATCTGCTTAGTCTCATATGGAAGAAGTCGGATCTCGAATTGGAAGTGAGCGAGGAGCGCCCGGTCCCAATTGACCTCACGACTGCGTTGGGGGCAGGAGTCTCCGCGTACGGCCTACAACTACGACTGAGAGGTAGCAAGCCATGAACTCCAGTTTGCGGAGGCGAACAATCGCGTTGGCATCGGTCACGATCCTAGGGTTTGCGGGTTGGTGGGTTGCTAGCAGCCTGGGGGAGTCGCATCAACCTCACTCGTTCACTGTCGGTAGGGCCGAAGGCGACCCAGCCGACAACCATTATGGCTATGTAGATCAACAGAACGGCAACTGGTTTCGGGCAGAACTACTGCCATCCGCGGATGACGCAGGGGATTTTGCCTTCGCCGTGTGGGGCCTGGGCATTTTCTGGAGTGATGACCCAGCAACCGTTACCCGCGATGGGGCCGGGGTTAGCTACGTCACGTTCTCGGGAACGGGTCTCCTAAACCGGGGGGCAACCTGGGACCGGCCACTCGGGGCGGTAGACGCTCTGCTCAGCCCAGATTACGAAGAGGTGGAGTTCGAATTCGAGGCCACCGTCCAAGCTGACTTTCAGACGGCTGAAGCGACTCTGAATTTTGATGGGGACGACTACTCGGTCAGTTACTCGGCAGCGACGCACGACGCCGACGACGCCCTGGCCGACGCTCTCGACAAATTGGTCAGTCGAGACTGGCACGAATTCTATCTGGCCTCGGACTCTACTTTTGTCGCGGAGATTTCTGAGCAGGACTTCACCAACGCCATGGAAGACGCGGAGGCTACGGACGGTGTGGTCGTGGCCTGGCAATCAATTGGCTCAATGGTATACCACGGTGAGCCCGGAGTGGGTCCCCACTCCGCCGTAAGGTGGGTTGCCCTCGACGTCGCGCTGAACTCGCTCACAACCCGGCAGTACAGCCGCGTCATCATGATTCAGGACGGTGGCGACTGGAAGCTGTGGACGATGGACGGGCCAAGTCATGCGGTGCCGGTGAGTTCCCTGAGCCCCAACGGCTGGGGATTCTTGCAGGAAACTGCAACGGCGACAGGTTCCTTCGGGTCAGGCCCGGGGACCGCGCCATCGGGCAGCGGCAGCGCCCAGATTTCGCTCGGCTCAACGGGCGGCGGCCTTTACGGCACGCTCCCCTTCGCGGGTACCCGGCTGGACTCGATCAGCGCCATCAACTACTCCACCTACCAGCCATCCGGGAATCCCGGCACCGTCCAGACCATTTCGTTGCAGTTCGATATGGACTACGACCTCACGGATGCCACAACGAGCTGGCAAGGCCGGCTGGTGTATGAGCCGTACTTCACCGAGACCGTGAGCAAGGGCTCGTGGCAGACGTGGGACCCACTGCAAGGAAAGTGGTGGGCTACCGGCAGTCCCGGCAACGGCACGTGTCCGCAAAGCAATCCCTGCACGTGGTCGCAAGTTCTTGCCGCTTTCCCGAACCCAGGTCTTCGGGCCACAGTTGGCGGGTTGGAGTTCAAGGCTGGCAGCGGATGGCCCGCGAACTGGCAGGGCAACGTCGACGCATTCGTCATCGTCGTGGGGGACGAAGCGCAGGCATTCGACTTCGAACCGTAGGATTCGTCGCCCTACCGCAGGTAGTTCAGCAGCGACATGTTGCTCGTGCGGCCGATCGCGCCGAGGGCCGCTTCGAGGGCGTTCTGCGAGGCCGTGAACTGGATGATCGTCTCGGCGATGTCGATGTCCTCGACGCCGGCGCGCAGTTCCTGGAGGTTCGTGTCGGTGTCGAGCGAGCGGTTCGTCGTCGCTTCGAAGCGGTTGATGCGTGCGCCGACATCGGCGCGCGCGTTCAGCACGCGGTCCAGCGCATGGTCGATGTCGCCGAGCGAGTTGTTGATCGTCGTCGTCGGCTGATTCGAGTTCAGGTTGTCCCGCAGCGTGATGAGCTGCGAGAAGATGTCGCCGAAGACGGTGTCCCCGACCACGTTCACCGCGACGGAATCCTGCGCCGAGATCTGGCGGACGCGCTGGCCGTTATCACCCTGCCAGGTCGCGGAGACGGGCGGGTTACCGGTCACGTTGTAGGCCGGGGTGTCCGTCTTGTAGCCGCTGAAGATGTAGGCGCCGCCGAAGTTCGTGTTCGCAATCTGTCCGAGCTGCTGGATGATCTGGTTCAGTTCGGAGGCAATGTTCGTCTTCTCGTTCGGCCCGAGCGTGCCGGTCGAACCCTGCACGGTGAGCTCGCGGGCGCGCTGAAGCATCTCCGTGGCGCCGTCGAGGGCGGATTCGGTGACGTTCAGGAAGGCCGTGCCGTTTTCGAGGTTGCGCCGCATCTGCGCTTCGAACGCGATGTTCTTGCGATACTGCATCGCCATCGAGGCGCCCGTCGGGTCGTCGCTGGCGCGCTGGATGCGCTTGTTGGTCGAAAGCTGCTGCTGGATCTTGTCCGCGCGCTCCGTCGCCGCCGACATGTAGCGGATCTGGCTATTGGATCGAGAGAGTTCACTGAGTCGCATGGCTTATCCAACTCCCGTCCGGTTGATGAGCGTGTCGAGCATCTCGTCGATGACCGTAATCACCTTGGCAGCGGCGTTGTAGGCGTGCTGCGATGAGTTCAGGTTCGTGACTTCTTCATCGATGTTCACGCCGCTCACGGACTGGCGGAGCGTATCGAGGTGGTCCACGAGCAGGCCCGAGGAATCTTCGAGGCCCTTGGACCGGTTCACGTCGGCGCCAAGCACCGAAACGATGTTGCTGTAGTACGTGCTGGCCGATGCCTCGACCTGCATGGTGTTGTTCCCGGCAGCCGTGAGGTCGGCCTGCTGGGTAGCAGCCGTATAGGGAGCGGAGACAGTCATCGAAATCGTGGCGACCGTGTTGGTGCCGTTCATGAACGTAATCGAGCCGCCCGGAGGGTTGATGTCGGCGAGCGTCGCCGTGCCCACGACGGGACCGGTGGCTGAGCCATAGCGCAGTTCGACGTTCGGGCCAACGGCGACCATGTGGTAGGTACCGGGCTGAAGCGAACCCGCCAGGGTAATGCCACTTGCCACATTCCCGGCCGACAGCGCCTCGTTCACCACCAGGTCGTTGGCTCCGGAGCCGGAAAGCATGTTCGTGGACTGCTGGAGATTCGCGATCGCGAGGGCGATGCTCGGGTCGCCCGGAGACCCCGTTGCCGAGGCTGTGGCGATCGATTGTGGGCTGCCCGCGATGGCTGAATTGATCGCCATGTTCGAGGCGTCGGTGCCGGTGAAGAAGGCGAGGCCGGTAGAACCATCGAGCCCGTAGCCGGTCTGATGCAGCGAGTTCACCGAGTTCATGATGCCGGTGGCGAGGTTGTTCAGCTTTCCGATGAGCTCCGGCAGTGCGACATCCCGGGCATCGAGGATGCCTTTCAACTGGCCGCTACTCACCTTCACGTCGTCGTTGTCGATGTTGAATTGCAGCTTCACCATGCCCGGATTCGCGGGGTCATCGACGGTCTTCACGGTGCGCGCCGATGTGCCAAAGACAAGTTCGTGGGTGCCGAGGTAGACGCTCATTGAACCGCTTTCGTCTTCGGCATAGCTGATATTTCCGAGCTGGGAGAGCTCATCGAGGATCAGGTCGCGGCGGTCCCGGAGGTCATTCGCCATGTCGCCGTTGAGCTCGACCTGCTTGATTTGCAGGTTGAGCCCGGCGATCTCGGTCGCCTTGGCGTTGATTTGTTCGCCGATGCCGGAAACCGTCTGGTTGAGGTCCAACCGCTGCTGCGTGAGCTGATCGTAGGCGGCCTTCACCCGCTGGGTGAAAGTGGTGGTGGCATGGATCAGGGCGGTACGGCCGGGAAGGGATTCCGGTTCGTTGACCACGTCGTGCCAGGCGGCCCAGAACTTCCCGAGAAGCGCCGACATGCCGTCGTCGGACGGGTCGTTGAACACGACTTCGGCGTTGGAAAGGGGCGTCGAGAATGCGTTGTACTGGCCGCGGGTCGACATGCCCTGGCGGGCCTGGAAGTCGAGGAACGTGTCGCGGATGCGGTTCACGTCCTTGGCATCGACGCCATAACCGGCACGGCCGAGGAGGTTGTCCCGGGTGAAGTGGTCGCTCCCGTCGATGCCGATGGGGCGCAGGAGCACGCGCTGCCGGCTAAAGCCCGGCGTCTGCGCGTTAGCGATGTTGTGCGAGGCAACGTCGACCGCGAGCTGGTGGGCCCTGAGCGCCTTGACGGCGGTATCGAGTCCGATGGAAAGACCCAACTCGACCTCCTACGCGCTTCGCGAAACCTTGCCGCGAGTCTCGCCGGCGTTCTGCCGGCTGCCATTGCGGCTGTAGCCGGGGGCGATGTATCCACCCAGCAGGTTCGCCCAGCGGTCGCGCAGCTTCATCGCGTTCAGGAGGAGGCGCGCATTCTGTTCCTGCGCATCCCGGAGTTCCTGGGCCTTGGCCCCCAGCTGGAGCCTGGCCTCTGCGAATCCACCGACGCCGAGATCATCGGCAAGAGGCAGCAGTTCTTCGAGTGTTAAGGTCTCGGCATTCACAGATCTAAGGAGATTCAAACGGTTCTCCTCGATCGCCTCGATCGCGTTCACGGCTTCGAGCATGCCGGCGCTGATGGCGGCGATGCCATCGAAATCGGATTCGATGAGCGCCTGCTGCTCATCGAGCGCGAGCGTGATGAGCGAGGTAAGGGCCGCTTCTTCCCTGGCGAGCAGGGCGAGGACTTCCTGGAGCACTGCCGCCGCGGAAGACATGGGTTAGTTCCCGATCCCGTTCGCGAAGAGCCGCTCGGCGATTTCGCGGGCGTTGGAGCTATAGGTCCCGTTGGCGATGGCGGCCTTCAGGGCGGCCACCCGTTCGGTGCGCACATCGCGCGAGGTTGCCACCGCGTGCGCGGCTTCGGCAACGAGGCGTCCCCGATTGGAGAGACTCACGGCATCCTGGCGGCCACGGGCCTTGAGCGCGGCCTCGGCGGCTGCGGGATCCTGGGACGAACCAGCACCCGCGGCGTTGGCCGGGTTGAGGTTCGCGCCGGAGAGATTCAGTCCATCGATTCGAGCCATGGTTCGGCCTCCTACTGCGTGATGTTTGTGGCGATGGCGAGCATCTCATCGCCGATGCCAAACGTTTTCGCGCAGGCGGAATAGGCTCGTTGCGCGATGATCATCGTGGTGAACTCTTCCGCCATATCCACATTGGAGCCTTCGAGGGCCCCGGGTCGCAATGCGGCGAAACCCTCGGTTCCCGCCGGGCCCACCGTAATCTCGCCTGTATTGGCGGTATCGGCGTACATCCCGCCGCCGAGGATCTCGAGACCCTGCGGGTTCCGGAACTTGGCGAATGACAGCTGGCCGAGCTCCTGGCGCTCGCCGTTTTCGTCGAGCGCGCTGACGACGCCGTCTGCATCGACCTGGTGCTGAGTCCAGAATCCCCCGGGCGCCTGGATGGGTGGTTCCAAGAGATGGTCGCCGAGGACCGTGACGTTGCCATCAACGTCAGTGCCAAGCGCGCCGACGCGGGTGTAAACAATTCGTCCGTCATAGTCCTGGACGCGAAGAAAGGCGTCATCTTCGATGGCGAAGTTGAGCGGGTTATCGGTCACCTGGGTGGCGGCCTGCGAGAAGATCAGGTCCGTCGTGGTCTGCGCGACGCCGAGACGGCCCCCTTCGGGGTCGACTTCGGGGGTCGGCAGGCCTTCGTGCAGCGGGCGGATCTTCTTGTAGGCGAAAGTCTCGGCGTTCGCGACGTTGAAGGCGACCGCGTCGAGCTTGTTCTGGTTGTGTGTCATGCCGCTGGCGGCGGCACCGAGGATAGAAGGCATTTAGAGCGTCCCCAATTGGCCGGCGGCCTGGTCCAACGTCCCGTCGAGGGTCGAAAGCACGGCCTGGTTCGCCTGGTATGTCCGCTGCACCGCCAGGAGAGTGGTCATTTCCTCTACGAGGATCGAATTGGACCCTTCGAGGAAGCCCTGGCGGAGGCCGGCGCCGCCCACCGGGTCCTGGCCAACCGCACTGCTGGTGAAGTAGGCCTCGCCGGCCCGGGTGAGCTCGGTTGGAGAGAAGTCGAGCACCGCGATGCGAGCGATCTCGTTGCCCTGGTCCAGCACGGTCCCGTCGACGCCGATGGTCACGGGTGTCTGGGGCAGGTTGATGTGCTGACCGTTGGCATCGAGGACGTAGTAACCGTGGCTGGTGACAAGGTCGCCTTCGGCGTCGCGCCCGAAGCGGCCGTCGCGGGTCGAATAGACGGTCCCGTCCGGGCCCTCCACCTGGAAGAAGCCGTTCGTCAGCGAGAGGTCGAGCTCGTTGCCGGTCTGGCGGATCATTCCCTGGCCGTAGTCGGTCGCGAAATCGGCGATGAAGGTGCCGGTGCCGATCTGGCCGACGACCTGCTGGATTCGCGCCGAAAGCGGCGCGGGCACGGGGGCCTGCTGCGAAAGCAGGACATCGGCGAACGGCTGCTGCGTCGCGTATTCGCGCTTGAAGCCCGCTGTGTCCGCGTTGGCGATGTTGTTCGCCAGCACGTCCTGGTACTTCCAGGCCGAATCCATGGCCGTGAAGGCGCTATACAGTCCCTTGATCATTGTTGACCTTCTTTCGATTCAGGACTCGCAAGAACACGAACGCCAGTCCACCTGCGGCGGCGGCAATCGTCAGGGTCCGGCCCGCGCGCTCTCGGAAGCTGGCCGGCGGCTCTTCACCGGTGTCGGGCAGCTGGTTCGGGCGGACATCGCCGACGGCGCCTTTGTTGGCCTCATCGCCGATGACCGCAAAGCGGCCGGCGATTGAAACCTTCGCGGGCACCGCATCGCTGGTGTCGCCGGCGGGGCGTGCCGTGACCATGAAGATGTCGTAGTCGTACGCCGAAAGGCCGGTGAGCTTCGTATCGAGGAGGCCGATGCCGGCCGAGTTCACCTCGATTGTGCCGACCCTGAGCGGCGCCGAGCCGCCCTCGAGCCACCCTTCGTACGTATAGCCGTCCATTGGCTTCAGGTTCTTCACGTCCACGCGGGCATACGCTTCGGCGAAACTGAATTCGAGCACGCCTTCCGCGTCTTCGGGACCGAAGTTCGAGACGCCCTCGAGGTAGGTCAGCTTCACGAGCTGCGGCACACCGTTCGCGTGCGCGTCACCGGCAAGGAAGACCAGCGCGACGGCGAACGAAGCAACCGCGGCAATGAGATATCGGCGCATCAGCTTGCTATCCCCTGCCGGCGGAGAAGCAGCCGCACCTCTTCTTCGCTCTTGCGCATGCGGCGAGCGAGCGACTGGATGTCGATGACGCCGTTGGAACGGGCGACGAGGCTGGCGAGTTCGTTGCGCGCGGCGCCCATCGCGGGCTCGACGTGCTGCACGGGACCGGCGTAGGCCGCCTGGGCGGCGCGTGCGGCCGAATGCCCGCCGACCTCCGCCGGGCCGGGCATACGATGGACTCGGGCAGATGGCTGGCGGCGGACCGGCGCGTGCTTCTTCATCTCCTGCAGCTGCATGTAGAGGTAGAAAAGTGCGCCGAGACAGACCAGCTGTGAGATTGCGAGCAGGGCGATTGCATCGTTCATCGGGCTTATTCCTCAGGCCGTGTGTTCGCGCGAGAGGCGCGCCCGCAGGCGGCCGAGTGCGCGGCCATGGAGTTGGCAGACTCGGGATTCGGAAATCTCCAGGATCTGGGCGATTTCCTTCATCGTCATTTCGTCGCGGTAGTAGAGGCTGACGATCAGCCATTCGCGCTCGGGCAGCTGCTTCACCGCGCCCGTCAGCGCATCGATGAGCTGGCGCTTCTCCATCCGCTGGGTGAAGTCTTCTTCGTTCGGGTCGGCGGGCAGTTCGGTCGGGGCCGAACCGTCGTCGCTGTTGTCACGATCGAGCAGGCCATCGAGCGAGACGGTCACCCACGAGCAATCGACCAGCGTCTGGTTGTACTGTTCGATGGTAAGGCCCATGGCGGCGGCGACTTCTTCGTCCGTCGGCTCGCGGCCGTGCTCGAGGACATAGGAAACGTGGATCTGTTCGAGCTTCTTGGCCTTCTGTCGAACCGAGCGCGGGAGCCGGTCGAGCGCGCGCAGGGCATCGATGATGGCGCCGCGGATGCGGCTAATCGCGTAGGTCTCGAACTTCACGCCCTTACTGTCGTCGAAGCGATCGAGCGCCTCGATCAGGCCGATCGTGCCGTAGCTGAGAATGTCCTCGTAATCGAGGATCGCCGGGAGGCCGATGGCCAGGCGGCCAACGACGTATTTCACGAGCGGCGCGTACTGCTTGATGGCGGCCTCCCGGTCGCCATAAGGGGAATTCGCGCGTAGTTCAGCTGCCACGGCCATGGGGGCACTCCTTCAGGTCGTTACTCGGATTCAAGGTTTTCGGTTGGTTCGGTTGCGGGCGGCTGGGCCGGCGCGGGAGGGATCGGTGGAGTCAGTAAGAGCACGGCTTCAGCCCCGAATCCGAGACCGGCAATGATCACGAAGAAGAAGACCGACCGGAGCAGCGAGTAGTCGAGCGGCATCCCGGCGCGCGTGCCCAGCCAGACGCTGAGGGCGGCTACAGCCGCGGCCACGTAGATTCCAAAGCGCGCGATGGTGTAGGGGCGAAGAGGGCTCACAGCTGGCCTCGGCGGCGCATCTCAAGCTGCCGGCGCATCATGTAGCGCGCGATGACATCCCGGTGGGCACGAGAGATCTCGGTGAATTCGCAATGCAGGCGGCGGTTGCGATTGCCGCGTTCCGGGTCGCGGACGGTGTTGATGCGCATGCGGGCATGGATTTCGCCGGCCTCGGGGAGATTGGCCTGCATGCCGAGGCGCTCGCCCACCTGGCCGAAATCGCGCGTGCTAATGCAGCAGCCGCCCTCGCTGAGGTCGACGATCGTGCCTTCGAGCACCTGCGGGCCTTCCATCTCGCCGTCTTCGACGATGCGGTAAATGCTGTCCGGGCGGATGGCGGCAGGAAGGCGAAAATTCCGGCGGCGCTCCGTGCTTTCGATGACCGCGGGGAGACGCAGGTATTCGTACATGCCGTCTTCGCTGTGGCCTTCGACTTCGGTGACGAACCGCCAACGCTTCTGCTGGTGGATGTAGTTGGCGTGGACGAGCGTGCCCGCGCTGAACGGCCGGGGGCGTAGGCCCTGCATCGGCACGAGAATGGCGATCCGGTCCTCCACGTCTTCAATGCGGGTGACATGGGTTTCGCCAGCGGCTCCAGAGGACACGTCGAGTCGCAGAGTGATACCGGGCAGTAGTCCCTGGGCCATAAAGGGATTCTTACGCTGTAACGGCAAGGCGCCCATTGGTCGTCTCCCGTGTTGATGTAGTGAAGACCCCTGATGCCAGCGTGAAAGGGTCCGCGATCCCGATCCCCGTAGCGACGTCCCTTCCTGAGGATAGGAACGCGACGCCGAGTTGTGACTCAATGAGGAGGGAAAGAGCTGGTGTCAGGGAAGTAGCAATATCCGTGCCAGTGAGAATCGCGCCCGAGCAGGCGGCGCTATCGAACTCGCTCAGCTCGGCTTCGATAGCCGCCGGCTGCCAGTGCGCCGGCACCGCGAGGTACACGAAGTGCGCAATGCCGGGCAGCGGCGGCGGGCTCCACCGGCCGGCCGGGACGTCGATGAAAACGCATGCACCCTTCGGCGCGCGCGTGACGGCCCCCACGAGGTCCTTCGGCGAGAAGGCGTCGAACACCGGTAGGCCGATCGCTTCGCCGTAGGCATGGACCTGGGCGCGGCCACCGGCGTGCGAGCTATCGGCAGCGACGAGAATCGCATCCCTCCCGGAATCGGCGCAGTCGAGGGCCATGCGCATGAGCGCCGTTGTCCGTCCGGAACCGGGGGCGCCCTGGATGGTGATCATGGCGGTCCGGTTCTCGACCGGGTATTCGATGCGGGCGGCCTCGAGGGCGGCGCCGAGCGCCACCTCCGGAGTCGCGTTGGGGTCCGCTGCGGCGGCGACAAGATTCGCGGCGGTCGCAGAGAACCCGGCGACGATCAGCGAGCCAGCCACGCCGGGCTCCACCGGCGAGAAGCTGCGTGGGGCGTTCTTTGGCGTCGGGGCCGGACCCGGGTTGGGCGATGAGGGGACGATGCGCGGACGCGGGCTCCACTGGATGGGTTCGGGCGCCGAAGTCGGCGGCACCGAGAACGGCTCGATGGTGTTGCGCACATCCTCATGTTCAATGGCTTCGTCCTCGAACATCAGGGCGGCAATCTGGGGAGGCAGGCCGTTGCCTTCGGTGGAGACGAAGCCCTCGAACCACTCCGGCTCCGGCGGGGGCGCTTGCTCCGCCATGGCCTGGTCGAATTCGTACTGTACTTCCCGGTCGCGTTGTTCACGCACAGCGATGTCTTCAAGATCGCCGATGGTCATCGCTCGCGCCCGAGAGCCTGTCTCGGCGCGTTCGAGCGAGCCTTCGACGAGCACCCGCTGGAGGGCGAGGGTGAGAGCGTCTTCGCCACCGTCCGAGGGCGCGGCGAGGACCTCGATCAGCGGGTCGGCGCCATCGCGCATCAGCGAGCGCGTCTGGACGATTACCGCATCGGGACCAAGTTCTCGTCGTACGCGCGAAAAGATCCGGGTCATGTCGTTACCGATGTAGCGCTTCGTTTCCAACGTTCACCTCGATGTTTCCAACGGCTTCGACCGATGTCTGGGGAGTCACTTCTGCGAAGGACAGGACGGTCACGTTCGGGAGCCGGCGTTCGAGCATCCGGCGGAGAGCAAGGCGGATCCGGGACGAGCAGAGGATGATCGGGTCGCGGCCGGAGGCGGCTACCTTCTCCACCTCGGTGCCGACAACGCCGATAAGGCGCTGCATCGCCCACGGGGCCATGGCGACCTGGTTGCCGCGGTCGCCCTGCTGGATGGACTGCGCAATCTCGTCCTCAGTGCGCGGACCGATCGTGATGACGTGCATCGTCCCGGACTCATCGGCGTACTGGCGGCTGATCTGGCGGGCCAGTGCCGCGCGCGAGTACTCGGTGAGCAGGTCGACGTCCCGCGAGACACGCCCTTGCGTCGCAAGCGTCTCGCAGATGCTGACGAGGTCCCGGATCGAGATGCGCTCGTTGAGCAGGTTCTGCAAAACCTCCTGGACCTCGCCGACCGTGAGCGTCGCCGGGACGAGTTCTTCGACGAGCGCCGGATACTCGCTGCGCAGGTTCTCCAGCAGGTTTTGCGTGTCCTGGCGGCTGAGGAGATCCGGCGCGAAGCGCTTCACCAGTTCGGTCAGATGCGTGGCGAGGACGCTCTCGGCATCGACGACGGTATAGCCAAGGAGCTCGGCGCGTTCCTTGTAGACGGGGGTGATCCACTTCGCGGGGAGACCAAACGCGGGTTCCTGCGTCTCGATCCCGGGGATATCGCCTTCGGCGGTGCCGGGGTCCATCGCGAGGAACTGGCCGGGCTGGAGGGTGCCGCGGGCGATTTCGACCCCGCGGAGTTTCACGATGTAGGCGTTCGGCGCGTGCTGAAGGTTGTCGCGCACGCGGACGGTGGGCAGCACGATTCCGAGTTCGAGAGCGACCTGGCGGCGAATCATCGTGATCCGGCGCAGGAGTCCGCCGCCCGCTTGCTCGTCGACAATCGGGATCAGCCCGTAGCCGACTTCGACCTCGAGCGGGTCGATGTTCATCATCTGGATAACCTGCTGCGGCCCGAGCGTTTCGGGTTCCGGCTCAACAATCGGGACGAACGCGGCCGCCGCGGCCTTGTCGGCGTTCTGCTGGCGCTGGATAAGCAGCCCGGCCGCGGCGCAAACGCCACCAATCATGAAGAACGGGAGCTTCGGCAGGCCTGGCATCAGGCCGAACATCGCCAGCATCACCCCCGCGATGACCAGCGGCTTCGATTGGCCCGTGATCTGCGAGAACATCTGGGTGCCCAGGTTCGTGTCGCTTGCGGCGCGCGTGACGATGATGCCGGTAGCGGTCGAAATCAGGAGAGCAGGCAGCTGCGAAACGAGGCCGTCACCGACCGTGAGGCTTGCGTAGAGGTGGAGCGCCTCGCCGGGGCTGGTGCCCTGTTGCAGCACGCCGATGCTGAGACCACCGACGATGTTGACGATGATGATGACGATCCCCGCGACGGCATCGCCTTTGACGAACTTGCTGGCGCCGTCCATGGCCCCGTAGAAGTCCGCTTCCTGGCCGATGGCCTTGCGGCGTTCACGGGCCTGGGCTTCATCGATGAGTCCGGCGTTGAGGTCGGCATCGATCGCCATCTGCTTCCCGGGCATGGCATCGAGGGTGAACCTCGCGGCCACTTCGGCGACGCGCCCGGCGCCGTTCGTGATGACCACGAACTGGATGACCACCAGGATGAGGAAGACGACCAGCCCAACGACCAGGTTTCCACCGACCACGAAGTGCCCGAAGGAATCGACCACTTCGCCGGCGTTGCCATGGAGAAGAATGAGCCGCGACGTAGAGACGTTGAGCGCCAGGCGGAAGAGCGTGGTGACAAGGAGCAAGGACGGGAAGACGGAGAACTTCAGCGGCTCCTGCGTGTACACCGCAACCAGCAGGATCGTCACCGAAGTGGCGATGTTGATGGTCAGCAGCATGTCCAGCAGGAACGTGGGCAGCGGGATGATCATCATCCCGACGATGGTGATGATGCCTGCCGCGAGGAGGATGTCGGTCTGGCCGAGGATCCTTCCCCAGTTCCCCATGGGCCTGGCCTGGGCTTGCGCCTGAACTGTCACGAGTTACCTCCGCCGGTGGCGCCGGCAAACCGTGTGCGTGCAAAGGGCTTCTTCGCCCGGATGGCGTAAACCCAGGCGAGGACTTCAGCGACCGCGTGGAACAGGTTCGCCGGGATGTAGTTGCCGATCGGGACGGCCGCGTGCAGAGCGCGAGCCAGCGGCGGCTCTTCGAGCACAGGCACACCGTTCTTGGCGGCAATCTCGCGGATGCGCTTCGCGAGCAGGTCCTGGCCTTTTGCTACGACCATGGGCGCCTGCATCGTCACCGGGTCGTACTTCAAGGCGACGGCGTAGTGCGTCGGGTTGGTGACCACCACGTCGGCGGTCTTCACCGAGGCGATCATCCGGTTCATCAGCTGCTGGCGGCGCCGGCGGATGGCCGCCTTGATCTGGGGGTCGCCGTCGCTCTCCTTCATCTCCTGCTTGAGCTCTTCTTTCGTCATCATGAGCTGCTTCAGGAACTTCCGGCGTTGCCAGGCGAAGTCGGCGAATGCCATGAGGAACAGCACGGCCACGGCCTTGAAGGCGATGTCGAAGCCAATCGAAACCATGTGGCTGGCGCCGCCGACCACCGAATACTGCGAGAGCGCGGCGATCTCTGCCAGGCGGCTCTTCAGGGTGAAATACACCACCAGGCTGACGGTCCCGAACTTGAAGAGCGACTTCCCAAGTCGCACCAGTGCATCCATCGATAGCAGCCGCTTGAAGCCCGCGCCAGGGTTCACCCGGTCGAGCTTCGGCTTCAAAGACTGCCCGCTGAGCAGCAGCCCGGTTTGAGCGACGTTGAAGAGGACGGCTGCGGCGGCGATGACGCCGAGCAGCGGCAGGATCGCGAGGAGCGCGTGGGTAGAGACGTTGCGCCCGAGGTCGAAGGCGCTTTGCCTGGTGAGTTCCTGGTGCGTGGGGTTGCCCAGGCCCTCCCGGAGCATGTCGGCCATCGAATTCCAGAGTTGGGGGCCGAGCATCTTCAGCGCCGTGACAGCCAGCAGGAGCACGCCAATCGTGACGATCTCTTCGCTCTTGGCGACGTTGCCTTTCTGGCGTGCGTCTTTCAGACGCTTTGGAGTTGGGGCCTCAGTCTTTTCGCCGGCCATCTAGTTCGCGCCTCCGAGAAGGACGCGGCTCGAGCCGGTCAGTGAAGTGCCGAGCACGCCGTGGAGCAGCGTCACCGTCGCCGGGAGGGCAGCGCCGAGGACGATCAGACCGACCAGGATCTTGATGGGAGCGCCGACGATGAGGACCTGCATCTGCGGGACCGTGCGACTGGCGAGGCCCATGCCAAGGTCCGTGAGGATGAGAGCGGCCATCACCGGCATGGCGAGCCGGACGGATGTCACAGTCAGCCCCGCAATCAGCGAGGCGATCGAGTCTGGAGTGAGAATGAACGGGTCGAACGTGCCGAGGGGCACCGCGCGCGTGGTTTCCACAAGCGTTTGGATGACCAGGTGGTGGCCATTCATCGCGAAAAACACGAGCGTGACCAGCAGGCTGTAGAACTGATCGAACGTACCGAACTCAGCGCCGGTAATCGGGTCGAAGACAGCACCGAGGCCAAAGCCCATCTGCAGGCCGATGATGCGAGAGGCCATCTGCACGCCGATGAAGACGATGTTCATCACGACGCCGAGGGCGAGGCCAAAGAGGACCTCTCGCACGGTGTCGTCGATCATGATGCCGAAGTTCTGCGGAGGAGCCGGAGGGTTATCGCCCTGCATGGGCACGAGCACCAGCGAAAAGAAGATGGCGAAGCCGATCTTGGTGTAGGCCGGGATTCCCTTATGGCTCAGGAGCGGCGCCGAAACCAGCATCGAGCTCGTCCGCAGCAGGATGAGGAAGAACGCATAGGTGTATTCCGGCGTGACAGTGAAGCCTTGCATCGTCAGCGCCCGTAGCTCGCTGCGTTGGCGAACAGCCCGGCGGAGAACCCGAGCAGCGTCTCCATCATCCACGGCCCGAAGATCAGCATCGCAACGAACACGCCGATGAGCTTCGGGACGAACGTCAGGGTCGCTTCGTTCACCTGCGTGACCGCCTGGATGAGGCTCACGACCACGCCAATGATGAGCGTGGTGGCAAGGATCGGCGCGCCAACCAACAGGGCGGTGGTGAGCGCTTCGCGCATGAGACCGATGACTACTGCTTCGTTCATCTCAGCGCTCCTAAGTCGCGAAACTGCCGACGAGTGAGCCGATGATCAGGTACCAACCATCGACAAGGACGAAGAGGAGGATCTTGAAAGGGAGGGACACGATGACCGGGGGCAACATCATCATGCCCATGCTGAGCAGGGCGGATGACACGATGAGGTCGATGATCAGGAACGGCACGAACATGATGAAGCCCATCTGGAAGGCCGTTTTCAGTTCGGAGATAGTGAACGCCGGTACGAGGATGTAGGTCGGGACGTCGTCGACGGTCTCGGGCTTCGGGGTATCGCTGAGTTTGAGGAAGAGCCCGAGGTCCTGCTGGCGGGTCTGCTTCAACATGAAGGCGCGGAGCGGAGATTCGCCGCGGTTGTAGGCTTCCTGCTGGGTGATGGTCCCGTTGAGGTACGGCTGAACCGCCTCGTTGTTGATCTGCTTGATTGCCGGGGCCATCACGAACGCGGTAAGGAAGAGCGCGAGGCCGATCATCACCTGGTTCGGCGGGAGCTGCGGGATGCCGATCGCGTTCCGGACGAGCGAGAGGACAACGATGATCCGCGTGAACGAGGTCACCATCACGAGCACCGCGGGCGCCATCGAAAGCACCGTGATCAAGAGCAAGAGCTGGATGGCCGTCGAGACGTTCTGAGGGTTCTGGGTATCGATGCCGCCGGTTGCCTGGGGCGAGATCTGACCTGTGGTGCCGGGTTCCGCCGCGCAGCTTGTGAGCGTCACGAGGGCAATGGCGAGCAGAGCGAGGACGACCAGGATGCGTCGTCGTCGGGGCTTCTTGAAGTGCGGCCGGATGCCCACGAACTCACCTAATTCCGTAGTGGATTCAGGTTATGGACGCGGCTCTGTGCTCAGTATTGGGGGATGCCCTTCGCGCGCGGGGCGAAACCCTGACGGCCGTTTACGGGAGGCCTGATTTGCGATCCGGCGGGGCGCTATGGCGTACCGTTGGCGCCCGCCGTTTCGATCTTCGGAGCCCTATTTGGCCGCGACCACCTGCGGGTCGAGGTAATAGAACTCGAGCGCGATTCCATCCGGATCCGTGAAGTTCAGGCCGGCGCCGAAGGGCGGCTGCTGCGTCACCCCACCGGTCGCGATGCCCGCATCCGCGAGGTGCTTCGCCCAGCCGTGGAGATCTCCGGGGTCGGCAACGGCGAAGGAAAGGTGATCGAGCCCGGACCTCCGTGGGTCGAACGCGCCAGCCGTCCCGGCGTCGTGCTTCACCAGCCCGAGGATGGTGCCGGTTGTGGGCTCGGCCATGTAGGCAACCTCGAAGTTCTCGGCCTCGTTGCGGCCGCGGAAGAGTTGGGCCACGCCGAGTGCCTTCGTATAAAACGCGATGCTGCGGTCGAGGTCCGAAACCGCAAGGTCAACATGCGAGATTCCAGTGAGTTTGGGCATTGGTTCGGGACTCCTTTGTTTGCTGGTAAAAGCATAGGTAGATTACGTATGTTTCTTCCACGACCACTTCGGCATCGTTCCGGGGAGCCACCGGACCGGACGTTACGCGGTGCGGAGGGATTCGAGCAGCTTCGTAAGCGCCGCGAGCGTGTCGGAGAGCGTTGCTTCAGGGTCGGGTGCGTTGGCCACGAAGACGGCCGCTTCGCAAAGCGCGCCGAACAACAGCACCGTCAGCCCCTCGACCGGCGCATTCACGATGAGTCCCGCCGCGACCAGCCCCTCAACAGCCGCACGAGTCATCCCCAGGCCATAACGAGCCATGATCCCCTGCCATTCATCCCAGCCCAGCACGGAACGGCCGTCGATCAACAGAATCTGGCGAACTTCCGTCTGTGCCGAGGCTTCGAGAAATGCGCGGCACGCCGCCTGGAATCCTCGCCAGGGGTCACTTTCCGCGCCGGCTGCGGCGACCACCTGCGCGGTGACATCCGCCTCGACCGCCTCGAAGACGCCGACAAACAGCCCGCGCTTGTTCGCGAACTGGTGATACACCGCGCCAGTCGTGACGTTCGCGGCGGCCGCAACTTCTTCGGCGGAGACGCCGGCATAGCCGCGGGCCCCGAAGAGGCTCCGGCCCGCAGCAACAAGCGCGGACTTTGTCCGCTCGGATTGCTGGGCCTTGAGCGATGTGCCTGGCATGGGGCAAGCGTAACGGGAAACCCGGCTGCGGGCCGCTTCAGCCGATGATCGTTTCGTTCCGGGGCGTGGCGTGGCCGATCCCGGTGCTTCGCTTCATCTGGTCGAACAGCTGCGCCGCGAACTGGCTGAGCGGTTGCTCATCGGGACGAGCCGACTCCTCGAAGATGCGAGACGCTTCGTCTTCCGTGAGCTCGTTGAGGAGCGTGAGTTGCTGGGCCGTGGCGCCGACGGCGATCACACGGTCGCCCAGCGCGACCAGGTGGATCGTCCGCCCGTTGCTGATCGAAAGCGTGTCGACCACGCGGAGGAAGCCGGTTGTGCTTTTCGGGCCCTGCGTCTTCCGGCCCCACCAGCGCAGGCCGGCGATGGAGACCGCGATGATGATGATCACGAGGGCCAGGCGCCAGGCCAGCGAAACGAGCTGCCCGCCGCCAAGGCTGAAGCCCGACGAGCCCGCTTCCGGTGTGTCGGTCGTGGTGGGGGTCGCGGAATCGGTCAGGAAGATCTGGCCGTTCTCGTTCGTCCGGATCACCGGGCTGTCGGCCACCGAATTGTTGCCCTTCGGGGCGAGCGTGGTGATGAAGACCAGGGAGCAAAGCATCACCCCGCCAAGAGCGAGCGCCCAGAGAAGCTTCTTCCTGTTCTTCGGGTCGTTCATCGTTCGCGCTCGTCTTCGCTCCCGCGACGCACAACCTCGACCACGCGCACGCCGAAGTTCTCATCAACCACGACGACTTCGCCGCGAGCGATGAGTCGATCGTTTACGAGGATGTCCACGGGTTCCCCCGCGAGGCGGTCGAGCTCGATCACTGAACCGGGACCGAGGCCGAGCACCTCCGAGACGGTCAACTCGGTGCGCCCCAGTTCGACCGTTACGTTCATCTGCAGCCCGGCGAGGAGGTCGATGCTCGACCGCTGGGCGGGCTCCGGCGGCTCTGGCAGCGGCGCGAAGCGCGCGCGGCTGGCAGCAGGGCCTATGGGAGTCGGCTCGCGGTGAGACGGCCGTGGCGGTTCCGGGGTGGCCTCGCGGCCGCCAGCGACACCCGCCAGGACAGGTTCCGGCTCGTCGGCGACTTCGAGCAGTTCGGCCGCTTCGAGTTCGTCCTGCGTCAGTTCGAACGAGAAAGTTGTAGGCTCATTGACGGCCTGCGCAGCCGGAGCCGCGGCGGCCGCCGCCGGCGTTGCGCCGACAGCTCCCTCCATGGCGCCGGCCATGATGTCGAGAAAGGTCCCCGGCAGCACCAGGGAAACCGGGAGGACACGAGCCCCGCCGAGCGTCCCGGTGAGGAGCATGCAGGGGTCGTCCATCGTCGCAAGCGTTTCGGCCATGGTGTTGGCCGTCAGATCGTCGATGGCGACGACAAGGCCAGATGAGGACTTGCCGAAAACGTGCGTGTTGAGCGCCTGGATGACCTGGCCGAGGAGCGTCGAGGCCATGACGATGGTCTGCTGCTCTTCGTCCTCCGGGTTGTCCGCCTGCGAATCGAGGAAAATGGCCGCGACGGGCGTCGGGACCACCAGGTAGGCGGTCGCCGCCTGGTCCTGGTCCGTGGAGAGTTCGAGCGGGATCGCGATGTGCGGGTCGGCGAACTTCCCCGTGATCTCGTCAGGCATCACCAGCGAGGCTTCGACCTCTGAGAAGAGCGGCGCCGAGCCCTGGAAGGCTTCGAGGGCGGCCGCCGCCGTCGTCCAGGTTTCCTCGCCGGTGGCGCTGAGCGTGGTGGCCTGGGCGGGAGAGAGCAGTTGACTCAGTACTTCTTGTGGTTCACTCATGGCCGGGCCTCACTGTGTGATGAAGACTTCGAAGTAGATTGCTTCGACCTTGTGTTCGCTAAGGTGCGCGTTGATCGCATCGATCAGCTCGACCTTGAGTTCATCGCGCCCCTCGACCGAGGAGACTTCGTCGGCCGTGTGGGAGCCGAAAACGGTGGCCACGGCATCGAGGATCTTCGGCATCTCGTGTTCGAGGTCGTGGGTGAACTCGATGTTCTTGGCCGTCAGCCCATCGCCGGAGGCGCCGATCCACGGCGGGTCCGGGAGCTCGAATTCGAGCGCGATGATGGTCTTCACGTAGTTCGGCGCCGAAGCTGGAGCTTTTAAGTTCAGGACGAGTCCCTCGGGCGCATTGCCCGTTGTGTGCCCCAGCGTCACTTCGCGGCCGAGGATGACCGTCGGGCGCGGCGAGGAATCGATCTGCTCCTGGGTGTAGATGGGAGCCGGCTTCGCATCCATGTAGTTCGGCTTGATGTAGAACCAGAACGCGGCGGCGAAGAGAACCGCACCACCTGCCAGTACCTTCTTGTCTTTGAACATGGCTAATTTCCCTTCACGCCCTGGAGCGAGTTGTTCAGGTCGTCGATCGTCGGATAGAGGATCACGATGTCGGCCCGGCGATTGAGCGCCCGGCCTTCGGGTGTCGAGTTGTCGGCGATGGGTTGGGTATCGGCGAAGCCGGCGAGAAAGAGCTCGTTCGTCAACCCACCCTGTTCCTGCATGAAGCGCAGCACGCGCGAAGCACGCGCGGCCGAGAGTTCCCAGTTGGAGGCGAAGTCGGCGCTATTCACCGGCACGTTGTCGGTGTGGCCCTCGATGCGCATCACGTTCGGCAGGCCGCGGAGCGCTTCCGCCACCTGCGAGAGGACATCCTGGCTGCCCGGGCGAAGGTCGGCGCTGCCGGAATCGAAGAGGAGGTTATCGGCCAGGCTGATGGTGATGCTGTCCGCATCGCTCCGGATCTGGATCTTGCCGTCGAGGTTGTTTTCCTTGGCGAAGCCATCGAGGGTGGCTTCGAGCGCCGCGAGGTTGTTCGACTTGATTTCCGAGATGCTCGGCGTGATACCGCCGCCGTTGTTGAACACGGGCGACGAGCCATTTGAACCCTGGAGGACGCCGATGCTGAAGGCCTGCTCGATGGAATTGTGGACCGCCTGCAGCTTCTGAGGGTTCGCGTCGCTGGTCGCATAGAGGACGACGAAGAGGGCGAAGAGCAGCGTCACCATGTCGGCGTAGGAGACAATCCAACGTTCGTGGTTTTCGGGCTTTTCGGCCTCGGCTGCCTTCTTCTTGCTCATGCGGCTTCTCGCATGACGTCGTCCTTCTTCTGGCGCTCCTTCGGCTGCAGGAAGCCCTCGAGCTTTTCGCGCACGATGCGCGGGTTATCGCCCGACTGGATGGACATGAGTCCTTCGATGACGACGTTCAGCTGGTGGAGTTCATGCTTTGAGTTGTTCGAAAGCTTCTTCGCGAGCGGCAGCCAGAGGACGTTTGCGGTGAAGACGCCATAGAACGTGGCGACGAACGCCGTGGCGATACCAGGGCCGATATGCTCGGGCTCATCGAGGTGGGCCATGACGCCCATGAGGCCCATAACCGCGCCGAGAACGCCGATGGTGGGCGCAATGCCGCCCATGAATTCGAGGGCCGCGAAGTTGCCTTCGTGCCGGTGCTTCATCGCGTCGGCTTCGATCTCCATGATCTCGCGCAGGAGTTCGGGGTCGGTGCCGTCGATCATGAGCTGGACGCCCTTGCGGGTGAACATGTCGTGGATGTTGTCGACATCGCTTTCGAGAGCGAGGAGACCTTCGCGGCGGGCCTTATCGGCCATCGATACGAAGAGGTCGACGGTTTCGGCGGAGTTGTGTGCCGAACCGCCCATCAGGGCCTTCATCAGGAATTTCGGCAGGCCGACCATCACGCTCATGGGCTGCGAGATCATCACCGCGCCCATGGTGCCGACGACCACGATCATGAAACCCGGGATGTTGATGAGCGCGGCGGGGCTGCCACCTTCGAGGACGTTACCACCGACAATACCGACCACCGCAAGAATGAGACCGATGAGGGTTGCCAGGTCCATCAGGCACTCCTCCGGACGGCGCCCATCGACATGCGACGGAATTCGGCGATGCGCTCGACGATAGTTGCGGGCTTTTCGGCGCAGACGTAGCGGTGCCCGTTCGTGAGGGTCACGTGGGTGTCGTGGGTTGCTTCGATGAGTTCGATGAGATCCGGGTTCAGGTGGAACTCGGTGCCATCAATGCGAGTCAGCAGAATCATCCGGGCATCCTCCTCCCACGCTGAGTTGTCACTCATTCTGAGGAGGGCGCTCTACGGGAGTTATCGGGGAAGGCCCCTTCCGTGAGGGGCGAACCCCTTAGCCTTACGAGGGAAAACCCGAGGGATTCGGCGGTGTCGCATAGCGACGTTCGAGCCGCGAAGGACCAAAGGGGTTATAGAAGTTCGGTGACCCAGCTGTCTCCCTCTTGTTCCTCTGTTCCTTTGTTCCTTTGTTCCTTTGCGGCTGGCACGCAGACCTGGAGACAACGAAAAAGCCCCCTCGATGAGGGGGCTCTTGAGTTCCTGGGACTCCTGCTTAGCTCTTGACGAGCGTCCGCAGGCAGCGGGTGCAGATGTTCAGCCGGATGGACTGACCACCGATGTGAATGCGTTGCTTGTTGACGTTCGGCTTAAACGTGCGGGACTTCTTGGTCGCTTTTCGCTCCCATCGCCCACCGTGAGTGTGACGGATGTGCCGTCCAAACATCGTTGTTTTTGCGCAAACGTCGCAGGCGCCACTTGCCATGCGTTATCCAGCCTTACATGCGAGAATCGAACGCTCATGGTAACACCGGGATCTGGTAACGGCCAAACCCGCGGGCCTGAGAAGCGCCTGTGACGGCCCCTATTCGCGATGAAGAATCACTCGATGGCGCCGCTCTTCGCAACATATTCGCGGCAGCAGCCACACTCCTGAGAGACTCCGCTCCCGACATCGACGCCATCAACGTGTACCCCGTCCCGGACGGTGATACCGGCTCGAACATGTCGGCGACGTTCCGGGAAGCAGTCGACCGGGCGCTCGCCCTCGACGAGCCGGTGACGGTCGGGCTTGTGCTGGCCGCGGTCGCGCGGGGAGCCCTCTACGGCGCGCGCGGCAACTCGGGCGTGATCCTTTCGCAGGCGCTCCGCGGCTTCTCGGCCGGGGTCGGGGAAACTGACGTACTGACCGGGAAGTCGCTCGCCGAGGGGCTCGACCAGGCGGCTGCCCAGGCGTACCGCGCGGTGAGCCAGCCACAGGAAGGCACCATGCTCACCGTGCTGCGGGTGGCTGCCGATGCTGCCCGAGAGCGCGCCGCCGTTCTCGGCGCCGAAGCCGACCGTGGCAGTTGCATCCGCGTCCTCGGCGCGGCGGTGGCGGCTGCTGAAGCGGCCGAAGCCGCGACCATCGACCAGCTCCCATCCCTGAAAGAAGCAGGCGTGACCGACGCCGGCGGCGAAGGCATCTGCGTGATCCTGCGGGGACTTCTCGCCGCCATCTCCGGGCGCGTTCCGGAGGTGAAAGCACATCCAGCGATCAAGCCTTTGAGCATCGCGGACGGCCACGGTGAAGATGCCTTTGGCTTCTGCACCGAGTTCCTCATCGAATCGCGCCAACAGCCACTCGATGTGGAGGCCGTTCGGGTCCTGGTCGAGGCGCGTGACGCCCGGTCGGTGGTTGTGGTGGGAGATGAGGAACTCATCCATGTACACCTCCACAGCCTCGACCCCGAACCGCTGATCGAAGCCGCAAAGGAACTCGGGCATGTCTCCCGCGTGAAAGTGGAGGACATGTCGGCGCAGAACGCGCGCTTCCGAGAAAGCGGTTCGGGCGCCGGTGCGAAGGTGGCCATACTGGCAATGAGCCGTGGCGCCGGATTTGACGAGATTTTCGAGAGCCTGGGCGCGACAGTGAGTGACCTCGGCGTGGTGGAGAAGCCACCCGCCGGGCAAATCGCAAGCGCGGCCGACGCGCTGAGGACTCCGGACGTAATCGTGCTCGCGAACCACCGCAACGTGGTGCTTGCCGCCGAACAGGCGAAGGAACTCGCAGACTGCACGCTCCACGTGATCCCCACCACGTCGTTGCCCCAGGGGATTGCGGCGGCGATTGCGTTCGATTCCGGCGACAGCCCTGCAACGAACGTCGCAGCGATGTCGGCCGCCGCCAAGACCATCAAGACAATCGAGGTCACGATTGCCGGCGCCGACCGGACCTCGGGCGGCATCGAAGTGAAAAAGGGCCTGCCGATCGTGCTCGTGGAGGGCAAGCTGGCGGGCACGGCCGAGTCGGCAGGAGACGCGCTTGTCGATGGCCTGCGCATCGCGGGCGTAGAGCGTGGTCAGCTCGTCACGATCTACGCCGGCGATGGCGTTTCGGAGGCCGACCTCTCGGCTGTGGCCGAGAAAGCCTCTACGCTCGCAAACGACATCGAGGTCGAAGTCGTGATCGGCGGACAGCCGCTTTACCCGTTCATAGCCTCGATTGAGTGATGCTGCGATGTCGATGAACGCTGAAACCACGAACGAAGCCGACCCTCGGCAGTACGCACGCCTGCTTCGTGTGGCAGCGCTGGCCGGGCTGTGCGCAGTCGCGCTCTTCGCGATCAGCTGCGGCGACGATGACGACGCTGCGCCGACCGCTGCGGCCTCGCCGACGACGGAAGCCACGACCGAAGGAACGCCCGGGATCCATCTCCCGGAGAGCGTGACCACCGTGACGATCACCGACAACAAGTTCACGCCGCTCACTCTTCAGGTGCCGAGGGGCACGACAATCACCTGGGACTGGACAGGCAAGAACATCCATTCCGTGGTGGGAGATTGGGACGGCAAGCAGGTGGAATCGTCGAAGCAACGAAGCGGCACCTTCCAGTTCACCTTCGATAGCACCGGCACTTTCGAGTACCACTGCGGGGTCCACGGCGAGGCGATGTCCGCATCCATCACCGTCCAGTAAGAAATCTCTTGCTTCCCATTCCAGCGAAACGTGTATAAAGTCCGCCCCTTCAAGGGGGACTCAAATGGCAATCGTCGTAATCACCGGATGTAGTACCGGCATCGGATACGAGGCGGCGCTCCGCTTCGGGCGTTCGGGCAACCGCGTCTACGCAACCATGCGGAACCTGGCGAAGGCGGGACCACTGCGAGACGCTGCCGCCGGCGAGGGCCTCGACGTGCGCGTCGTCCAGCTCGATGTCGATTCACCGTCTTCAATCGACCAGGCGATAGCCCACATCCTTCGCGAGGAAGGCCAGATCGATGTCCTCGTCAACAACGCGGGCATCACCGGCGTCGGCCCGATTGAGACGACCTCCGATGAGGAATGGCATTCGGTGTTCGAGACAAATTTCTTCGGCCCGCTCCGCGTCATTCGGGCTGTGGTGCCCGGAATGAGGGCAAGGCAAAACGGGGCAATCATCAACGTCAGCTCGGCTGCCGGGAGGCTGGTGGCTCCGGTTTACGGCCAGTACCACTCCTCGAAGTGGGCGCTGGAATGTGCCACCGAAACGCTGGCGATCGAGCTCAAGCAATTCGGCATTCGCGTGGCCGCAGTGGAACCCGGCTTCTTCGTCACGCCGATTCTCGATAAGGCGCTGGACGCCTGGAGCGAACGCGACCCTTCCCCCTACGAAGACATCGAACGCCGGATGAAAGACCTCTACGCAGCAGCCGGCCAGAATGGCGGCGACCCCGCCGTGGTCGCGGGCGTTATCGAGGAAGCAGTGACCACCAGCAATCCGAAGCTGCGATGGCTTGTTGGCGACGACGCGGTGGGATTCGTTGAAGGCAGGGCCAAGCTCCCCGATGAGGACTACCAGATCCTTGGTGAGAAGATGACCGACGAGGAGTGGTGGGCGAAGTTTTTCGAATTCTTCCCGCCACCTGTGCAGGCGTAGCGCCGGAGTACAAAGTCGAAAGGACTGAGGACTGAGTCTTTCAACTCAGTCCTTTCAACGTTCAACTGCTAGGAATAGCGCTCTTCGCGCCACGGGTCTCCATAGATGTGGTATCCGTAGGTTTCCCAGAAGCCCGGCTTGTCGCGTTCCAGGAACTGGATCCCGCCGATCCACTTGGCGCTCTTCCAGAAATAGAGGTGCGGGACGACGAGGCGAAGCGGCCAGCCGTGTTCCTTCGAGAGTTCCTCGCCGTCGTGTTTCGTAGCGAACATCACCTGCTCGCGCTTGAGGTCGGCGAGGGGGACATTCGTGGTGTAGCCGCCGTAGCTGTGGAGCATGGCGAACTTCGCCTCGGGCTTCAGCTTCACCCTGTCGAGCAGCGCCGAGAACGGGATGCCCTCCCAGGTGTTGTCGTACTTGCTCCAGGTTGTCACACAGTGGATGTCGTTGACTTCGGTGGTCGTCCCGAGCGCCTGGAATTCCTCCCAGGTGAAGGAAAGTTCCTCTTCGACGAGGCCCCAGACGTGGAAGCGCCAGGACTCGAGGTCGATGCGCGGGATTGAACCGTAGTGAAGGACCGGCCAGCCCGTGGTGAGATGCTGCCCGGGAGGAAGTCGCAGCTTGCCATCGGGCCGCATTTCCTTGGTGGCTTGCTGGGTCATGGGAAAAGTCTCCTGAATGAATCCATAGGTGACGTGTAGTCTCAGGGTAGCGGCTGGCGTTTCACCGGGACAAGGGACGTTTTCGTTTCGATGCTGCCCACCACGTACACTGGAACGAATGGAAAGCGCGCCGACCCGCGAAGCCCCACGCACACGAGTGGCATTCCGCCCCCGCGACGCATGGTTCTTCGCGATCGCCCTGGTCATCGTAGGCGCCGACCAGCTGGTGAAGTGGATCATCCGCGAGAGCGTCACCCGTGGCGATGAACACACCGTGGTCTGGCCGCTCAAGATCGTGCACCTGACGAACAGCGGAGCCGCCTTTGGCGTCCTGCAGGGCGCGGGCCCACTGCTCGTTATGACGAGCATCATCGGCATGGCCGCGATTATCATCTTTCTCTTCAATCCAACCTTCGCGCACCCGCTCATGCGCCTCGGACTGGCATTCATGCTCGGCGGGGCGGTCGGAAACCTCATCGACCGCGTCAAGGACGGCGAAGTCGTCGATTTCATTAAGGTGCCGAACTTCCCGGCATTCAACGTGGCCGATTCGGCCATCACGATCGGAGTGTTCTTTCTGATATGGGCGATGCTGTTGGAACCGCAAACATCGCAACCCGCCGACTGACCGCCCCCGAGTCTGGGCGGCTCGATGCCGTGCTCGCCGGCGCCTTCGATGACCTCTCACGCGCGCGCGTACAGCGGCTCATCGACTCCGGAAACGCGCGGGTGAACGGCGCCGTGGCGCACAAAGCGCTTTCGATCGCGGAGGGTGCGGAGCTCGAACTCGACGTCCCCGAGACGCCACATGAGGCTGCCCCCACCGGACTGAAGCTGCATGTCATCTACGAAGATGACTATCTCGCGGTGATCGATAAGCCGGCCGGGCTCGCGGTCCATGGCGCAGCGGGTGATACCTCGCCCACGGTCGCTGCCTGGTGGCTCGAACAGCTCGGCGAGGCTGCTTCTTCGTTCGATGTTGAACGTCCCGGCATCGTTCACCGGCTGGACAAGGACACCACAGGCGTGCTTGTGCTCGCGAAGACACCCCGGGCGCAGATGGCGCTCAGCGCCGCCTTCGAAGCGCGAACCACCAAGAAGACCTACGTCGTCGTTGTCGAGGGAGTGCCCGAACGCCCAAAAGCCGTCATCGACGCGCCGATCGACCGGCATCCCGGCGACCGCACGCGGATGGCTATCGTGAAGCGCGGCCGCGAAGCGCGGACGGCGTATGAAATGCTGAACACCGACAATCGCCGGTCCTTCCTCGAAGTGCGCCCCGAGACCGGCCGCACCCACCAGATCCGCGTGCACCTGGCGGCCGTTGGCATCCCGGTAGCCGACGACGTGGTCTACGGCAAGCGCGAACCCGGCGGGCGCCAGCTGCTGCACGCCTACCAGCTTTCCATCCCCCACCCGGCCGGTGGCACGCTTACCGTGACGGCTCGGATCCCGTTCGATCTCGACCACGCGGTTCGCGCCATTGGCGGCGAAACGCTAGCGTTGCACTACGCCCGCGAAATCGAACCGGTACTCGAGGCGGCGAGCGACTCCAAAGAGTGACGTTGCCCTGTGACTTCTGAAACGCGTCCCGTCCGGACCCGCTATGCCCCTTCGCCGACCGGTGACCCGCACATCGGCAATATTCGTTCGGCCCTGTTCAGCTGGGCCTTCGCTCGCGCCAACGGTGGCCAATTCCTCCTGCGCATCGAAGACACCGACCGCAACCGCCTGGTCGAAACCTCGCTGGACGCGATCATGGAAAGCCTCCGCTGGCTCGGCATCGACTGGGATGAGGGACCGGTGGTGGGCGGGCCACACGAACCGTATTTCCAATCGCAACGGCTCCCGCTCTACGAGAAGGCGGCCGCCACCCTTATAGAGAAGGGGAGAGCATATCGCTGCTTCTGCACGCCAGAGCGGCTCGACCAGATGCGCGCCGCCCAGGCAGCAGCGAAACAGCCGCCCGGCTACGACGGCACCTGCCGGAGGCTTTCGAAGGACGAATCGCTTGCGCGCTCGAAGAACGAGCCCTTCACGATCCGTTTCGCCATGAACAAAGAGGGCCAGACCGTCCTGAACGACATCGTCCGCGGCCAGGTGGTATTCGAAAACCGCCTCCAGGACGACTTCGTGATGGTGAAGTCAGACGGATACCCCACCTATCACCTCGGCGTCGTCGTCGATGACACCGAGATGGAGATTTCGCACGCCATCCGTGGCGACGAATGGATCTCGAGCGCGCCAAAACACATCCAGTTGTACGAAGCGCTCGGCTGGGAACCGCCGGTCTGGGCCCACCTTCCGCTCATCCTCGGCCCGGACCACAAGAAGCTCAGCAAACGCTCCGGCGATACCGCGCTCATCGACTACCGCGAAAACGGCTACCTGCCGGAGGCGATGATCAACTTCCTCGCCTTCCTCGGGTGGTCGTTAGATGACCACACCTCCATCCTTTCGGTGGAGGAACTCACCGCGAACTTCGACCTGGCCCGGGTCGTCGCGAACCCGGCTGTGTTCGATATCGAACGGCTCAACTTCCTCAACGGCCACTACATCCGTGAGATGGCCGACGACCGCTGGATCGAAACCATCGCCCATTGGTGCGACCGCGGCCTCCCCGAGACGGTGAAGCGCCCGGTCGACCGCGAAATTGTTTCCGCCGTGGCGCCGTTGCTGAAGGAGCGCACCGCGAAGCTTGCCGACATCGCCCCGACCATCGAGTTCCTCTTCGGCTACGAAGCACCCGAATACCCGATGGATATGCTGGTGGAGCGAGTTGGCGATGCTGCCACGACCGTCCGCGTGCTGGATGTCGCCCTGACGATGCTCGACGCCATCGAAGAATCATCGTGGGATGTTGCGGCCGTGGAGGGTGCTATCCGCAGCATGGAAGGCCCGCTCGAAATGAAGTTGCGGAAGTTCATTTCGGTGCTCTATGTCGTCGAGATGGGACGACCGCAGGGCATTCCGCTCTTCGATTCGATGGTCCTCCTCGGGCGTGAACGGTCACTCCAGCGCATCCGCACGGCGCGCCTGCGGCTGGGGTAGGGCCTTCGTCGGAGCAGGTTCAGGAGTTCGCGCAGTAGAGCGATTCGCGGAGCCCGTGGTACGCTGGATGCCGTCTTGCTGGGGACTCGTCTAATGGTAGGACAGCAGATTCTGGATCTGTATGTGGGGGTTCGACTCCCTCGTCCCCAGCCAACTGAACTCCACCAATGAGGGCCTCGCGAGAGGCTCTTTCGCTGTCCCTCGCAGGTATGGCACGGGCCCAGCTACATGCCGTACAGGGCGCAGAGCCGATTCACGGACTTCGCCGGTTTTGAAGTCGCCGAGCCGCGGTTTCGTGTGCCCGTGAATTCGTGACAAAAGTTACATCTTTCCATTTCGCGGAAGCGCAACTTGGCGCCGTGAACACGCTCAATGTTCCGGCAGGTTCCTCGCACCAGGCCTCCAGTTTCGTTGGCCCGCTAGTGATTGGCGTTCGCGGGCCTTCGCGTTCGGGAAAGACGACGTTGTGCGAGCTGCTGGTCTCCCGCTTGAACCAGGACGGCCTGAAGGTCGCATGGATCAAACGGACGCACCACGAGATCGATCTCGCCGAGAAATCATCGGGAAGGATTTGGTCGCGACACCCTGGCGCGACGCTGCTGCTCGCCGCCGACCGGATGACGCTGACCACGCCGCCGTGCGATGAAGATCCTGCCGGGCTCGTCGGGCGGGTGCCCCACGACACGGACGTGGTCCTGTTCGAGACACATACGCCGGTCGACTTCCCTTCGGTCGTGTCAGCGAACCTTGAACCCGGCGAGGGCGAACAGGTGATCGCGCGATGGTCATTCGGCATGGAGGCCGAGGCAGTGCAACCGGCGTTGGCCTCCATCCGGGCGATGATGCCCGCCGACCGCGAGTTCGATCACGCGCTCAGAGCGGCGATGCGGCTGCACGGCGGACGCGGATGCGCCGGACTCATCCTCGGCGCCCGCCTCGCACTTCGCGGCGCGCGAGAACTGGGACTGTCCGTCCCGGACACCCAAAAGCGTCTCATCGTCTGGAGTGAGACCGACCGCTGCGCCGTCGACGCAATCCAGGCGGTCACCGGCTGCCGTCCCGGGAAGCGAACCCTTCGGCTGCTCGACTACGGCAAGCTGGCGGCCACATTCCGAGACGAAGCGTCTGGCCGGGCGGTGCGCGTGGCGGTCCGGGGCGACCTGAGAAGTCGCGTCGGAGTGACCGGACCGGGACGCCACGATGTCCAGCGTGAGGCATATGCCACCTGGCCGGATGAAGCATTGTTTCGGGTCTCGGAGAGCAGCCTGGAACTCGACCAGTTCGACCGGCCAGGCCCACCGCGCCAGCGCGTGGAATGCGTGAGTTGCGGTGAGGAAGTCTCCGATGGCCGCCAGGTGGAAACAGAGCTCGGACCGCGCTGCAGGTCCTGCGTGTAGGTCCGCAGTTTGGAGAGGAAAGGAGTTGCGCTGTGTTGAACCGTCGAGGATTTCTCAAGCTCAGCTCCGCGGCGGCGGCCGCGGGAACAGCGTTCTACGTGGAGCGCCAGATGGCGTTCCTGCAGGCAGCGCCGGGAATTAGCGAACCGCTGCAGTTCTATCCGAACCGCGGCTGGGAGCGGATCTACCGGGACCAGTACGCCTACGACAGCTCCTTCACGTTCGTTTGCGCGCCGAACTGCACGCACAACTGCCGGCTGCGCGCATTCGTGCGCAATGGCGTGGTCATCCGGACTGAACAGAATTACGACGGCCAGGCTGTCGGCGACCTGAACGGCAAGTTCGCGACGAATGCCTGGAACCCGCGCGGTTGCAACAAGGGCGCCACCCTCACGCGCAGGGTCTACGGCCCGTACCGGCTGAAGGGGCCCATGATTCGTGCCGGGTGGAAGCAGTGGGCGGACGATGGGTTCCCGGGCCTCACACCCGAACTGCGCGCGAAGTACAAGTTCGACTCCCGCGGTAAGGATACGTTCGTCAAGACGAGTTGGGATGAAACCTTCTCGTATGCGGCGCGAGGCCTTCAGGCGGTTGCGACGCGTTATTCGGGAGAGGAAGGGAAACAGGTCTTGCTGTCGGAGGGCTACCAGCCCGAGATGGTGGAGGCAACCGAAGGCGCCGGCACCAGGACTTTCAAGATGCGCGGCGGCATGGGGTTGCTCGGCGTGATGGGCAAGTACGGCATGTACCGGAACTCCAACATGATGGCCATCCTCGATACGCACGTCCGAGGTGTGAAGCCCGAGGAGGCGAAGGGCGGGCGCAACTGGTCCAACTACACCTGGCATGGAGACCAGGCCCCCGGTGTCCCGTTCGTGACCGGGCTCCAGAATCCCGATTGCGACTTCAACGACATGCGGAACGCGAAGCTCCACATCGGCGTCGGCAAGAACCTCGTCGAAAACAAGATGGCCGACGCCCACTTCTTCATCGAAATGATGGAGCGCGGCGGCAAGATCGTGACGATCACCCCCGAGTACAGCCCACCGGCGACCAAGGCGGATTACTGGATCCCCTGCCGGCCCGGCCTCGGCGACCTCGCCATCTTCCTGGCTGTCTCGAAGCTCATCATGGACCGGAACCTGTACGACGCTCCGTTCGTCAAGCAGTTCACCGACTTCCCGCTGCTCTTGCGGACAGACACGCTGAAACGCCTCGATCCCCGCGACGTGATCCCGGGCTACTCCCCCTCGCTGGATTCGAACGGTCCCAGTTTCAAGGTCCAGGGACTGACCGCCGAACAGTACGCGAAGCTCCAGGACTACGTGGTATATGACGCGACATCGCACTCGCTGAAAGCCCTGACGCGCGACGATGTCGGCGAGAACCTGGCGAAAAGAGGCATCGATCCGGACCTCGAGTACCGCGCGACCGTCACCCTCCGCGATGGCAAGGCCGTCGAGGTGATGACGCTCTGGCAGGCATATCGCCAGCACCTCCAGGACTACGACGTGGCAACGGCTGCGGAGATCAGCGGCTCGCCGGCGAACCTTATTGAGCAGCTCGCGAATGACCTCGCCACCATTAATCCCGCGGCGATCCATGTCGGCGAAGGCATCAACCACTGGTTCCACGCCACACTGCACAACCGCGCGGTCCACCTTCCGCTCATGCTCACCGGCAACATCGGGAAGCCCGGCGCCGGCGTCTACTCGTGGGCGGGGAACTACAAGGCGGCGCTCTTCCAGGGAACGCCGGAAACCGGCCCCGGGTTTAAAGGCTGGGTGGCTGAGGACCCGTTCGAGATGAACCTCGACCCGGCAGCAACCGGGAAAGAGATCCACGCTCACGCCTACTCCCGGGACGAGGAGCCCGCCTACTGGGACCACGGCGACCAGGCACTCATCGTCGAAACTCCCAAAGCCGGCCGGAAGGTGTTCACCGGCAAAACCCACATGCCTACACCAACGAAGGTCTTGTGGACAACGAACGTGAACCTCATCAACAACGCCAAGTGGATGTACGGCATCCTCTTCAACGTGCTCCCGCGGATCGACATGGTGCTCACGCAGGACATCGAGATGACGCTTTCCTGCGAGTACTCCGATTTCGTTTTGCCCGCGAACTCGTGGCTCGAAACCGAACAGGTCGAAGTCACTGCCTCGTGCCAGAACCCCTTCCTTCAGATTTGGAAGGGCGGCGTGAAGCCGATGTTCGACACAAAGGACGACATCTCCATCATGGCCGGCGTTGCGAAAGCGCTCGCCGAACTCACCGGCGACCAGCGGTTCGCCGATTACTGGAAGTTCGCGCTCGAAGGCCGCACCGACGTCTACCTGCAGCGCCTGCTCGACGCGTCGGGGACGACCAACGGGTACACCGTGAAGGACGTCCTGGCAGGGAAGTACGGGGAGCCGGGCTCGGCGCTGATGATGTTCCGGACCTACCCGCGCATACCCTACTGGGAGCAGATCCACGACAACATGCCGTTCCACACCGATACGGGACGGATGAATTCCTACTGTGACATCCCCGAGGCCATCGACTACGGCGAAAACTTCATCGTCCACCGCGAGGGCCCCGAGGCTACGCCGTACCTGCCGAACGTGATTGTGAGCAGCAACCCGCTGATCCGGCCCAATGACTACGGCATCCCGGAATCGGAGATGGATCCCGAGAAGCGGACCGTGCGCAACATCAAGAAGACGTGGGCGCAGACCAAGGCTACGAAGAACCCACTCTGGGAGGCGGGATACAACTTCTACTTCCTCACCCCGAAAACGCGCCACTCGGTCCACTCATCATGGTCCGTGACGGACTGGATGAACCTCTGGTCAAACAACTTCTCCGACCCATACCGCGCCGATAAGCGCCTGGCGAGCGTCGGCGACCAGCAGCTGCACATGAACCCGGAGGATGCGGCCGCGCTCGGGCTCGCCGATGGCGACTACGTCTGGGTGGACGCAAACCCCGCGGATCGGCCGTTCATCGGCTGGGACAAGCCCGAAAACGCCGACAAATATCACGTCGCGAGGATGATGCTGCGGGTGAAGTTCAATCCTGCCTACCCGCGCGGTGTGGTGATGACGAAGCACGGCGGGTTCGGATCGACGGAGAAGACCGTCTTTGCACACGAGCACCGGACCGACGGGCGAGCCGTTTCCGCCGATACCGGCTATCAGTCGAATTTCCGGTACGGCTCACACCAGAGCGCCACCCGCGACTGGGCGATGCCAATGCACCAGACCGACACCCTGTTTCACAAGGCGAAGGTGGCGCAGGCATTCCTCTTCGGCGGCGAGGCGGACAACCACGGCATCAATACCGTGCCGAAGGAGACCCTGGTGAAGATCACCAAGGCCGAGCCCGGCGGGCTCGGCGGCAACGGGGTATGGGCCCCCGGCACAACCGGCATGACGCCGGGCGCTGAGAACGCGCTTATGAAGAAGTACCTCAGCGGAGGGCTTACCACGGTGAGGAGGGCCTGAGATGGTCTCGATCGCTGACAAAGAATTCGAAGCCGACGACCCCTACGAGTTCGTAGGGGTGCGATACCCGGCGGAGCCCGGGACCGACCCGGACGAAATCATGGCGCGCTGCTTCATCGAGGAGTACGCGCTCATGGGAATGCCGCGCGACCGCATCATGCGGATGTTCCGCTCGGCGCACTTCAAAGGGACCAACGCGATCCTGCAACGCCGAGGCGAGAATTTCGTCGACGAAATCGCCAACAGCGTGTACGGCACGCCGGCCAGGGAGGAACGCCATGCCTGATGTGTACAACTGGCAACTTGGCCGGAATATGGCCTATCGATTCGCGACGGGAAAGCAGCAGCGCCAGTTTGCCGCCGTCTTCAACACCAACCGCTGCATCGCCTGCCAGACCTGCACCATGGCCTGCAAGAGCACGTGGACGTTTTCTCCCGGGCAGGAGCTCATGTGGTGGAACAACGTCGAGACGAAGCCGTACGGCGGCTACCCGCAGCACTGGGATACGAAGATCCTGGACCTGCAGGAGCAGGCCAATCCTGGCAAGCAGACCTGGGACCCGAACAAGAAGGATGCGAAGACCGCGCCCTACGGCACGTTCGAGGGAAAGACGATCTTCGAGACGGCCGACGGGGTGAAAGCCCAGGTCACGGGCTATATCCCCGCGGAAGAGGAGTGGAAGGCTCCCAACATCTTCGAAGATACGGCCACAAAGTACTCGAAGGAGGGCGTCAGCCTTCCCGAACACGCGGGCTGGTTCTTCTACCTTCAGCGAATCTGCAACCATTGCACCTACCCCGCCTGTGTAGCCGCTTGCCCACGCAACGCGGCCTACAAGCGCGAGGAAGACGGAATCGTCCTCATCGACCAGAACCGCTGCCGTGGCTACCGGAAGTGCGTGGAAGCGTGCCCCTATAAGAAGTCGATGTACCGCCCAAGCACGCGAACTTCGGAGAAGTGCATTGGCTGTTACCCGCGTGTCGAAGGCAGTGACCCGCTGACCGAAGGCCTGCCGATGGAGACCCGCTGCATGACGGCCTGCATCGGCAAGATCCGGCTGCAGGGTCTGGTGAAGGTGGGAGAAGACGGGCAGTGGCTCGAAGATCCACAGAACCCTCTCTATTACCTGGTGCACGTCGCGAAGGTAGCCCTGCCGCTCTACCCGCAGTTCGGCACGCAGCCAAACGTCTATTACATCCCGCCGCGCTGGGTGCCACGGACGTACCTCGAGCAGATGTTCGGACCGGGCGTGCAGGCCGCCATCGACGCCTACGCGAACCCGAGCCGCGAGACGCTCGCAGTCCTGCAGCTCTTCCGGGCGACCCAGGAGATCGTGTTCTCGTACAAAGTCGAGCCAGGCCCGAAGACAGGCGAGCTCAACATCGCCGGCCAGAAGCGGGAAATGTTCAACGACACCGTTATCGGCTACAGCAGCACCGGCAAGGAAATTGTGCGCGTCACTGTGGACGAACCACTCATCGAACGCCCCGAGCGTTTCGCCATGAACACCATCTAGGAGCAAACAGATGAGCGCTCCATTCCTTAAGCCAGCGGTTTCCGAGGCACTGCAGCGGGCAAATGTCTTCGAACTCTTCGCCCACGCATTCGCGCACCCGGATACGGGACGCGTGACGGTACTCCGCGACGCGGCAAGGGCTGTGCTGCAGGGAGACTGCCCTCTGCCGATCCTCCGGCTGGCCGTGCTGGCCAGGGAAACGGACCGGAACAGCCTCGAGCCCGTGTACGTTTCCCTCACCACTCTGAGTTCTTCGCCGGACTGCCCGAGCTACGAATCCGCCTACTTCGGCGGAGAACCCCAGGCCCAGACCCAGCGCATGGCCGACATCGCAGGCTTTTACCGGGCCTTCGGCGTTGATGCGACCGAAGGTGGCTACCGGCCAGACGATCTCTCCGTGGAGCTCGACTTCATGGCCTTTCTCTGCCGGAAACAGGCGTATGCGGAAGACCACCTGGGCGCACCGAGAGCGGGCCAGGCGCGCAAGGCCCAGCGCCTGTTCCTCGGCGAGCACATCGGCCGGTGGGCTCCGGTGTTCGCGGAGAGCTTCGCGAGCCGCGCCCCGGCGGGCCACTTCTATGCGGTGGCGGGCGAAACCATGGCCTGGTGGCTCGACCAGGAGTTCCGCAAAGCCGGGATCATGCCGGAGATCGTAACCGGCCCCGTCCTCGGCGGGATCTCGCCCGCGAGCCATGGGCCCGAGTTCGCTGGAGATGCCGCATTCATCCCGGTCGAAAGCCTTACAGGAGGGTGAAGACATGTTGAAGTACTTGCTTGCCCACCGTCGTGTCGCCCTGGGCATCGTCGCCGCGCTGATCATCGGCGGAGCCCTCCAGGTGACCAACACCAACCCGGCCGTCTCGCAATCACAGTTCCTGAACGCGTACGAATCACCGGACGACCCGGGCCTCGAACCGGACGCAGCGGTGTGGAGCAAGGTCGCCGGCATCAGGGTGCCCCTGTCGGCACAGGCGGGTACGTACCCGGCCGGCGGCAGCGTCCAGGAGGTCAAACTCCAGGCGGTACACCACAACGACCGCCTGTTCGTCCGCGTGGAGTGGGTAGACGCGACGCAAGACGATGCCACGGTCCGTGTCCAGGACTTCTCGGACGCGGTTGCCCTAGAATTCCCCGCCGGCGGGAAGTCGAGCGTTCCTTCCATCTGCATGGGCCAGGCCGATGCTGCGGTGAACATCTGGCACTGGCGGGCAGACTCAAATGCGGGAGTCCAGGACCCGGCAGATTTCTACACGTCGGCTTCAGTCGATGGATACCCGTTCAAGAGCGACCTGTTCTACACCGCGAGGGCCGCGGGGAACCCGTTCGCCAACCCTGAAGTGGGTGCCGTTCAATCATTGTCCGCCCGCGCGTTTGGCCAGCTGGCCGCCCTTGATGTCCAGGATGTCAACGGCTTCGGCGTCCACGAAGGCGACCACTGGGCAGTCGTCTTCAGCCGCGACTTTAACACCGCGAACACCGGGCATGCGGCCTTCGCCGCGAGCACCACGACGGATATGGCGGTCGCGGTCTGGGATGGTTCGAAAGGCGAACGAAATGGCCAGAAGGCGATTTCTCAATTCGTCCGGTTGAACATCGGAGCTGCGCCAGCATTTGAGAGCGGCGGAACGAACACGACGGCGATCCTCATTGCGGTCGGGCTATTCATCGGCGTCACGGGCGTGGGTGTGGGCTTCGCAGCCTATGGATATCGGGAGAAGAAGTGAGATGAACGCGCACAGCCGGTCCAGCGAACTGAAAAACGATCCAGGGCTCGCCGGATGGCTGGGCGCGCTCACCCTCGCCGCCCTCTTCGAACTCGCCATCCTGCGCCTGTTCACACGGACGGCAATCCACATTCCCGCCCTCGAAGAGTTGCAGCGACCGTACGCCTGGCTTTCCGACGGGGGCAGGTATGCCTACTTCGCCGCTATCGCCCTCCTGATTCCCGGCCTGGTCTGGCTCACCTTCGAGCTCCGAAACATCAGTTTCGGTGCATTCACCGGCGCTCTCCTGTTTGCAGCGGGCGCCGGACTGGCTGCGGCCGGAGTGACGCAACCTGCTGTTGTCGACCTCACAACGCTGGGCGCGGTCGTCCTGCTGGGCCTCTCGCTCTCCAGGTTCGATGACTGGAGAGCGACGATCAGTCCCGCGTTCTTCGTCGCGAGCTTCGCCGCAATGGGCGTCTACGCGAGCCTGCCCACCTTCGGGGAGGGGCAGCCGGAATGGTTGCTCCAGTTCAGTGAATTCGCCGGCGTGGGATTCGCGCTAAGCGCGCCACTCCTGCTGGGCGGTCCGCCAACCAGCCTGGCCGTAAAGCTCGGGGGCGGAGGCGCGGCGATTGTCCTCCTGGCTTTCCTGGGCAACGGGTCCACCGCGCGCTTCCTGCTTCTCTGGAACATAGGCCTCGCAGGGTCGCTGCCGGCGGTGGCGTACGCCGCTGCCGGAGGCGCACTGCTGGCGACGATCGTCGGCCTCATGCAGACGCAACGACGGACCGAGGCCCTGGCGCTCATTCTCCTCATCTGCGGGGGGATTGGGCTTCACAGCACCTACCAATCCGGACTGGTAGTGGTGGGGCTGGCAACGCTCTGCTGGGCCAGGCGCTCGAGCCGGCCGGTTGCCATCGAAGCGCCGGTGGTTCAAGAATTTCCCATGCCGGCAGTGGCTCTTCGCTGACCGGCCCGGTCACCATGAAATCGGCCCCCCGCTACACGAGAAAGACCGGCTGCGGCTCGCCCCAGAGCACGCTCTGATGTCCGCCCGGGGACCGCGTAGCAAAAGTCACAGCGACGGGCGAACAATGATCGACAAAATGGACGCATCCCCAAAACATCGAGGAGGATCCGCAATGGATATCGCCGACACCACAGTGAGCGAGGTCGCAGAACGAAACTCGGCCACCATCCCGGTGTTCATCAAATCTGGCATTGATTTGTGTTGCGGCGGGGGAAAGACGGTGCGCGAGGCGGCTGCGCTCCATGGCATCCCTCTCGCCAAATTGCTCGCCGACCTTGAGGCTGCCGCTGCTACACCGGCAGCCGGGGGACGATCGCGATGAACGAGTCGCTCGTGGTGGATGTCCGGGAAATGAGCCCAAGGGATCGCCATCCCCGCATCTTCCAGATGCTTGATGGGCTCGCGCCGGGCCAGTCGCTCCTGCTGGTGAATGATCATGACCCGAAGCCGCTCTATTACCAGCTGCAGGCCGAGCGCCCGGGGCAGGTGGAATGGCTGCCTGAGGAGGAAGGACCTGAGCGCTGGGTCATCCGGATTATGCGGCGCACCGAAGAAGACGGCGGCCCCGAAGTGACTCTCGACGTCCGGGAAGACGTGCGCGCGGGCCGCGAACCCTTTCGGAGGATCATGGACGCGGTCAACGCGCTCAAGACGGGCCAATCGCTGACCATCATCAACGATTTCGAACCAACCCCCCTGTACCTTGTCCTCGGCGAACGAGGGTTCAACCACGAGACCGGCAGGACACCCGATGGGGCATGGAGGGTGACGTTCACGCCGAATGCCGACGGTGTGAGCGCAGGATGAACGCAACGGACCGGGGGCCAAGGCATGACCAGCACACTGCCTGAACCGCTCGCAGGCCTCGTGCGGGAACATCGCGTTGTTGAAGACCTGCTCAGCCAGAGCCGCCAGGCCGTGGCGCCCGCCACGGCCGCCGGGGCCACCGGGGCCGCGATCGCGAGAGCGCTGGAACAGGCTCGCGACCTGCAGGCCTTCGCGTCGGTGGACCTCACCCTGCACATCGCCAAAGAGGAAGAGGTCCTCTTCCCGGCGATCCGAACCAGGGCCGACTCCGAGATGAAGAGCGTTATCGACGACATGATCGCCCAGCACGACGAGATTCGTGAAGGCGAACGGAAGATCCGCCAGCTGCTCGCCTCGCTCGATGCGGACCACGAAGAAGTCCACTCTTCTGCCGCGAGCCTCTCACGTAGTCTCGACGCAGCGGAGCGGGAACAATCCCCGTCATCTTTCACGACCCTGTACAGCGCCATCCGGAACCTCGACGCGATCCTCCAGGGACACTTTCTCGATGAGGAAGAAAACGTCCTCGAAACAGTCTCAGGCTGGTTCGACGCTGAGACGCTGGGGGGTCTCACCGAGAAGATGGAGCAACTCGAAACACGGTTTTCCTGAACTCCGCGGGACGTCTCCGGGGCACCTTATGAATACTGCAGGAGCTTCTTGCCGTCTTTGATCTGGATGTCGCCGCGGCTCAATTCGATAGCACCGGCGTCCTCGAGGGCGCGCAACGCCCGCGCGACCACCTCCCGGGAAGTCCCCGCCATCTCTGCCATTTCCTGCTGGGTAATGCGTGAACGCCCGTTGACGCCCGCCCCGACTCCCTCATGCGGAGTCACGGACTGGATGATGATCTGCACCACCCGGCCGGTGACCTGCCGGAACGACAGGTCTTCGACCAGTGTGACCATGTGGCGCAGGCGCATACCAAGGACACTGACGACGATGCGGGCAAGGCCGGGATAACGCTCAAGGAGCTTCAACACGGTCTCGCGCGAGAAGAAGAGCACCTCGGTTGGCTCGCTCGCGGCTGCGCTGGCGGGGTTGGTCCCGCCATCGAACACCGGCACTTCGTTGAACGAGTCGCCCGCGGACATGTAGCGAAGGATTTGCTCCTTGCCGTCGGCGGACGTTTTGAAAATACGTACAAGGCCCGTGAGCACGATGAAAAGGCCAGCGCATGGCTCGGCCTCGAGGAAGATGACCTCCCCCGAGTCATAGGTACGATGCGCGGCCTCGGCGGCGACATCGGCGCGTTGTTCGGCGGTAAGTCCGGCGAAATAAATGACCCTTGCCAGGGTCTCCTCGTACTGCATGGCCAGCCCTTATGCGACAAAAGTTACAGCAGAAACGCAATACGGGTCGCATCGTGCGGGTGTGACAGGTCCCATTACCTCCGATTCGTCCGTTCGTGATGTCGTCCGTCGCTTTCCGGGATCCGAGCAGGTCTTCGATCGGCACGGGCTTGCCGGGTGTGGCGGCGACAACGGTCCCGATGAGCCCATCGGCTTCTTCGCAGCGATCCACCACGTCGATGGCGTCGCGCTCCTGGATGAGTTGAATGCGTTCGCCGCGGCGTCGCGGTCCGAAAGCGGGGCGCCGGCCGCTGCCTCCGCGACACGACCGGCCTACCCGATGTTCGTCATCACCGCCTTGCTCCTGACCCTCCTTGTGGGACTGACGACGGGTGTAACAGCCGCCATGACCGATGCCTACCAGGTGTATTCGGGCGAAGGCTGGTTGGCTCTCGTCCAGGCACATGGTCACGTCCAGCTCTTTGGTTTCCTTGGCCTGTTCATCATGGGAATCGCGCTCCACATCGTGCCGCGATTCAAAGGCGTGGCTCCGCCAGATCGCCGGCTCATCCTCACTGTGTACGGCCTGATGCTCGGCGGGGCGCTGCTGCGAGTGAATGGCCAACCTCATGCACAGGGCGCGTTCCGTTGGGTCATGGCCCTGTCTGGTCCGGTGGAGTTGGCGGGCGGACTGCTTTTCGCAGGCCTGGTTGCCAGGCTCCTCCTCAGGGCCCGCGACCGGCGCGAGGCCCCGGACCGCTTCCTCCTCGCAGCATGCGGCTTCCTGGTCCTCTCGCTGTCCATGAACGCCTACCAGGTGATCGATGCAGCCGTCCACGGGGGACGCGTCGTCGAGGTTGCGGGCGATGAGGCCTCGGTCGAGGCGGCAATGCACGGATTTGTCCTGCTCTTCATCCTGGGAGTCTCGTTCCGGGTGCTGCCATTCTTCATGCGATTGCCCCCGGCCCACGGCGTCCTTCGAGACGGATCGCTGGCCTTACTCATCACCGCCGTCGCAGCGCGTACCGCGGGACTCTGGGCGCCGGCATTCGTCTCTGGATCCTGGCCGACTGATCTCACCCGTCTCTCGGTCGCCGCGGAAGTTGTTTCCATCCTCGGCATGGTGTTCGCGATCCGGATCTTCGAGCCGGCTCTTCCCGGCGCGCCGGAAGGTGCACGGACGCCGCACTTCGGCCCGATGGTCCGGGTGGCATTCCTCTGGCTTGTCGCTGGGGCCGCCCTCGAATCGTATTGGCTGATTCGCGAACTCCGGGGTTCGGTCATCCCGTATTACGCCGCGGGCGCGCTCCGTCACACCATCCTGGCGGGAGTCGCCATCACGATGCTCGTCGCGATGAGCTACCGGACGATTCCCGTTTTCACGGGTCGGGCATTACGGTGGCCGCGAGCAGTACCTGTTGTGTTCGCGCTGGTGACGGCTGGCGCAGCCTTCCGCGTGGCCCCGGTGGCATTCGGCCAGGTCCCCTCCCGCCTCGACTATTACTTTCTCGGTACAGGAGGCGTGCTGCTCTTCGCCGCACTGACGATTGTTGCTCTACAACTCTCGTCGGTGATGCTGGGCTGGTGGCAGGCTCCAGTTGGGCCAGGTGAAACTGAGGCACCCGAAAGCTCCGTGCCCGTTAACGAATCCCGGTCGGGTGCGGCTCGCACGGCGCCACAACCCAACGCCGCGATTCCCCTTGCGCCGGCCGGCGCACGCTTGATCCGCGAGGACATGACGGTCGCTCAGGCGCTCGATGTCCATCCTTCCGTTTGCGACCTCCTCGTGGATGCCGGTTTCCAGCCGTTGGCCAACCCGGTGACGCGCGCAGCCATGGCCCCGACAATAACGCTCGAGCGTGCCGCCGGCATGGTCGGATTGCGGTCATTGGACCTTGTTGATCACCTGAACCTGATGATCAATGCGGCATTGCCCGCACCCGAGGAAGGCCCCGCTCCCATCGACTTCGACCTCACCGGCACCGAAGCCACCATCGGCGAAACGCTCGAAGCCCTCTCCACCTGTTACGACCCTGAAATCCCTATCAACATCATCGAACTGGGCCTCGTCCTGGGGGTGAAGGTCCACGGAAATTATGCGAGGGCAGCGATCACGTTGACGAGCCCCGGATGTCCGGCCGGAGATGCGTTGGTCTCCGACGTGGAGCAGGCGTTGATGAGCTTGCCCCGGGTTATCAACGCGCGGGCCCGGATTGTATTCGAGCCGCACTGGACTCCCGCGAGGATGTCGCGCCGGGCTCGAGAAGCACTCGGCCTGCAGACCGCGAGGTAATTTCGACCGAACCGGGCGATAACAAACGCGCGGAAACCAGGCTCGGCGGGATCCGCCCTGCGTGCGCTATCATCTCGATCGAGCACGGATTACGTGCTCGTGTTCCCGCAGGTCACTTCGATGTACGAACGAATCCTCGTTGCGGTTGACGGCTCAGATACCTCTGATGCGGCGCTGGCCGAGGCACTCACGCTCTCCCACGTTCTGCCAGCGACGACGTTGCGTGTCGTAAGCGTCGCCGACATGCCGGCTGGCGTTCTCACGGCCGAAGGAGCGAACGAAGTGCCGGTGGAGCGATCCCGTCGCGAAAGCGCGGACAAAGTACTCGAAGCAGCCATGGCGACCGTCCGGGCCGGCGGGCTAGAGGCGGAGCAGGTCGTGCTGGAGAGCATCGGCGGCGCCATCGCCGATACGATCGTCGATGAGGCACGACGTTGGGGCGCGGACCTGATCGTCGTTGGCACGCACGGTCGCCGCGGCTGGCGCCGAGTGATTGTCGGCAGCGTCGCCGAAGGCGTCGCGCGGCTGTCGGACCGGCCGGTGCTACTCGTTCACAACCCGGAAAAGAAGGCAGCCCTGGGAGGCTCGGCCCAGCCCGCCTGAGGCTGCGGCAAGGTCGCGGCCGCCGCCACCTCCCCACTCCACCATCGCCGCCCCTATCCCTCCCGGACGAACCTCCGGGCCTTGCCCGTGTTCGGATCCCGCGCCACCGAATCAACCACGCGAACGCGGACCTCGATGCCTGGTGCATTCGCGGAAGCAAGGGCGGCGGCGAGGTCGTTGGCCAGCGCCGCGGCATCGGTCGGGCCCCCCGCGACGACATCGGCGGTGAGGCGGGTGTCGGTATAGCGGACCTGGTATTCGATGACCTCGGGGTGGCGAAGGAATGTTGACCGCAGGACGAACGGGTGGATTTCGACACCGCCGAAATCCAGGTGGGTATCATTGCGGCCTTCGAGGCGGGCTCGCTGGTGTCCGTGCGCCGGGCTGAATTCGATTTCGGTCATGCGATCGTCCAGGCGGTAACGAATCAGCGGTTGGACGTGGTTCGAGAGATTCGTGAGCAATACGTGATCGGCTTCCTGTCCTTGAGATACCGGGCGGTCCTCGGCATCGACGAATTCGACAATCGAAGTGTCACTCGCGAAGTCGAACACCTCACTTCCAGGCGGCGCGGAGCCCACGAGGCCCTCCGTCGAGGCGAAGTTGTTCGCCGGATGCATACCGAAGCCACGGGCAATCCGCGCCGAGAGGTCCGGCGTCAGCTGTTCGCTGGTGACGACCACCATCCGTGGTGACGCTTGAAGCCGGCCAGCGGCACGTTCATCGGCAAGGCGGGCGATAGTCGATGTGTAACCGGCGATCAGCAGCGGCTGCGCCGCCTCGACCACTCTCGCGAGTTCTTCAACCGGAAGCGTTGCGGGCGCGAACGTCGGTGTGGCGACTCCGCGAGCCAACGTAATGAATGCCCGCGTCGCATGCATGCCCGTGGCGGCCGCGGCGAGCGTGATAGGGAGGGGTCGAGGCGGGGGCCACCCCATCATCCCCGCCACCTGCTGCATTCCCGAACGGAGCACCGTGGCGAAGAATTCGACGCCTGCCTCGCGGTCCCACGCGAACATGCCCCGTACGCCGGAGCTCCCTCCGGAAGTGAGGACGAAATACTGGTCGAAGAGCAGTTCGGGCTCTGCTTTCGCACCCGACAGGTGCGCCTCCACGACCGCGCGCGTGATCCGCCGGTCGGTCACGACCTCGTCGTAGTTCGCCATCATGTCTGCCTTCGTCATGACTGGCAGCGCCGGCAGGTCCGAAAGGTTGAACCGCCCGGGGTCCACGCCCGCGAGGCGTTTCGCATGGTATGGCGAACGCGTCGCTGCGACGCTGATGAGCAGTCGCAGCCTCTCAGTTCGGAATCGATCCAGCTCGTCGCGCGACCACCGGAGGCGTTCGAAATGTTCCGGCATGACCTCGACGAACCGTCGGCGGCCGATATCGAGCGGAGAAACGGACACTGGTTGGCTAGTCATCGCGCCATAGACCTCATTTGGACTCCGCGGCTGCTTTCAGAGCCGCGGGGAAGCTCTCCAAGAACAGGGCCACGTCGAGGTCGGGGTCTGCCATGAGTTCGGTAACCGTCCCGGTCCCGCTTGCCAGCCCGACGATCGCCATACGTTCGGCCTCAGGCGGCGGTTCCTCCCCGGCACGGCGATACAGCTCTTCGATAAAGCCGCTGATGCTTTCGACGGTCCGCCGGTGGAGCTGACGGTAGCGCTGGTTGAGCTCCGGCGAACGCCAGGCGTGTGCCCGGAATTCAAGCAGCGCTACCTGCCACGCCATCGAACCGGCGCTTTCGCGGATGTTGATTTCCGCGAGGGTTCTCAGGTCGCCAGGCCCGTCGAGTTGCCGGAACAACTCCGCCATCCGCCGCGCCCGCCGTTCGATGTTCTCCTCCAGCAGCGCGAGGAAGAGGTCGTCCTTGCTTTCGAAACGTGAATAGACCACGCCCTTGGAAAAGCCTGCGTCCTCGGCGATGGCCTCAAGGGTGGCCCCATGGAAACCGTAGGTCTCGAACTGCCGGCGAGCCGATGCGAGCACGGCCGCCCGGCTCGCGGCGGTAGCTTCGGCACGAGTCAGTCTCGTTGTCATACCGCCAGTATATTAATACCGTCGGTATCGTTTGGCAACCGGAAGCTGTCAGGATTCCCGGCGTCGCCCGCCCTACGTCATCTGCACGAACTGCTCGATCAGCGCCGTCGCCGCTTCCGGGGCGTCTTCCTGGATGAAGTGCCCCACGCCGGGGAGCGTCACCACGGGGCCCTTCGGCCATGTCGAACGGAAGGCGCCGACGGACATTTCGGTCGGGATTGCGCGGTCGGCTTCGCCGTGAACGTACATGGCCGGCTTCGCCGCGAGCTTCGGAAGGTTCGCCATGTGCTCCATCATCACCGCGGCGGTCTCGGGCTTTCCGATATTGTGCGGGAAGGCCACCGAGCCCTTGCAGTCGGCCGAAGTCGGAAACGGCGCGGCATACGCTCGCACCCAGGTTTCGTCGATGTGGGCAGTGCGTTCGAACCCGATGCGCTTCATCACCGAAAGCACCGTGCTGCCGAGGTTTGCCAGCGCCGCTTCGCTTTCCCCGGAATGGACCCATTTGTACCAGGGATAGTCCTGCACGCGGGGGGCTCCTTCGGGCGGCACACCCGGGACACCGGTATTCATGAAACAGAGCCGCTTGATGCGATCCGGGTGGCGAAGCGCGAAACCGGTGCCGATCGGGCCGCCCCAGTCCTGCGCGACGACCGTGATGTCCTTCAGGTCGAGGCTGAGGATGAGCGCTTCCAGGTTGTCGACATGGTCCCGAATGGAATAATCGCGGTCCTGCGGAGTCGCGCTCTTGCCGAAACCCATGTGGTCAGGCACCACAACGCGGCCATGCCGCTTCAGGCGCGGGATGAAATTCCGGTAGAGGTAGCCCCAGGTAGGTTCGCCGTGGAGGCACAAGAAGGTCTCCGGGCCGTTTCCCGCCTCATCGACGAAGTGCTGCTTGAAGCCATTGCTCTCGAAGAAATGCGGCGCGAACGGCCATGTGCCGTCGAAGGTCTCGTTGGCTGGAATCATCGGTGCGCTGCCTCGTCGTTCGGTTCGGTGACTTTCGGGTCGTGGCAGTCTACCCTGCGTTGGCCGGCACGGGGCGAGCGGAATCGCCCCATGGCAGGAGTCCAACATGACCGTGCCCTCGCGCGCCCCGCGCTACGGAACTCCCGACTTCGAATACCTTGGCCGCATGGCTGCAACCGTCCCGGAGGCCGACGGCCCGGTCTACATGGTCAACCTGATGAAATATCGCGACGTCGCGGACTACGGCGACGGCAAACCCTCGGGCCGCAGCGGCCGCGAAGCCGACAACCTCTATGCGCCCCTTGAAATCCTCCGCGACCTGGGCGCCGAGCTTGTTTTCGTGGCGGAGGTCGAGGAGCAGATCCTCGGCGAGAGCCCGAAGTGGGACCGCATCGGCATCGTGAAGTACCCGACGCGGCGGGCGTTCCTCGAAATGCAGCAGCTGCCCGATTTCCACGCGAAGCACGTCCACAAAGAAGCCGGCATGGAACAAACCATTGTTATGTCGTGCCTTCCCCTTCCAGTGCCAGAGCTTCCGGCCGTGCCCAAAGCCGAACTCGAGCCCGGCGACCAGCCGTTCGTGATGATGCACATCCTCAAGTTCGCGGACGGCGGCCAGGATGCCATGGCCCAGTACGGCGCGACTGCCGGAGCGCAGGGACTCGCGCTGGGCGTCCGTCCGGAAGCGATGTTCTCCGTCGAAGGCACGGTCCTCGGTGACGGCCGGCAGTGGGACCAGGTGCGGCTCAACCGATTCCCGGGCCACGCCATCTACCGCCAGTTGCGCGCGAACGCTACGCACCAGGCGGGCCAGCCGACCCGGCGTAGCGCGCTGAGCGACACCTATACAATGATGCTGCTCCCGACGATCGATCGGTTCGCCGAATCGCTCCCGCAATAACCAATTCGGAGGTCCATATGGCTGAATCAGTGAACCTTGGCGAATTCCTGGCGAAGTACACGCAGCGGCTGTTGAGCACCACAGCGAAGTCCATCGAAGACTTAAGCCCGGACGAACTGCACTTCCAGGGACACCCCGATGCCAACTCGATCGGTTTCGACGCATGGCACATCGCCCGGACCGCCGACAACCTCGTTCACTTCGCCTTCGAACGCGAACAGCCGGTCTGGTTGCGGCAGGGACTCAACGAGGCGTGGGGGTTGCCCAAGGCCGACCAGGGCACCGGCATGGACCCCGCGACGGCGCACGCCCTTCGCTTCCCCGATGCGACGCTGCTCGCGCAGTACTGCCGCGATGTTTCGGCGGCGATCGTTCCCCGCATGGAGAAGATGTCCCAGGACTACCTGACAACGACGACGGTCATCAAGCCTCAAGGCGAAATGGCGCGCCTCGATGTCATCAACCAGGTCATCGTCGTCCACGGGAACAATCACCTCGGCCAGATCAGCCTCGCGCGGACCCTGCAGGGCAAACCCGGACTCGGTTTCTAAGCCGATGAACGCCACCGAGATTCCGGTCGCTCACACCCCTCCCGGCGGCTGGCACCGCCAGATGCCGCCCCCTATCCTCGATGGTTGCAGCGAACCGCTCGCACCGGGGATACCGGACTTCCGAGGACTTTGGGTCGCGTGCGAAGTGACCGTTGACGGCGTGGCAAGTGATGACCTCCGGCACAGCGAGCGCATCGAACAGGCCGGCAACCGCGTGGTCATCACCGCCCGAGGGGTCATCCACGACATGGTCGCGGACGGCACGCTCGAAAACGGGGTGAACGACGTGGCTGCGCGAAGCTATCAGCCCATCTCGGTGGCGGCATCCTGGGAAGATGGCGCGCTCGTGCTGCGCCCGAACAACGCCTTCGTCGCAGTAACCCGTCACCTCGAAGGCGATGTCCTCGTCTGGAACGTACTTCCGATGAAACGCGTCACGCGAATGCGGCGCGCCGAGGGGCCGCAGCCCTCGTGAAGATTGGCGTCCAGGTAGCCTGGGACCCGCTTCACCTCGATGCGTTCCTTCAGACGGCTCGCGCTGCCGACGAGGCCGGCGTGCATTCGCTCTGGGTGAACGAGGGGTTCGGGCACGATGCCTTTAGCGGTCTGGCTATCCTCGCCCGCGAAACGCGAAACGTCCGCCTCGGTACCTCCATCGTGAATGTGTACTCCCGCACGCCGGGGGCGTTGGCTCAGCACTTCGCGACGATCGACGAACTCAGCGGCGGGCGCGTGATTATCGGGCTCGGCGCAAGCGCCCAGGGCGTCGTCGAGCGGTTCCATGGCCAACCGTTCACTTCCCCTCGGCGGCGGCTCGCCGAAACAGCGACGCTGCTGAGACAGTACTGGAAGAAGGAGCGCTTCAGTCACTCCGGCGAGCACTTCCAGATCGACCGGGCACTGGAACTCGGCGCCCGGCCGGTGCAGGAAGCGCCTCCGATCTACTTCGCCACCATGGCGCCAGCGAGCGTGCGGGACACCGCCGAGATCGCCGATGGCTGGCTCCCGACCTGGATCCCGAATAGCAGACTTCAACGCGAAATCGCCACGCTGCGGCAGTGGTCTGAAGCTGCGGGACGACCTGCGAACGCCGTTTCGGTTCGCTCGCCGGGCAGCACGGTCGTCGCGAATGAAAGTGAACTCGCGGCCATCCGCTCCAACCAGCGGGCGACGCTCGCCTTCTTCATCGCGCGCAACGGCGAGTTCTACTACCGCCAGTTCGCCCGCCAGGGTCTCGGCGACGCGGCGGACGCCATCCGGGAAGCCTGGAACACCGGAGGCCGCGAGGCGGCGCTGCAGGCCCTGCCTGAAGGCCTGGATGGCGAGTTCGGCTACGCTGGCAACATCGAAGGCTGCATCGAACACTTACATGCTCAGGAATCCGCCGGCGTGGACGTTCACATGGTGTCGCTCGGCCAAACGGCGCAAGCCGATGCGGTTAGCACGCTGCGCGCTCTGGCCGAAGCCTAGGACCGCCGGGGCAGCCTGACCTTCGCGGTGCATGGCATCAGCACCGCACCGGTGTCGTCCTCTTCCCAGATTTCCAATGAGACCTCATCGCCATCAACGGCCGTGACCTTGCCCTTGAAAGTGAGGTCGCGTTCGGGGAACGCTCGCGCCCGGTTCTGCCACGACATCCCCAGCAGCTTGCCCTTCGGCCCCGCCCAGTCGACCACGTACTGCGAAAGCCACGCGCCTTGCAGCGGTCCATGTACGAGCACATCCGGGTGGCCCTCAACCGCTGCGTACTCGCGGTCGTAGTGGATACGATGCGGGTTGTTGGTTGCCGCGCTAAACAGGAAGAGCTGTGCGCGGCTGGCGTTCTTCACCATCGGTGCCAGCTCGTCACCGGCCGAAACGTCTTCAATCACGCGCTGGCTCATCGGGCAATGCTCCGGCCGAACGCTCGTGCCACCACCGTGCCGTCCTGGTTCGTGTAGGTGGTCTCGGTCATCTGCAGCACGAAAGGCCCCGAGCCGCCTGTCTTCTCTTCGAGCGAACGCAACCGTGTCTCCGAGGTATAGGTGTCGCCCGCGTACAAGGGCGCGAGAAACTCCCATTCCTCGCCGCCGAACATCACGCGCTTCACGTTCAGGCTGACGCGCTTCCCTTCCCCGCGATACAGGCCATCCACACGCACTTCAGAGACGGGCCGGGGCGGGTTCAGCGACCAGGCGAGGAACACCGGCGGCACCAGCGTCGTGCGGTAGCCGGCTGCCCTCGCCGCCTGCTCGTCGAAGTACAGGGGATTCAGGTCATCGGCGGCGAGTGCGAACCGCTGCGCCGCAGCCGCCGTAATGGTGGCGGTGACCGGCTCGCTCAGGCGCTGGCCGATCATCGCACGAGTTTCGTCGGGAATAAGCGAGCTCACGGCGAGCAGGGTACCTCTAAGCCCTTGCCGCGGCCAGCGCGCGTTCTCGCGAGCCAACGGGAGCGTGTTTGGCGATGTGCTCCGCGATGTAGCGTGCATCCCGGCCGACGCCGTGGACCATCGTGGATGAGAGCGAATAGAGGAACTCGAGGCCAACGAAGTAGAGGCCCGGCTGGTCCTCAGCCACGCCGCGATAGTGACGCGGTTCATGCTCACCCAGGACGGGCAGGTCGATCCATGAATCGAATCCGGTCCGGAAGCCGGTGCACCAGATGACATTCCGCACATCGAGTGCCTGGCCATCCCCCAGCACAGGCAGGCCGTTCTCCACGCCCTCGGTCCGGCCCACCATCTGTACGCCGAGACCTGCGAGCTCCTTTCGCTTCACGCGGATGAGCGGGCCGCCCTCGGCGAGCACCTTCGGGCGCATCTTCCGGCCGAACGGCGTCTTCATGGTCAACACGCGGTAGAAGACCCCACGGATGACGAGCGGAGTGAGGATCATGTGAGCCAGCGATGTCTTGATGTTGAACGGGATCTGCCCGACGTCCCGGCCGGAGAGCCATGTGGCATGCGTCGTCGAAACTTCCTTGGCGATTTCGGCGCCGGAGTTGCCTGCGCCCACGATGAGCACTCCGCCCTCCTGGAGCTGGCCGAGGTTCCGGTATTCAAGCGAGTGCAGTTGAACGATGTCGGGGTTCAAACGCGTCGCAAACGAGGGAATGTGCGGCCGCTGGTAGTTGCCCATAGCGACGACCACCTGGTTGCTGGTGAAGGTTCGTTCGCCGGCTCGGATTTCGTACCGGCCGTTCGCGTGAGAGAGCCGGTCGACGTGCACGCCCGTCCGCACCGGAAGTTTGAAGTGGGCGGCGTAGCTCTCCAGGTAGTTCGCCATCTCGTCCTTGGTGATGAAATCGCGGTTGCCGGCGGGCACCTTCATGCCGTCGATGCTGTCGTAGCGGGCAGGCGTGAACAGGCGGAGGGAATCCCAGCGGTTTCGCCAGACATCGCCGACGCGTTCGTTGGCGTCCAGGATGACGAATTCGCGGCCTAGACGCTGGAGGTGGTAGCCGACGGACAGGCCTGCCTGCCCGGCGCCGATGACGACGGTGTCGAAGTGTTCGGGTTTGATTGCGGTCAGCATTTAGATTCCTCCGGGGAGATGTGACTCCCATGCCCGGAGGCTATGCCTCGAGTATCCGGGTTACATCGGAGGAACTATTCATTTTCGAATTCGGGGGGCGTGGGTAATTCTTCCTAGGCGAGTCCGTGTTCGTACGCAAAAGCGGTCGCCGCCGCCCGCGATGAGAGTTCGAGCTTGCCCAGGATGTTGCCAACGTGGTTCGCAACCGTCTTCTCGCTGATGACGAGGTTCGAGGCGATCGCGCGGTTCGTCATGCCGGTCGCGACCAGCCGGAGCACTTCGATTTCGCGCGCTGTCAGGACGCCGAGAGCCGGTCCGTCGATGCCGGTCGAGTTCGCTTCGGATATGTCGGCGATGGCGCCCAACCGGGAGAAGACGTCCCGGGCCATCGTCACCTGGCGGTTTCCCTCATCCTCTTCACCCGCGGCTTTCAGGGCCTTCCCGAGGAGCGTCCGCGTCCGGGCAGCTTCGTAGGGCGCGTCCAGCTGTTGCCAGGCCGAGAGACTGGCCCGCAGGATGGTCACTGATTCGCCGGGGCTCTCGCACGCGATGGCAAGGGCCCCGAGAGCCCGGTCGGCCTCCGCCCGTACCCAGGCCGCGCCGGATTCCTCCGCCAGTCGCGAAAGCTGTTCCACATCTCTCCGCGCCGCCGTCACATCGTTCGCAGCGCAGTGAATCTCCGCGGCGGCGACCAACAGGCGGATGCGGGCCGGACGGTTGTCGACTTCATCCAGGGCGTGCTGGATGGCGTTGACGGCGGCTGGAATCCTCCCCTGCGCGAGGCGCAGCAGGGAACGTCCAGGTTCGGGACTGTTGCCTGATTGTTCGGCTTTCCGGTACGCATCGTCAGCATCGCCAAAGGCCCCGCGTAGACGGTGCAATTCGCCCTGCTGATAGTACGCCGCGCCGATCGCCGGGTGGCGCGGCGGCCCGGCAAGGGTTCGTTCGGCCTCGTCGGCCATTTGCATGGCCTGGCGCCATTCGCCGTGCAGCTGCGAAATCTCAGAACGCCGGACCTGGCAGACGCCGCGGAACGGGACCAGGTCGGGTTGCGAATCGCACCAGCGCGCCAGCGCATCGGTCCATTCCCGCGCCCTGCCGACATCGAAGATCTCAAAACAGGCGTCGATGACTGCGCAATAGACGATCCCCGAGACGAGTGGCGAGAGCTCGTCGGACATCACGGAAACCATCACTTCATCAAGAAGCGCCGTCCCTTCGGATGTTCGCCCGAGGCGATTGAGGGCCTGTCCCATACCAAGCCTGCCGAGGGTGATCAGCTCTGTTGCAGCGAAGCGCCGGCCGCGAGCCTCGGCTTCGCGGAACGCCTCCAGGGCGCGGGCTGGCTCGCCGGCTCCCAGCAGTTGCAGGCCCTCGGGGATTCGCAAGTAACCGGCGACCGGGCCATCGAGTTGTTCCTCCTCGACGATTCGGCCCGCTCGGGAGAGCCAGCCGCGGGCCTGCGCGATTTCTCCCTGTTCGCTGTGTGCCATTCCCAGCCAGAAGGCGGCCTGCGCGGCGCTGGCGGGGTCGCCGCAATCCAAATAAGCGCGGTGAGCGCGTTCCCAGAGCCGCGCGCCATCGGCTTCAAGCCCGCAAAGCTGGGCGACAAGCCCAAAGCGGCTCAGGTCTTCGGCGGTCAGCCGTTCGCGGTCGTCGGCAGCCTGGAATTCTTCGTACGCTCGCGACCATTCGCGACGCTCGAAGGCTTGGTTGGCGGCATCGAGTGACATGCCGTCAGTCTAGCGGTTCGTGGGATGCGGCCCGGCCGCGAACGTAAATCGGCGTAAAGACGTTCAGTCGAGCGGTGGTGAGACGGCGAGCGCTTCGGTGGCGGCTTCCTCGCCCGCGTGGCTGATGCCGGCGGCGGCAAGGGTGGCTTCGAACGAGGCGATGGCCACTTCGATCTGGCTGTCGTCAGGGACCTTGGTGGTCAACGCCTGGAGGGCGATGTTCGGGACGAACATGGCATGGACGAACCAGTTACCGCCGAATCGCGCGCCAACGCGCAGGATCTCGTAGCTGATGCCCGCGACCAGCGGCATGAACACGATGCGCGAGGCGGTCCGGATGATCAGGCCCTTATCGACCAGCATGTCGAATACGAAGAACGTGAGCAGGGCGACAAACACCACTACCAGGAGGAAGCTCGTGCCGCAGCGCGTGTGTTCCTTCGGAAAGGGGCGCACCTCGCGGACGATGAGCCGTTTGCCGGCTTCGTAGGCGTGGATGGTCATGTGTTCGGCGCCGTGGTACTGGAATACGCGGCGTATGTCGGGCACCAGCCCAATCAACCAGATGTAACCCACGAACAGCCCAAGGCGGAGTACGCCTTCGGCCGCGACGATCCAGATGCGGTGGACATCGAACAACTCAAGCAGGTTGGCGAGCAGGATCGGTCCGGCGAAGAAGATGCCGACCACGAACACGAGGGCGAGCGCCATGGTGCCGAAGAAGACCTTTTCCGGGAACTCGGCCGTCTCTTCGCCGTCTTCGGTTTCTTCTTCGAAGGCGATGCGCGAGGAGAAGTTCAGGGCGCGCATGCCGAGCGCCATGGTCTCCCACAGGACAACCACGCCGCGGAGCAACGGGATGCGCCGCGAGCGGCCGGTGTAGATGCCGCTCAGCTTCTCCGAGTGCGTGACGATGTGGCCCTTCGGGTGCCGTACGGCGACGGCCATGTGCTCGGGTCCGCGGATCATGACCCCTTCGACGACGGCCTGGCCACCGTAATAGACATTCGCCGGGGCCGCCGGTTGGTTAACTGCCGCCATGAGACCGCCTGGAGTCCCCAACCTCGTCTGAGCCGAGAGGAGAAGATGAGTTATCGAACGCTCTCGCGCATTGTCGCCTCTCCGGGCGCTGCGTTCCAAGAGGCAAAAGGAAAGGCGCCCTTTCGGGCGCCTTCCGGTGTGTTCGATTGCCGCGTTGGCGGTTAGCCGCGGTTGAAGCGGCGGTTGAAGCGTTCGACCCGGCCGGCCGTGTCGACGATGCGCTGCTCACCCGTGAAGAACGGATGGCAGGCGTTGCAAACGTCGAGGTGCATGGCAGCCTTCGTCGAGCGGGTGACGATTTCGTTCCCGCACGAGCACTTGATGGTCGCTTCCTCGTACTTCGGGTGTAGTCCCGCCTTCATTCTTGTAGTTACTCCTGGCCCTCGGCCGAATAGACACTGATCTTCTTGCGCCGGCCCTTTGCGAAGGGCTCGAACTTCACCTGGCCATCAATCAGCGAGTAGATGGTGTAGTCACGCCCGAGGCCAACGTTGAGGCCCGGGTGGAACCGCGTCCCGCGCTGTCGCAGGATGATGGAACCCGGCTTCACCACTTCGCCATCGAAGTGCTTCACGCCCAGCCGCTGGCTGTTGCTGTCGCGGCCGTTCTTCGAACTCGAAACGCCCTTCTTATGAGCCATCTCGCCTAACCCTTTGAAATTGACTCGACCACGAGGCGAGTCACCTGCTGGCGGTGCCCGAACTTACGCCGGTAGCGCACCTTGTTCTTGTACTTCATGAATACGAGCTTGGGCGCCCGCCCATGCTGCGTGATTCGCGCTTTTACGCTTGCGCCTGCGACGAGCGGCGCTCCAACCGTCACGTTGGCACCGTCCAGTACCATCATGACATCGAAGTCAACCGTGTCCCCGGGTTCGCCGGCAACGCGGTTCAGTTCAAACTCCTGGCCTTCTGCAAGGCGCAGTTGGCGCCCATCGGCGCGTACGATCGCTTCCACAACGGTTCTCCAAACGACTATGCGAACGTTAAGTGTAGCTTCGAATCCAGCGATGGGTCAACGCGGAAGTTCGCTACCCGCAGACTCCTCGCCGTTCCCGCCCTACAACCAGAAGGCCCCGATCCGGGGCCTTCTGCGGTTGTGCGGTTTCGCGAGCGTTAGCTCACGTCTGTGCGGCTCTGGCTTCCGCCTTCCCATGCCAGCCCGGTGGGGGGCTTGGGCTCCGGCGTCGGCCGCTGCGGCGCGGCTTCCGTCGGCGTCGGGGCCGGCGGCTCGCTGCGCTGCTCGAGGTCGGATGGCGGCCACGGATCCTTCGGGTCGCTTTCGAGGAGTCGCTTCAGCGTTTCGCCTTCGAGCGTCTCCACGTCCATGAGGACGTTGACGAGCTTCTCCAGGATGTCGCGTTTCTCGCGGATGAGTTCACGAGCGCGCTCCTGCGCCTCCTCGATGAGGCGGCGGACTTCGTCGTCGATCTCCTCGGCGATCTTTTCGCTGTAGTTCCGTGTCTCGGAGATTTCGCGGCCAAGGAAGACCATTTCGTCGGTCTTACCGAAGGTCCGCGGCCCGAGCCGATCGCTCATGCCCCAGCGCGTAACCATCGAGCGAGCGATGCGCGTCACCTGCTCAATATCGTTCGACGGACCGGTCGAAGCTTCGCCGTAGATGAGCTCTTCGGCCGCGTGCCCACCGAGCGCGCTCACAAGCTGGTCCTTGAACATGCTCGGCGTGCGGTAGTGGGTCTCTTCATCCGGGAGGAAGCGGGTGTAACCGCCGGCCATACCGCGGGAGACGATGGTCACCTTGTGCGGCGGGTCGTGGTGTTCGAGGAAGAACGCGCACACGGTGTGGCCACCTTCGTGGTAGGCCGTGAGCTTCTTCTCGAACGGCGACATCACGCGGCTCTTGCGTTCGGGGCCGGCGATGACGCGGTCGACCGCCTCCTCGAACTCCTTCATCGTGATGATCTTCTTGTTCCGGCGAGCCGCGAGAATGGCGGCTTCGTTGACGAGGTTCGCCAGGTCAGCGCCGGAGAAGCCGGGGGTCGACTTCGCCAGCGTCGGGACGAGCACGTCGTCAGCGATGGGCTTGCCCTTCGAGTGGACGGCAAGGATGGCTTCGCGGCCCTTCACGTCCGGGGCATCTAGGATGACTTTGCGGTCGAAGCGGCCCGGGCGCAGGAGCGCGGGGTCGAGGATGTCGGGTCGGTTCGTGGCGGCGATAACGATGACGTTCGTGCCGGTATCGAACCCGTCCATTTCGACGAGGATCTGGTTCAGGGTCTGTTCGCGTTCGTCGTGGCTGCCACCGAGGCCGGCGCCGCGCTGGCGGCCAACCGCATCAATTTCGTCGACGAAGACGATGCAGGGAGCGTTCTTCTTGGCCTGGTCGAACAGGTCGCGGACGCGGCTGGCGCCGACGCCGACGAACATTTCGACGAATTCCGATCCGGAGATGCTGAAGAAGGGCACGCCTGCTTCGCCCGCCACCGCGCGCGAAAGGAGCGTCTTACCGGTACCGGGAGGGCCCACCAGCAGCACGCCCTTCGGGATGCGCGCGCCGAGCGCGGCGAACTTTTCCGGGTACTTCAGGAACTCGACGACTTCAGCGAGCTCTTCCTTGGCTTCGTCCACGCCGGCGACATCGGTAAAGGTCACCGTGACCTTGCTGCCGGTGAAAAGGCGGGCGCGGCTCTTGCCGAAGCTCATGGCCTGCGAGTTCGAGCCCTGCGCCTGCCGCATGATCAGCAGGAGGAAGAGGCCGAAGAGAAGGAACGGGAGGACATTCAGTAGCAGTCCGAGCCAGGGCCCGAACCCGGACGAATCCTTATATTCGAGGTTGATGCCGGTGCCGGCGGCCGAACGGCTGAGCGCGACGCCCTTATCGGTGAGCAGGCTCTCGATGTCCGTGTTCGAGCCCATCTTCGAGCTCTTGACGATCGGATCGCCGTTTTCGTCCTTCTCGGCATAGCTGACGGTGAGGTTCCTGCCGTCGACCTCAATCTGTTGGACCTGGTTATCGGCGGCGTCCTGGATGACCTGGCCGAACGCGATCTTCGGGTGATCAGATCCACCCGAGAAGAAGGCGAAGACGATAGCAATGACCGCCACCAGGATTAGGAGGTAGATAAAACTGTTTCGGATCCAGCGGGAATACAAATCAAGGCACTCCGGTATCGCGGTCGGGGTAACCGCGCCAATGAATCGAGTATAGCAGACGCGAGAGAGCCCTCCCTACCGAGTGGTAAGCGCGCTTAACACCACGCGCAAAACCCGGCGATGCCTGCTTCGATATAGATAATAACGCCCACTCCCGGGCTCCCAGACAGGGGGTTCCGCCCGAATTCCACGCTTTTGCCCGCGATACGCCGCATTGGCATCGCCCGGGTGCTTCATCCCGCGTAGGCTCTGATGACCATTCCGCTCCACTGGAGTCGTCCATGAATCTTGCTTTTGTTGGGGGCACAGGCCCCGAAGGCCTGGGCCTTGCGATGCGTTTTGCCAAGGCGGGCCACACCGTCGCCATCGGTTCCCGTTCGGCAGAACGCGGAGAAGAGGGCGCGCAAACCGTCCGCGAGGCCGTCCCCGGAGCTTCCGCGACGGGCGGCGACAACGCCTCAGTCGTCGGTGCGGCCGACGTTGTCTTCCTCACCTTTCCCTATAGCGGCCAGCAGCCCACGCTGGAGGCGCTCGCGCCGCAGCTCGAAGGCAAGCTCGTCTGCAACGTCGTTGCCCCCCTCGAATTCCAGCAAGGGATCGGTGCGGTGGCGCTCAATGTCGAAGGAAAGAGCGCGCTGCAGGAGGCGGCGGCCCAGTTGCCGAATAGCCGCGTGGTTTCGGCCTTCCAGAACATGAGCGCCGAAGAACTCCAGCACCTCGATCACCCGATCGACGCCGATGTCCTCGTCTGCGGCCGAGACGCCGAGGCCAAACAGGTCATCATCGGGCTCGCGAACGAGATTGAAGGCTGCCGCGGGATCGATGCAGGCGGCGCTTCGCAGAGCCGCTATGTCGAGATGCTGACATCTCTCCTTATTAACCTGAACCGCAAGCACAAAACCCAGACTTCGATCCGCATCGTCGGCATCTAGCGCCCACGCATCACACAGGCAGGTAGAACCCCAATGGCCGGACTCTCCATTTTTGGCATCCCCGGGCTCCCGGAGATTACGCCCGGAACGGACCTCGCAGAATCGATTTTCAATGCGGCCGCCGCCGCGGGGACGCCGCTGGAATCCGGCGATATCCTCGCGATCACGTCGAAGATCGTGTCGAAAGCAGAGGGGCGCATCGTCACCCTCGCCGATGTGAAGGTGTCTCCGTTCGCGCAGCAATATGCCGAACGGACCGAGAAAGACCCCGCGATCGTTGAACTCGTCCTCCAGGAATCGAGGCGCGTGGTCCGCCAGGTTGGACCGATCATGATCACCGAGACGAAGCACGGCTTCATTTGCGCCAACGCCGGCATCGACCAGTCGAGCTCGGGCGGCCATGGGCTGGCGATTCTCCTGCCGGTGGACCCGGATGCCTCGTGTGCGCGTGTGCGCGCCTCTCTCAAGGCGAAGGGCCTCGACGTCGCCGTCATCATCTCCGATACGTTCGGGCGGCCCTGGCGAGAGGCCCAGACCGACATCGCCATCGGCATCGCCGGGATGGCCCCGGTGACGAGTTACATCGGCCAGGTCGATCCCCACGGGCACGAATTCCGCGTACAGGCGCTCTGCACTGCCGATGAAATTGCTGGCGCCGCAGAGCTCGTAAAGGGGAACCTCTCCCGCGTCCCCGCTGCCGTGGTTCGCGGGCTGCCGTGGGAGGTCGACGAAGAAGCCACCATGCAGTCCATCATTCGCGAAAGCGAGCGCGACCTCTTCCGCTAAGGTTCTCTAGATTCGCGGGCGGCGGGTCTCAACGATGTTGGCGCGCTGAAGTTGGCGTGGATTGAGCGTCACGAGCGAGTCGCCGAGCGTTTCGGCCACCGCGAAGTAGATCGCGTCGCTGCCGCGCAACTGATGTTCGGCGGCGAGCGTCGCCGCTCGCTCGGCCAGTGGCATCGCCACGGGCAGGAACTCGAACAACGGCGAATGACGCACGTGCATCTCGACGTCGCGGGCCAGCTGCTTGTCACCGGTACCGGCGGCAATCGCCGCCGAAACTTCCGCGAGCGCGATGACCGGCGCTCGCAGCGGTTCGCCATCGGCGACGGCCTCGCGGAACCAGGCCATGGTCTGCGTATGCAGGCGGTCGTGGTCGTTGAACAGCGAAATGAGCACGCTGGAATCGATCGTTGCCATCGCTCAACGCCCCCTGCGCGGGCGGTCCGCCACGTCGTCCGTCTCGACCACCGAGCCCACCGAAAGCCAGGATGAGCCGACGGCTTCCGCGAGGCGCTCGATGGCCTGGAGTTCGGCCGTCGCGTGCCCGCGTTCTATGCCGGCGATGTCGCGTTCCGAATACGGCCTCAGGGTCGCCACCGGTTCGCCGTTGACGGTAATAACGTAGAGCGCATGTTGCTCTCGGACGGCCCGCACGATCTGGGTGGCTTCGTTCTTTAACTGACGAACACCGATGGACTTCATCGCGTGGTATCTCCGGGGCGAGAGGTAGCCACATTGTGGCCACGCAGATCATAACGAGTCAAGCGTCCCCGGCGGCGTTGCCTCTTGGGCAACAAAGCCCGCATGCTTGGCGCCATGCCCGAGGCAATTCGCGTCCAACTCCTTCGGCCGGGCGCGAAGCTCCCCTTCCGCGCGACACCGTTGGCCTCGGGATACGACATTCACGCCTGTCTCGAGGCGGGGCCGGTCACGGTTGGGCAGCATCCTGTCGTGGTTCCCACGGGCCTCGCCTTCGAAGTGCCACCGGGCCTCGATGCCCAGTTTCGGCCGCGTAGCGGCCTTGCGAGGAACGGTATCCTCGCCACCTTCGGGACGCTCGATGCGGACTACCGCGGAGAGATCATGATCACCCTCTACTCCGTCGCTCCGGATATCAGCCACACCGTCGAACACGGCGACCGCATCGCCCAGCTGGTCGTCACGCGGTTGGTGGAGGTGGAATTCGAACAGGCGCTGGTGCTTTCGGAGACGGCCCGCGGCGCTGGCGGCCACGGGAGCACTGGCCGATGAACTACATCTGGGTGATGGCCGGCGCGGTTGTGGGCGCGCCGCTCCGGTATTTCGTTGGAACGCATTTCCCTGGTGGCACCAGCACCTGGGGATCGCTGCCAATCGGCACGTACTTCGTGAATGTGACCGGCTGCCTGCTCATCGGCCTTGTGCTCGGCTACGCCGAAGCCCGCGACACGCTGCCGCGCGAAGCGCGGCTGCTGTTAGTGACAGGCTTCCTCGGCAGCTACACCACGTTCAGCGCGTTCGGGTACGAGATCTACGACCTCGCACGCTCCAACGACATGGGTTGGGCAATTGCCTACGTCGTCCTCAGCCTGGTGGTTGGCATCTTCGCGGCGTGGGCGGGTGCGAGCCTGGCACGGGCGATCTTTTAGTTAGCCTTGCGCCATCTCCGGGTATCGCCGAAGTGGAACGTAAACGCCGATCCGGTATCGTACTGAAGTTACGTCCAAAAAGGATTCACGAATATGGCTTACGAACTCGACGCGCTGGCCAGTACTGAACAGCGCAGCGATATTCCAGATTTCGGCAGCGGCGACACAGTCCGCGTGCACGCGAAGGTTGTCGAAGGCGACAAAGAGCGCATCCAGGTCTTCGAAGGTGTGGTCATCCGCAAGCGGATGAAGGGCCTCGTTTCGAACTTCACCGTCCGCAAGATCGCGAGCGGAGTGGGCGTTGAACGCACATTCCCGATGAACAGCCCCCGCGTCGATAAGGTCGAAGTGACCCGTCGCGGCAAGGTTCGTCGCAAGAACCTGTACTACCTCCGCGGGCTCACCGGCAAGGCCGCCCGCATCAAGGAGAAGCGGTTCTAATCCGCTTTCCTTCGAGAAAACAACAACGCCCCGGCGAGATTCGCCGGGGCGTTTGGTCGTGCGGAAAACGCACCCAGGGGCTAGCCGCCGCCGGCAGTCGGCGCCCCCGCCGGTTCGCCTGGTGAAGCCGCGCCTGCCCCCGCGGCCTTGGCCGGCTCGACCGCCGGGCCGCCAGAGACGGTCTTACGGAGCGGGATATCCCGCATCAGCAGGGCGAAGAACGCGCAGACGATCGAGGCGCCGAGTGCAACGTAGAAGATGTATCGCACGGCCACGACAACGCTCTGGCCGAGCGCCAGTTCGGCTCGATCGAGGATCGCGGTGCCGCCGTCGAGGGCAGTGACCGTCTCCTTGATCTGCGGATACTGGTGCTCGTCCAGCCGGATCGTCGGATCATCGAGTTGTTTCGAGATGACCGGGCCAACGGCAGCGCGGTCTTCGGCCGAGAAGCGGTCGGCGAACTCGGCGTGGTACGTGTTCGTGAGGATCGAGCCGAAGATGGCGATTCCGAGGACGCTCCCTATCTGACGGAAGAACTGGCTGGATGAGGTGGCGACCCCGATGTACTGGTAACTCACCGCGTTCTGCACGATGAGCGACATCGTGGGCAGCACCAGGCCAAATCCCAGGCCCAGCACCACCATCGTCGCGCTCACCTGCCAGAGCTTCGTATCCAGCGAGAGGCGCGTCATGACCGCAAGAGCGAGCGAGATGAGCACGGCGCCGAAGACGGTCATCCACTTGTACCGGCCGAGACGCGTGATCATCTGGCCCCCGAGGACGCTGGTGATCAGCACGCCGATGCTCTGGGGAGTGGTGACCACACCCGAAGCTGTGGCCGAGGCATTGAGCGCGGTCTGGACGTAGATACCCAGGAACTGGATGGAACCGAAGACGCCCATGCCGAAAGTGAACACGATCAGGTTCGAGATGAGGAAGGTCCGGTTCTTGAACAGGTGCAGCGGCAGGATCGGCTCAGGATGCCGCAGTTCCTGGAAGATGAACCCGGCAATGAGCAACGCCGAGCCGCCGAGAAGACCGATGATCTCGAAAGAGCCCCAGGGGTACTTGTCGCCGGCCCATACGAGCGCCAGCAGGGCCATGACCGATGCCGCGGAGAGCAGAGTGGCGCCCACCAGGTCGAGCTTCGGTTTCGTGCTCCGAAGCTTGTTCGGCAGGTTGAACCAGATTGCCGGCATGGCCACGAGGCTGACCGGCACGTTGATGTAGAACACCCAGCGCCAGCTGAGGTTGTCCGTGAGGAAGCCCCCGACGGTCGGGCCGAGAAGGCTGGCCAGGCTGAACATGCCGGTGAAGAGGCCGATGTACTTCCCGCGTTCGGCCGGCGCGAAGATGTCGCCCATCGTGGCGAAGACCGAGGCGAAGATCATGCCGCCGCCGATGCCCTGGATGGCGCGCACCCAGATGAGGTTGGGCATGCTCTGGGCCGCGCCACACGCTGCCGAGGCCAGCATGAACGTGGCGACGCCGCCGATCAGGAACAGCTTTCGCCCGAAGATATCTCCCATCTTTCCGACAAGCGGGATGACGACCGTGGAAGCCAGCATGTAGCTGGTGAACAGCCATGAAAGCAGGCTGAAGCCGCCAAGGTCTCCGAGGATCTTCGGCGTGGCGGTCGTCACGACCGTTTGGTCGAGGGCGCCAACGAACAGGCAGATCATCAGGCTGCCGAGGAGTAGCCACTTCTGGCGTTCGTTGAGCAGTTCGCTCAGTGGGGTGTCGGGACCCGCAGGTTGCATAGTGCTCCTTGTCCCTTACGCCAACGTAAGGGTTTCGAGGATCGAGCGTACATAGTTCGCCCCGCGCGAACAATCGCCCTTAACGCTTATTATTTCTGCAACTGGCCCTTCGTACAGGTGCCCCAAAATGCACCCGTCGCTGTCTTCACTCCGCAGCCACCACCCGGATCGTCCCGACCATCCCATATTCCTCGTGGCCCGGGAGATGGCAGATGTACTTGAACTCGCCGGGCGCATCGAACGTGATCACGGTCGTCTTCGTCTCGTAGGCGCGCAGGGTCACCTCGGTCGGGATTTCATCGTGATACGGCTCCGTGCCCGTCCGGTGGCGCGCATGGACAGCATCGTCGCCGACGATCCACTCATGCTCGATCGGGTCCTGGTTCACGAGAGTGAAGGTGATGGGCGTGCCGACCGGCACCGAGATCCGCCCCGCAATGAACTTCGAGAAGTGGACGCCAATGTTCGCGTTCGTGACCGGCGGATCCTCGCTTCCGCCCGCCGCGGATACCACTGCGGCGGCGGTGACAAGAACGGCCACGACAATGGCGATGCCGCCGAAGCGGACGGCGCGAATCATTGCCGCATCCTCGTGACGGGTACGAATTTCGCGACGGCGAACCCGGCGGCGAAGATCACTGCACCGATCGCGCACATCCACGCGATCGCCGGCCAGCCGTTGTGGGACGATGGCTCGAGGTTGTCGACGGCCGCGGCCGCTGCCTCGGCCGGGGTCTCGATTCCAGCAGCAACGGAAGACGGCCGCTCGTTCCCATCGGCATCGACCGCGAGGTCGTACCGCAAGTCCGAGACCTTCGAATCGAGGCTGATCTTCGTCAGCCAGGCACTATCCGGTACCCATTCCATCCCCTGGTCGCTGCGGAGGTCCGAGAGGAGCAGGTCGCTGGCCTGCTGGTTGTAGGTCTTTACCAGCCCGGGCCGAACGCCGGGAAGGATCCGCGGGCGCTGGTCGGTGAGGAGGAAGACGTCGGCTTCGACGCGGTCGGTGTCCTGTTTGCCAAGACCGAGGATGCGGAGAGGCACCCACGGGTTATCGGTTGGAATCGTGAGGTGGACCGGCGTGCCGTCGCCGGCCTGCTGGCCACGTTCAACGGCGGCATCGCCATCGAAGACGGCGGCAAGGAAGATCGGGCTGCGTTCGGCGTAGAAGTCGAGCACTTCGGGAGCATCGGGCGAAAGCCGGAAGCCGTGCGCCTGGGCCCAATCACCGACAGCCGGGCCGCCGCCCTTCAACACCGTGATGTCGAGCGCGTCGATTCGCCTCTCGATGAGGACTTCCGCCGGCGCTCCGGCCGCCAGGGCGATTCCATCTTCAAACGCGAACGATTTGGCGAGCACCGGGCTGGTCTCCTTCACGAGGCGCTGGAGCGTCCACGCGCCGCCCTTTTCGACGTTCGTCGGTACTCCAGGGAGCGGTATGAGCGTCCCGAATTCGCCGCCGCCGGTGCCCTGGAATTCGAACGATGTCACATAGTGCTCCTCGCCATTGTGGTATGCGGCGAGCGTCGTCGTGCGGCCGAGGTTGACCGCGCCGTTCGAACCGATGAGGCCGGCGCAGGCATCGGCCCGGGTCGTTGCGAAGAAGGTTCCGGCGGCCGTTGCCATCGACAACACCGCGACCATGAGGAATGACGAACGCATGTATTCCCTCCTGGCATGTGCCATGCCGACCTAACGCCGGAGGGAGTGCGAATGTTCCGGGCCGTCTTTACCTAGGCGTCTCGCCAGACGGGTTCGCGCTTTTCGAACCAGGCGGTGCGAGCTTCGCGTGAGTCTTCCGTCTGGCTCGCGAGGATCTGGTTGCGGTTCTCGAGCTTGAGCGCGGTTTCGAGCGGGATGCCGTTCACGGTCTCGTTGAGCACCTGCTTCGTCAGCCGCAGTCCCATCGGGCTGGCCTTCCGCACGATGCCGTCGGCGATGGCCACCGCCGTTGGCACGAGCTCGTCCTGGCTCACGATTTTGGTGATCAGTCCCATCTCCTTGGCCTCCGCCGCGTCCACGATTCGCCCCGAATAGAGCATGTCGGCAGCGTGCGCCGAACCAGCGATTTTCGGCAGGAAGTAGGACGAGCCAACGTCGGCGCCACCGAGGCCGAGGTTGAGGTACGAGCAGGCGAAGCGCGCGTTCTCGGTGCCGATGCGCATGTCGCAGGCGATGGAAATCGAGAGGCCTCCGCCCGTTGCCGGGCCGTTGACCGCGGCGATAAGCGGCTGCGGGCAGTTCCGCATCTTCACCATCAGGTCTGCGATGTCTTCCTGGAACGTCATCGAGTTCTGTACGGGCCCGACGCCGGGCTGCCATGCATCGCCGTCCATCTTGAGGTCGAGCCCCGCGCAGAATCCGCGCCCTGCACCGGTAATCACGATGATGCGCGTGCCGAAATCGCGATGCCGCTCATCGAAAAACGAACGCAGGGCGGTGAGCATGGCGTGGTCGATTGCATTGAGCCGCTCGGGGCGATTGAGGGTGAGGATGCCGATAGGGCCGCGCTTTTCGAAATCGATGGGGCTTTGCATGGGGCGAATTCTACGCGTGGCTGCAACGTATCGGCTTCGAAGAAAAAGCGGGGCGGGGCCGCCAATCAGCCCCGCCCCGGTAGCACCTCCCACGTGCCTAGCAGGAGGCTACGACACGAAGGACTCGATCAGGTTTTCGTGCTCTTCGAGGGCACGTTTGGTTTCTGGCTTTAGTTCGTCGGGCTTTGCAGTAACCGCCACGACGAACGGTTCGATGGCGTTTTCATGTTCGGCAATTGCTCGGGCGATCTCGGCGCTGCGAAGGTCGGCAGGGGACTGTGGTCCGAACTGAGCCTCGATGCCGTTTTCGTGCACGGCGATTGCGTTTGCGACCGCCACCGAACCGGTGAGAACCGGGCCAGAGAACGATGGCGCAAGCGCCGTGGCCGGCTCGGAAGACGAGCTGCCGTCTCCATTAAACGGTTGGGCGATAAGGATGATGGCTACCACCGCCACCGCGCCGGCCACCAGGCCAGTGAAAAGAAGCCTGGATGACGTGGCTGGTCGGTGAGTTGAACTGGCCGGGACATTGATACGTGACATCTGCTGACCTCCTTGAACGGAGGCCACTCTCGCAACTCACACCCGGCCCGGCATCCACGGATCTGTGCAATGTTCGAGAATTACATATGAGTGGAATTGTGTAGTCCCGTGCGCTATCGCTCGCTGACCACCACCGTCCCCGCAAGGCGATCGTGCAGGCCACGGTGGTGATCCTCCCGGAACAACGTCCCGGGAATGACGAGCACGGCGATGCCGAGGAGCATGAATAGCAGGCTGAGCGGATTCGGGAACGTTGCCGACCAGAGGGCTCCCGCGACGGCAAGCGGCAACCACCAGGCGACGAACCGGGTACTCGCGCGAAGCACTCCCGGCGCCGAACGGTCCGGGCGCACCACCTGCAGCTTCATCAACTTCTTCCCAAAGGATCGGCCGGAGACCGCTGTGGGGAACACCTCAACCGCGAAGATGGTGAGCAAGAGCGCGAACGCCCCCATCCAGCCAACCACGGGCTCGGTATGTTCCGGGCGGTACAGCTGGCCGGTCTCGGGAGATGCCACCAATGGGTCCGTGAAGAACCACCGATCGACGTAATAGACCATGACCGACCAGAAGAAACCGATGAAGAGCCAGGCCGCGAGTTCAATCAGCCGCGCCATCACGCGTTCCATCGGCGCAGCGAATTGCGCCTCGTCAGTCTTGTGGCCGGCCAGTTCGTGGAACAGGTCCGCGGCGCGGTCGACAGCCGGGTCAACGGGATGGGATGCAAGTCCGCCCATGCGGACATTGTAGCCAGGCCGCGCAACCCTTCGGCATGGGCCGTAGAATCCGCCCCACTTCCAAACGAGGGATAACGAGATGCCAACAGACGCCCGCGTCGTGATTGTTCCCGAAAAACTCGGTGAGCCGCTTCGAGTCGAATCGCTGCGAATGCCCGACCCCGGACCGTACGAAGTAGTGGTGAAGCAGTACGCCTCGGGCGTGTGCCATTCGCAGCTGCACCAGATTCATCGGCCGCGGACTTCGCCGGTCATCCTTGGTCACGAGTCTACCGGCGTGGTTGTGGCGAAAGGCCGCGAGGTGACTCACGTCAAGGAAGGCGACGACGTGATGGTCACCTGGGTGCCGCGCGACGGCGAGAACGCAACCCGCCGTCCCGGCGGCATCGACCTGCAGCTCGGCGATGGCAGCATCGCGAAAACCACCAGTTCGTTCACCTGGGCCGACGTCACCATGGCCGACGAGCAGTACGTGGTGAAGACGCCCGGCAACCACAAGAAAGATGTCACCGCCATCATCGGCTGCGCGGTGATGACCGGCGCGGGCGCGGTGTACTACACAGCGGGCGTGAAGAAGGGCCAGAGTGTCGCGGTTTTCGGCGTTGGCGGCGTGGGCCTGAGCGCGATTGCGGCGGCGAAGGTGGTCGATGCCGACCCGGTCATCGCCGTCGACCTCGATGACGAAAAACTGGCCTTCGCGAAGAAGTTCGGCGCGACCCACGGTGTCAACGCGGCTCGCGAAGACCCAATCGAAGCGATCCGCAACCTGACGCGAAAGACGGAGTCGGCGGGCGCGGAAGTGTTCGGCGCCGACTTTGCCTTCGACTGCATCGGTGTGCGCAAGACGATGGAGCAGATTCTCCCGGCCGCGCGCAACGGCGTGCTCGGCGCACGCACCGGCGGCACCGCCGTCCTCGTCGGCGTCCCCACCACACCGGTGGAACTCGACGCTCGCGACCTGCTCATCAATGAGAAGAAGTACATCGGCAGCATCGGAGGAAGTTGCCGCCCCGACCGCGATTTCGCGATGTTCCTGCGCTGGTATGCGGAAGGCGACCTCGACCTCGATGCGCTCGTGACTCGCCGCTTCAAGATCGACGAGATCAACGAAGCCGTGCACGCGCTCGAATCCGGCCAGATCGCCGGGCGCGCCATTCTCGAGTTCTAAGACCCGAAACCTTCCCGCTTCTGCTACATTCGCGGGCACGAGCCACAAGGAGTATTCCATGACCGCTGCGAAAGTCCGGACGTACGAAACCACTACCGATGAGATCCTCGTCGAAGAGGACGAGCACGTCCTCACCCTCACGCTCAACCGCCCCGAGCGCCTGAACGCCATCAGCGGACCGATGCTGTCCGATTTTTCGCGCCTGCTCACCCAGGCCAACCGCGACCCCGAGATCCGCGTCGTGATCCTGACCGGGGCCGGCCGCGGCTTCTGCTCCGGCCTCGATCTTGTCGACAACAGCCCGGGCTCCCGCGAAAACCGGCAGCCGCCGCAGCGCCAGCTCTTCGACCTCCGCATGTCGCCGCCAACCGTCCTCTGGAACATGGATAAGCCAGTCATCTGCGCCCTCAATGGCGCGGCCGCCGGCTACGGCATGGACCTGGCGATGCTCTGCGACATCCGCATCTCCGGCCCGAACGGCAAGATGGCCGCGGTTACGGCGCGCCGCAACCTTCTCCCGGAAAGCGGCGGCTCCTGGCTCCTGCCCCGGCTCGTCGGCTGGGCGAAGGCCTCGGAGATGTTCTTCCGCGGCCTCACGCTGAATGCCGAGCAGTGCAAGGAGATCGGCCTCGTGAACGAGGTGGTCGCGCAAGAAGACCTCATGCCGACCGCTCGCCAGTGGGCTCGCGAGATCGCGCTCAACGCGCCGGCAGCCGTCCAGGCGACCAAGCGGATGATGCGCCAGGGCCTCGAGGAAACCTACGAGAACACCGTCGACCACCTGATGGTGCACCTGAACGTGCTCTTCGGGATGGAGGACTTCAAAGAGGGCGTGAACGCCTTCCTCGAGAAGCGCCCGCCCGAATTCACCGGCCGCTAGGCAGCCCCTCGAGAGCCCGGTTTCATCGCCGGCCGAGGCCCCCAACCAGGCGGTTGGGGGCCTCATTCGCGTCCGTAAATCTTCACGTTACGTCTCTCCACAGATTAGAACGTTTGTTCTATACTTCCAGATCCCATGGAAGTTGCCTGCCTCATTGTCCCGAACTTCCTCGTCGCGCTGGCCCGCCGCGAGCACCCGGAACTCGCAAACCGGCCGGTGATTGTCGGTGGCGCGCCCGAAGAGCATGCGGCCGTCACGGCTTGCTCGCCCGAGGCAGCGGCCGCCGGCATCGCAGTCGGTACAACCCTTCGGCGGGCGCTTGGGCTCTGCCCGAACTCGGTCTTCCTGCCCGTCCAGGAAGGCTTCGCCCGCGCCGAAGCCGCCGCCCTGAACGAACTGGTCCGCGAGCGCAGCCCGCTCGTGGAGGTCGTCGGCCCTGGCCATCTCCACTTCGAAGTGCGAGGGCTCGCGCGCCTCGCCGGTCTCGATGAACAGGAATACCTCGCGCAGATCCATGAAGGCATCGCCACCCGCACCCGCCTCCCGGTGCAGTTGGGGGCGGGGAAGAGCATCTTCGTCGCCCACGTGGCCGCGCTGAAGGGAGAAGGGAGACAAATTACGAATGTCGAATTGCGAAGTTCGCCAGGCCAACCACCAGTGCCAAGGGCCAACCGCAATTCGCAATTCGCCATTCGCAATTCATGCCTGGTTCCCCCCGGCGAGGAGCGAGATTTTCTCGCCGGCGCGCCGGTCGAAGTCCTGCCGGTGGACCCGGTGATGCATATGCGCCTGCGGCTATTCGGGCTCGAGTGGCTCGGGCAGGTCGCGGAGATACCGGTTTCGGCGATGCAGGCGCAATTCGGCGCCGATGGCGCACGGGCGAGGGCACTGGCGCGCGGCGAGGACAATTCGCGGCTCGTGGTCCAGCGCGAAGAACTGCTCATCACCGAGGAGATCGACCTGCCGGCCCCGGCGGCCACGAGCGAGCCACTGGTGGTCGGCACGGAAGCGCTCCTCCAGCGAGCGCTCGGGCATCCGGAAGTGCGCGGGCAGACCGTCCGGCGGGTCGATTGGTGGCTCGCCCTGGAAAGCGGCGAGCATGTCTCGCGGCGGGTGGTCTTTCGCGAACCCACGAGCGATGCCCGCCGGATGTTGTTCGTCCTTCGCAGCAAGATCGAGCGGCTCGATCTCGATTCGGCCGCCGTAGGCCTGGGGGTGACGCTTTCCGGGCTGTGCAGCGAATACGCCCACCAGGTGAACCTCTGGCAACTCGGCCCGCGCCGCCAGCGAGAACTCGATGAGGCGATCGAACAACTCAATACCCGCGCCGGCGAGGCGCAGGTCTACCGCGTGGTGGAGGTGCAACCGTGGTCGAGAATCCCGGAACGCCAGGTGGCACTGGTGGCCTACGGCTCCTGAATCAACCCAGGCCCGCCGCCGTCGAAGCCACTGCCCATGGCGAACCGGCAGCCATCGTGGTGCAGGGCCGCTTCCAGCGTGTGCGCACCATCCACGATAGCTGGCGCATCGACGATGAATGGTGGCGCGACGAAATCGCCCGACGCTACTTCGCAATCGAACTCGAAAACGGCCGCAAGCTCACCATCTACCACGACCTTGTCGGCGATGGCTGGTTCGCACAGGGCTACGACGGACCCCGGCCCTCCCGCTCCAAACCGCCAATCAGCGCCGGAAGGAGCCGGAATCGCTAGCTCAGTGCGTCCCCTGGGCTGCCATCACCGTCGGCATCCCCTGCATCCCCCGAAGCGTGTTGATCTCGCCGCGGTGGCCGTTGAAATGGCCAAGCATGTGCAACTGGATCGCCTGGGCCACGGTCTCGGTGCCACCCTGGCGCCTCGGGAGTTCGACGGCGAGGTCCGCGTCGGTCGCATTCTCAAGGAACGAGGCCGTCTTAGCCCAAACCGCCGTCTGGTATTCCGCAAAGGCGTTCATGTCCTTGATGTGGACCTTCTGCGCCTCCGCGTCTTCCTGGTTCGCCCCGAACCCGTCCGCCGGCAGCCCGGTCCGCTCAGCCCATTCGGCATTCCAGATGAGCGGCTCTTTCAGCACCTGCATGTTGATGATCAGGTCTTCGATCCGGGTCGTGTGCCAGAGGCACCAGGCGATTGAGTGGCTGCCGTGCTCCGGCACGAAGTGGAGTTGCTCATCCGTCCCGTTCCGGGCATCGGCAAAAGCATTGTGCGCGAACGTCAAACCCTGGGTGATGAATTCTGCGAGACTCATGGCCTGTCCTCTTTCACGTTTGTGGTGGTGCGCACACTACACCCCCGGAGAGGCAGGAATGAGCCGGCCGGGCGACAGAACGCAATCGCGTAAACGACTAATTCCGAAGGGCCGTCGTTCCCGATTCGTGCATCGTCCGCCACAACGTCACCAGGGCTGCCGCTTCCTCCTCCGCCAGCGCGCGCGAGGCTGCCTCGTTCACGTGGAGCCCATCGCTCCCCACTGTCGCCGAGATCTCGGCCTTCGTAGGCACACGGTCCATCCCGAAATACGGAACATGCACCTCGGCGCAAAAGCGATTCATCGACTGGTGCACCAGCTGGCGCCGGGCTTCGTGCGCGGCTGCCGCCGAACGAGAGAGCTCGTGGTTCAACCGCGAAGCCGGCCCCGAAACCACCAGCCCGATGCCTTCGCGGGCAAGTACCACGCGGACGCATTCCTGCATCGAAGCGACCACGGCCTCCGGGGTGAAATACGTGGCGCCCGGAAACACACGGAGCAAATACTTGCGAGCCACCCGGTACGGGCGCGAACTCGAGACGGGCCGCAATTCGCCCACCTGCTTCCCGAGCTTATTGATCGGCCGTCCAACCCTCCCGAACTTGCGCTCAATCTGCAGCGGTAGCGAGAGATAGTTAAACCAGAACGCATTGACCTTCAGGAAGACGATGTCCGGCTCGTATTCGTCCAGCCACCGGTCGATCAATCCCGGCAGGGCGTCACTAGGCCATGCGGCCCGCAGCTTGATATCGACCGGTTCCCCTGTTTCGGCCTCGACCAGCGAGGCAATGATCTCGGGGATCGAAGCGCCGGCGGGCAACCGGCCGGGTGCTTCGTCGCTGGCGGCCAATCGCAGAATGCGCATCGCGCGAGCGTAGCAGCGGGTGCGCTATGAAGCATGGTCCGGCCGACGCTGAAAGAGAGGTACTTGCAACCTCAGCCGATGAGCCTTGAGTCGGTCGCAATGGCCCGAGCGCGACGATAGGAACGTGGGACCCGACATCCCACGCTCAAACAGATATCGACGTTTCATGGAGGCACGAATGACTCGAACAACGTGGAAGCCACACACCGAACACGGCCGGCTTGACCAGGCCGACCGTGACAATCTGCCGGACTCGGCTTACGCGTTCCCCGAACAACGGAAGGAACCCATGACCGACGCCGATCACGTCCGCAACGCCCTCGCCCGCTTCGATCAGGTGAAGGGCGTCTCTGACGACGACCGCGAACTGGCATTCGCGAACATTAAGAAAGCCGCGAAGCATTACGACATCGAAGTCGCCGAAGACAGTTGGAAGGATCTCGGAAAGCGCCCGCACACAAAGAATCCGTCGCACTAGATTAGAGTTAGCTGTGACAGCCCGGGCGCGTCATTGCGTTAGCCGGATGCCGGAAAGGAACCGCCGCAGTCGATGACTGATGTCACCAGTTCCCAGGCCCGCCGCCTGCGGACCTACAACGCGGCAATGGGCGTATTGCATGCCGTCCAGGGCATCGTCATTTTGTTGCTGGCGAACGACTTCACCCTCCCGGTAACGAGTACATTCCTCACGGGCCCGCCTGGAACGGCGCCCGAACTGCGCGACCTGTTCGATGTGCGAATCGCATGGGGCATCGCCCTGTTTGTGTTCATATCCGCCGCAGCGCACTGGATCCTCGCGGGGCCGGCCTTCGGCTGGTACATCAAGAACCTCAACCGGCAGCGCAACTATGCCCGCTGGATCGAATACTCCGTCAGCGCTTCGATCATGATCGTCCTGATCGCGATGCTCACCGGCATCAGTGATGTTGTTGCGCTGCTCGGCCTGTTTGGCGTCAACGCGGCAATGATCCTTTTCGGGCTCGCGATGGAGCATTACGAAACGCCGGGACGTCCGAACTGGCTCACCTTCAACTTCGGCTGCCTCTTCGGCGCCATCCCCTGGATCGGCATCGCTATCTATGTCTGGAGCCCGGGTCTTTCGGCCAGCCCACCCGGTTTCGTCTACGGGATCTTCGTTTCGCTGTTCATCTTCTTCAACTGTTTCGCCCTGAACATGTGGTTGCAGTACCGCCGGATCGGGCCATGGAAGGACTATGTCTTCGGCGAGTCGATTTACGTCTTGCTGAGTCTCACCGCGAAGTCGGCTCTCGCCTGGCAGGTGTTTTTCCCGACGCTCGTCTAATAGCGATTTCCGCCACGCGCCTCGTATGCTGTTTATGAAATGGACTACGAGTCGTTACTGGCCGATCGAACACGCCTCATGCAGGCGAGCGCCATCCGGGAGATCCTGAAAGTCGCCTCCTCCCCCGGCATGATTTCACTGGCCGGCGGCCTGCCGGCAGCGGAGAGTTTCCCGCTCGACATCATGGAAGAGCTCCTGGGCTCAGTGCTTGGCAAGTACGGCGGCAAAGCGCTCCAGTACGATGCCAGCGAGGGCTGGGGGCCGCTCCGCGAAGCGCTCGTCGACCACCTCGGCCTCCGGGGTGTAACCACCACCAGCGATGGCGTCCTCATCATGAGCGGCTCGCAGAGCCTGCTCGATGGCATCGGCAAGATCCTCATATCCCCGGGCGACTATGTCGCAGTCGAGGCGCCGACCTACCTCGGGGCACTGCAAGCGTTCAACCCGTACGAACCGCGCTACCTCGAAATCGAAACCGACGACGACGGACTCATCCCGGATTCGCTCGAACACGTCGTCTCTCAACACCGGGTCAAGCTCGTCTACCTGGTCCCCACATTCCAGAACCCCACGGGCCGCACGCTCCCCCTCGAACGGCGCCGCCAGGTCGCGGACATTCTCAAGCGCCACGATGCTCTTCTCCTCGAAGACGATCCGTACAGCGACCTGCGTTACTCCGGCGAACGCGTACCGCCCATCAAGTCGCTGGCGCCCGACAACGTGGTCTACTCGACCACGCTCTCCAAGACGTTCGCGCCCGGCCTGCGTATCGGTGTGTGCGTCGCGCCCGAGGTCATCCAGCGCTGGCTGGTCACGGCTCGCCAGGGTGTCGACCTGCATACCAACACGCTTGCCCAGGCGCTCGCCGCCGAATACCTAACCGGCGGCTACCTCGAACGCCAGCTCCCGAAAATCATCGACCTCTACGCCCCGCGGCAGCTGGCCATGCTCGAATCGCTGGCGCGCCACCTGCCGGAGGACTTCAAGTGGTCCCGGCCCGAAGGCGGAATGTTCGTCTGGGTCGAAGGGCCCAAGGGCTTCGACGCCGTGGAGCTTCAGCGACGCGTTATCGAACGCGGCGTGGCCTTCGTGCCCGGCCGGTACTTTTACGTGAACGAGGAGGTCGGCGCGGCGACCCTTCGCATGAACTTCACTGCCGCCGACCCGGCGACCATCGAGCATGCGGTCACCGTCATCGCCGACGCCATCGCTGAATTGTTGTAGAGACCTCGCCGAAGACCGGTAATCAGGTCACCTTCAGGCCCGGCACGTCGCGTCTCGCGAGGGATGACGGTCCACGGGTTCAGACCGGGTCGATCGGCGTAACGACACCCAGGCGGTCCTCGATTTCTTCCGCCGCGGCGAGGCAGAGGTCCTCGCGGTACCGGTCGGCGATCAGCTGGACGCCCTGCGGCAGGCCGTTGCTCACCCCCACCGGGACAACTGCCACAGGCAGTCCCAACAGGTTGGCGAGTACCACCAGCCGCAGGCCATTGAGTATCTCGGCGATCTGGGCCGAGCCTGCCAGGTCATGGCCCACCGGGAATGGCTGGATTGTTGCAACCGGGCCGAGCACGAGTGGGTAACGCTCGTGGAACTCCGTCCAGGCACGCGCGATCCCGGAGCGCTGGGCGAATCCCATCATGTACCCCGCAAGATCGAGCCGCGGGCGAATAGAGAAGGAGTGGCCCAGGAACTGAAGCGCATCGGGGCATGCCACCTGTTGCAGCAGCGGGAGCAACCCGACCTCCAGTTCGCTCATCACCAGGTCGTACCAGGTATCGCGCGCGGCTTCGATTGCCGGCAATTCGACGTCTTCCACCTCGTAGCCGGCCTCGCGCAAGGCAGCGGCCGCTTTGGCTACGCCTGCCGCAACATCGGGATCGACGCCGAGCCCTCCCGGATCGGCGCAACAGGCAACGCGCCGCGGGACAGCCGGCCCCCGGTAAACAGCGGGCGTATACCAGGGATCGCGGGCATCCGGCGCGCTCATGAGCTCAAGGGCAAGGCGCAGATCGCGCACGTGGCGGGCCATGGGGCCCTGGACGGCGAAGAGTTGGAGGGTGATGGGCGAGTCGGCAGGTTCGAACGACGTTGCTGACGGAACGCGTCCGAGCGTCGGGCGAAGGGCCGCTGTGCCGTTGCACTGCGATGGCCATCTCAGCGAACCGCCGTAGTCATTGCCGAGGCCCAACGGGGTCATGCCCGTCGCGAGTGCCACGGCTTCGCCACCGCTCGAGCCGCCGGGCGTCCGCGAACGATCCCACGGGTTGAGAGTGGCGCCCCGCAGCCCATTATCGGAATGCCAGCGCATGCCGAAGTCCGGCATGTTGGTGCGAGCGAAAGGAATCGCGCCCGCAGCTTTGATTTGCGCAACATGCGGCGCATCGAGCGTGGGGAGGGCTTCCGCCATCGAGACGATGCCCTGGGTTGTCGCCGAACCGAGCAGGTCGATGTTCTCTTTCACGCTGATCGGCACGCCGTGCAGCGGAGGCAACGAGCCGCCTTTCGCGGCCAGGTCATCGGCGGCGTCGGCAGCGGCGAGCGCGCTCTCGTTCAGGGTGAGCGTGACCGCGTTCAGGCCGGGGTTCACCGCGGCGATGCGCGCGAGGTGCGCTTCCACCACCTCGCGGCTTTTCACCTCTTTGTTTCGCAGCAGGGTCGCGAGGTCGGCCGCACCCAGCCTCCAGAGCTCGTTTCCCATCGTTTCCTCCCAATAGGCGCGCGAAGTATAGGGGAGGAGCAACCACCTCGAAACACAGGCTCTCAGGACTACCCGAAGTCGTGGGGGCCCATGTCTTCGATGAAGCCGGGGAGCGGGCAGGGCCGGAACGACTCCGCGATGATGTTCGGGAAGCCGCTCTGTTCGTTGTCAATGCGTCCTCGGACGATGACGAACGATGTGCCGCGGACGAGTTCCCGCTGGCGCTCCTGGAGTGCGTTGTAGACCACCAGGTTCGCGAGCCCGAACTCGTCTTCGAGGAGCATGAACATCACGCCGCTGGCGGTTTGCGGGCGCTGCCTTGTAACCACCATGCCCGCCATTTCGACCACCATGTCCTGGGGTAGCCGGTTGGGATTGTGGACTCCGCCAAGGTGCCGGCTGGTGATAAGCCCTTCATGCAGGAGTGGCCTGACGAGTTGCATCGGGTGCTTGCCAGGGCTGAGGCCCAGCTTTTCGACATCCCACGCCAACGAGAGCCACGGCGACATTTCCGGGAGTTCCGTCATGTCCTGTTCGGTCGGCAGCGCCAGCGCGAGCTGGCGTTCCGGGGCTTTCACCTGTTGCGGGGATGCGACCCGCGATTCGGTGAGCAGGCCCAGTTGCCAGAGCAGCTCGCGCCGGGGCAGTCCGAATTCCTCCAGCGCGCCCGCACGGATCAGCGCCTCGGCCTGCTCCCGCGAGACGCGCGCGCGGATGAGCAGGTCGCGCAGGGACCGGTACGGCCCATTCGCCTTTCGTTCTGCGACGATTTGTTCCGGCGTGGTCGTGTAGGCAGGGTCGCGGTGGTGCTGGCGGATGTCCTGCCAGCCGCCACCGATGCCCTTCACCTGTTGCAGTCCCAGGCGGATGTCGCCGTTTTCGGGCCAGGCGCCCGGGTGGCTGAGATTGATCGATGGCGGCAGCGTCTGGATTCCGTGGCGAGCCGCGTCCTGGGTCAGCACTTCCACCGAGTAGAAGCCCATCGGCTGAGCGTTGAAGAGCGAGCAGTAGTAGGGCGCCGGGTAGTAGTAGCGCAGCCAGGTCGATTCATAGGCCAGCAGGGCGAAGGCCACCGCGTGGCTCTTGGGAAAGCCGAACGCCGCGAACGCCGCCATCTTGTCGAACGCCACTTTCGCTGCCTCGCGACAGAGGCCCTGGCTGTCGGTCCCCGCATAGAACTCTTCGGCGATGGCCTGCATCGCCTCCGAAGAGCGCTTGCGGCTCATCGCGCGGCGCAGTTTATCGGCCTGGCCCGGCGTGAACCCGGCCACCGAACAGGCGATCTGCAGCACCTGGTCCTGGTAGAGGACGTGGCCCAGCGTTTCGCCGAGACACCACGCCAGCTTCGGCGCCAGGTCCGGGTGGCCGTAGTCGACCTCGATCGGCTCGCCGCGCGCGAGCTGTTCGCGATAGTGCATGTACGGCCGGAACGCCCCCGCCATGATGGGCCCCGGCCGGATGATCGCGACCTGCACGGCGAGGTCATCGAGGTTGCGAGGCTGCGTCCGCGGAAGCGTCTGTACCTGCGCGCGGCTCTCAATCTGGAACACACCCATGGTGTCCCCTTCGCGGATCGATTCGTAGATCTCCGGGCTGTCGTGCGGAATACGTCCGAGGTCGATGCGAACGCCATGTTCCTCCTCGATGATGTCGAGGCATTCATCGACCGAAGAGAGCATCCCGAGAGCGAGGAAATCGATTTTCACGAACCTTGCGTCGTCGGCCGAATCCTTGTCCCACTGGCAAACGAAGCGGCCCTCCATGCGCGCGGGTTCGATTGGCACAACCGAGGAAAGTTTCTCCGCGGAGATAATCACCCCGCCGACATGCTGGCCGATGTGCCGCGGGAAGCCGGCCGCCTGCCCCGCCAGTTCGACCATATCCCGCCAGATCGGCGCATCGACCAGGTGGCGAAGTTCGGGCACGCGCTTCATCTCTTCGGCGATATCCGTCGCGTTGGCAAAGTGGCCGCCAAGCTTGTTCAGCTTCGCGAGCACGGGCATCGGCAGACCAAGCGCCTTGCCGATATCGATCACCGCGCTCCGGAAACGATAGGTGGGGAATGCCGCGACGATCGCTGCGTGTTCGTCGCCGTAGCGGTCGTAGATGCGCTGGAGCACCTGGTCGCGAATGTCACGCGGGAAATCGAGGTCGATGTCCGGCAGCGAGTGCAGTTCGTCGTTGAGGAAGCGCTCGAGATAAAGGTTGTTCCGTACCGGGTCGATGTGGGAGAGCCCGATCAGGTAACAGACGATCGAGCTGACAGACGAACCGCGACCGCGGCCGACCGGCCGCTCATCGGGCTGCAGGCGAGGATCGCGGCCGCGAATTTCCACCGCGATCTCGTTCACGAGCTTGAGGATGTCCCAGTAGACGAGGAAGAAGCCCGCAAGTTTGTGCTTCGCGATCAGCGTGAGCTCGCGGTCGAGGCGTTCGCGCGCCTCGGCGTGGAGCGGGTCGGACGTGAGGTACTTCCGCCGGAAGGCTCGCTCGCAGATGCCGCGAAGGTGGCTATCGAGCGTCGCACCCTCGGGCACGGGGTAATCAGGCAGGCGGTAGGGCAGGTCGCGCGTCAGGTCGAACTGGCAACGTTCGGCAATCACAAGGGTGTTCGAAACCGTCCGCGGATAGCGCGCGAACCGGCGCTCCATCTCCTCGTCGGACTTCAGGAAGTATTCCGAATTGGGCCGCCTCACCTGGTGCGAACTATCGAGCGTCTGGCGGTGCCGGACTGCAACCAGCACGTCGTTCAGGCGGTGGCGCGTGCGCACATGGTAGTGGACGTTGTTCGTCGCCACCGTTTCGATGCCAAGCCGTTCCGCCAGGTCCGCCAGCGCCCGCATGCGCTCAGAATCCCCGAAGACATCGTGATGCTGGAGTTCGATATAAAAGCGGTCGCCAAATACGGCCTGGTAGGCGGCAGCTGCTGCCTCCGCCTGCGCGGGATTGCCTACGGCGAGTTTCGCGATCTCTGAACTATCGCATCCCGAGAGCAGGATGAGCCCGTCATTGAGTTCGAACAGCCAATCCCGTTCGATGCGCGGCTCATCCTTCCCATAGGTGAGGTAGGCGCGGCTGAGCAGCCTGCAGAGATTCCGGTAGCCGGTGACATCCTGCGCGAGCAGCGTGAGGTGACTGAGCGAGTCAGCGCCCTGGAGCGTGATTTCGGCGCCGGTGATTGGACGAAGCCCGCGCGCATTAGCGGCTTTGGCGAATTCCATCGCCCCGTAGAGGTTGTCGTGGTCTGTGAGCGCCAGCGCCGGGTAACCAAGCTGGAGAGCGCGATCGATGAGGTCATCCGTCGAGCTCGCGCCTTCTCGCAGCGACCAGCACGAATGGGCGTGCAGTTCGACATACCCGGCCATCGAACCAGTATAGAACAAACGTTCTAGATGATCAGCTGCTGGTCCGAGAACACGTCATGGCGGGAACTAACCACGCCGAAGACCTCAATCCGGTCCTCGAAAACCTCGTACATGATCCGGTACCCTGTTCGAGAACCTCACGAAGGTGCTCCATCTGGAACTCAGGAATCATGCGGCCCGAATTCGGGAACACGCCCAGGCGCTCGGAATGGTCGAAGAATCTCTTGGCGAGCCGCTCGGCTGAACGTTCCGACCACGCGGCCCGAGACTGTTCTATCGCTGATACGTCTTTGAGCGCTTCGGGCAGCCAGATAACATTCACTGGCTGAGGCCGAAGCGCTTACGCGCTTCGTCAACCGTAATCCCCAAACCCGCCGCGCTGTCGCGCCGTGCCCGCGCCAGGCGCTCGTGCATCCTCACCAGGTGCGCGACATCTTCGAGCGTCGCGTCATCCGGCAGACGCTCGATGGCGCGCAGCATCTCTTGTTTCACGGAAGTCTCGGCCATATGGGAAGTATATCCCACAAGCCTGCCGCTTCATCACAGCTATCCGTCGTCGCGTTCCGATCGTGTATCAGTTTTGGCGCATAGGGGTTTTTCCGGTTGCCATGCGAGCACCGTTGCGATTACAGTCGCATTCCAGTTCACGTTATGGGAAATATTATGTTTGCTCGCTTTACCGTGATCGCAGTCCTCGCGCTCGCGATCGGTGCCCTCACTCTTGGCTCCGGGAACCGGGAAGCGAGCGCGGCCGACAAGTACGCCACTCTCGACCCCACCGAGGGTGTCGTTGGCACCGTCGTCAACGCCGAGCTCTTCAACGCTCCGGCGAACGACGACATCACGGTCATCTTCAAAATCCCCGGCGATCCCGTCCTTGCCACCGGCACCACCGATGCCAACGGGCATGCCGCCTTCACCTTCACCATCCCCTACGTGCCGGGCGGTGGCACCTGGCCGGTGTACTTCACGAACTTCAAGTGTTCCTGCCAGGTGCAGGTGCCCTTCACCGTGATCAATAGCCGCCCAACGCCAACTCCGACGGCCACCGCAACCGTACCGATCCCGACCGCTACCCCGACTGTCCCTCCATCAACGCCCACTGCCATTCCGACAAACACGCCGACACCAACGCCAGCCGTCCCGGTCCTGGGTAACACCACCGGCAATGGTCCGGGTGGAGGACCGAACGCCGGCATCCTCGCGCTCGGTGGCATGGCCGTCATCGCCGTGCTCTCGCTCTTCGCCGCAACGCGACGGCCGGCGAAGCCCATGCCTCAAGAGATTGACCCGGACGAGTACTCAACTCACCTCTAGCGCTAGGCCGCCAGGTGGCGTGAATGCGTGCCCCGCGTGATCTCCGCCGAGGGGTGCCCCAACAGGTACCCCTGCACGGCATAGACCATGCTTTCGCTGGCTTCATCGCCTCCGCTTGCCACCCACCGGACCAGTTCCATCATGCGCTCGGTTTCCACGCCTTCCGCGACGACTAGCGCGCCCGCCTGCGAAGCAAACGCGACGATTGCCATCACGGCGGCGCGGCCCATCGTGTCCTCGATCGCGCTCGTGAGCACGCCGCGGTCGATCTTCACGTACTCGACCGGCACCTTCCGCAGCATTTCGAGCCCGGCATTGCCCGAGCCCACATCGTCGAGCGCGATCCGGAAGCCGGCTTCGTGCAGGCGTGCAACAGCCGATTCGATACTGGACACCGAGACTGTCGAACGTTCCGTGATTTCCAGTACAACCGAACCCGGGTCGAAGCCCGCGACCCGGAATTCCTCAACCAGGAGCTCGGGCGAGAAGTCGCCATGGGTGAGCGTGTACGGCGAAACGTTGACAAAGAGCAGGCTGCCCTTGGGTATGTCGGGCCCGCGCTTCAGGATGGCGGTCCGGCAGGCTCTGTCGAGTTCCGCGCACTTGCCGATTCGCTCGGCGATGTCGAAAGCCAGCTGCGGGCCGGAAATTTCGTACTCGCCAGGGATCCGGGCGAGTGCTTCGTGCGCGAGCAGGGTCCCGTCCTCGAGATTCCATATCGGCTGGAACGCAGCGCTGATGGTCCCGTCGGCAAGGAGTTTCCGGAGCGCGTTGATCTTCGCTGCCGGGAATACCGGCCGGGCGCCATCGTTGGCGACGAACAGCACCGAGGCGTTGCGTCCTTTCAGCTTCGCTTCGTAGAGCGCCGAGTCCGCCTGCTGGCGAAGGACGCTCTCGTCGCCATCGCATGAGTCAGCGCTCGCCAGACCAATGCTCACCGTGGGCGTGCCGCCCGTCGCCCGCTCGACGGCCATGCGCAGCTGTTCCATTGCGTGGTGGGCAATCCCCTGGTCGGTGTGCGGGAGGATCATGGCGAACTCATCGCCGCCGATGCGAAATGCGTAGTCGTGACCACGGCAGAAGTCGTTCAGGGTAGCCGCCACATCGAGCAACACCGTGTCGCCGCGTCCATGCCCCCAGGTGTCGTTCACTTCCTTGAATTCGTCGATGTCGATCATCGCGAGGACCAGCGATTCGTTATGGAGACTCGAGCGAGAGACCTGCCGGCGCAGCTCCTCCAGGAACGCTCGATGGTTTCCGAGCCCCGTGAGGCTGTCGGTGAGCGCGGCCGTGCGAAGACGCGCCAGTTCGGCCTGGTGGCGCGCCTCCTTCCGGCCGATGCCTGCACCGCCACGATCAGTCCGAGCACGAGCACGAGTCCGGCGGCACAAACCACCACGGTGATGCGGACATTGGAGCCCTGGTCGCCAACAAGCCCCTGCAGCGCCGATGCGGAGCTCGCCTGGCGGTCGGCCGCCGGCGGTTCGAGCAGGGCAAGGATGCGGTCGGCCGTGTCCGGCCCGGGGATTTCTTCGGTTATCGGCTCACCCCGTTCGATCGAGAGGAAGATGCGCTTCACCGATTCGAGTGCCGGGAGTTCGCGTTGGTAGAGTCCGTCGATGAGAGCGACGTCCGCCTGGTCGCCGATGGCGCGCAGATGATCGAGTGAGGCGATCGCCGAGTCGACCGAATCGTCGAAGTTGGCGCGGGATTCGGGCGTGGGTTCCTTAAGGTGCTGTTCCGCGGCCAATTGCACTTTGACAATCCAGTAGCGGGCCTCGCCGTACGCCCGGCTGATTTCCGACGAATGTTCGGCGCCCCGGGCGGCCTCCCGCGTGTCGATCATCGAGCGCACCACGAAAATGCCGATGCCGACGAACACGGCGATCAGCGCAAATGCAGCGACATTGCTCGCATGGCGAGCTGAGAGTCTCATGGAAGCCAACTTGCACCCTGAGAATCGGCATAAGGCGGGCATCCTGAACTGATCGCATAGCTGCTGGACCTGTCATGCACGCCAAATCAGGGCAGTCCCCGTCATCCAACGGGATGGCGGCGAGCTACTTCGTCAGCCGCTGGCGCGATTCCGGCACCGGCTCGCCCTTGAGCTTGGCGCTGTATTCCTCGTGGGGAGGGACTTCTTCTCCGACCACGTAGAGGAAGTAGTACACGCCGAAGTTCCCGATGTGCTTCAGCCGTTTCTTCATGTCGGCCAGCTGCGAATCGAACGGGCGGTGGGCTTCGAGGTACTTTGCGAAGCTGCCATACTCCTTCTCCGCCTCGAGCATCGCGCCCGCGTTGTGGATGGTCGCTTCCACCTTTCGCCCGTTGCGGATGATCCGTGGGTCGGCGAGTAGCCTGTCGACGTCATCGGGTCCATACGCGGCCACCTTCTTCGGGTCGAACCCGTCGAAGGCCTCGATGAAGCCCGGCCACTTGTTCTCGATGACCTTCCAGTTCATGCCCGATTCGAAGACGGCTTTCGAGAGGACCTCCAGGTAGTCACCCAGCTTCTTCGGCTTGATTTGGACAGGCGCTTCCATTCGCCACTCCGCGGTTCGAGTTGTTGGCAACTGTAGCGGATTGCCCGGGTCGTTTCTTCATGGGGCGCCGGGTACCGTTACTCTTGTGGTCAACGCGTCCAACCTGCGAGGGTTCGGAAAGTATCCGTACGCGCTCGCGTTTGTGGTGCTCCTCGTCCAGGTGGCGCTCGGAATCCTGCTGTTTGCCACCTTCCAGGAGTGGGTACCTTCTGAGCTCAGGGCGGGCGACGAATGGGGCGGTTACCTGCTCGCCGCGTATGGCGGTTCACGTTTCCTCTTCGAAGCACCCACCGGCGCAATCTCCGATCGGATGGAGCGCCGGATCGGCATACTCTTCGGGTTCGCGCTCATGCTGCCCGCCATCACATTCATGGCTTTCGCTCGCGACGAGCGCGCGTTCCTCGCCTTCTCATCCATGCTCGGATTCGCGACGGCGTTCTTCTGGCCGGCCACCTACGCGATGAGTGCCGATCTCTACCCACCGGAGCGGCGAGGCAAGGTCATCGGCTTCCTCAACCTTGCCCAGTTGCTGGGCTTCGGGATTGGCGCGCTGGCTGGCGCATTTCTTGTCCTTGGTCCGTCTTCCGCGCAATTCATTGTCGCCGGCTCCGCGATCGCGCTTGCGTTTCTCGCCGGCGTGACCACCCTGCCGGGATATCGCCACGAACTCCGCCATGTATCGAGGGCCGAGCGTCCGAGCCTTCGAGAAATCGCGTCGTTCCGGCTGGCGTGGCTCTCGAGCATTGTCCTCGCCTCGAGCATCGGGCTGGCTATGGTCGTCCCGGCAATCCGGCCCTTCGGTGAAAACGACCTCGGCGTCTCGTTCGACCGCCTGACGCTGGCGCTCGTTCCCGCGGTGGTCATCGGCGCGGCACTCTACATCCCGGCCGGGCACCTGGCCGACCGCTACGGCCGCACGATGCCGATGATTGTTGGTCAATTCCTCGTCGTCGGCGGACTGCTCATTGCAGCGTCCACGGGCTCGATTTTCGTAGCGGCCGGGGGCGCGATCCTGCTCTTCGCAGGCAACGTCATGACGGTACCGGCGCTGAACGCCGCCGTCATGGACCTTGCCCCGGAATCGCATCGGGGCACGCTCATCGGTTTGAGCGTGGCCCTCAACGGTCTCGGGTTGGCCATGGGCCCGGCACTCGGAGGAACGATCGTCGGCCACTGGGGCGCGCCGGGTGCGTTTCGGGTGGCCGCGGGCATTTGCGCCGCCACCGCCTTCAGCGTTGCCCTCTATCGCAAGGTCCATCCGAAGGTGGTCGTTCGCCAAGTTGCCCGGGAGGCGATCTAGCCCGGTTGCTGCCCTATCCTTGCCGGGAACTCCAACGGAGGCGACCTGTGGACGATCCTCGCCTCGGCGATCGAGTTCGCGTTGGACGCGCCGCCGAAGTCTTCGAATGGGGCGACGATGCCGTGGTCAAAGTCCTGCTGGAAGAAGGCCCGCTTTCGCTGTTGTACTCCGATGAAACCTCCCAACGGGCAGCATTCGATGCGGGACTCCCGGTTCCGGCAGTCCGCGAAACGTTGCTCATCGATGGCCATCCCGCCCTCGTCATGGACCGCGTCGAGGGTATCGACGGGCTTTCCGCAGCCGAAGCGAAGCCCTGGCGGATTTGGAAAATCGGCCGCGACATCGGCGAACTTCACCGGCGTCTGAATGAGGTACCCGCGCCCGCGGGGCTTCCCCGGGTCAAGGACCGGCTCGCGCGCCGGCTAGAGAGCCCCGCAGTGCCTCCGTCCGCCCGGCAGCGCCTTCGCTCGCTCCTCGATTCAATGCCCGAAGGCGACCGCCTCTGTCACCTCGACTTCCACCCCGGCAATGTCATCGAATCGGTGGATGGCCCCGTCGTCATCGATCTCGCGAACGCCTCCAGCGGCGAACCGACTGTCGATTATGTCAGATCCCAACTGCTCTTCTCCGTCGGGACGCCGGGCGGAGAGCTTAGCTGGAGCGACCGGCTGCTCATCGCTACCGGCCGGGGTGCAATGTCCGCAGCCTACCGTTCGGATTACCGAAGCCGCGGCCCAGTCGATGCGACGCTGGTGCGAAGGTGGAAGCCGCTTGTGGTTGCGGACCAGCTCGCGGAGCGCGTCCCGGAGGAACGGACCAGGCTGCTTCGCATGCTCAGCAGGAGTCTGCGCGAGGCCGAGGCCGCCCGGTAAACCTATTGCCGTGGACGCGACCAGCGGCTGGCATCGTCCACCGGCGTTGGCTCCTCCGCCTCAGTGGCGCCTGCCTCTTCGGATTTCTCCGGGGGAGCGAATTCGGCACGATCCGCGGCGAGCTTCTTCTCGTGGAGCACGTGCGCCGGCGAGTTATCGGCGACGGCTTCGTCGTGGCGCGGCTCGGCGGCCACGTGGACCACGCGTTCGGAGGCCGGCTTGAACTGCCCGAGGTCCGCGCCAATCAGTGATGAAAGTGCCGGCTGATCCTCGAGCCCCGCGGCCGGGCTCGCCGCGAACGGGCTCCGTTCGCGCTGCTGGATCCGGTCCCAGACCTCGCGGCGCTCGCCGGTGACCAGGTGGCCGTCGGCCAGTTCCTCCACGCGCCCTGCCATCTCCATGACCAGCCGGTCGTGGGTGCAGGTCACAATCGTGATGCCCTCGGCCCGGGCAAGTTCGCGCAAGAGCGAGAAGACCGCCGTCGCTGTCGCCGAGTCCAGTTCGCCGGTCGGTTCGTCGGCAAGGATGAGCGACGGTTCCGACGCCAGTGCGCGGGCGATCGCCACGCGCTGCTGTTCGCCGCCCGAAAGTTCGTACGGCCGGTGATCGGCGCGGCGGCCAAGGCCGACGAAATCCAGGGCGCGCTTCACCTTCTCGGTGCGCTCGCCATACCCGAGCCCGGCAATGCGGAGCGGCAACTCGACGTTCTCCCGCGCCGAAAGCAGTGGAAGCAGCCCGAACGACTGGAAGATGAACCCCAGCTTGTGCCGGCGCAGCTTGTCGAGCTGCCCCTCGCTCATCGTGTCGACCCGCTGGCCGTCGATCCAGATTTCCCCGGAGGTGGGCCGGTCGAGACCGGCCATCAGGTTGAGGAGCGTGGTTTTGCCCGACCCGGAACGCCCGATGAGCGCGAGGAACTCGCCCGACGCCACCGAAAGCGTGATGTCCTGCACGGCGTGGACTTCCTCGCTCCCAACTTTGAAGAGCCGGGTCACGCCTTTCACTTCGATGGAACTGCCGGCCATCAGGCGCCCCTCCGGGTGCCATGCACATCCTGTTCGGGCCGGACCTCGATGCGCCCCTCGCCCATGAGCACCTTCGCCCGCTCGTGGATGTCCAGCCGGTCGAGGTATTCGCGGGGCACCTGGAGCCGCCCGGCGGCATCGATCAGCACGTACTCCTCGTGGACGATCTCCGTCTTCGCGCCCTCGAAATACACCCGCCGGTAGATTTCGGTGCTTGTGCGCCCGTCGCGGATGGCGACCACGCGATCCACGCGCGCGGCGATATCAGGGTCGTGCGTGACGATCACAATCGTCGTGCCGAGCTCCTTATTCAGGTTCCGGAAGATGTCGTAAACCGTATCGGCGCCGACTGAATCCAGTTCGCCTGTTGGTTCGTCGGCGAGGAGGAGGGGCGGGTTATTCGCCAATGCCACCGCAATCGAGACGCGCTGCTGCTCGCCGCCAGAAAGCTGCTCCGGGTGGTGGTGGAGCCGGTGGCCCATCAGGACCAGCTCGAGCAGCTCGGTCGCGCGCTTACGGGCGTCCTGCGCCGGCACACCGTCCAGCACCATCGGCACCTCGACGTTCTGCACCGCGTCGAGATACGGCACGAGGTTTCGCCCGGTCTGCTGCCAGACGAAGCCAACTTTCTTGCGGCGGTAGCGCACCATGTCGGTCGAAGACATCGTGAGGAGGTCTTCGCCCCCGACGAAGCAGCGGCCCGCCGACGGCGTATCGAGCCCCGCGAGGATGTTCAGGAGCGTGCTCTTGCCGGAACCGGAAGCGCCGACGATAGCCATGAATTCGCCGGCGGCGATCTTCAGGTCCAGCCCGCGCAAAGCGACGACCTCGAGGTTCGCGGTCTTGTAGATCTTGAAGAGATCCTCGCAGCGGATGTAAAGGTCGTCGGTCACAGAGCACCTTTCGCGCGCGGCAAGGCGCCATGCCAGCTAGAAACCATCAGACTTCCCCAATCCGGAGCGCCTTGTGCACCGCGAGGCGCGAATAGACCGCCGCAAGTGAGGCGATTGTGCCGATGAACACGACTGCCAGCAACGAGTACACCGTCAGCACTGCGCTCCAGCTCACCTGCGAGACAAGCGGCGGCACCGGGTCGGCGCCTTCCTCGGTGACTCCCAGGTAGCCGATCATCAGTCTGCCCAGCGGGAACCCAAGGAAGGTACCTACCGCCACACCGGCCACGATGACGAAGAGCTGCTCGAAGCTTACGAGCCCCAGCACCTGGCGATTTGTGTACCCCATTGTGCGGAGGATGGCGAACTCCAGCGACCGCGATTGCACCGCGAGGGTCGCGTAAACAGCGAATCCGAGCCCCGTCAGCAACAGCACCGCACCGAACGAGAGGAACAGGATGCCTTCCCAGCTCGCGGCGATGAGCGGATCGGCATCCTGCGAGGCGCGAATGTCGACCTCGTCAAAGAGCCCGTCGGCCTGGATGCCCTTGGCCAGGAGGTCCTCGCGATTCATGATTCCAGGCGTGGCGGGAGACATCCACGCGTCGTTTGCGTAGGCGCCATCGGAGAGCGCCGGCACCTGCGATGCCAGTTCCTGCATCGAATCGCGATCGGTCACAAGCAGCGATTCGGTTCGCGTCGGGTCGAACCCCGGAAAGAGCTTGAACGAGCCGACGAGCTTCACCTGGAGGTACTGCCGGTTCACAAAAACGGTGAACTCGTCGCCAGTCTTTCTCCCCGAGATACTGAGGAACCGGTCGTCGGCCAGGACCAGGAGCGGGCCCGGCGCGCGCACCACGTGCAGTCCGAAGAGGGTGGCGGCCCCACGTTCCCGTGAAAACGAGATGCGGACCGCCGCGCCTCCGTCACGTCCCTCGCCCGATGCCGCCGAGATCGTGCCCGGGTCGCCGATCGACGAGCCAGTGATGAGACCGTATTTCGCGAGCGAATCGAACGATTCGATGACGGTCCACTTCGCGTCATCGGCGGTAGAATCCGTCACTTCGATGCCGTCGACGAGGACCTGTATCCGCTGCGCGACCTGAGGCGAAGGCCCCGTCATTCGCACGTAAACGGCGTCGAGCGTCTTCTCGGTGAGTGTCGAATAGCGGAGCGCCTGGTAAAACCGCAGCTGGTTCGGACGGGTCAGATCGGCCACAAAGAACCGCCAGTCGGTGATGGCGCCCTGCGTCGCCGGGAACATGTTGTACTCCCAGTAGGTGCCGTCGGCGTCCTTCAGGCGGATGCCAAGATTCGCCACGTTCGGGGCAAGAGGGAACTTGATCCAGAGGCCGATGCGCTGCGACCCGGTGGGAATGACGGCGCCCGTGGGGCTCTCGCTTTCGGGTGGTTTCGTCCGCGCCAGCAGCGATCCCAGGCTCGGCCCGGCGAAGTCGTCCCGCCAGTAAGCGACATCTTCGAATTCGCCCGGCACCACGCCAAGCATCACGATCGACTGCTGGTTGTACTGGGAGACGTTGTACGAACCGATGGAACGCACGGCCATCGAAACCTTTTCGGAGCCTGTCGCCTGCGCCACGCGTTCCTGCATCACATCGTTGGGCAGCGCCTGCGGCTGGCGAATGCTCTCCAGGCGGGATGGCGACCCGGATTCGAACGCGGCGCGGTCGTCGTAGCCGCGTTCGAGCGTCGCCCGGTATCCGGCCGCGAACATGCCGACTGCCGTCGCCAGCAGCAACAGGAGGATCAGCCGGCTGTACTGCATTGGCGCCCGTGTCATGCGGTTCAGCCCGAGCGCAACCGTTGGGCTGTCCAGCCGGTGGGTGGCCCACGCGACGAAGCGCAGGGCCAGTGGGAAGATCCGCAGGAACACCAGCGCAACCATGAGCATGAACAGCGTCGGCGAGAGCAACAGGAGCGGGTCGGCGGACAGGTCGCCGAAGAGCTTCTCCGTGACGAACGAGCCCTTCTCGCGAAGCTGGTAGAAGAGGAAGGCCCCAATCCCCACCAGCACCAGGTCCATGTAGTAGCGCAGGAAGAGAGGCTGCGTCTGCGGACGAGCAAGCGCGTGCTTGTAGTCGATGGTGGTTTGGCGGGCGGCCCGCCACGCGGGAATCATCAACGCTGCGAAGGCCAGCGCCGCGCCGCCAAGCGCCGCCAGGAAAGCCAGCCTCGAAATGGGAACATCGATGGCCGAGTTGCCGCTCAGTTCTTCGAACGGCGGCGTGTACCCAAGCACCGAGATGCCCAGTTTGGCGATGTACGGCCCGGCGAGCGCAGCCGCTCCACAAAGGATCAGTCCCTCGATGGCGTAGATCGTGATCACCTGCGCAGGGCTCGCCCCACGCGAACGCAGGAGGGCGATCTCTCCCGACTGCCGTTCGATGAGCATGGTGGCGACCATCACCAGGTAGTACAGGGCGATGCCAACTACCTGCAGCATCAGCGCGAACAGCGGCAGGCGCGTGAAGAACAGCTTGGTCCGGTAGGTCGCGATGATTTCCGGCAGCTGGGTTTCTACGGTCGCCCCGCTCACCTGCTCGCGGACTTCGACGGCGAGAGCGTTCGTTTCGTCTTCGACGTGGCGCGCGTTCCGCGCATCGATCGTGCCGATCGCCACCAGCCCGTACGTCTCGATCGTGCTGTCCATGTCCGTCAGGTAGCCCGCGATCGTCTTGTTCATCACGTCTTCAGGAACCCAGAACGGATAGGTCACCCAGTTTCCTTTCGGATAGGTGAAACGATCTGTCTTCCCAAACCAGAACGGGTCCGAATAGTCCTTTGGTTCGACGAAACCGACGACCGTTACCGGGACGGGAGGAAGGTCCTGCCTCCAGAACGGGTGCAACTCGAACGTATCGCCGAGTGACACACCGAGCTCCCCCGCAGCCTCCTTGCCCAGCAGCACTTCGATGTGGGGTGGAGCGTCTCCGGTGGGCGCGGCCGGCTGGCGGCCTTCCACAAGCGAAACCTGCTTGTCGAAGTCGTCGACGAACTGGAAGTGCGCTCTCGGGCGGTTCTCATCCTCCGGCACCGGTTCTCCGGGCGCCGCCAGGTAGAACGTCGCCGAGCGGCCGTAGTGGACGACATCGTCCAGGTTGCCTCCGATCTTGCGGTCGAGCGTGCTGTCGATCGTCTCGCGGCGACGGTCGTATTCCGGGACGCTCGGTCGCCCAGAGGCAACGATGCGTACGTTGCGCTCCACCGGGTCGCTCGTCCGCAACGCGTAGCGCAGGCCGAGGTCCCGTATTGCATCGGAGTAGAGGATGACGCTGGACATGAGCGCCGCGGACATGACAACGCCAACCACCACCGTCGCTAACAGGCGTCGGTTGGCGAGGCTCCGGCGGATCACCATTCGCAGAATCGTCGCGGTGGTGTGCATCGAATTGTGCCGCGCACACTAGCAGCCAACCGCCGTCAGCGCCAAAAAGCCGAACCTGCTTCGTAAAGCGTGACGCGGCTATGACCACGCTTGTGTAGAGTGACCGCGATGCGCGGCATGGTTCGGATCTGGCGCCTCTTTTCACGCCGCAGCGGCCGCAACTGGAGGCTGCTCGCGGTCCTCGCGCTGGGCATGATCATGGCGGCGACGCTCCTCGCTTCGGCGCCCGTTTACGCGCGCACCATGGCCGACCTCGGCCTCACTTTCATCGTCCGCGAAGACCTGAACGACACGCCGGGCAACCGCGTCCAGTTCCCCGCCATCCCGCTGGCGACGACCGAGGGCACTAACCTGAAGACTGCCGTCGCCGACCGCATCGAGCAGCGAATCGGCTGGTTCGATGCCTACGAGGCCCGTTACCTGCGCACCGGGCGGTTCTTCACCGGCGAAAACAAGGACGACATCACCTGGTTCGCCCCGCAGGGCCAGATTCAGTCGCTGACCGGCCTCCAGGACCATGTGGAAGTGCTGGAGGGCGAGTTCCCAAAGCCAACAGCGGCCGGCGAGCCGATCGAAGTGGCGATGAGCCGGGAAGCGGCCGACGCGGCCAAACTGAAGGTCGGCCAGGAACTCTGGATGGTCGAGGACTTCGACGACTGCGCCCGCGAAATCCCCGACCCGAACAAGCCGCCACCACCGCCGTGTACGCCCATTGTCGGCATCACCTATAGCTTCCGCGCCAGGCTAACGGCGATCATCGAACCCATTGAGGATCCCGCCTACTGGGTGACGCTGCTCAGCTACTACTTCGATCCGTTCAGCGTCGGACTCGAAGAAGGCATCGTGGTGCCGATGTTCACGACCGAAGAGACGATGCTTAACAACTTCGCCGTCGCGCATCCCGCGTACATGGCCGAAACGGGCTGGTACACCTACGCCGACCCCGAGCTGCTGACCAAGGCGAACTTCGAACGGGCCAGCTCCGACCTGACCACGCTCTATAAGGAGTTCGAACCGCTTGGCGGGGCCTCGTTCAGCCCGCTCACCGGCGTGCTCGAGGACTACCGCGATAGCGCCAGCTATCAACAAACCCCGCTGACCATCCTCTTGCTCGAAGTCGCGGCGGTGGCGCTGTTCTACGTCATCCTTATCGCGCTCGTCATCGTCGAGCGCCAGGCGGACGAGATCGCGCTGCTGCGCAGCCGCGGCGCGACGACCTTTCAGATCGCCGTGATGTACCTGCTCGAAGGGCTGATTCTTGGCATCCCCTGCATCCTCATCGCGCCCTTCCTCTCGGCCGCCGCCACGGCGGTCCTCGGGCTCTCGCCGACGTTCGAAAACGTCAACGGCGGCGAACTCCTGCCGACCACCATCCCGTTGTCATCCTTCGGCTACGCGGCGGGAGGTGTCCTGCTGTCCATCGTCGTCCTGCTCATCCCGGCCGTCATGGTTGCCCGCCGGAGCGCTGTGGTCCGGCGGCGCGAGCAGGCGCGCCCGGGCGTCTCCTTCCTGCAGCGCTACTACCTCGATCTCGCCCTCGCCGGAGTGGCGGGCCTCCTGTTGTTCGAACTCCAGGAACGCGGTTCCGTTTTCGAACCGTCGGCGACCGGAGGTGTCTCCTCCGACCCGCTGCTGCTCGCATCCCCCGCCATACTCATGCTCGCGGCGGCGGCACTCCTTCTGCGCTTCTACCCAATGCTGCTCCGGGCCGGTGCGCGGATTTTCGGCCGCCGGGCCACGCCCTCAGTGGCCGTCGGACTCTGGCAGGTCGCTCGCAGCCCGGGCAACTCGGCCCGGCTCGCCCTGCTCCTCACGATGGCCGTCGCCGTGGGCACCTTTGCTGCGAGCTACTCCGCAACGGCGAAGAAGACGTTCGACGAACGGGCCAAATTCAACTCCGGAGTCGAATGGCGTGCCGGCGTGCGCGGGGGCACCAATGAGTTGGGCCTGAACGGCGAGAAGGTAGATGCCAGGCTCAGCGCCCTCGACGGCGTGGACTATGCAACGGCCGTTATTCGCACGACCGGAGCACCGGCCGTCTCAGGGGTGTCCGCGCGAAACTTCCAGGTGCTCGGTGTGGACCCGGACCGCGCTTCGGAGATGCTCTGGTACCGCGACGATTTCGCCGACCGCCCCCTGCGCGACCTGATGGCGGACCTCGGCTCCCCCGAGCCGCTGAAGGGCCTCACTCTCCCGCCCGGCACGCGCAGCATCAAGATCAAGGTTGGCAGCTCGCAGGACGGGGCGATCCAGACGCTCTGGGCCAACGTCGCGGACAAGGACCACGTGTTCCAGTTGCTCCAGTTGGGAGACCTGCCCGGCCCCGGCTATCACGAGCTCACGGCGGACATCCGCAAGAGTCCAAGCGGCGAATATGAGGAACCGCTGCGGCTGGTCTCGTTCATCTTCACCGAGCCACCCAATCGCTTCATCAACCGTGACCTGACCGTCTACTTCGATGACATCGTGGCCGTGAACGAAGCCGGTGAGGAAACGCTGCTCGACGGCTTCGAGAATGGGAAGGTCAGCTGGGCCATGATTCCCGACCTCAAGGTCGGCGACACCTACGAGGTTGTCCACGACGAAGTTGCAAGCGGCAATGGCGCTGCCAAGCTCACCCACAAAGCCGGCCAGAGCACCTCGCTCTGGGGCCTGTATGTCGGGCAGGACAATATCCCGCTCCCCGTGGTCGCCAGCGAATCCTTCGCGGCCGCGACCGGGATCCACAAGGGTGGATCGGGCTTGATGGACATCAGCGGCATCCTGGTGCCCATCACCATCAAGGACACCTACCGGCTGATGCCCACGCTGGATACACGGGATGGACCCTCAGTTGTCTTCAACCGCGACCACTTGCTGAGCTGGATCGGGACGGTGGACTTCCTCGTTTCGCCGGGCATCAACGAAGGCTGGTTCTCACTGAAACCGGGCGCCGACACCGGCGCTCTGAGGAAGTCCCTGGCCGGCCCGCCGTTCTATCTCGATGACGTCTCGGATCAGAAGAGCGAGCTCTCCTCGCTCGAACGCAACCCGCTTATTGCCGCGGGCGGCGCCGGTATCCTCTACATCGCGTTCGGAGCGGTGCTGCTACTCGTTGCGGCCGCGTTGCTTGTCTCGCTCTGGGTTTCGGTCCAGCGCCGAAGAAGCGAGTTCGCAGTGTTGCGAGCCATGGGCCTTTCGCGCGGCGGAGTCGTACAGTTGCTCGCCTTCGAATACGCGCTGGTCGCGATCCTCGGTCTGTTCGCCGGGGGCTACCTCGGCCGGCTGGTCGGCGAGCGCATGCTCTCGTTCCTCAACGTCGACGATAAGGGCGACCGCGCCGAACCCGGGTTCCTCCTCCAGACCGAATGGCTGCTCGTCGCTGCCGGCGGCGCCATCGTGCTCGCCGTATTCGTCGCCGCGCTCATCTTCGCCGGCCGCCTCATCAGCCGCACCAGCGACGCGGCGGCCCTGCGCACGGAGTAGGCGTGTTGTCGACCGCGAGTAGCGAAATCATCTGAGCCGCGACCGGCAGGGAGCGGGGCGGTGATGTGCCTCAAAAGTTAAGCGGCAGCCCAGCACCTCGGATGGCCCCCTGCGTCCTTACCTTCACGTCGTATGGATCGACTCCGCGGTGATGAGAGACCGAGTAGCGGTCCGACACGACACGCTGATCTGAGCCGCGACCGGCAGGGAGCGGGGCGGTGATTTGCCTCAAAAGTTAAGCGGCAGCCCAGCACCTCGGATGGCCCCCTGCGTCCTTACCTTCACGTCGTATGGATCGACTCCGCGGTGATGAGAGACCGAGTTGCGGTCCAACACGACACGCTGACCTGAGCCGCGACCGGCAGGGAGCGGGGCGGTGATGTGCCTCAAAAGTTAAGCGGCAGCCCCAGCACCTCGGATGGCCCTCAGCGTCCTTACCTTCACGACGTATGGATCGACTCCGCGGTGATGAGTGACCGAGTTGCGGTCCAACACGACACGCTGACCTGAGCCGCGACCGGCAGGGAGCGGGGCGGTGATGTGCCAGGCATTTCGTCTTGGTCACCACGCAGTCGTTTGGGCCAGGAGAGTCACCCAGTTCTGGATAGCGGGGGAATTTCAGCTGGCGGCAGGCCCGGTGGTTGATCACCGCCCCGCTCCCTGCCGGTCGCGGCTCAGATTCGCAGACGTATGATTCGGGACCCGTGTCCGATCCGATTGCGTACTTTCTGACCTTCACCACGTACGGAAGTCGGCTCGCCGGCGATGAGCGAGGGTCAGTCGATCGCAATCACAACCGATTCGAGACCCCTACCATTGCACCTGTCGGCACTTATGAGGGATACGCCCGGAGTCTGCAGACCTCCGGTAGCCTGGTGTTCACATCCCAGCAGAGATTGGCCGTGGACCGCGCCATCCGCGAACGTTGCCTTCACGCAGGCTGGGAGATCTATGCCCTCAATGTCCGCACCAATCACGTGCATGTAGTCCTCGGAGCTGACACCAAACCGGAACTGGCCATGAACTCACTCAAGGTGTGGGCTACCAGAGCGCTGCGGCGCGCACGGCTCGTGGATCCCGACCAGAAAATCTGGACACGGCACGGGAGTACTCGGTACGTCTGGGACGAGCGCGGGCTTGAATCTGTATGCCTCTACACGCTCGAGATGCAGTGACCTGAGCCGCGACCGGCAGGGAGCGGAGCGGTGATGTGCGCTCGAGGCGATTCATTCGGGGCTGGCCGTCGGGTCGGCGGCGGCGGTAGCTTGAGAGACCTATTTCGCCCCGCCGGTCAACACCAGCACGCCCCGCGATGGGTCCGGTGACCCATCGGCCGCCGGGTGAATCGCGATCCGGTCGCCCGGCTGGATTTCGTCCGGCGTCCCCGTGCGCAGCAGCCGGATGGGCGCATTCTCATCGACGTACAGCGTGCCAGGCCCTGTGGATGTCTTCGTCACCCCATTTCGACCATCGAACGACTCCAGCAGTTCCGAAATCACCGTCCGTTCGGTGGCATCGCGCGAGGTCTCATGCCCAAGGAACCCGTCGGCAAGCGGGATCGGCTGCCCGTTGACCACGACATCGCCCTGGGGCGCCGCGAACGCCAGCATCCGAATGGTGTAATTACGTACTTCGTTCTGGATCGCTACCACGCTGACCACCAGGGGCGGCTTCAGGTCGGCCGCGGTCGCCGGCTCGAGCATCCACACGCGCGTTCCGGCCGGCAAATTGATGTCCAGCGAGGTCGAATCCCGACCGATTCCAGAGGTTACCTTCAGAACACCCCCGTCAGACCGTTCGACGTTGTAGGCCACGTAGTCCAGGGGTGGTGGCGGCACGAACGCGCCGGGCTCGGGCGGCGCCTCGGACTTACTCGCCTCGCGCGCGAACACCAGCACGCCGATGAGCGCAGCCAGCACAACCACGAAGATCACCGCGGGGATCAACCATGGAAATCGGCTCGGGCGCGGGAGCGCGGATTCGGTCATCTGGCGAATGGTAGGTGCGCACTGGCGCGGCCGCAAAAGTACGAAAAGCCTGCCTCATTCGCCCGGCACTTCCCCGCCCTGTAGCCTCTCCCAATCTCATCGCGAGGCCGCCCGCATGTACCCACCGCTCAACCGCGAATTCCCACCCGTCTTCGATGGCCACGAGGACTTCATCACCGCCATCAAGCCGCGCGGCAACATGTTCGGCCCTCGCGGCGGGCGCGACTTCCTCGCCGATGCCGCCGCCGTTGCCGAGTCCGGTGAACACATCGAGGACTCGAAACGCGGCCACGTGGACCTTCCCCGGGCGATGCGTGGCGGCCTCGGCGGCTGCTTCACCTCGATCTACCTGACGAACGAACGCGCCGAATACGCCCCGCTCGCCTACGCCATGGACGAGATGAATGACGTCTTCCGCATCGCCGACCGCAGCGAAGGCCACTTCCGCATCTGCCGGACCGTCGCCGAGGTCCGCAAAGCCTGGGACGAAGACGCCTTCGCTTCCGTCTTCATGTTCGAAGGCGCCGACCCGATTTCGTGGAGCCTGAAGGAACTGCGCGTGTTCTACGAAGCCGGCCTGCGCTGCGTCGCGCCCACCTGGAGCCGCTCGACCATCTTCGCCCACGGCGTCGCCTTCGGCGGCCACCTGCCCGAAACCGGCCTCACCGACCTCGGGCGCGAACTGGTCCACGAATGCAACCGGCTCGGCATCATCCTCGATGTTTCGCACATCAACCCGGCCGGATTCTGGGACATGATCGAGGAATCATCCGCGCCAATCATCGCGACCCATTCGAGCGTGAAGGCCGTCTCGCCCCACGTTCGGAACCTCGACGACGAACAAATCAAGGCCCTGGCGAAGAAAGGCGGCACCATCGGCATCAACTTCGCCAATATCTTCTTGCGGCCTGACATGCAGGGGAACAACGACACGTCGCTCGAAACCGTGATGAGCCACTACGAGCACATCATCAACCTCGTCGGCGACGAGCATGTCTCGTTCGGCAGCGACTTCGATGGCACCGATATCCCGGCCTTCATCCGCGACGCAGAGGGTCTGCAGCACATCCTTCGCGAGATGAAGCGCCGGGGTTACAGCGACACACGCCTGGAGCGCATCTGCAACGGCAACTTCCTGCGAGTCGCGGAGCAGGTCTGGCGGTAGAAAGTCCGCGAAGGAACTAAAGGAACAGAGGCATCCCTGAAGAGAGCGTTGCTCCCAAAATCCTTTTGTTCCTTTGTTCCTCTGCGGCTAATCCTCAGGCTTCGGTGATCGTGATCGAGGTAATCGAAACCGGCTCGTGCGGGCGGTCCTGAGCGCCCGTGGGGGCGGTCGCGATCTTGTCGACGATGTCCTCGCCGGCGGTCAGCTTGCCGAAGATGGTGTAGTTCGGCGGCAGCGGGTAATCCGCATGCATGATGAAGAACTGGCTGCCGTTCGTGTTTGGACCGGCATTCGCCATCGCCAGCGTGCCGCGCGAATACGGCCTGCTGACCTTTTCGTCGGCGAACTTGTAACCAGGGCCGCCACGGCCTGTCCCGGTCGGGTCGCCACCCTGGATCATGAATCCCTTGATGCAGCGATGGAAGATGACGCCGTCGTAGTAGCCGTCGCGCGCAAGGAAGACAAAGTTGTTCACGGTCTTCGGGGCATCGCCGGGGAAGAACTCGGCGGTCATCTTGCCGGCCGTCGTGTCGATCTCGGCGCTGTACTTCTTCGAGGGGTCAATCACCATCTCGGGCGGGCTCTTGTATTCCTTGGCCATCGAGAGAACTCCTATGTTGGGGTATGCCTTCTAGGGTAAGGGGTTCGTGTACTAAACGCGTTGCTCTTTCACGCCCTGGGGCACCATCGCGTCGCTCACGCTGTTCACCCATTCCGAAATCCAGGGCTCGGCGGCGCGCTCGGGCAGAGCCTTGAGCATGTCACGCGTGTGGGTCGGATCGTGGATAGCGATGCCCCAGAGCAGCCCACCAAAACGCACCCGGGACTTCGGGAGGTTCAACGATTTCCGGTCGCCTCCGTAATCGATGACCCGGTCAGGGTGCTCATCGGTGAACTCCGCGATGGCCTTCACCATCCGCTCGCGGTGCAACGCCGCTTCGCCCAGGAGGTCATCAATCGACGCGCCCTTGCGGGTATTCACCGCCGAATCGTTCCATTCGTCGATATCGAAGGGGTTCGGGAATGGCACATCCGGCAGAGGCGCGGTCTGCCCCACCAGGGCGGCGAATCCGGGCACGATGAGGCCATCGATCGTGCAGAGATGCGCGATGTAGTCCCGTACCGTCCAATTTGAGCCCGGGATCGGCGCCGCCAACTCCCGGTCATCGAGTGCTCGGCAGAATGCCTCGAATTGCACGCGGTGGCGCGCGAATTCATCGATAACCAGACGTGCCCGCAGATTCATGTCGGCCCCCAATCGCGCCAGATGCTACACGAACCGAGTCCCCCCGCGGCCGCACAACGATAGCCATCGGAGGTTGCCGCCACGCAATCCGGCAACTGACAATGGTCGGACGTGGCTGTAAACCCTCCTAACGCTGCCGACGCCTCGCCTCTCATGCTCCGAAACGGCTTCGTTTTCAATTCCGAGACGAGGTCCTTCGAGCAGCGCGAACTCGCGCTCAGCAATACCGCCATATCGACGGCGACCGTGGACTCCACGGCCGTCATCGATTGCACAGGCACGTACATCATCCCCGGCCTCATCGATTGCCACGTCCACCTCACGGGAAGCGGAGACCCGGCCGAACTGAATGCCGCCCGAACCACGCCACTTCCCAAGCGCGCGTGGCTCGCCGAACGGTACGCTCGCGCCACTCTTCACGCCGGTATCACCACCGTCCGCGACCTCGGCGCGGCTGATCGACTGAACATCGATATGGCCAGGGCTGTTGAGTCCGGGCTCATCGAAGGTCCCCGAATCCTCGCGGCGGGGCTCGGCGTGACGATGACCGGGGGCCACGGCCACGGCTTCCTCGCAACAGAAGCCGACGGTCCCGACGCCGTGCGCAAGGCAGTGCGCGAGCAACTCCGCGCCGGAGCGACGGCCATCAAGCTGTTCGCCAGCGGCGGTGTTATGACCCCTGGCGTCGACCCGCGTTCGCCGAGCTTCACCGAAGAAGAGATGCGTGCCGGTGTCGAAGAGGCGCACAAGGCCTTCCGGCCCGTTGGCGCGCACGCCCAGGCGACGGACGGCATCAAGAACGCGATTCGCGCCGGCGTAGATTCCATCGAACACGGCGTGTGGCTGGATGATGAAGCCATCGAGATGATGCTCGAGCGTGGCACCTACCTCGTCGCGACTCTCACCGCCCCGTATCAGATCGCGCACTGCGGGCTCGAAGCCGGCATCCCGGCCTACATGGTCGACAAGGGCTGGCAGGTGCTGGCATCCCACGAAGACAGCTTCCGTCGGGCCGTGAAGGCCGGCGTCAAGATCGCCATGGGTACCGACCAGGGGACCCCGGTGAACAAACCCGGCGAGAATGCGCAGGAGATCGTGCGCATGGTCGCCCTCGGCATGAGCCCGGCCGCGGCGCTCATGGCCTCGACGGCCTGGGCTTCGGAATTGCTCCGCATCCACGATGAAACCGGCCGGATCAAGGAAGGCCTCGCCGCCGACCTTGTCGTGCTCGACGGCGATCCGCTGGAGAATATCGAAATACTCACGAACCAACGCGCGATTCGCGCGGTCATCCAGGGCGGCCGCATTGTGCGGTCGGACCTTCCCCGAAAAGAGGAACTGCACACATGAGCCAACTCCAGAAGCGGATTCAACGACTCCAGCGGCGCGACGGCCCGGCGATCGGCTTCGGTCGTGTCACTCGCGAACAGCCGCGCGCGATGGCCCTCATCGCCACGGCCAGATCTGCCAGCGAGGCCAAGGCCGCCATAGACGCCGAAGTCGACGCTGTCCTCATCGAGGCCGGCGACGCCTCCTCCGCCGCAAAGGCGATGGATGGCGTCGCCAGCGAGAAACTCGCCGTCGGCGCCCTGCTCGCGAGCCTCAATGAAGCAGACGCCGAAGCCCTCCGGAATGCGAAGTGCGACTTCGTGATCAGCCCGCTCGAAACCACCGACTCTGCCGCCGTCGATACCGAAAAGATGGGCCAGGCCATCCGCGCCAGCCAGGAGATGGAGGACAACACCCTTCGCGCTATCGGGCCACTCGGGTTCGACGGCCTCTTCGTCCAGCGCTCACCGGGCGCGATGACGCTCGGGCAACAGCTCGGGCTGGTGCGGCTGGCGTCATTCGCTTCCACCGGCCTGATTGTCACCGTCGATGCGGACGCTTCGGTCGGCGAACTGCGTGTCCTCCGCGATTCCGGCACGCTCGCCGTGGTTGCCCCCGTCGGCACATCGGCCGACGGTCTAAAGAAGCTTAGCGAGACGCTGAAGGCCGTCCCGGCCCCGAAGAAGGGCAAGCGCGAAGGCAACGACATCGCCCTCGTCCCCTCGAGCCATGCCGCCAGCGAAGACGAGGGCGAAGAAGAAGACGGCGACGAATAGCCATGGCCCAGCTCTCGGTCCGCCGCCAGGGCGCCGTCGCAATCGTCACGATCACGAATCCACCCATGGGCTACATGGATGCGGCCACCGTGCCCGAACTCGACGCCGTCACGAAGGACCTCGAATCTGACGAATCCGTCCGCGCGGTGGTCGTCACCGGCGGGCTTCCCGGCGTGTTCGTCCGGCACTACTCGGTCGTCGAACTCGAACAGCTCTCGAAAACCCTTCGCGGGACCGGCCTCGTCGTCGATACCGAGAACCGTGTGCCGGAACGCGATCTCGACCGTGTGTTCCGGCGCATCGAGACGATGCCGAAGCCAGTCATCGCGGCGATCAATGGCCTCGCCATGGGCGGCGGCTTCGAACTTACGCTCGCCTGCGACATCCGCATCGCGGAAGAGGGCGACTACGAAGTCGGCCTGCCGGAAATCAAGATCGGCATCCTCCCTGGCGCCGGCGGGACGCAAAAGCTCGCGCGGCTGGTTGGCATGGCCCGCGCCCTCGAAATGACCATGCGTGGCCGCACCGTCTCGCCGAAGGAGGCGCGCGAGCTGGGAATCGTGCAGGAGCTGGCGCCCGCTGGCGGAGCGCTCGCGCGGGCCATCGAAATGGCCGCTGAGATGGCCGAGCGCTCGCCCCGCGCCGCCGGCCACATCAAGCGTCTGGTTCGGCTCTCGGCAGAGACGCCGCTCGACGAGGGCCTCGCCCTCGAGCGCACCCTCTTCCTCGATCTGCTCGTATCCGACGAAGGCCACGACCTCATGGCCAGGATGAATGCCGAAAACCTCGACATCCGGGAAGTCTGAGCCGGCGGTCCTTCGCCGAAGGCTCCAGCGCTGGTACCGCGAGAACGGGCGCCACAATCTGCCCTGGCGGCTCACCCGCGACCCCTACGCCGTCCTCGTCTCGGAGGTCATGCTCCAGCAGACCCAGGTCGAGCGCGTGCTGCCGTATTACGAGGCGTGGATGGCGCGCTGGCCCGATTTTTGGTCGCTCGCCTCGGTGCCGCCTTCGGAAGTCATCCGCGAGTGGCGGGGGCTGGGCTATAACCGGCGGGCGCTCAACCTCCATCGCCTGGCCCAGGCGGTAGCCCGCGAACACGGCGGCGCCCTCCCGCAAGAACCCGGGGTGCTGCTTGCCCTTCCGGGCGTCGGCGCGTACACCGCATCGGCCATCCGCTGCTTCGCCCGCGGGGAACAGGTGGTCGTCGCCGACACGAATATCGCACGAGTTCTCGCCAGGGCAGTACTTGGGCTGTCGAGCCAGCGGGATGCACCCGGACCACAGCTGCGAGACGCCGGCGAGGCGCTCCTCCCACGACGCAACGCCCGCGACCACAACCTCGCCCTGATGGACCTCGGCGCGATGGTCTGCCAGGCGCGCACACCGCTCTGCCAACAGTGCCCGGTGCGCAACCACTGCGCCTGGTTCGCCGCCGGCAGGCCTCGGCAGGTGACCGTGCCAGCCGTCACGCCCCGGTTCGAAACAACCGCCCGGTTCGCCCGCGGCCGCATCGTCGACGCCCTCCGGGAGTGCCCGGCATCCTCCGAAGCCCTCGCGGCAATGCTGCCCGAATCTCACCGCGCGAAACTGCCCGGCTACCTCGCCGGTCTCGTCCGCGATGGCATGGTCATCGAGTCTTCACCCGGCACCTGGTCCTTACCGAATTCGTAGTCTGCGGCGAATTCCGCGCCGCTATACTCGATACGTGACTCGCAGGATCGTCGCTCTCGCGCTCATTCTCGCCGGGTTGCTTGCCAGCTGTTCAGGCAACGACCAGCAGAACGCCGTCCACGTCATCAAGGCGGATGGCGACATCGACGTCGCCATGGAGCGGTACATCGATAGGGCTCTCGACGATGCGGAATCGACCCACGCGAAGGCCGCGGTCATCGAACTCGACACGCCCGGCGGCTACAGCACTTCGATGCGCAAAATCGTCCAGCGCATCGAAGCTGCCGACGTCCCCGTCATTGTTTATGTTTCGCCCATCGGCGCGCGTGCCGCAAGCGCCGGCACGTTCATCACCATGTCGGCGCACATCGCCGTGATGGCCCCGAACACCTCCATCGGCGCCGCCTCAGCCATTAATTCCGACGGCAGCGACATCGAAGGCACCCTCGGCCGCAAGGTCGAGAACGACGCCGTCGCGTTCATCCGCGGCATCGCCGAACTTCGAGGCCGCAACGCCGACTGGGCCGAAGACGCTGTCCGCAACGCCGTCGCGGTCGACCAGTCCGAAGCCGTGAAACTAAACGTCGTGAACTTCGAAGCGAAAGACCTCGACGACCTCCTGCAGCAGGCCGACGGAATGACGATCGACCTTCACCCTGGCGAACCCCTGACCCTCTCCGGACTCACCACTGCGCCACGCGTGAACGTCTCGATGAACCTCTGGGAGCAACTCATCGCGATCATTGCGAACCCGACCATCGCCTCGTTGCTCATCACCTTCGGCTTCCTCGGCATCCTCATCGAGCTGTTCGCACCTGGATTCGGCGTTCCCGGTATCGCCGGGACCGTCGCGATCATCCTCGGCTTCCTTGGCCTCCAGGTGCTGCCGGTCGACACGGTCGGCCTCATCCTGATGGCGCTCGGGCTCGGCCTCATTGCATCGGAACTTTTCGTTTCAGGGGGGTTTCTCGGCGCCGCCGGCGTGCTTGTGGTCGCTCTCGGCAGCATCATCGCCTTCCGGGATACGCCATCCGAGTTGCGGCCACCGACCTGGCTCATCGTCGCTCTCGCCGCCGCCCTCGCGACCGCCTTCCTCTTCGTGGCGACACTCTACGCCCGCCTCCGTCGCCGCGAAGCCCAATCCGAGATCCGGACGGTCATCGGCAAAACCGGCACCGCAAAGACAAGGCTCGGACCGCTCGGCGAAGTCGTGGTCGAAGGTTACGGCTGGCCGGCGCAGCTTCTCGGCGCCGACCATGCCGACCCGGGCGAGCGCCTGCGCGTGGTCAGCGCCGACCACAACATCATCCACGTCCGCAAGCTGGATTCGCCCGAGACCGGCCGCTAAACCAGGTCGCCTCGCTCGGGTACGAACTCCAGTCTTAGGCCCCCTCTTCCAGGCTTGGCAGAGGGTCGGGGTGAGGGCCTACTTGCCGGTCCAGTTCGGAGCGCGCTTCTCGGCGAAGGCACGCGGACCTTCCACGGCGTCCGCGCTCGTACGGCGGGCCATCTCCCACTCGTAACGTGCCGCGCCGGCCTCTTCGAGCGGCATGTGGATGCCCTTGAGCGCAGCTTCCTTCGTGGCCCGAACGGAAAGCGGCGCGCAACGAATAATGTCCGCCACCCAGACATCCACGGTTTCATCAAGCTTCGCCAGCGGCACCACTTCGTTCACCAGGCCGATTTCGTATGCGCGCTGCGCCGGGATATGGCGTCCGGTGAGCATGTAGCCCATCGCCACCTTGAGCGGCAGATGGCGCGGCAGCCGGTGCACCCCCATCGCCCCCGCGATGAGCCCGCGCCGAGGTTCCGGCAGACCGACCTCGGCATGGTCGGCCGCGACGATGATGTCGCAGGCCAGCGCCAGTTCGAGCCCGCCGCCGAGCGCAAAGCCGTTGACTCGCGCCACAACAGGCTTGAACAGGTCATACCGGTTGGTGAGGCCGCCGAAGCCGCCCGACGGCGTTGGGAGCTTCGGGCGCTCCTCCCGCGACATGCGCGAGAGTTCTGCCGTGTACTTGAGGTCGTTGCCCGCCGAAAACGCGCGGTCGCCCTCGCCCGTGACGACGAGTACCCACGCGTCGTCATCCGCCGCGAACTCATCGATGCACTGGCCCATCTCCGCGCTGGCATGGGCGTGGAGCGCATTCATTACCTCGGGGCGCGTAATCGTGAGCCTGGCGACGTGGTTGCTCTTCTCGTACCGGCAGAATTCCATCTGGTTCGACTCCTGATTGTGGCTGTGGCGGGGATGTTACGTGCTCCGCCCAACCGCGAACAGCGCCGGCCGGTCGTCAGGCCTGCAGCGAGGCGACCGCTTCGATGACTGCGTGCATCACGTCGCGCTCGCGAGCGCGCATGAACGCGCGGTGGTCGCCATGAATGCCGTCCGCCAGCGAGTGCTCCTCGGAAACCAGGTCATCAATGCGAATCAGCGCCGCCGCACGCCGCGCGCCGAGGCTCTTCGCGACTGCGAACGTCGCCGCCGTTTCCATGTCCACCCCGTGCCAGCCGTGGCGCGACCAGTCCGCGATCACCTCGCGCGATTCTGCGAGGAGTGCGGGCGTCGAGAAGATGGCGTGTTCGTTCAGCGGAATATCGCGAGCCCGCAACTGCGCCACGATAGCATTCGAGAGTTCCGGGGTGGCGTCGGCGAGGATGCCCTTCGAGAGATACCAGTCCGAGACTCCGTCCTGGCGCTCGGCGTGCCGGGGCACCACCACATCGCCGAGCTTCGTCCCCTCCTGGAGCGCGCCGTACCAACCAAGCTGGACGACCGTCTTCACACCGGCGCCGCACCACGTGTGCGCGAACATCGCTGCCATGGGCCCACCGAACGATGCCGCCAGCGCCACCCGGGTGCCTTTGTGCGTCCCGAGGAAGTACGGAATGCCGCTCACACTCGTCTCGGAGCGCGAAGAAACCGGGTTCTCGAGATACGCGGCGAACCGCTGCGCACCGCGGTGGACATCGAAAATCCCGAGCAGCAGCAGCACATCCGGCATCTGTTCCGGGGTGAGGGCCAGCATCCGCTGGTGGTCCTGGGCGCCGAGTTCCCTGTACATCGCTACTCCAGTGTGCAGGCATCCAGCCCGGCTTCGAAACCGCCCTTGAAAGCGTCAATTCGCTGTCCGGAAGTCCCGTGGGCCTGCGGGTCGAAGAATGGCGTGCCGCGCGAATCGCCGACGTTGAAGAGGGCGATGATGCCTTCGTCGAAATCGCCTTCTTCCATCATCTCTCGGGAATCGGCGTCCGCCGCCCACACCCCCGCGAGGCAGTCTGCCTGGAGCTCCGTCTGGATTGTCAGCAGCTCCTCATCGCCGAGAATGCCGAGCAGGGATTGCACCAGGTGTCCCCATTCGTGGGCGATGATGAGCACCGGCGCGAAGTCGCCGTTCCCGTCGAGCTGCTCTTTGAGGAAGTTGATGTCGTAGTAAATCGAGTGGTCGGCGCTGCAGTAGAACGCGTTGTTGAGGTCGGCCGTGCCGCAGGCGGTTTCGATCTCGCTGTCGTACGCCGTGAAGTTGATAGGCGGATCGTAGACCAGGTCTTCGAACTGGAACTGGGCCTCCCAGAACGCGTTGACGTCCGCGCGTGCGAGTTCGATCAGGTCCTCAATCGTGCCGGGACATCCGTCCTTGGGATCGCTGCCCCACATTCCGTCGTCTTCAGGGTCGGCCGGGCAGTCATCGCGCGTGTCGCGAATCCCGTCGTCGTCTTTGTCACGCGGCGCGACGGTCGCATCCTCGTCGTCATCGTCTCCCCCACCACACGCCACAACGGGAACCGCGAGAGAAACGACCGAAAGGAGCGCGAAGAAAACGAGTACGCGGCGCAAGACCATGGAACCTCCAACAACCCGGTGATCAGCCGTGCAAAAAATAACGCCTCCCTGCCGGGAGGCGCGAATGCGGGCGAACCGGAGAACGGTTCGTTACTTCTTTGCGCCGGCGGTGCGCGCCGCAGCCTTGTGGTCGGCTTTCTGCTTGTTGGACTTGGCGGTGTTCTTCGGGCTCTTGTCTCCCATGTGAAAGGCGGTCTCCTCGATAGCAGGAATAGGCTGCACGGATAGTAGCGGTCGGGACCGGGTTCGAAAAGAGGTCTCGAAGGGTCATTCCGGCAGCAAGAGCATCGCATCCCCGAAGCTGTAGAACCGGTAGCCCTCCGCCACTGCCTGCCTGTATGCCTCCAGCACGAAATCCTGCCCCGCGAACGCGCACACCAGCATCAGCAAAGTCGATTTCGGCAGGTGGAAGTTCGTGAGCATGACGTCTATCGCGCGGAACGAATCGCCCGGCAGTATCCGCAACGACGTCCAGCCGTCGTACGCCTCGATCGCGCCCCGTTCCCGGGCGACGTGCTCCAGCGTGCGCACCACCGTGGTCCCGACGGCCACCACCCGGCGGCTCTCTGTCTTCGCCCGCCAGATGGCCTCCGCCGCCACGGCCGGGACGGTTACGTGCTCCGCGTGGAGGACGTGGTCGCGCGGGTCTTCCGCGACCACGGGACGAAAAGTTCCCGGCCCGACCTCGAGGGTGATCTCCGCGCGGGCGATACCGGCCGCGCGCAGCCGCTCGAAAAGCTCTTCCGTGAAATGCAGGCCGGCGGTCGGCGCCGCCGCGCTCGCCGCCTGCCGTGAGTAGACCGTCTGGTAGCGCTCCGGGTCGCCGGAGAAGCCTTTGATATACGGCGGGAGCGGCATCTCCCCAACGGTCGCAGGGTCGAACGTGCGCTCGAATTCGAGCACGACCGGCCCGCCGGAACGCCAGCCGACCCGCGCTGTGATCTCGCCCTCGTGTGTCGAGAACACAAATTCGCGGCCCGGGCGAGCCTGGCCCGTTGGCTTGAACAATACCTCCCAGACCGTGTCGCTGAAGGGCCGGACAAGCAACGCTTCGACTTCGCCGCCCGTATCGGCACGCCGCCCGAAAATGCGTGCGGCCATCACGCGCGTGTCGTTCACCACCATCATGTCGCCCCGGCGCAGCAGCTCGGGAAGGTCGCGGACTACGCGATGCTCGATTGTCTTCGAGTGGAACCGGAGGACCATCAGGCGGGCCGAATCACGAGGTTCGGCTGGCGTCTGGGCTATCAGTTCCTGGGGAAGGTCGAATGTGAAGTCTTCGGTGCGCACTCTTGTGAGCATTGCGCCTTCGTTGGCCCCGGTCTACGTTGGCCCGGAGGAGCTTTTCAGCCCATGGCGCGCGAAAACGGCACCGGCACTTCCGATTACACCGCGGAGCGGCTCGAAGAGTACGCCGCCCGCCGCGTCAGCCTGGACCGCAGCGCGGTCCGCAGCATCAACGCCGACGAAGTGGAGATGAGCAAGAGCGCCGTCGCCGTCGCCAGGTTCGAACACGGCACCATCCGCCAGGGCTCCGCAGGCATCGTCATCGGCCGCTCGGTGGCCATGGACGAAGTGAAGACCGGCATTCTCATCTCTCCGGTGGTGCGCGGCGACGTGCACACGCTCCTCGATATGCGCTCGGCTGTGGCTATCGGCGTTGGGATTGTGCTTGGCCGGACTCTGCTTGCCGGTGGCCGCGCACTGGTGCGACGGGTGCTCGGCTAATCTCTTCCACCGAGACCAGTGCATTCGACTCATCCGTTCGCAGTTGACCGCACGCCGCGGAAATCTCCGAACCCTTCTCCACCCGCACCGTGCAGTTCAAGCCGGCATCCAGCAACACCTTCTCGAAGTCGAGCACGCGCGAACGCGCCGGCCGGCCGTAGCCACCCGCCGTTGGGTTCACCGGGATCAGATTGATGTGCGTCGGGGTCAAGCGCAGCAGCGCGACCAGCTGGCGAGCAACCTCGGGCGTGTCGTTCTCCCCGGCGATGAGCGCGTACTCGAATGTCACGCGCCGCCCGGTCGCCGTGAAGTAGCGCCGCGCCGCCGAGACGATTTCCTGCACCGAGTGTGGTCCCGCAGTCGGCACGAGCCGCTGCCGAAGTTCCTCGTTCGGCGCATGCAGCGAGATGGCGAGGCCAATCTGGAGCCCCTCGGCCGCGAGCCGATCGATCCCGCGAATCACGCCAACCGTCGATACAGTGATATGCCGCTGGCCAAGGCCAAATGCGCGCGGGTCCGTGAGGAGACGGATGGCCTTGACGGTCTCGTTGTAGTTCGCCAGGGGCTCGCCCATACCCATGAAAACCACGTTTGTGACGTGTTCCCCGCGTTCCTTCAGCAGCCGCGCAATGTGCATCACCTGCGTGACTACCTCGCCCGCCGAAAGATTGCGTTCGAAACCCATCTGGCCCGTGGCGCAGAACACGCAGCCCATCGCGCAGCCGGCTTGCGTCGAAACACAAACGGTCGAGCGCGGGTGTTTCTCACCCGGCTCCGGGTATTGCATGAGTACCGTTTCGATGAGCGTGCCGTCACCCATGCGCAGCAGCAGCTTGGTCGTTTCGCCATCTTCGCTGATGACGCGGCGGACCTCTGTGGCCGGCGAAATCGCGTACCGTTCGGCGATTCGCGCCCGAGCGTCGCCGGGTAGCTGGCGCAGGTCTTCGATGTCGCGCGGAAACTCGTGGTAGAGGGCCTGCAGGATCTGCTTCGCGCGATAGGCCGACAGCCCGAGTTCGGCAACCAGGCCGTCGATTTCGGCAGGCAAGAGGTCGTACAGCGTGGGGGTGAACTCGGCGCTCATGCGAGGACGGCCTCGGCCAGCAGCTTGCCGCGTTCGCCCGCAAGGAATTGCTTCGCCTCCAGCCGCTTTCCACCCGGCCGCTGGACCTCCAGCAGCCCCAGCCAGCCATCGTGCAGTGCGACCGCCGGCAGGCCATCGACGAGCCGGAGGTCGCCGGGCCGGGCAAGCGGCGAATCGATTTTCCGCGCGCGCCAGATAGAGAGCCGCTGCTCGCCGTACATCACGAAGGCGCCCGGCCACGGGTCGTACGCGCGGACCGCTCGTTCGGCCTCGTCGATACCCATCCCGGCTTTGAGCCAACCATCGGACTTGGCGATCAGATGGCAGTAGGTGGCGGCTTCTTCGGCCTGAGGCACGGGCTTGAGTTCGCCCTCCAGCCAGCCCAAGAGCACCCGGACCAGTTCTTCGGCGCCGGTCTCGGCCAGGCGCGGCTCAAGGCTGGCGGCCGTATCGTCCGGGCCGATCGCGACTTCAACGCGAGAGATCACCGGACCCGCATCCATCTTCCGCACAAGTTCCATGATGCTGACCCCGGTCTTCGCGTCGCCGGCAAGAATTGACGCCACAATTGGGCTCGGGCCGCGCCACTTTGGCAGCAGCGAGGCGTGCACGTTCAGGCAGCCGCGCCGGGGAATATCGAGCACCGCCTGCGGCAGGATCTTCCCGTAGGCGGCGACCACGAACGCATCCGCATCGGCCGCGCGGAGGCGCTCCTGCACGGCAGTATCGCGCATCGTCTCCGGCTGGAAGACTTCAATCCCGAGTTCACCAGCGGCCTGCTTCACCGGTGGTTCCTGCATCCGGCCGCCACGGCCGGCGCGCTTATCCGGCTGGGTCACGGCCAGCATCACGCGATGCCCGGCAGCCGCCAGCGCCCGCAGGCTCGGCACCGCGAATTCGGGAGAACCCATGAAGACCACGTTCGCGCTCGAACTCATCGTCTCCACTTTTGCACATCCGCGAAGCGGAGCGCACTCGCGAAGAGGACGCCATTCGAGACGTTCTTCAGCGCATCGGGGAAAGCGTAGGCAGAATGCGGATAGGCCAGCACGATGCCCGGCACCAGCTCCTGCCAGATTTCCTGGAACTGGCGATAGCTGTCCTTTCGCACCTCGATGTCCGTCGATTGGCGGCCTTTCGAGATCAGCTCGTCGGTCACCGGGTCTTCGAAGTTCGCCAGGTTCAGGCCGGCCGTGCCCATTTGCGAACTGTGCCAGCCAAAGTAAGGGTCCGGGTCGGGACCCTGGTCCCAGACGGCAAGGGCGGCCTCATACCGTCGCGGCACGAGGTAGTCCAGGTGCAGCACGGTGAACGTCGTGCTCGAAACCGAAGCGCGAATCCCGAGGGTGTTGAGTTGCTCAGAAATGTCGTTCGCGATCGCAAAACGGATCGGGTCGTTGTCCACGCGGATGGTGAAACGGAACTCCTGGCCATCTTTCGCGAGGATGCCGGTCGAGGGCGATGGCACCCACCCTGCATCGGCAAGAAGCACGCGTGCCTGCGAGAGGTTCTGGTCGGTGGCGTCGTACTCCGGCGAGTAGGCCCATGTCTGGGGCGCAATCGGCGATGAGGATGCTGTCGCTGCCCCGACGAACTCCTTTTCCACGATCTCCGCGCGGTCCACGCCGAAAGAGATCGCCTGGCGCACGCGCTGGTCGCGGAAGAGCGTGTTGCTGGTGTTCAGATAGAGCAACACCTGGGTGGAGCGCTGCAGTTGTAGTGTCGTGGTGTCCTTCACGCTGTTCAGGTCCGAGAGCTGCCCCTGGGTGGGCGAGTTGGCGATGAACATGCCGCCGACGTCGCCTGCCTGCAGCGCGCGAATCGCGCTGGCGTCGTCGGCGTAAAAGCGGAGCACGAGGCGCTGGATGCCCGGCTTCCCCAGGTGATACCGGTCGTACGCGACAAGCCGCGCTTCGCGCGAATCGAGCGCTTCGACGCGGTAGGCGCCCGTGCCGACCGGAGCGGCGTTGAACGGTGCGTCCTTCAGATCCTTGACAGGCACCGAACCGAGCAGGTGTTCGGGGAGAATGCCCATCGTGGCACTGCGCGCCAGGAACGGCGCGGACGGTTGCCGCAAGTGGACGACAAACGTCCTCTCGTCGGGCGCCTCGACGTCCGCGCCGCGCCAACCTTCGGCGAGCGTCTGGTCGCCGGAGAAGTCCCCATCGGTGACGACCCGCACGGTGAACAGCACGTCGCGCGATGTCACCGGTTCGCCATCGTGCCACCGCAGGTTGTCGCGCAATTTGAACGTGTACGTGCGGCCTTCATCGGAAATCTCCGGCACGGAGGCAAGGTCGCTGATAACCGACCCATCCGCGCCGGTCCGCACGAGCCCGGAGAAAATAAGCTCCGAGAGGTCGGCGTCCACCTCATTCGCGTTGGCGAACAACGGGTTCACGCGCTGCCAGGTGCCGGGTACGCCTTCGGTGTAGCTGGACTGGTTGCTGAGGACGCTCCCGCCGTTGCCGGAGACGCGCAGCGCGAGCGCGCCAGCCGCCGCGGCCACAGCCACGACAAGCACAATCGCGAGGATCACCGTTCGGCGCGATTGCGCGTGTTCACCGGGCATAGGCAAGTGTTACTTCTGCGAGTAAACGCTGAGGAAGGAAATCAGTACGAACGCGCACACAAGCAGGATCGTCGCCTGGAAGAGCGTTCGCTCGAGTCCACGCTTCGTGCGGTAAACAGAGCCGCCGGACATGCCGCCAAGCGCGGCGCCAAAGCCGGAGCCCTTCACCTGGAGAAGCACCACGGTGATCAGGATCACCGAAATCACAATCTGGAGGATGTTCAAAAGCATGTGTCTTACCGTGTCGCGACGAGCGGGGCTTCAGGCGTGGAGCGCGGCCGATCGATCGATGTGATGTCCCGATTATCGTACAGCCGCATCAGGCTAGCGGCGAGTTTCTCCGGGTCGTGCCTGTACCTGTTCTCTTCGGCAACCACGTCGGCCGTCACCAGCCGCAGGCCCTCGAACGCGCGCAATTCCTCGTTCGAAATCGGCACGGGATCCGAATGCCACGCTTCCGGCAATTCGGTGGCGATGTTGTTGTTGGCCAGCACAGCGTTAAGGATGCCTTTGCCCGTGTGGCGTTCGATGGTCTCGATATGGTCGCCGACGCTGAAGTTGTCCGTCTCGCCGTGCTGGGTGGCAACGTTGCAGATGAACACCTTCGTGGCCGATGTCTGGAAGAGTGCTTTCTGGATGCCGCTAACCAGCAGGTTCGGCAGCACGCTGGTATAGAGGCTTCCCGGGCCGATCACGATCAGGTCGGCGTCGAGAATGGCGCGGACGGCATCCGGATGTGCTTCGGCCTGGGCCGGGTTCAGGTACAGGTCGCGGATCCGCGCGCCCCGCTCGCTGATGTTGTGCTCGCCGTGGACCATTTCGTCCTCGTGCGTGCGCGCGCTGAGGGTGACGTCTTCGAGCGTCGAAGGCAGGATGCTGCCACGCACGTTCAGCACGCGAGACGCCTCGTGGATGGCCGTTTCGAAATTCCCGGTGACTTCAGCCATCGCCACGATGAAGAGGTTGCCGAAGGAATGGCCCTCGAGCCCTGTGCCCTCCGTGAACCGGTACTGGAAGAGCTTCGACATCAGCGGTTCGGCTTCGGCCAGGGCGGCAATGCACTGGCGCAAGTCGCCCGGCGCGACTACGCCGAACTCCTGCCTCAGCCGGCCCGTGCTGCCGCCATCGTCGGCAACGGTGACGATCGCAGTGAGGTTGCTCGTGTAGTCCTTCAGGCCGCGGAGCAAGGTCGAAAGACCCGTGCCACCACCGATGGCGACCACGCGTGGGCCGCGCTGCAGGAACCGCTTGTTGTAAATGGTCTGTGCGAGCCCCGGCGAACGCCCATCGGTCCGGTTGTCGGGACGCACGAACGCGAACAGCAGCGATTGGTTCAGCTTGTAAACCGAAATCCCGACGGTGGTTAACGACAGCGTCATAAAGAGCACGCCGCGGCCCCAGCGGGGCATGAACTGCAAGGTCAGGTAATAGAAGATCCCGGGGAGGTCGGTCTGGAGATACGCCTCCTTGAGCACGTAGGCGATACCCAGGCCCATGAGCGAAACGCCGAACAGGAGCAGCATCAACCAGCGCTTGATGTGCATTCCCGGGTAGAGCCACTTCAGGGCCGAGTGGTCACGGAATGTGCGCAGCGTCATGCGTTTCGAGTGTACCACCGCGGTTCGATATCGATAGGCAGACTAAGCATTTAGCTCCTTTTCAAGCAAACCGCTCACGACGCCCGCGTTCGCCCGGCCGCGCGTCTCGCGCATCACCTGGCCAACGAGGAACTTGATCGCGCTCTCTTTGCCGGCATGGTAGTCGGCAACAGCTTTCGGGTTGGCGGCGATCGCCGCCTTCACCGCCCCGGCGAGTTCATCCTCGCCGCTAATCTGGGCGAGTCCGGATTCGTCCACGATTTCCTTCGCCGACTTCCCGGTGCTCACCATCTTCTCGAAGACTTCCTTGCCGATGTTCGAGGTGACCGTCCCACCCTCGACAAGACGTGCAAGTTCGGCCAGTTGTTCCGGCCGCAGCGGGAACTGTTCGATTCCTTTTCCCTCGGCGTTGAGCCAGCGGCCCACCTCGCCCAGCACCCAGTTCGCGGCGAGCTTCGCGCTGCGGACTTCGTCGAGACCGATGGCTTTCGCGACCGCCTCGAAGTACTCCGCGCGGTCGCGGTCTTCGGTCAGCCCGGTCGCTTCGTGGTCGGTGAGCCCAAGGCTCATGAAGCGCTGCTTCTTCGCATCGGGAAGCTCGGGCAGCTTCGCCTGCACCTCCGCCACATATTTCCGGCTCAGCTTCAGCGGCGGCAGGTCCGGCTCGGGGAAGTAGCGGTAGTCGTTCGCGTGCTCTTTCGAGCGCTGGCTCACGGTTTCGTGCGTGTCGTCCACCCAGCCGCGGGTTTCCTGGATGATTCGCTCTCCGCGGTCGAGCAGCTCCGCCTGGCGAATCTCCTCGAACGCGATAGCGTCGTGCACCGCGCGGAAGCTGTTCATGTTCTTCACTTCCACCTTGGTGCCGAACTCGCTTGAGCCCATCGGGCGCAGCGAAACGTTCGCATCGCAGCGGAAGTTGCCGTCTTCCATGTTCGCTTCGGAAACGCCGATGTAGCGCAGGATCTGGCGAAGGCGGACGAGGTAATCGCGTGCCTCGGCGGGCGTCCGCATGTCTGGCTCGCTCACGATTTCCATGAGCGGCGTCCCGGAGCGGTTGATGTCGATCAGGCTGTAGCCCTCGCCCGTCACGGTGTCGGTCCGGTGCAACAGCCGAGCCGTGTCCTCTTCCATGTGGACGCGGGTGATGCCGATCCGGCGCGGCTCCGCGCCTTCGGGCGCCACTTCGAGCCAGCCGCCTTCGCAGACCGGCAGGTCGTACTGCGAAACCTGGTAGCCCTTCATCAGGTCCGGGTAAGGGTAGTTCTTGCGGTCGAACTTCGAGAACTCGGCGATGTGACAGTTGAGCGCGAGCCCGGTCATCACGATGTATTCGATAGCCTGCTCGTTGATGACGGGGAGGACGCCGGGCATGCCCATGCACACTGGACAAACGTGGGTGTTCGGATCCGCCCGTGCGTAATCCGCGCTACAACCACAGAACATCTTGCTTTTGGTGATGAGCTGGCAATGGACTTCGAGTCCGATAACGGTCTCGTATTTCGTTGCTACAGCAGTCAAACAAACTCCTCCACCGGGGCGAGGCGCTCGATCGAGTATAGGCTCACTTGTGGAACGGGGAACCGCCCTCCTGCGTCACTGAGATGTGAGCCGTGCCGCTCTTTACGTTCCCGATACGCCACAGAGGGAGCCCATCTCGCTCGAAGGCCGCTTCCAACCGGTTCGCCTTCGCCGCGTGCGCAGCCAGCAGCAGTCCCCCGGAAGTCTGCGGGTCGAAAAGTAGCGCTGCGACATCCGGGTCGATGCCGCCGGCGTACGAAACGTTCGCGCCCGCCCATTCCCGGTTTCGGAATTCGCCACCCGTATGCACGTCCATCCGCGCACACTCCAGCGCCCCCGGCAGGAACGGCACAGCCGCCGCATCGATGTCCACGGTCACGCCAGACCGCTCGGTCATCTCCCAGAGGTGGCCCAACAGCCCGAAGCCGGTCACATCCGTCGCTGCCCGAACCCCGGCCTCGCGGGCCAGGTGCGAAGCGTGCCGGTTCAGGCGCAACATCGATTCTGTCGCCGAATCCAGCCACGCGGCCTGCGACTTGCCCTGCCGCTGCGCCGAAAGAATCGTCCCCGTGCCGAGCGGTTTCGTCAGGTAGATGCGGTCGCCCGGCCGAAGCCCCGACTTGGAAAAGATCCGCTTCGGATGCACCAGGCCGAGCACGCTGAGGCCGTACTTCGGTTCCTGGTCCCAGACCGTGTGCCCGCCGGCGATCACGCCGCCCGCCTCGCGAACCTTCTCGGCGCCGCCGCGAAGCACCGCCGTCTGCACCTTCGGTGGTAGATCTTCCGGGAAGGCCGCGATGTTCAGGGCCAGCACCACCTCGCCGCCCATCGCATACACGTCGGACATCGCGTTCGCGGCCGCAATCGCTCCGTAGGTGAACGGGTCATCGACCACCGGGGCGAAGAAGTCGAGCGTCGCCACCACGGCCGTGGTCGAATTGATGCGGTAGACGGCCGCGTCGTCGGGCACGCCAAGGCCGACCAGCACGTTTTCGTGTCCAGCCGAATCGAACAACCCCGTCAGCGGCGACAGCACCTGTGCCAGGGCCTCCGGCCCCGCCTTGGATGCTCAACCACCACAGGTAGTGAGTTCGGTCATGCGGAAGAGTTCTTCACGCGTCACGCATGAAGCGTAGCCGCTCGACCGGCCGGGGCGCATCAATGGAACCGCGCACGCCAGTAAGCGGATGCCGACCTGAGCGACCGGTTCCCGCTCACGCCACCCGCACCGCCACCGGCGCGCCCCTGCGAATCAGGTTCGTCAGCGGGCAGCTCTCGCTCGCCCAGCGATGCAGCGCCGAAAGCTGCTCGCCAGTCGCGTCCCTCGCATCGAGCGTCACCACCGCCTCGAAAGTGAACGGCACCGGCGGGTCGTCCGTCTCCACGCCGCCGAATCGCGCGTCGTTGTTCTCGCAGGTCACATTCACTTCGATCCGATCGACAGGCACACCCTGCATGCACGCGCCGATCTGATAGGTGTGCGTCAGGCACGTGCTGATAACCCCGCACAGCAACTCCGGCGAAGACGGCCCGAGCGAAAACCCCCCGAACCCCGGCCCCGAATCGCCGATGAATTGCCAGTCGCGGATGCGCAGCTTGCGCACCCCCGTGCGGTCGTCGGAGACGCAGGTCGCGGCGACCGTTTCGTGCCATTGCGCGCCATGTGGTTTCGAAGCGGCCAGACCCCGGATCGCCGCCGCCTTTTCGATGAGGAATTCGCGTAGTCCTGTCATGCGATGAGTCTAGTTCGAAACCTCTGCTGACTCCCCTCTCCCAGGCTTGGGAGAAGGGCAGGGGGTGAGGGCCCGCCGAGACACCCGAAACCTCAACCGCGATACTGGATCAGATGTCTGAAAACCTCTTCACGATGCTCTCGGCCTACCGCCAGGGCTCCGCGGCGACTCCCTTCGAGAACTATTGCACCAGCGGCCTCGCTTACTTCCTCAAGCGCGGCCATCGCATGCTCATGGCGCTGATCGCCCACGCCGCCGGGACTGGTACCGAAGAACTCGCCATCGTCGAAGTGCAGCCCCGCCTGGCCGAAGCCGGCGTCGCCGACCTGCTCCTGACCTACGAAGGCGGCAAGCGCGTCCTCATCGAAGTCCAGGTCGAATCCGGCTCCGATGAGTCGCTCCTGCCCGGCCTCGAAAAGGTCGCCCGAGAATGGAGCGAACAGCCGGCCTTCCTCATGCTCGGGCTCCGTGCCGAGAACGTGCCCGCCCCGTGGATTCCCGTCACCTGGGACGACGTCCTCGAAGCGCTCGAAGACGACCCCGACCCGGTGGCCGTCGAATACACCCAGTTCGTCCTCCGCGACATCCTAGGCCTCGGCGAAGTCCCGCTCGAAGAGGCGGTCAGCACGAATCGCCTCTACGCCCTCGGCGGCGCGGCCGTCCGCAACTTCTTCGGTCCTGACGTCCGTTATGTGAATAGCGCGTCCCGGCCGTTGCACGGCCACTACCGCTACCTGGGCACCACGTTCTCGCCCGATGGCGGAGACATGAACTACTGGATAGGCATCGTCAACGAGACCGTCCCCCTCGGCGAGCACTACCACCTGATGCTCGCCAGCAAGGAGAAGCCCCTCCTCTTCCCCGTCGACCAGCCCCGCGCCACCGGCGACTGGAAGTGGGGCCACTGGACCGGCATGGGCCGCGTAGTCCGCCCCATCACCCCGGCCAACTACGAAGGCCTACTGGAGCGCACCAAGCGGAAGTAGTGTGCACCAGCCCGGCGCCGTAGACGTACTGGTTGCCGTCATCCAGGACCACCGGCAGCCCGCCGGCGATATCCCATGTGAAGGTCGTGGTGGACATGCCCACCGTGCGTGAGTCGCGGAGCCCATCACCGCGGTAGGCGAAGGTCGTCGTCACCGAGTTCACGGTCGCGGAGATCATCCGGTCCTCGTAGTCCCAGTCGAACTCGTCGCTGCCGCGGTCGGTGAGGTTGCCGTTGTCGTCCCAGGTGTAGGAAATGGCCGAGGCCGCCGCAGGTACCTTCCAGGACCCGGGCGAGCGTTCGTGACCGCGGTGCTTTGCCGCGACTTTTGGAAGCGGAGAGTACGGTGTATTGGCTATCCCTAACTCTTCCTCTTGGGGCGTCCTTGAAGCAGTTCGCGTGCTTGCTGGCTCCCGAGCACCACCTTAAGGCACGGCTCGATCCAATGATATTCACCCGGGCCTGATGGCCAGTCATTCAGAAGCTGCCGCAGTCGGGCCGTAGAGAATCGGTCGACTGATTTCTCCAGCAGAGCGACGAACTCGCTCGGACCGGCTACGACGACGTACGAGGCGCTGGCGATCTTCACCGCCCAGTTTCCTTTGGTGGAATAGATTGCGTTTTCACAGATGTGCGGCCAACCGGTCGAAGACATGCCAGGGTAGGGATCCATCTCTAGTGAGATCCGCCAATGCAAGTCCGAACGCAGAATTTCTCCCTCGTCATATCCCTCGATCACCGAAACATATGCCTCCGACTCGCCGAGAGCGCGCGCAGCCACGCCGAGGGCAGCGAACTCTTGGTCGTCGAGGTCGTACATGAACGGGTAACCGAGCGCGACGACCAGGTCATCGCGCTGCGTTGAACAGTCCATCGTGTTCAGAGAACGAAATACGCTTTGAAGAGCTGTAAGAGCAGTAGCCCTTTCTGTAGGTTCGAGGCGCCTCGGGACGCCGGCGACCGTCATCGAGCTACCAGCTGGCTTTCTGAATGATCTTGAATTTGAAATTCCCTTTGCCGGACGGAATTTGTACGTCGATGTTCCACAGGCCATCTTTCTTTCGGAGGCCCGCAAATAGGCCATCTTCGGTGAAGCCTTGCCGTTCACCCGCATAACCTTTGACGTCTGCGGTCTTTCCTCCCTTAGTTAGTTCGTCATACAGCTCTCGGGCCTTTTTGTCAGGGTCATCAACATAGATCTCAATTATCTCTTCGCGGCTTCCAGTCTTAATGACTGGCTGGCCCGAGAGCATGAGGATGAGATACTCACCAACTAACTTAACATCGAAGTCGGACGCGTTGAGGTTTGTACCTAGGCTCCGAGTTACCGCGCCGGAGCCTGCGGCCCCTTCGGTACCATTGGGGAAATTGCAGTCAGGAAAATCTGGTCCACAGATTGGAGGAGGCGGTGCCCAACTGGCCACGCCAGGGCCGCACTCGTCAACGTCGCATGGTCGTGTGCCCTTTGGATCCAAGCGAGATACAGGACTGTCGGTGGCATAACCGTGGGGGCTTCCCAACCAGCCAGGCATCGCTGACAGCGGTTCGCGGCTAAGGAACGTCCCACTAACCGGGTCGTAGTACCGCGCCCGCAGATACTGCAGCCCCGTGCCATCGGTCTGTTGGCCGGCGAAATCAAACTCGTTCGCCAGGCTGCCTGAGCCACCGGTCACCTCGCCGTAGACGTCGTACTCGTACGACTTCTGCGAGTTCCCGGAGGCGTCGACGACGGCCATCGTCGAACCGAGGCCATCGGCCAGGTAGTAGTACCAGTTCCCCGACTGCTTCATCGCCGTGAGACCGGCGCCATAGACGTACTGGTTGCCGTCGTCGAGGACCACCGGCAGCCCGCCGGCGATATCCCAGGTGAAGGTCGTGGTGGACATGCCCACTGTGCGCGAGTCACGCAGACCATCACCGCGGTAGGCGAAGGTCGTCGTCACCGAGTTCACGGTGGCCGAGACCATTCGGTCCTCGTAGTCCCACTCGAACTCGTCGCTTCCCCGGTCGGTGAGGTTGCCATTGTCGTCCCAGGCGTAGGAGATGGCCGATGCCGGGCTCGGCGGCGTCACCGTCGTGATCCGGTCGGCATCGTCGTAAGCGTAGGTCGTCGCGTTCCCGGAGACATCCATCTCCGTGCGGTTGCCGAAGGCGTCGAAATCGTAGGTCGTTGTGCTCGGCCCCGGGTAGGTGACCGAAGTCAGGCGATAGAGGTCGTCGTAGGCATAGGTGTGGGTCCCCTGCTGGTCGACCCGCTGGGTGCGGTTGCCGACATCGTCGAGGGTGTAATCGACCGAGGCGACCGTCGTCGAACCACCCTTCACATGGGCGATGTTGGTGAGGCGGTCGGCAGCGTCGTAGGTGTAGGTCGAGACGATGCCCGTGCCGGAGGGAGGGGTGGCCGTGGTCATCCTCCCTGCATCATCGTACGCATAGGTGGTGGAGTTCGAGTTCCAGTCGGTGACAGACGTGAGTCTATTTGCGTTGTCGTAACCGTAGGTCACCTGGTTCGAGCCACCCGGGTAGGTGATCGAGGTACGCCGGCCGATATCGTCGTAGGCGTAGCTCACGGTCCGCGAACCGGGGAAGGTGACCGAGGTGAGGCGGTAGAGATCGTCGTAGCTGTAGGTCGTCGTCCCGGTGGAGTCCACCATCTGGGTGCGCGCACCGGAATCGTTATAAGCGAAGGAGACGTAGCTCATGTCCGGGTAGTCGATCCGGGTGAGCTCGTTGCGGTCGTTGTAGGTGTAGTCGATCTCCTGACTCTTCGGATCAGTGCGTGGCTTTGCGTGCCGTCAGCAGAATCCCACTCCGAAGTAGAATTTCGACCTGACGGGCATGAGGAGTGGTTGGCCCCACGACCACTCGGATTTGATGCCTGTCTCACCACGAAGGTTAGTGTTCAAGATGTGGGCGATTTGGGCCGGAACCATTGAAGTTCGCTAAGTGGTCCGAACGACACGAACAGCCAACCGCTCGCAACTGTTGAATAGGCGATCAATCGCAGCTCACGATCGACCGAGAAGTCTGCGAAAACTGCGTGCCAGAGAAAGTCGGCGCCAATCGCAAATACGGCGCTTAGTACGCAAGACTGCCAACTGACCTTGGCGACAGCAGGCAGTCTTCGGCGCATCCCGGCACCCTTTCGGCCGCCGACGAAGAAAATCAAGAACTGTGAGCCCGCCAGGACGTATTTCTCGTTGACGAGGAACTCCGCCCAGCAAAGAACTAAGATACCGGTGAAAGCGGCGAAGTAAAGGCGAAAGACGATTGGCCGCGATAGAGGACCTAGTGAATCGAGGCTGATCGGTTCATTCACAGTTGGTTTCATCTCCACATTCTCCGAAGTTTGGCATCGTCATTGAGCACCGTCTGGCGTCCAGTCGAGCCCGGACACGATTGAATCGAAAAGCTGTTTTGCAAGTGAAAACTTCTTCCCGACGGGAACAAGATTGATAACACGGATCAGCGTCTCGAAGTTTGAGTCCGAATCGTCAAGGTACCAAGCTGCGTAGGCCCCGTATGCTCCTATGACGCCGGCGCATGCTGCAATGCCCCAAAACCCTCCGGCCGCGCCCAGACCCGTAGACGTGTCTCATCGTCCGGGCGGAGGATTCGCTTCCAGAGGATTGACTCTCAGACGCTCCGGGATTCACCAGTGTGTGACAGGTTCACAATTCTTGGATTCAGAATCCTACCCAGTTGAAACTCGTTTACGAAGGCGTCGGAACATCGCAGGTATGATCAAAAACCCGACTAAGAAGATGAAGGTAACGATCGCGATTTGGACAAGTCCTGAAAAGCCAGTCGTTTCTCGGATTGCGACACCGAAGCCGGCGGCGATGAATCCACCAATCGCTGACCGGAGCCACAATCGCCCCGTAAGCCGTCTGTGCGGTTCATTTACACTCTCAATCACGGTTTCACGTTCTCCCAGATCAAATGAGCCAAGATACCCGCAGCGCAGCCGGTTCCGGCTTCAATAGCCCATCCCTCTGGGCCGCCTGCCCCTCTAGCCACGATTATGCCGCCTATGGCGCCTTCCGCGCAGACATCAACCGGGCTGGAGCCATTTGGCGCATCGACATGTGCCGTGGCGCGGGTTCTCCGGCGCGGCATCTGACCCGGGGCGATGGCAGGCAAGCGCGAAGTTTTGCTCTTTGGCGTCGAAACTCAGACTGCATTTCTCTCCGATGAATATGTCGAATCCTCCATCAAAAATTCCCGAACTGCATTCGACGCCAGTTATTTCCGGTCCGCCAGCCGTTTTGAAGCCGCAAGCATGGACGTTGAGCTTTCCGTTCTTGTCGAGGTACTGCTCAAGCCACATCCCATCTGCGCCAAGACCGAACTCGTCGCCGTAGTAGATCGCGCTTCCGCAATCGGGTTCGCATGCATCAGTCGGAATCTGTCCGGTAGGATCATTGAAACGTGCTGGGCTGCCATTCGCGTACCCCGATGAACTACCGAGCCAGGTTGGCCTTTTCGCCATCGGTTCCCGAGTCAAGAACGTCCCCGTCGCGGGGTCGTAGTACCTCGCTCTTAGATACTGCAGCCCGGTCCCATCCGTCTGCTGCCCGGCGAAATCAAACTCGTTCCCAAGGCTCCCTGAACCACCGGCCACCTCGCCGTAGACGTCGTACTCGTACGACTTCTGCGAGTTCCCGGAGGCGTCCACGATCGCCATCGTCGAACCGAGACCATCGGCCAGGTAGTAATACCAGCTTCCTGACTGCTTCTGAGCCGTGAGACCGGCGCCGTAGACGTACTGGTTGCCATCATCCAGGACCACCGGCAGCCCGCCAGCGATATCCCAGGTGAAGGTCGTCGTAGACATGCCCACCGTGCGTGAGTCGCGGAGGCCATCGCCGCGGTAGGCGAAGGTCGTCGTCACCGAGTTCACGGTGGCCGAGACCATCCGGTCCTCATAGTCCCAGTCGAAGGAATCACTCCCCCGGTCGGTGAGGTTGCCGTTGTCGTCCCAGGTGTAGGAGATGGCCGAAGCCGGGCTCGGCGGGGTCACCGTCGAAATCCGGTCGGCATCGTCATAGGCGTACGTTGTTGCGTTCCCAGAGACATCCATCTCCGTGCGGTTGCCGAAGGCGTCGAAGTCGTAAGTCATCGTGCTCGGCCCCGGGTAGGTGACCGAAGTCAGGCGATAGAGGTCATCGTAGGCGTAGGTGTGCGTCCCCTGCTGGTCGACCCGCTGGGTGCGGTTGCCGACATCGTCGAGGGTGTAGTCGACCGAGGCGACCGTTGTCGAACCACCCTTCACGTGGGCGATGTTCGTGAGGCGGTCGGCAGCGTCGTAGGTGTAGGTCGAGACGATGCCCGTGCCGGAGGGAAGGGTGGTCGTCGTCATCCTCCCTGCATCATCGTACGCATAGGTGGTGGAGTTCGAGTTCCAGTCGGTGACAAAACCCAAACTTTGGCGATCTCCGCGCCTTGGCGGTTCTTTTACAACTAGCCTTTCGCACTTCACCCCCCCGCCCGTGCCACCCCCGTCCCCCGTCGCCCCTAAACATATCGTTTGCTACCCTCGAACTTCCGCCGCCTCTTGCGGCCCCACACTTTCCCACGGACTTTGCCCATGACCAGGGTCGGCATCATGGAAACGGCCATCCGCGATGGCCACCAGTCGCTCCTTGCGACACGAATGCGAACCGAAGACATGATCCCCGCCCTCGAGCGGATGGACGCCATCGGCTACCACAGCATCGAATGCTGGGGCGGCGCCACCTTCGATAGCTGCATGCGCTTCCTGAAGGAAGATCCCTGGGATCGCCTTCGCCAGATCAAGAGCCGCCTCAAGAACACACCCACCCAGATGCTCCTCCGCGGCCAGAACGCCGTCGGCTATCGGCACTACGCCGATGATGTCATCCGCGAGTTCTGCGAACGCTCCGTCGCGAACGGCATGGACATCTTCCGCATCTTCGATGCCCTCAACGACACCCGGAACCTCGAGACCGCCTTCGACGCCGTAAAACGCGCCGGCGGACACGTCCAGGGCACCATCTGCTACACCACCAGCCCGGTCCACACGGTCGATACCTTCGCCGCCCAGGCCGATGTCATGGTCCAAATGGGCGCCGATTCGCTCTGCATCAAGGACATGGCCGGCCTCCTCAGCCCGATGATGGCGAAAGCCCTCGTTACCCGCCTCAAGCACGACCACCCGCAGATGCTCGTGCAGATGCACTGCCACGACACCTCCGGCTACTCCGAGATGGCCTACCTGATGGGCGTCCAGGCCGGCGCCGATGTCATCGACTGCGCGCTCAGCCCGCTCGCCGGCGGCACCAGCCAGCCGGCCACCGAAACGCTCGTAGCTGCCCTCGCGGAAGACCCAGAACACGATACCGGCCTCGACCTGGCGAAGCTGGGCGAACTCGCCGAGTACTTCCGCGGCGTCCGCCGCAAGTACTGGAAGTTCGAAAGCGGCCTCATGGGCGTCGATGCCGGCGTGCTCTCGCACCAGGTGCCCGGCGGCATGATTTCGAACCTCGTCGGCCAGCTGCGCGAACAGGGCGCCGAGGCTCGGCTGCCCGAAGTGCTCGCCGAAAACGCCCACGTTCGCGCCGACCTCGGCTACCCGCCGCTGGTTACGCCGAGCTCCCAGATCGTCGGCACGCAGGCCGTGCTCAACGTCCTCACCGGCAAGCGCTATGGCACCGTGACCAAAGAGACGCGAAACCTCGCCCGGGGCGCGTACGGTTCGACCATCCAGCCCGTCGCCCAGGACATCCTGGACCAGGTGCTCGGCGGCGAAGGCGTCATTACGCATCGCCCCGCCGATGACCTCCTCCCGGAGATGGAAGAAGCCACCCAGCAGATCGGCGACCTCGCGAACGACGTCGATGATGTCCTCAGCTACGTGATGTTCCCGCAGCCCGCGAAGGAATTCCTCCAGTGGCGAAAAGAAGGCGGCGGGCCCGAGCGCGAACTCGTCGCCGCCGTCATCGGCGCGATGGTCGTTGGTGAAAAGAAAGCTCCGGCAGCCGCCCCGGTGGTGATGCAGCCCATCTCCCCGAACGGTGACGGCGCCGCGTGGCGCAATTTCGGCCGCATGCGGCAGATGCGGTAGGAGAGCACAGATGGCATCAGTAACAATCGGCGGCCGAACCTACGAAGTCGAAGTCCGCGGCGAAACCGTCGTGGTCGATGGCCACGAATACCCGGTGTCGGTGAAGAATGAAGCAGGCACCACCACCGTCACTGCGGGCGGCGTCCCTTACCGCGTCCAGCTTCCCGCCGCCGATGAGCGCGCCAGCGGCATGCAGGTCCAGGTCGATTACCGGCCGTTCACCCTCGAATACGAAGGCCGCCTCGGCGGTGGCCCGGCGCCTCGCGAACGCAAAGCCCAGGTGGCCGCTTCCGCCGGTGGCGGCGGCGCATCGGTCAAAGGCGGCGTGACTGCCCAGATCGCAGGGCGCGTCATCTCCATCAAGGTAAACGTCGGCGATGCGGTGGCAAAGGGCGACGTCCTCCTCCTCCTCGAAGCGATGAAGATGGAGAACGAAATCAAGTCCCCAACCGACGGCATCGTGAAAGACATCCCGGTCGCCGTCGGCGACCGTGTCTCCGAAGGCCAGGTCCTGGCCGTCGTCGAACTCGACTAATCGCGAGTCCGAGGCGCGCACGCCAGTAAGCGCGTAAGACCGTCTTAAGCCCCGTAGCGTGTTCGCGGCCCGGCCGTATAGGACAGGCCCAAGGGTGCGGGGATCTACCCGCCGCGAAGCGTCTTCAGCTGGTTCGCGTGGTCGTTGAGGTGGTAGCTGACGATCCCGAGCATCCCGCCGACCGTCTGCTTACCCAGCCCGCGGAGTTCCGTCTCGGCGCCGAGCTGGTCATCGGTCACCTGCGAAACCACCGCCATCAATTCGCCGTGGGTGCGGCGCGTTTCGGCGACCGCGGTTGCCGCATCGGGAAACGACATCGGCGAAGGGGTGGGACCGGTGACGCCCATCGCCGTCGCGATCCCTCGCCCGAAGTAAAGCCCCGCCCCGCCGATGTGTTCGGCCACCTGGCGGGCGCACCATGCATCCTCGCCTTCACCGCTCGCCGCGGGCTTCTGTTCCCACACCGGCCCAACCTTTTCGAGCTCCGCGATATAGCTTGCGAAGCCCGCCTCGATCGCAGCCTTTGCTTCTTGCGCTGTCGCCAAAAATCAACTCCCGAATGTGATTCGGGCGTAGTGTGGGTGCTTCGGTTGCAACAAGCTACCGAGTCTCAATCCGAACTCGTGAACGGCTACTCCCCACATCAATCTCGCCCGTTCCGAATCGCGTCATTCCAACGTTCAGTCGATCGCTCGGCACGCCGCGCAAATCGAAAATCGTCAATCGCCAATGGCTCGCAGAGGTTTCTCGCCGAGATCCACCGTGGTCCAGAGTTTCCTGTTTCTGATCCTTCGCTATGATGCGGAATCGAACACCAACCGGGCCTTATCCCGAAGACCGTGGAGCTGGAATGCTGGCATATCTGCCTTTCCTCATTAGCGCGAACAGCCTGGGCGTGATCTGCCTCATCATCTTCCTGGGCAGCACAATCATCTTCACGATTCCCGTGTTCGCGACTCGCGGCAGCACCCAGCTCATCTGGACCGGCGTTGTCGGATTCGCCCTGACCGTCGAACTCGCCATCATGGTGTTACTCGTCGTGCTCGTAAGCCGCGGCGATATCTGGCAATCCTAGCTTCAGAAACCGCCCTGGCGTCGCGAGGCTCAGCCGTCGCTTAATCACCAAAACGACCGCCCAACGGCAAGCTGCCCCGCACAGTAGTCGTGGCACCCGGAACGAACCAGAAAGCGAAGAATTTTCTACAGCAGCCTGCGGATCGGCTTGCGGCCCGGCCGCGGATCGTAGTTGCTCTTGAACATCTCGAGCTTGTCCCGCTCTATCAGGTACTTCCCCGCGAAGAGCGTGGCCGGGATCTTCTTTTGCTTGATTAGCCGGCGCAGACTCTGCGGGTGAATCGCCAGCTCGCGGGCTGCCTCAACAAGGTCGAGGTAGTTATCGAAGGGCGTGATAATGGCCATGGGTTTGGGCGGACCTCGGGGTGAACGAATCGCTCAATTGCTTAGGCGAAAGCACGGTAACACCGCGTTATGACTATTGTCTACTCCCCCTAGCAATTGGCCGGCCGACGCCTCTTTCCGTGTGTTAGCATTTGGGCCTAATGACGAAAGTCGAAGAGTTATACGAACGATCGCTGGAGCTAAGCGATCGCGAAGCGGAGGAGCTACTCCAGATGCTGGAGGCGCGGTTGCGCCCGGAGGAGCTCTCCGAAACCTGGAAACGAATCATCCGCGAACGACAACGCGCCCTACGTGCCGGCACTTCCACAACCGTGCCGTGGTCTGAAGTCCGAGAGCGAATGTTCAAGCGCGCCCGTGGCATTTGATATCCGATTCGCCTCAGAAGCTGAGACCGACCTCGAGAACATCATCGACTTCTTCGGCCCGGGAACGCCCGGCGCGCTGCGTTTCGCTGAGCGATTCGACCGCGGCATCTCGCAACTCCTGCAATTTCCGGAGTCGGCGCCGGCAAACGAAGCTGGTGCCCGCCTTCTCTATCTGGCGGGCACCAGCTTCTTCATTTCGTACGAGTACAACGACGACATTCTGACGGTCTTGGCCGTGCCCCACTCCAGCTCCGACGAACTGGTCAGGTGACTTCTGCCAACGCCCTCAGTTGGCCTTGATCGTCCCCGGCCCCGAGACTTTCGTCTTCGGCAACTCCGATCCGCGAATCTCCAGTTGGATGAACACCATCGTCGAGGCGGCTTCGTTCAACGGTTGCCCGGCAATCACCTGGTAATCGAATCCGGAACCCGGGATGCTCGCGATCACCTTGTGCGTTTCGAGCTCCGCGTTTCCCGCGGCCGGCGAATCGAGAACCGGGCCAACCGGTTCGCCCACGCACGCCATCGCCGTCGTGCATGAGGGGTCGGTTGTGAAGACGTGGACACTGCCTTCGAGCCCGAGCTTTGTCGGGTGGCCCGCCGGGAAGGCATACGTCACATCGAGTTCCTTCGCGTTCGGCGCGACCAGCATCGGGGCCGCACCGCCGGTGGCCCAGTCAATCCCCGCAGGGTCGGACTTGTAACGCAGTTCGGCCCACGCGATGTTGCCCAAATTATCTTCGACGCGTGCCTTGTACCGCCCGAACGCGCTCGCGGGGACGCTGGTAAAATGCGCGGTCTCGAACTGGTCGAGGTCCTCGGAGTAAAAGCTTGCCGGACCAACCTGGTTGGTCATCGCCATCACCGTCGCCTTCGTCGGCACATTGGTCTCGAAGCGAATGGTCACCACCCCGGGCCCGGCGTGACTGCTGCTCATCCAGAGGACGGTCGGCAATTCGATGGCCACGGGCGTCGCAGCTGGCGGCTCCACTTCCGGGGTTTCGGTGGGTGGGACGGCGACCGTAGGCTCAGCGACGGGCGTCGAGGTCGGAATCACCACGACCTCCGTCGGCGGGACGGCCGGCGGTGAATCTCCGTTCGAATCGCAGGCGATGCCGAATGCGGCGGTCGAAAGGGCAACTGCGGAAAGGACGATGCGAAGCTTTGCGTGCATGCGGTAAGGACACTCCCAGGTTCGTGCTATGGGAGTAAGACCAGCGAACGCCAGGATTCTTACACGTGGCCCTTTCGAAAACGCATCGACGGCGCCCCTCGTTCGAAGGACGCCGCCGAAACGGACGGGCGTTAGGCCCGATCGAAGGTGGTGAACTAGGCCTTGTTACCGGTGAAGGTGCCGCTGCCAAAGGCGCCGAACTGGACGTTGCCGGAGATGGAATCGCCGTCGAGCGTGCCAGTGAATTTCAGTTCCATCTGCCCCATCGGGCCTGAGACCGTCGCGGCGAAATTCACATCGTTGCCGTTGGCCGTACCGCTCACGGGAGCCGAACCCTGGGCGCCGGTGAACTCGCCGCCAATCGTATTCCCGGTCGTCGTGAAATTCGCGGTCACCGGGCGGGCGCCCATCGGGGAATTCATGGTCAGGTTCCAATTGCCTTCGAGTGCCATTAATTGCTTCTCCTTGAAACGAATGGCGCCGATTATTGCACATCCGAACGCAATTCGGATCGGAAGCCTTTTCTTTATCCACGCTCAAACTGCGCCCACCGCCTTCCTTTGCCATTGGGCCGAGCGAAGCGGTATTCTGGCTTTCCGCGTTGGGGCGGTTAGCTCAGATGGTTAGAGCGCTGCGTTGACATCGCAGAGGTCACTGGTTCGAATCCAGTATCGCCCACCAGCCCCGAACACCAGCCAGCGCGCTTCGCTTGCTTCGTGCCGTCGGGCCGGCCACCACCTTCGCTTCGCTACATCGGTTCCTTGATGCCTTTTCGCAACAGCCACACGTTCACCGGGTAACTCGTGCAGAACCCGGCGACCATCGCCGCCTGCATCGAAAACCAGAACACCGGGTCGGCCGTGGAGAGCTCGTGGCCGGCGATAACGAAGACCACAATCGCCATCCACCCATACATGCCGACCTGCCAGGCCGTCAGCGAAGCCGCATCGGCCTGGACCGCATGGAGCAGCCTGCGGCCGCGGCTCGGCGCGCGTTTCGCCGGGATGCTTGCGTACTGAAACGCAATGCCAAGCACCAACGCCGCCACGAAATCCATGACCCACGTGCCGAAGATCGCGTGACCGAACAGCACCAGCGGGAACACGGCCGCGACGGACTCCGCGGCAAAGTCTCCCGCGGTGCAGCCACTCCCGCAGTGGCTTGCGGCCACCGCCGTCGTAACTCGCTCCGGCCGCTCTTCACGCGGCGTGGACATCAGCCCGCGGCCCACCCACCAGTAGGCAGCCAGCCCCAGCAGCCCGGACCAGAGGCATGTGATCGGCCACACCAGCCGCATAATCGGCATCATTTTCGGCTGGTTGACCAACTCATCAATCGCAACAATTGCCGAACACCCAACAGCAACAACTATCGACGTCCATGCTATTAATGTCAGGAACTCCATCCCTTCCACCATAGTCCTGGCGACTTCGCGTTTAGAGATTCGCAACACAATCACCTTCGGCCCGCGTTGACGCGTTCAAACACCGGGAAGAGAGTGACCGCATGGAGCAACGCATCAGCCTGGTGACCCTCGGCGTAGCCAACCTCGCGCGCTCGAAGACGTTCTACGAGGCGCTCGGTTGGAAGGGACAGGAAGTCGAAGAGACCGTCTTCATCCAGGCCGGGGGCCTCGTGTTCGTGCTCTGGGGCGCAGCGAAACTGGCGGCCGATGCCGGGCTTCACCGCCCTTCGAACGACCACTCCGGCGCCATCGTTCTCGCCCACAACGTCCGAACACAGGATGAAGTGGACGAAGTGCTTGCGGAGGCCGTCGCCGCGGGCGCGGTCCTCACGAAAGCCGCCGGCGAGACCGCCTACGGCGGCTACGCCGGATGCTTCGCCGATCCGGATGGTCACGTCTGGGAGATCGCCTTCAATCCCGGCTTCCCTCTCGCCGCCGACGGTTCGATCTCCCTCCCCGATTTCGGGACTGATTGACGACCGTACCCCTTCCAATCCGACGAACTCGAACCGCCTGAAACGCTCGCACCGGTATCGCTCGGCCGATCGTTACGAAGTTGCGAGGCGAGGCGAAGAAGCGCCCATGCCTCCGCAACGCCCGGCGGGCGATACTCGGCCCGTTGTGGATGCCTACAGTCTCTTCCTCGCGGACGAAGTGCTCGATGCCCGCCCATGGGATCAGCTGTTGGCAATTGGGATTGTGGGTGCGGTGCTCTCTGTGCCCCTCTTGGTCCGGTGGTTACAGGCGAGGCAGCGCGAACGAACGAAACGCCTTTGCGCTGAGTTTGGGGCGGATTACGACGAAGTGGTGAACCGTTACGGCGGAGTCGCGAACGCGGAGCGGGCCCTCCGCGGAGAATCGCAGCGCAGGGAGCGGGGCGCGATGTGAGTCGCGGGTTGCGCCTGGGGAACAGGAAAGCCTGGCCGGCAACTCTCGTGGCCACGCTCGCCGTCGCCGCGCTCTTCTCCGGCGCGTGCTCAGGGGCGTCAGCGCCCGCCTCGGATGAAGCCAGCGACATCGACCTGCTCTGGTGGATCATGCTCGCGGTCTCAGTACTCGTCGCGGCCGTGGTCCTGGGCCTTCTCGTTGCTGCCCTGGTCCGGCCGCGCAACAGCTCCGGCGGCTCGGACCGCAAGTGGACGCTGCTGACTCTCATCGGCGGCGGCGCGATTCCGCTGGTGATCCTGGTGGCTATCTTCGCGTTCAGCCTCGTCGTGATGCGAAACAACCAGGGCCACCGCGACCCAGATCTCGTCGTCATGGTCGAGGCAAAGCAATGGGATTACTCGTTCAGCTACCCCGGCCACTCCGCAACCGAGCAGGACGTACTGCACCTGCCCGCGCACCGGCTGATCAAACTCCAGCTCAGTTCGCAAGACGTCATCCACAGCTTCTGGGTGCCCGAACTGCAGGGAAAGATGGACATGTTTCGCGGCCGGCCAACGACGCTCTGGATCGATAACGCCGAGCCCGGCACCTACGAGGCGCGCTGCGCCGAGTTCTGCGGACTGAAACATGCCCTCATGCGACTGCCCATTCAGGTGGATCCGCCCGAGGCGTTCGACGCCTGGTTGGAGTCGCAGGCCCAATGAGCGTCTATGAAGAGCGCCTTGAACGAACCTGGGAATCCCCGAAATTCCTGCGCGCCGTCTTCGGCACTGTCGATCACAAGCAGATCGGCATCCGTTACCTGGTCACCGCCCTCATTTTCTTCATGGAGGCTGGCGCGGCCGGCCTCGTCATGCGCACCCAGCTGTTCCGGCCCGGCCAGGAGTTCGTCGCGCCCGACCACTACAACCAGGTGTTCACGCTCCACGGGACCGTCGAGATCTTCCTCTTCGCGACGCCAGTCATCCTCGGTGGGCTCGGGAACTACCTGGTGCCCCTCATGATCGGCGCGCGGGACATGGCCTTCCCGAGGATGAACGCGCTCGCCTACTGGATCTTCGCTATGTCCGGCATGCTGCTCTATTCGAGCTTCCTGATTTCGAAGTCGCCGAACGCCGGCTGGTTCGGCTACGCGCCGCTCACATCCAGCGAGTACTCCCCGGGCGTGAACATCGATTTTTGGGCAGTCGCACTCATCTTCCTCGGCATTTCAACCACTGCCGGCGCGATCAACTTCATCGTCACCATCTTTCGATACCGCGCACCTCACATGTCGATCAACCGGATGCCGTTGTTCGTCTGGGGGATCCTCGTCACGTCGTTCATGGTCGTCTTCGCACTGCCGCCGCTAACGCTCGCGGCCATCCTCCTGGAACTCGACCGCAACATCGATTCGCGGTTCTACACAACCGACTTCGGCGGCAGCGTCCTTCTCTGGCAGCACCTCTTCTGGGTCTTCGGGCACCCGGAGGTGTATATCGTCTTTCTCCCCGCGGTGGGAATCATCTCGACCATCATCCCCACCTTCGCGCGCGTGCGAAGTTACGCGTACCTGCTCCTCGTTCTCTGCTCGGTCTCCATAGCCTTCCTCGCATTCGGGGTGTGGGTGCACCACATGTTCACGACGGGCCTTCCGTACGTGTCGCTGGCGTTCTTCGCCGCCGGAGGCATGGCCATCACCATCCCGAGCGGTCTCCAGTATTTCGCCTGGATCGGGACCCTGTGGCGCGGCGACGTGCAGTGGAAGACACCACTGGTGTTCGTGGTCGGCGCACTCGCGATCCTCCTCATCGGAGGTCTCACCGGGGTGATGGTCTCCATCGTCCCATACGACTTCCAGGCGCAGGACTCCCAGTTCGTCGTAGCCCACCTCCACTACGTGCTGATCGGAGGGGTGATGTTCCCCCTTATCGGCGGGCTGTTCTACTGGACCCCGAAGTTCACCGGCCGGATGTTGAGCGAGCGGCTGGGCCACTGGAGCTTCTGGCTGCTCTTCGTCGGTGTGAACCTCACCTTTTTCCCGCTCCATATATCCGGCATGGACGGTATGCCGCGCCGTGTCTACACATACGATCCAACCGCGATCCTCGAGTGGACGAACGCGCTCGCAACCATCGGCGCCTACCTGCAGGCGGCCGCAATCGTCATGCTGATCTGGAACTTCATCGTGAGCATGGTTTCCGGTGAGGAGGCCGGCTCGAACCCCTGGAACGCCAGCACCCTCGAGTGGGCGACTCCCTCGCCGCCGCCTCCCTATAACTTCAGGCGGATCCCAATGGTCCGCAGCGCCGACCCCCTCTGGGATGAGGACCTCGATACCACCGCCCTCCCCGAGGAGAGCGGCGCGCGCATGGCCATGGAGACATCGGCGGTGCGCTCGTCGGCACTCACGCTCACAGAAATGCCCGCCGAATCGTACATACCGTTCTTCACCGCGCTCTCGCTGACCATCATCTCCATGGGCGCTATCGCCGGATCTCTGGTGTTGATGGGAGCCGGCCTTGTCGGGCTCTGCGGAACGCTCGCGGCATGGCATTGGCCGCGGCCGGAGGCCGCAGAATGACGGCCGCCCAGCTTCGCACCCCGGAGCGGTTGAGCCCCCAGGCCATGGGAATGGCGCTATTCATCCTCTCTGAGTCCGTCCTGTTTTCGATGTTGTTCGTCTCCTACTTCTATCTCCGTTCGACCGTCCAGGAATGGCCACCGGAGGGAGTAGAGGTGCCCAGGTTGGCCTCGCCTCTCATCGCAACGGTCATCCTCCTTTCCAGTAGCGCGACGATGGCCTGGGCCGAACGGCGCGCCGAAGCCCCGGGCGGCCGGGCATTGCGGGCCGGGCTGGCCGCGACCTTCCTCCTCGGCGCGGTATTCCTCTCCATCCAGGGCCGCGAATGGTTGAACGAAACCATGTCCGTCTCCGACAGCGCGTACGCATCGCTGTTCTTCACGATCACCGGCTTCCATGGAGCGCATGTCATTGCCGGGCTCGGCATGAACGCGTTCGTCCAGGCCGTGACCTGGAAGCAGGGCCGCGTGACACGGAACTTAATCCGCAACGTCTCCTGGTACTGGCACTTCGTCGATGTGGTCTGGCTGTTCGTGATCGCCGTCGTCTACATCTCGCCGAGGTTGATGGGAGGTTAGCCATGTCACTGCGCCAAAGTCGGGCGAATCCCCTGGCGGACGCCGTCCTCGTGTTGGGCCCGGCGGTGGCCTGGAGCCTGCAATTACTCGCCAGCTACTTCGTGGTCTCCATCGGCCGCATGACAGACACCGAACTTCGTCTCGTGCTCACCGGGATCACCGTTCTCACCATCGCTGCAATCGGAGTCTTCGCTTTGGTGGCCTCCCGCAACGCCAAACCCGATGTTCGATCGCCCGGCTCTGAGACCGATCCCTCGGATTTCCTCAAGCGGCTGGCGCTGTGGTCCTGCCTGCTCTTCGCGATCGCCGCTCTCTTCTTCGCCTTCCCGATCTATTCGCTCCGAGACCTGAACGGTGCCTAGCGATCGCGTCCGTCTGACCACGGGGGTGGGAATCCTCCTTGCGGCGGCGGGGTCACTGGCAGGGAGCGTCAGTCCCGCCTACGCCCACAACGCCGGGACCGCTGCGGAGGCCGCGCGCACATGGGACTTCAGCGGCCCACTGATCCTCCTCATCGGCTCCGGGACGCTCGCCTACCATGCGGGTCTTCGGTCGCTTGCCAACCGTTCGAACCGTGGCAATCAGCGCTGGCTTTGGACCGAGGCCCTCGGCTTGCTTGGCATCCTCTTCATCGTCGCGGCTCTCGTATCGCCAATCGATGCGCTGGGAGAGCTGTCCGCCTCCGTGCACATGGAACAACACATGCTCCTCCTGCTGCTTGCGCCCGCGTGCTTAATTCTCGGAAAGGCCGATGTCGCACTGCCGGCACTCTTGCCGCGAAGCCGGACGATTCGGCGCCTGGAACGGCGCACCCACTGGCTTGCCCACCCCCTGGCGACCTGGTTCATCTTCGCTGCGGTGTTCTGGGCCTGGCACCTGCCCGTGATGTACGAATTCGCACTCCACAATCCGCTCATCCACGAGCTTGAGCACGCGACAATGTTCACCGCCGGCCTGCTCTGGTTTCGGGTTGCCCTGCGCTACCCCGGCCGCAAAGACTTCGGCTTCGGCGAAAGCATCCTCTGGGTGGTCACAACCGGCCTGCAGATGTCCGCCCTCACGGCCCTGATGGCGTTTTCCGAGGGGCCCTGGTACGCCGACTACGCGAACAATCCCGGCGCGTGGATCATCAATTCGACCACTGACCAGCAACTTGCCGGAGTGGTCGCGTGGGCCGCTGCCACACCCATACTGCTCGCGCTCGTCGCCTGGATGTTCGCCCGCTGGTTCGCCGTCGAGGAGCGCCGGGCGCGCGCCGGCCAGGAGGACGACGGGCTGCCGGCGCGCCAGGTTTCCTGATCCGGTCCTAGTCCGCGCGTTCGCCGTTTCGCGCCCGCGCCAGGCGGCTGGCCGAATTGAGGAGCGCAACATGCGTGAGCGCCTGCGGGAAGTTCCCCAGCATCCTTTGCGAATGGGGGTCGTACTCCTCCGAGATGAGCCCGACATCGTTTCGCAGGCTGATCAGTTGTTCGAAAAGCTTCTCCGCTTCATCCAGCCTCCCCATCATCGTGTAACAATCCACGAGCCAGAACGAGCACGGGAGGAACACCCCATCCGGCTCGCCGATGCCGTCGATCCCGTGCTCCGGTTGGTAGCGGCAAACAAACCCATCCTTCACGAGTTCTTCTTCGATCGCGGCAACGGTCCCAACGACGCGAGAGTCATCGGCCTCCAGGAATCCCACCGCCGGAATGAGCAGGAGCGCCGCGTCCAGGTGGCGCGATCCGTAGGTCTGGACGAACGAGTTCTTCTCGGTGTCGAAGCCGTGCTTACAGACATCCTCGTGAATCTCACGGGCAAGTCTGGTCCACGCGGACTCGTGCTCCGTGTCATCTCGCCGGCGCGCGAGTTTCGCTGCACGGTCGGCGGCCACCCAGGCCATCACTCGAGAATGCGTGAACTGGTGCGTCCCTCCGCGCACCTCCCAGATGCCTGAATCCGGGTCGCGCCAGTGCTCCTCCAGGAACTCCACCAGGGCCACAACAATGTGCCACGCGCGCTCTTCGAGCTCGATGCCGTTCTTGGTCGCGATGTAAAAGGACTGGAGCACCTCACCGAACACGTCGAGCTGGAATTGCCCCGAAGCATCATTGCCAATTCGCACCGGCGGACTGTCTTCGTACCCGCCCAACCACTTCAGCGAGATTTCGGTGAGCAGCCGATCCCCCATGAGCCCGTACATGACGTTCACCTGGCTTGGATGTCCCGCGACCACGCGGAGGAGCCAGCGGTGCCAGTTCACCATCTCCTCGTGATAGCCGATCTCGGTGAACGCATCCGAGACGAACGATGCATCGCGCAGCCAGCAGAACCGGTAGTCCCAATTCCGCGAACCCCCGATGCACTCCGGCAGTGAGGTCGTTGGCGCCGCCACCAGGGCTCCGGTCGGCGCGTAGGTGAGCGCCTTCAGCGTCACCAGCGATCGCATGATGGCCTCGTGGTACGGCTGACCGTCTTCCCGCTCTCGCGACTTCGAATACTTGCTCGTCCACTCCTCCCACCATCGAATGGTGGTCTGGAGGAGCGTTTGCGGGTCCTCGGGATCGTCCGGGTGAAGGTGCGAAGGGAACCAGTTGAGGCAGAAGGTGGTGCGCTCTCCCTCCGCCAGGCTGAACGACGACTTCGTCGTCATCTCCTCTCCCCGCAACGGCACTTCCGATTCGAAAAGCACCGCGTTCGCGCCGGCGAGGGCGGTCAGCCCCCGCTCCATGCGCTCGACCCATGGGACGATCGCGCCGTATTCGAATCGCAGGCGGAGGTCCATCTCAAACGACATCTGCCCCTGCTCGACTTCCACAATGCGGACCACGCTGTGGTACGCCTCGTCACGGCTCACCGGCATGAAGTCCGAGATCGTCGCCACGCCATCGGGCGATTCGAAACGAGTCTTCAGCACCATGGTCGAATCGAGGTAGCAACGAGTCGTCTTCGTCACCTCGGCCGGCGCGATGCGCCACATCCCGTTGTCTTCAGTCCCAACCAGCCGCGCGAAACAGGCCGGCGAATCGAATCGCGGGAGACAGAGCCAGTCGATCGAGCCGTCCATGCCGACGAGCGCGGCCGTATGCGTGTCGCCGATGAGCGCATAGTCTTCGATCTTCTGATTCATCCGTGGTGGCGTCTCCTCGTTAGACACTGATGAGGGAAAGTCCAGAGCGGGCGTCGTAGCGGCGGCTGAGGGCGTCCGGAGTCCTGGTCAGGATGACCTCGAGCGTGGGCCGGACAGTTCCACCCATCAGGTGCCCGCCGACCAGGGTGCAGTCCCGCCGTCCAAGCGCGACATGAACGTGAACCATCGGCTCGCCGTCCTTCAGGCTGATGTCCCCGATGAACGAGACCACCTCGAGTTGCTCATCGAAGTCGGAGGTCACGTACTCCTGCTTATCGATGTCATAGTACCCAAGCGAAACGCGCTGGAACGCGCCGATCGCCGTGAGGCCCGCCGAACCGATGACGTTTTCGCGCGCGAATTGCTCGATCACGGCGACGGGTTCGTCGCCGGCCTCGCAAACAAGCACGTAGCGTTCCTCTGACTCGGTTCCGAGTTTCCGGTAGTTCATTTCTTCCTCCTGCGCTTCTGAATGGCAACCGCGATGGCGGCACCCGCCAGTGCCAGTCCGTAGTTCCTGATTCGCGTCCTTCGAACGCTGGCCACCGGCGGATCTTCTTCTTCGATGTTCACGCCGAGCGCCTCCGCGGCGACTTCGGCAATGTGCCGGGGCATCCGTCCCGCGCCCTGGCTGAGCTGTTCGCGGCAGCTGAATCCGTCAGCGATGAGCAGTCCACCTTCGTCCCACGACCGCGCCGCCGGAAGCAGGGCGCGTTCGCCAATCGCCTGCGAAACCTCGTACTTCTTGCCCCGCTCGAAGCCGAACGAGCCGGCCATGCCGCAACAGCCCGGTTCGGGGACTTCCGCTTCGATGCCGAGTTTTTCCATCAGCCACTCTTCCGCTTCGAAACCAATGGCGGACTTGTGGTGGCAATGGCCCTGCACGAGCGCACGGCCCACAGGCTCGGCATCGCCGAACAGGCCGGGTGCGCGTTCCTTCAGGAACTCCGAGAGCGTCACTACCTGCTTCGAGAGACGGATGGCGTCGGTGTCGTTCGGGAGCATATTGGGCAATTCGTCGCGGAAGGCCGCCACACAGCTCGGTTCGAGGCCGACGATCGGCGTGCCGTCGCGAATGTCGTCGCGGAGCGTTTTCAACGTCCGGTCCCAGAGGCGCTGGGCAGTACTGAGCATGCCCCAGTCGTAAAGCGGGCGGCCGCAACAGAGGGCAGCACCCGGGAGCACAACCCGGAACCCCGCCTTCTCCAGCACCCCAACCGCGGATTTCGCGATGTCCGGCTGGAAGAAGTTCGTGAACGTGTCCGGCCACAGCACGACGTGAGGTGATCGCTGGTTCTTTGGCGGCCTCCGCTTGAACCAGTGGACGAACGTCTCATCGGCGATGGTCGGCACCGATCGCTCCGGCGCGATACCACCAATCATCTTCGCGATAGGCGACGTGACGCGGTTACCCGTGAGGAAGTTCGCCACGCGCGGCGCCAGCGCACCAAAGCGCGCACCGGCGAAGATGAGCCCCATCGAATACGCCGCGCGCGGCCTCAGCCGTCTCTTGTAGTGGTGCGAGAGGAACTCGGCCTTGTAGCTCGCCATATCGACATTGACCGGGCAATCGCTCTTGCATCCCTTGCAGGCGAGGCACAGGTCCAGCGACTCGCGCACTTCCTTCGAACGCCACCCATCCGTGACCACATCCCCCTGCAGCATTTCGAAGAGCATCCTGGCGCGGCCACGGGTGGAATCCCGTTCCTCGTGGGTGGCCATGTAGCTGGGACACATCGTGCCGCCTTCGTCGCGTCGGCACTTTCCGACGCCGACGCAGCGAAGCGCCACCTTGCCGAAGTCGTCATGATCCGCCGGGTAGCTGAACACCGTTTCCACCGGCACGGGATGGAAGTCCGGCCCCACGCGCAGCTCCGAGTCCACAGCGTTCGGCCGGACCACCTTGCCCGGGTTCATCTTCCAGTCCGGGTCCCAGATCGACTTGAATTTGACGAAGGCATTCGTGATCTCTGAGCCGTACATGATCGGCAGCAGTTCCGCGCGCGCCTGGCCGTCGCCGTGCTCGCCCGAAAGTGAGCCTCCATGCCGGACCACCAGCCGCGCCGCATCGATCAGGAACCGCTTGTACGCTTCGAGCCCTGGACGAGTCGAGAGATCGAACGTGATCCGGGTGTGCACACAGCCCTGGCCAAAGTGGCCGTAAAGGTCGCCGTCATACCCGTACTCCTTCAGCAGTTGGTCAAACTCGCGCAGGTAGCTCCCGAGCTTCTCCGGCGCCACCGCCGCGTCTTCCCATCCCGGCCACGTCGTTCGCTTTCCGGGCACATGCGCTGTCGCCGCCAGGCCGGATTCGCGGATCTCCCAGATGCGCGCTTCCTTCTCGGGGTCGCGAAAGATGCGCGACGACGGTGGGTTGTCCCGCCCCGCCAGGGACTTCACGAGTTCCTCGGCGCGATGGTCGGCCTCCGCCCGGCTGTCGCCTCCGAACTCCACCAGCAGCCAGCCATCGCCATCCGGAAGCAACCTCACGTCTTCAGGGTGCAGGTGCTTGACCGCCATATCGCGGATGAGTTCCCGGTCGAGCCCTTCGAGGCCGATGGGCCCTGATTTCATCACCTCGGGCACGTCATCAGCTGCTTCGAACACATCCTTATAGCCGAGGGCCACCAGCGTGCGGTGCGGGGGGCTCGGCACCAGCCTGAGCTTCGCCTGCAGGATGATGACGCACGTGCCCTCGCTCCCAACGAGAGCACGCGCGACGTTGAAGTCGTTCTCCGGCAGCAGTTCGTCGAGGTTGTATCCCGACACTCTGCGTGGGATATCGGGGAATTTGGCTCGGATACCATCGGCTTCGTTGTCCCGAAGTTCCTCAAGCGCGCCGTAAATCTCGCTGCGGCGCCCCCCGGACCGGACGATTTCCTGGAGTTCCCCGGCCGAGGTTGGCCCGACCCACATCCGCGTCCCGTCGTAGGTCAGGACTTCGAGCGCCTCGACGTTGTCAGCAGTTCGACCGGCCATCACCGCGTGCACACCGCAGGAGTTGTTCCCCAGCATGCCCCCGAGCGTGCAGTGGTCGTGCGTTGCCGGGTCCGGTCCAAACGTCAGGCCATGCTTCTCCGCCGCATCGCGCAGCGTGTCGAGCACGATTCCCGGCTCCACAACGGCGTAGCGTTCTTCGACGTTCAGTTCGACAAGGCGGTTCACGTACTTGGAAAAGTCGATGCAAACGGCCACGTTACAGGCCTGGCCCGCCAGGCTTGTGCCACCCCCGCGCGCCACGATTGGCGCGCCGAACTCGTGGCACAGCCGCACCGTCTCGACCACGTCGTCGAGGTTGCGCGGCACCACCACCCCGATGGGCACCTGCCGGTAGTTCGAGGCATCCGTCGCGTACAGCGCGCGGCTGCCCGTATCAAAACGGACCTCTCCACGAAGCGCCGACGACAGCCGCGCCTCGAGCGTTTCAACCTCTGTTTTTGGCAGCAGCGCTGCGGTCATGTGCGTTCTCCTTAGAGTGCGAATTGCTCGGCATCGCCGAGCCGAAGTTCCACGCCCATTCCGGGCGCCTCGGAAGGTTCCAGGTGTCCCGACTTCGGGCGGACGGCGCCTTCGAAGAGCAACTCCTCGATGCGTACGTGGTCGTGAAACCATTCGAGGTGGACCGCCGTGGGCGCCGCACAGCAGACCGCCAGGTGGAGCGTCGGCGCTGTGTGCGCCGAGAGCGGCATCCCCGCCGCCTCGCAGATCGCGGCAACTTCGAGGAAGCCGGTGATGCCCCGGCATCGCGAAGCGTCGGCTTGCAGGACGTCGACGGCGCCGGCCGCGAGCATTCGTGCGAAATAACCGGGCGTGTAGCCATATTCGCCGGCCGCGATGGCCATGCCGCCCGGCGCGCGCTCCCGAACTTGTCTCAGCCCATCGAGATCATCCGAGGACGTAGGTTCCTCGAACCAGCGCACGTCGAACGCCGACGCGCGCTCCGCGAAGGCGTTCGCCTCGAATGCATGGAAGGCGCCGTTCGCATCGATGAAAAGCCGGTTCGTACCCCCGATGGCCCTCCGCGCGGCGTTCATGCGCGAAGGGTCGCGCTCGGGCTGGCGGCCCACCTTCATCTTCATCATCGTGAAGCCGTCGGCCGCCCAGCCCGCGAATTGTTCCGCGAGGCGTGAGTCCGAGTACGAAGTGAACCCGCCGCTCCCGTAGAGGGGCACGCTCTCCCGGACCGTGCCGAGCAACCGGTGTAGCGGGATCTGCAGCAGGCGCGCCTTCAGGTCCCAGAGCGCGATATCCACTGCCGCAATCGCGTTCGAGGTCAGTCCCGGCCCGCCGAGGTTGCGGATAGCCCGCACCATCAACTGGTGCGCCCGCGGGATGGCGGACGCATCGAGTCCCTCGAGCAGCGGCGGGAACAGCGTCTGGATGAGCTTCGCCACCGAAGCGTGTGCGTACGTGTATCCGAACCCGGTCTCGTTTCCCGCGGTGATGTGCACCGTAACGAGCGTGGTCGAAGACCACTCGAGCGTTCCATCGGACTCAGGCTCGTCGGTTGGGATTTGGTAGGCGGCGACGCCGATCTTCCGAATCGGCGTCGCCATGGAGGAGACAGTCTCGGTTGTCACGCGAGCTACCTCCCGCGGCCCGGCAAGACTCCTTCGAGCATGTCTTTTGCTGCTTGTTTCGCGTAATGGAGTGCCGAATCGTCGCGCTTCACCATCGACTTGAGGAACGCTTCCGCCTGGGAGAACGTGATGTGCGGCGGCAGCGGCGGGACTTCCGGGTCGGTGATGGCATCGATCACCGTCGGGCGGTCGGCCGAGAGCGCGTTGTCCCACGCCGGCGCGATCTGGTCGGGTGTTTCAACCCGCACGCCGTTAAGGCCCAGCGATTGTGCATAGCTGGCATAGGCGAAGTCGGGCACATCCTGCGAGGCGGCGAAACGCGGATTCCCGGCGAGCACCCGCATCTCCCAGGTCACCTGGTTCAGGTCGTTGTTGTGCAGAACCAGGATGACGAGCCTCGGGTCGGACCATTCCTGCCAGTACTTCGCGATGGTAATCAGGCCGTTAATCCCGTTCATCTGCATGGCCCCGTCGCCTACGAGCGCGATCGCCGGCCGATCCGGGAAGCAGAACTTCGCTGCCAGCGCATACGGCACCCCGGGGCCCATCGTCGCGAGGTTGCCGGAGAGCGAGGCCATCATCCCGCGCCGCAACTTCAAATCCCGGGCGAACCAGTTCGCCGCGGAACCTGAGTCGGAGCTGATGATTGCCTGTGCCGGCAGCCGCGGCGAGAGTTCCCAGAACACTCGTTGCGGGTTGATTGGGTCCGCGCTGTTCATCGCGCGTGCCTCCAGCACACTCCACCATTCGGCGACATTCTTCTCGATCGTTTCGCGCCACGAGCGGTCCGGCTTGTATCTCAACAGTGGGAGCAGCGCGCGTAGCGTCTCGGCGCTATCTCCGACAAGTGAGATTTCCATGGGATAGCGGATGTTGGTCATCCGAGCATCGATGTCGATCTGCACACCCCGAGCCTGGCCCTCGGGCGGGAGGAATTCTGAGTAGGGGAAGCTCGATCCCACCATCAGCAGCGTGTCGCAGTCGTTCATCATGTCCCAGCTCGGCCGCGTGCCAAGCAGGCCGATCGAGCCGGTCACATAGGGGACGTCGTCCGGGACCGCCGCCCGCCCGAGGAGCGCTCGGGCTACCCCGGCGCCAAGCCGATCTGCCACTTCGAGCACTTCATCCGTTGCCCCCAGCGCGCCGGCGCCGACAAGCATGGCTACCCGCTTCCCGGAGTTCAGGATCTCGGCGGCGCGCTCCAGGTCCTTATCCATCGGCACCTGGTGGGGGGCGTCGTAGCCGATGCCGGAGTGGATGGTGCCGTGAGCTCGCGGTGGGTCCGCATAATCGGCCTCCTGGAGGTCGTTGGGGATGATGACGCAGGTGACGGTGCGCTCTGATTTCGCTATCCGCATCGCGCGGTCGATGACGTGCCGCATTTGCTCTGGCACGGTGACCATGTGGACGTATTCGTGGGCCACGTCCTTAAACAGCGAGACAAGGTCGACTTCTTGCTGGTAGTTCCCGCCAAGCGCGGCGCGAGCTTGCTGGCCGACGATCGCGACCACCGGCTGGTGGTCGAGCTTGGCATCGTAGAGGCCATTCAACAGGTGGATCGCTCCAGGGCCAGAGGTCGCGACGCAAACCCCAACTTCGCCCGTGAACTTCGCGTGGGCTGCCGCCATGAACGCGGCCATCTCCTCGTGCCGGACCTGGATGAAGCGTGGCGCGGACTCGTCGTCCAGTGCGCCAAGAAGCCCGTTGATACCGTCGCCGGGGAAGCCGTAAATGCGGTTCACCCCCCACTCGCGAAGCCGGGATACGAGAAAGTCACTAACTGATTGCGCCATAGCGTGTGCCCCCTTTCGAGGACGGTAGCAAGGCGCCCCTTGCGATCGCCTTAAGAGCGCTTGGCGGCGCCTAACAGTCTTGTTTCACTTGCGAAAAGCCGCCCCGGTGGGTCAAGGCTCCGGCAAGTTTTCGGCAAATCGAAAGCACCGCGACGGCAGAACCGAACACCGCCGCGACTGCCACAGCGTTCCGCATGAGCCGCGAAGTATGCGTCGCCACCCAGAGTTGTGCGCTCTTATCGTGCGCTCGCTGCGTGAACGGGCCCCGCGTGCCGAAGTCCTGTTCCAACGGTTCCCAGAGGTTCGACGCCCGGTCGAGCGGCTCGACCTCGTCGGTCATCTGCGAGTCGTACCCCGTGCGCCCCAGGTACCGATCGAGTAGCCCGGGTGCGATGACGTTCCCGAGCTTGGTGACGACGGTCGGCCAACCGACATTGAGTTCGCGCTCGTGGTGTGTTGAGAGCCAGAGGATGGCCCGGGCAGCAACTTCCGGCTCGTAGATCGGCGGGACTGGCTGCGCACGGAACGGCATCCGCGACTTCGACCACAAGAACTGCGGCGTGTTCAGGCCCGGCAGGTCGACACTCGAGACCCGGATGTTGCTCCGGTCATGCCGGAGTTCGGCCCGGAGCGAATCGTTGAAGCCCTGGATCGCGTGCTTCGTGGCGCAATACGCGGACTGCAGCGGGATGCCGCGATAGGAAAGCGCCGAGCCCACCTGGATAATGGTCCCGCGGTCGCGCGGAGTCATGAGTTCGAGGGCGACGAGCGTGCCGTGCACGTAGCCGAGGTAGTTGACTTCCGTTACACGCCGGTACTCGGATGGCTGCATCTCTTTCACCGGGGAGAAGACGGAAACCATCGCATTGTTCACCCAGATATCGATCGGCCCGAGCGTCTCTTCAATCCGGCCCGCGGCGTCGCGCACCGCGTCATAGTCCGAAACATCCACCTGGAAGCCGGCGCATTCTCCTTCGCCGGCCGCATCGATCTCTTTCACCGCGGCATCAAGGCCGGCCTGGCCCCGCGCGAGGATCGCCACCGACGCACCCTTTTCAGCGAAGGCGCGGGCCGTCGCCCGGCCGACCCCGGCGGACCCGCCCGTAACGACGACGACGGGCCGGGATTCTCCCTCGAGGAAAAGAGCCCCTGGTTGTTCGTTTTCTACTGGAATCTGCGCTACCACGTCGCCCTACCTCAGTGCCAGGGCCGCTTCGGCCACTCGCGGCTGATGGAGCGTCACCCACCTGGAGAACGCTTCGACGAATGTCCGGAGAAAGTCGTCGGTGCTTTTCCTGGTGATATTGCCGTCGTCGTCGAACAGGTCGGCGGCTCCTCCCACGTACGCCTCGGGCTGCTGCATCGTGGGCATGTTCAGGAACACCAGCGACTGGCGAAGGTGGTGGTTCGCTCCGAACGCGCCAATGGCGCCGGGCGAGACGCTGACAATGGCGGCCGGCTTCCCATCCCATGCGCTGTCACCGTAGGGTCGCGATCCAACATCGATGGCGTTCTTCAGCACGCCGGGCACCGACCGGTTGTACTCCGGAGTGGCGAACAGGACCCCATCCGCCGCCTTGATCTGTTGCCGAAACTCGCGCCATTCGCGCGGCGGCGAGTCTCCGGCATCGAGGTCCTGGTCGTACAGCGGCAGATTTCCGATCTCTACGTGCCGCATTCGCAAAATACCGGGATAGCTGCCCAGGTGGTGTGCAACCTTGCGCGTGTACGAGCCCTTTCGCAGGCTCCCCACGAGGACGGCGATATCCAATTCGTTTTCCATTCCAGACCCACCAGTCGGCACCGGCCGGAATCCGTGATTCGCGTCCCGGTGCCTCAATTTCCGTGTCTCCAAACGTACGCCCGCTTCGATGCCAAAACGGTGAAGACGGGAGCGAAAGGTGTTGCAGATCCCTCTGAATTTCGCGGCGACCGCCGTTGGCCCGCTGTTTCGCGCCTAACCTGAAAGTGCGTGGTTATCATCGTTGTATTCGGCGGAACCCTGCTCGCGTCCGTCCTGATATCGGATCTCTCCCGGCGAACCGTCGCCTCTACGGCCGTCCTCTTCCTCATCGCCGGCATAGTTGCTGGCCCGGTCCTCGGGCTCATCGAACTCGGCCCCGATGACGAACGGACGAAACTCCTCATCGAGGTCACCGTCTTCGCAACCCTCTTCGTCGAAGGCGAGAAGATCGACCTCAAGGAGACCTGGCGCGACCCGCTCCCCCTTCGGGCGCTGGCCATCGGCATGCCGCTCACGTGGGTTGGGATCGCGCTGCTCGCCCACGTTGCCATCGGCGTCTCCTGGGCCGAAGCGCTCCTGATCGGCGCGGTCCTCTCGCCGACCGATATGGTTTTCGCGCGGCGGCTACTCGCCCGTGACGGCATTCCATCGCGGCTCCGACGCTTCCTCAGCCTCGAGAGCGGCCTGAACGATGGGCTCGCTCTTCCCCTCGTCGTCATCATGCTCAACATCAATGGGACCGAGAACCTGGACCTCGTTCGCCTCGCCCTCGAGGTGGCCGGGGGCCTGGCCCTCGGGGTGGGGATTGCCCTCGCCGGCGTTTGGGCCGAACGCCCCGCGCGGTTCGCTTCGGCCGGCCTCTACGAGCCGCTCCACGGCCTGGCGATCGCCACGCTCACCTTCGGCGTCGCCCACCTCCTCGATGTGAACGACTTCCTTGCCGCGTTCGCCGCCGGAGCCACCATCTCGGCGACGAACCCGGCCATCGCTTCCAGCATGACCGCCGCCGCCGAACCGGTGGTCGAAACGTTGAAGCTCGCGGCCCTCCTCATCTTTGGCTCGCTGCTCAGCACCGGCGTCGTCAGCGACTTCTACCTGGGCGGGACAGTCCTCGTCGTCGGCACGCTGGCCGTCGTTCGCCCCGTGGCGATCGGAATTGCCCTCGTGGGCGCGAACCTGCCCAGGGTCAGCATCGGCGCTGCTGCGTGGTTCGGGCCGCGAGGCTTTGCCTCCGTGCTGTATGGCCTCCTGGTCCTTGGCAACGGCATGCAGCGCGGAGAGTACCTGTTCCATGGCATCGCGTTGGTCATCGCGTCTTCCATGGTCCTCCACTCCTCCACCGATGCGTTACTCGCGAGAGCCGTCGCCCGCAGGCTCTCGCGAGACGAACAGGACGATGACCAGGTGCGCCAGGTGGCGGCCGCCGGAGGCTAATTCACAGTCGCCGCTATCGAGATCTCGCCCTGCATCAAGTCGGGGTGGATTTCGCAGCGGAAGTACAATGTCCGCGGTTCTTTCGGCGGCGTGAAGGTCACCTGGTTCGACTGCCCCGGGTCGGTGGGATGAATCGAGGCGTCATCCACGGGCTCGGTGTAGTCAGAGTCCTCGTAGACGCGAAGCGTGTGCTGTTCGGCGCCGTCGTTCGTCAGGACGATGGTCAGGTCCTGCGTATTAAACGCATTCCAGTCCGACGGTACGAACGTGAAGTCACGCGCAGAGATTCGGAGCGTGTTGTCTCCGGAGGACTTGGCAGCCGTGGGCACCACGGTGTCGCCCGAGTTGTCCGAACATGCGACTACACCGCAGAAGGCGAGCGCCAGGACTCCGAGCATGAATCGCGGCAGCGCGAATCGAGTTGGCATCATCTGACTCCTTTCAGGTTGCGCCCGGGCGCCGTCAGTGGGCGTTCACGCTCTGTTGGTGGAGCACCATTTCCCAGCCCGAATCGCCCCGCCTGTACGTCGAAATCACGTTCGCGGCATAAGGGATCCCCGCGCGTTCGGCGTGGCCCGTATAGACCAGGGCCGCGATGTCGGGCGAGAGCGAGAGCAGGTTCACGCTCACCAGGCGAATGTTCGTCCAATCCCCCGCGCGATTCTCCCGTGCAGACTTCACCGCGTCGGCCTTATCCAGGATCAGGTCGGCGAACACAGCTATCCCGTCGCCCGACATGTGCGCTTCGTAATAAGCCGGGTCGCTGCTGGCTTCCCAGAAGCCGCGTTCGAGTTCCATCAGCTCGTCTTTCAAGTTCATCTCCTCGTCCATCTTCTTCAGGAGGTGCCGGAGCATGCGCCCGCGGCGCCTGAATTGGGAGTAGCCCATCCCCAACGTTCGTAGTCCGTGGACGCTCACAATCGCTCCAGCACGCAATAGTTCTTGCTCAACAGCGCGAATGAGTAACGCGCTGTTCTTTAGAGAAAGTAATGGCTCAACAATCTCGAATTACTCAATCGAAAGCAGGAGTATGTTGCAAATCTCTTGCCTTCTCCGTCTCATCAGCCTATCGATAGGGTGAGGCCCCACCTGTTACTGTCCGAAGAGAATGTAACCAGGTTGAAAGCACTCATCCGGGTTTCGTTAGGTGGATGTTTCGGTACGCGATTTAGACTCGCCACATGTTCACTATTCGCGGATCGAGGAGCTGGCTCGCATGGATGGTCGCGGCCGTCCTCATGGTCTCGTTTATCGGTGTGGCCTGTTCCTCCAAAGATGGAAAGGTCCCGGACGTCCGGCGGACCTCCGAAGACGTTCCGGACACCTTCCCCGGCGACGATCCGCTCTCAGGTGACCTGCAAGCAGTCGTCGAACGTCACCTGGAAGTCGATTTCGGCAATAAGGGTTGGCTGAAAGACGTGCGCGACGTCAAGAAGGACGGCTTCACCGTCACGGTCGATTTCGCGCGCGACTTTTCCACCGATGAACAGGACTTCGAGGGGCTCTGCACGGCAGTGGCGGGGCTCGTTATCAGCTCGCCGCACTACGCCGGTGAGCAAGTCGTCGTCAACGACAAGGACGGAACACCCGTTATGCGTTCCCAGGAAGGCGTCCCCCGCTGCCTTCCGATCGCGCACTAAGCAACCCTGAGGAGGCACACGTCAATGGCAATCGAATCCAACCACATCCCGCCGGAAGTCATCCGCGCAATGCTCTGCTCAGCGGGAACCGCTTCCTGGGCGGCGCTCCACGAAGCCGCCCACCGGGAACTCGAACGCGGTGAAGGCCCGCGCTTCGAAGAAAACGTACTGAACGATGTGGTGGCCGTCGGCCGGCTCAAGCGACAGGAGGGCGCCGAGTTTCCAGCGAACTTCGATTCCCTCGTCTCCGAAATGAACAGGGCCGCCATGGCCGTACCGCACCGGTGAACCGCAAGAACGGGACCCCCGACCACACCCGGCACGGGCTTCGATCACGGCCGCCAACGCCCGCGTTTGGTTTCGCCCTTTCCAGCGAAGAGAACGGTCCGCGGGAACTGGTGAGCCAGGCGCGCCTCGCCGAGGAGATTGGGCTCGACTTCCTTTCCATCTCGGATCACTTCCATCCATGGGTGCCCACTCAGGGGCAATCTCCTGCGGTGTGGCCCGTACTCGGTGCCATCGCCGCTACCACCGAGTCCATCGTCGTCGGCACGGGCGTGACCTGCCCAACGGTGCGGCTTCACCCTGCCATCGTCGCCCAGGCCGCCGCCACCACCGCCGCCATGTTCGAAGGCCGGTTCTACCTTGGCGTCGGCACCGGCGAATCGCTCAACGAGCACGTCACTGGCGAACGCTGGCCATCGCCCAACGAGCGCTTCGAACGGCTCGTCGAGGCGGTGGAAATCATGCGCGACCTGTGGGCAGGCAAGACCCTCAACCACGATGGCGAGTTCTTCCGTGTCTCCGAGGCGCGGCTTTTCACGCTGCCCGAATCGCCGCCACCGGTCCTCGTGGCCGCGGCGGGGCCGCGGGCAGCCTCGTTCGCGGGCGAGATGGATGGGCTCGTCGCAACGGCGCCCGACGACAGCGTGTTCAACGCCTTCGAAGAAGCGGGCGGAACGGACAAGCCCCGCATCGGCCAGGTGACCGTCTGCTGGGACCGCGACGAACAGGAAGCCCGTCGTATCGCGCGCAAGTACTGGCCGACGACGGTTCTCGGCTGGGCTGCACGTTCGGAAATTCGGACACCTGAGGTATTCGAAGACGTGACGTCGTGCGCGACCGAGGATGCGGTCGCAGAGAACATCCTCTGCGGACCGGATATCGGCACCATCGTCCGCCGCGCATCCGAATTCATTGCCGGCGGTTTCGACCACGTGTACTTCCACCAGGTCGGCATCCGCCAGCAGGAGTTCTTGCACATGATGAAAAACGAGCTGTTGCCCGAACTGCGCCGTGCGAGCGGAAGTAAGCTTGCACTGGCCGTGGGTGAGTAGCCGGGAGGTGACCAGGTGACCATTCCCAACATCGATCACTGGACCAACCACCAGTGCCGTGTGGTGTTCTTCGATTTCACCGTTCGAGGCACTGGCGATCCATCGCTTATCGAGGCTGTGCTCGAACTGTGGCGAAAGCGCGGAATTCTCCAGGACGATGTCTACGAGCTCTGGAGCGATGCGCTTGAATGGCGCCAACGTGGCCACCTGCTACCAGGCTGGGCGGACCCGGCGCCAACCACCGTCCCGGCCATGTATCCCGATAGCGACAACGAAGCCAACAAGTACCTGGAGTTCGTTCGCTGGCGCCTCAGTCGTAATCAGCGCATCGCGGTCTGAACTTTGCGAGTTCGGCCCGGTAAAGCGCCACCAATCTTCACAGAGTGGCTGCGTAAGACCGTAGTGCCGCATACAGACGAACGCTTCGGCCCTTCCTACATTGGTTGCTATGTCGAGTGAGAGCCTTCGGTTCGAGTGCTGAAGGCTGCTTGCGGCGGGGCAGGTCATGTCGAACGCGGTGGAACTCATCACCGAAAACATCGAGTCGGTGCTGGCAGGTGTGCCGGCAGCAGTGCTAATCCTCGATTCCGAGGGGCGCTGCCGGTATGCCAACCAGGCCGCCTGTGAATTGCTCGAACGCAGCCTCGATGAAGTCCGAAGCGCCACCATCCGCGACTTTGCCCCGGACCCTATCGAGGCCGAGGTGCTGTGGCGCGAATTCCTCTCCGCACGCCACGCTGAAGGCGAATCCACCCTCAAAAGGCCCGATGGTTCGACCGTTCCGGTTGCGTTCAGCTCGGCCTGCGACCTGGTGCCGGGTCTGCACATCTCCGTGCTTCACGACCTGAGCGCTCAACGCCGGGTGGAGCGGGCTATTCGCAGAGACGAGGAGATCTTCAACCGCGCGTTCCGGGCGAGCCCGGTGCCGACCAACATCCAGCGGCTCGACAACGGCGGGATCGTGGACCTGAACCAGGCGTTCACTGAGGCCACCGGCTACACCCACGGCGACCTCATCGGGCGGACCGGGACGTCGGTCGGGCTTCTCAAGGACTCGTCGCGGTTCGAAGAAATGCTGGACGCTTTGCGGGAAGGTGAGACGCTGGCGCGCGCACGGACACGGGTTGTTACCCGGGACGGAAGCGAAAAAGAATTCCACATCGCGCTCCAGCGATTCGACGCGGACCACGAGGCACTCGTCATGGGCGTGTACACAGACCTCTCCACGATTTAGGGACGCCTCTTCGGCCGCCTTCGAACACCCGGGACGGCGTATCTCCGTGCCCGCGGAGACATCTCTTCACAACTCTCCAACACCGTCGCGCTATACTTCCGCGCGCCGCGATTTGCGGCGGAGCAGAAGAAGAAATGGCGAATTACCTGCTGGTCTATCACGGTGGTGGAATGCCCGAAACCCCGGCTGAACAGGAAGCCGTCATGCAGGCATGGGTGCAATGGTTCGAAGGCCTCGGCTCGGCCGTCGTCGATGGGGGCAACCCCGTCGGCCGCGCGTGGACCGTGGCCTCGGATGGCACCTCCGAGGGCGGTGGCGCCAACCCCTGCACCGGCTACAGCGTCCTCTCGGCGCCGAATATGGATTCCGCGCTGATCATGGCCAAGGGATGTCCGATCCTCCGCTCCGGCGGCACCGTCGAGCTCTGCGAAACCTTTAACGCCGGCGGCTGAGCCGAATCGCGAATCGCTCTCCGGCGCCCCCGAGTCATTCGGAGGGCGCCGCGGGCAACGGACGACAGCGAACGAGTGTCGTCCCTCCCCCAAACGTATCGACCCCGAGCATTTCCATTCGCATCGGCTGGTCGACGCCACCGAACATCGGCTTGCCGCCGCCCACAATCGCCGGCACGTAGTAAAGCCAGTACTCATCCACCAGCCCCAGCCTGGTGAACTCCGCGGCAATCCCAGGCCCGCCGAGCGCCAGTTCCTTGTCGGTAGAAGCCTTGAGGCTGGCAACTTCTTCGGCGATGTTCTCTCGCACCAGCCGCGAATTCTCATCCACTGACTGCAGCGTCCGCGAAAACACGATGTTCGGCACCGCCCGGTAGAGCCGCGCGTACTCGGCGATGTAGTCCGGCGCGTCAGGCAGCTGATCCGCGGTGGGCCAGAAGCCATTCATGAGTTCGTACATTCGGCGGCCGAAAAGGTGATACCCCGTGTGGGCTTCGCGTTCATTGAAATGCCGGTGAAGCTCCTCGTCCGGTTCGCTCCAGTCGAAGCGCCCATCCGGGCCCTCGATGAAGCCATCGAGCGAAAGATTCATCGAATAAATAATCTTGCCCACAGCTCGCCCCTCCGGCCGCCAATGATGTCATAGGTTCCGGAGCAGTTCCTCCAGCCGATCGAGGCTTTCGTTCGCGCCCTCTTCCATCCCGGATTGGAGCATGGCGTCGCGCGCTTCTTTCGAATCCGCAACGCTGATCGTCCGTAGGGTCGTGACCCCATCCGCCTCGGTGAAGGTCACAGTCTCTACCGCGACGTTGCCAGGCGCGCCCTCAAACTCAAACGTCCAGACGATTCGGTCGGGTGGAGTCACCTCGCGAAACTCGCCGTGGAATCCGTACTCCTCTCCGTTCGCCTGGCGTTCCACGAACCGCCACTTGCCGCCGGCCCGCGCATCGATCTCACAAACCGAGAGTGTCGAGCCGGTGCGGCCCCACCAGTTCTTCAAGTGTTGCGGATTCACATGCGCCTCGAACACCAGGCGCTTCGGCGCCCGGAACCTCCGGGTCATGCCGATGGACAGGTCGTCGGGCAGATCGATAACGATTCGTTCAGTTTTCGCTTCAGCCATTTCGATAGTTCCTTTCCTGGGGCCGCCCGCAAGCGGCCGGTCGTGGCTCAGGCGACTGCATTCGCCAGCACGTCGTCCAGCCGGTCGAGGCTCATGCTCATGCCTTCGATCATCCCCATCTCAAGGACGTGCTTCAGGTCTTCCGCGCTTGTGAACGTCGTCCGGCCGTGGACGACCGTCGTTGCGCCCTTCGCTTCGAACGTCATCTCGGTGAACATCCCCGGCGAAAGCTCGGCGCCCTCCTTGTCTGAAAAGTAGTCGGTATACGAGAGGCGCGAGTAAGGCTCGATCGCCGTGTACACCGCCTTTCCCCACGACTCCTCGCCTTCCGGGCCGCGCATGCGGTAATGCCAGGTGCCGCCCGGGCGAAGGTCGACGGTGCAGTAGTCCAGGGGCCATGTCGGCGGTCCCCACCAGTTCATCAGGTGCTCCCGCTCGGTCCATGCCCGAAAGACAACCTCCTGCGGAGCGTTGAATTCGCGCGTCATCATCATCACGTGGTCCCCTTCGATGCTCGTCACGGTCTTCGGATTAATCACTGGTCTTCTCCTCGGTCTGTAGCTTCTGCAGGTAGTCATCCAGGCGGTCGAAGCGCGCCTCCCAGAACTCGCGGTACTGGTCGATCCAGGCCTCGGCCTCGCGCAGCGGCGCCGCCTCCAGGCGTCGCCGCCGCCACTGCGCCTCTCGCGCCTGCGAGATGAGGCCCGCACGTTCGAGCACCTTCAGGTGCTTCGAAATCGCCGGGAGGGTCATCTCAAATGGAGCGGCGAGTTCTGTCACCGAAGTTTCGCCCTCCGCGAGCCGCGCCAGGATCGCCCGGCGAGTCGGGTCGGCGAGAGCGGCAAACGTTGCGCTGAGCTGGTCTGTTGGCACTATTTCACCGTCTGGTTAACTAACCGGGTGGTAAAGTAAGGCACGAGGAGACGCCTGTCAACTAACTGCCGAACAATTCATACCGGTGTTGCATCCGTGAACTCGTTCGTTAACGATGGAACTGGTGACTTCGCTCTCGATCCCGGCTGATAGTGGCGCCCCCGGCGGCCTTCGCCTGATCCAGGACTTCCTGAACACGCCCCGCATCGAACCGACCCCGGCCGAACTGGCGATGGCCGCCGAAGTGCGCAGCGAGGGCGAGCTCGGCGTGCCCCAGGCGACCCTCGCCGCCCGCCACGGCATCAGCCAGCAACTCGTCAGCGCCATCCTTCGCCGGAAACGCCTCATGCCGGCCCAGGGAGGGGGTTTCGCACTGCCATCGAGCCTCGGCACGCCCGAATCCGCGCAGGCGGCCCTCGTCGCGCTCGGTTTCATGGATGCAGACCAGCCACTCTCGCCAACGGAACACGGGGTAATCCTCGAACTTCACCGCTTGCTTCTCGCCATGGCACTCGCCAACAACACTGGAGCCAGTGCCGAAGACGAGGCTCGCGACCTCACCCGCCTTGCCGAAGCGGCAACCCTGACGGTCACATTCGATTCCAACGCTGGAAGTTCACTCCGTCCCGTATCCAGGGGCGCCAATGGCGCAATTGCTGCGATCCTCGCTATCGTCCACGGCGCCATGCACGACGGGACCTGGAGCCGCCTCAAGGTGTGCCCCGCCGACCGCTGCGAGGCGGCCTTCTACGACACTTCTCGAAACCGGAGCGCAACCTGGTGCTCGATGGCTATATGCGGCAACCGTGCCAAGGTGAGCAGCTACCAGCAGCGCCGCAGGGGCGCTCGGCGCCCGTAGGCCTTCCGGCAGGCTCCAGAGCCGGCCGCCACGTATACTTCTGACGATGTCTCGATTGTTCAAAGCGCTCTCACGGCTGGCCCTCCTCCCCATCGCCGTCGTCTCGTTCACCGGCCCTTCGCTCGGAACCCAGAACGACGAAGCCCTCGCCGCCGGGAATCCGGTCGATTTCGTCGTCGAGAACCTCGATGGGAGCCAGTTCATCTACGTGGTCTTCCACGCGCTCGACCGCGACGGCTTCTGTGCCGCGCCCGCCGGCGCAGTCAGCCTCCATCCCGTGATCGACATGCCCGTAGACTTCGTCATCGAAGCCGGCGACGGCGTGATCATCGAAACGAGCAACGGCGGCACAGCCTTCGGCCGCCATGCCGACGACATCCTCACCTTCTCGACGGCAGAAAACGCGGCCTCGACCGCGCCGATTCGTGCCTTCGCACCGCTCATCGATGGCCTTACGGATGAATGCCAGGCCTGGATCAAGGTTTCTCAGTCCATTCCCGGGCCGCTGAAGGTCATGGTCACGGTCCCTGGCGATGATGGCGGCGAAATCGCGTTCGATGCCGACCTCACCCGGCCCGGCACCACCAGCCTGAATCTGAACTTCCGCTGGAGCCTCATCACCTGGACGGGCACCGATGCAGTCGCGCCGGGTCAGGCCCTCCAGGGAGCTTCCACCGCTGACGACATCACGGCCAACGTCTCGGTGATCTACGGCTGGGACGCCGCCACCCAGGGCTGGCAGGCCTACTTCCCCTCCGGAGCGGGTGTTCCGGGCGCGAACAACCTGGCCACCCTGGAAACCGGCAGCGCCTATTGGATTGCGATTACCGGCCCCGGGAACATCACCTGGACGGTGCCCGAGTAGCGCCCCCCGGCAATTTCGTCCAATACGCGCTCGTTCCACGACAGCTAAGCTTCTCCCCAACCTGCCTGGGAGGGCGCAACAATGCCCGGATACAACGTCATCCCCTCACTTCGTTTCGCGGACCTCGCGGGTGCCGTGTCCTTCTACACGGGCACGCTCGGCTTCCAACTCGTCCGCGGAGGCCCTGATCAAGACAACAGTTCGATTGCCCGCGGAGACGCACACCTCATGGTCGAGAAAGCGGCCGCCTACTACTCGCCGGAGTACAACGCAGCCATCAAGTCCCGGCTCCGTGGAACGTCCCCGAATGCCCTCTACATCGAGGCGGAAGACCTCCGCGACCTCTACGCCTCGGCTCAGGCGAAAGGCGCTCGAATCATAGACCCCATCGCTCCCCGCGAATGGGGCCAGACCGAGTTCACTGTTGAAGACCCCGAAGGCAACTGGCTCACGTTCTGGAAGAAGGAAGATTGATCGAACCTGGATCGCCTACGATCGCGGGATGGAAGCCATTCTCGCCGCCATCCAGCCATACGAAATTCACGGCACACGCTACTTTCGCATCGCCTACGCCCTGAAAGACGATCCCGATCGAATCACCGAAGGGCGCGTAGCCGCCGAGGGCATTTACAAGGGCGCAAAGCCCGGCGACCGCGTCGAAATCCGCATGCTCCTCGGCATCATCGACGAGGTGAAGCGCGTGGAGGCGGCCGGCTAAGGACGTTTGCGGTATCGGAGTGTCGTGACATGATTCGCCGCATTCATCAACCAGGCGAACACTCGCATGCGAATGCTTGTCATCGGCTCGAGCGACACTTCTGGCATCACCCTGGCAAACCCCGGCGATGCCTGGCCGAACCTCGTCGCCGCTGAACTATCAGAGGTCATCGGGGAAACGGTCGAGGTCGAGAACCTCCCCCTCGTCCCATCCGGGCCGAAAGCCCTCCCCCGCGTCGAAAAAGCCATCGAAAAACACGATCCAGACCTCGTGGTCTTTTCCTTTGGTGCGTATCACTTTGTCGTCGCCACCGTCGGCAACCGCGTCCGCCGGCGCTATGGCGACCGTGTCTACAAGTTCTTCCGCAAGCTCGAAGTCCGCTTCGAATCGAAGACCGAGAACAAGCGCGGGGGACCGGCTCGGCTGAACCGCACGGGCCGCTGGCTGGCGCGCCACATCATCGGCGCCGAGCCCCTGTCCACCCGGGAAGAAGTCACCAGCGTCGAACTCGACATCATGCGCGCCCTCTCCCAGCGCGAAAATCTCACCGTCGTCATCCTGTACGCCCCGCCACTCGGCGAAGCGCTTTCTCGCGAGAACCACAACGCAAACGCCATTCTCGATGAACACCGCGAAGAGATGAACGCCCACGGTCGCAGCTTCCACTTCCTGATTGCGAACTGTGTCCCCGGGTTCGATGCGATGCGGGCCGACCTCCGCCACTCCGACGGCGTGCACAAAGGCCCTGAAGGCCATCGCATCCAGGCAACTTCAATCATGAAGGCCCTCCTCGATGCGCCCTCGCCGTACGCGCGAAGTGCGAACCTCGAGGCGCCGGTCTAGGCGCCCGAGCGAATCCCTCCTCCAATCCCTAGAATTCGCCGAGATGCACGCCGAAGGCTCTTGCGATTCGCGCTTCGAACGGGTGCTCCATGCCTTCGAGGCCAACTTTCGCGACCACGATGAGGTGGGCGCGGCGGTCGCCGTCGCGGTCGATGGCGAACTCGTGGTCGACCTCTGGGCCGGCTTCCAGGACGCCGACAAAACCGTCCCCTGGGCCCGCGACACGATGGTCAACGTCTGGTCGATAGGCAAGGCTGTCACGGCCATCTGCCTCCTCCAGCTCGTCGAACGCGGCCGTGTCGAACTCGATGCGCCAGTGGCCCGCTACTGGCCCGAATTCGCCCAGGCCGGCAAGGGCGAAATCACCGTCCGCACGCTCATGGCCCACAAAGCCGGACTCCAGGCAGTCGCGAAGCCGCTGCCGCCGGGCTACAACCTCACCAACTGGGACGGCATGTGCGCGGAACTCGCCGCCCAGGAACCCTGGTGGGAGCCTGGCACGAACTTCGGCTACCACACGAACACCTATGGCTTCCTCCTCGGCGAGATAGTCCGCCGGGTCGACGGCCGCACCATCGACCGCTACCTCCAGGAGGAGATCGCGAAACCGCTCGGCGTCGATTTCCATTTCGGGTTTGGCCCCGAACTCGATCACCGTGTTGCCGATTGGATTCCCTACGTGCGCCCCCCGGGCGAAGCCACCGACCGCCCCTGGCTCGAAGCCGACCCGACAACGCTCTCAGGTGTGGCGCTCGGGCGCCTCCTCGCCTACCGCAACCCTCCGGCCAATCCCGCAGCGGGGACAAACAGCCGCATGTGGCGCGCATCGGTATACCCCTCGACCAGTGGCCATGCGAACGCCAGGGCGGTGGCCACCATCTTCGGTGCGCTTTCCACAGACTCGGGGGACTGGCACGGCCACCACGTCCTTGCGTCCAGCGTCCGCGACGAAGCGATCAAAATCCACGCCGACGGCGAAGATGCCGTCCTCGGCCGGCCGAACCGGTTCGGACTCGGTTTCCAGCTCACGAACCCCGGCATTCGCCCCCTCGGCGAGGGCCCACGGGCCTTTGGACACTATGGCAACGGCGCCGTCCTCGGATTCGCCGACCCCGACGGCCATATCGCCTTCGGCTACGTGTGCAACCGCGCCGGCCGCTCCTGGCGCGACCCGCGCAACATCGCCCTCGTCGACGCCGTCTACGCAAGCATCAAATGACTTCCTGGATCCGACCCTCAGGGAGGGACGCGCGCGGCGCGCGAAAACTGATTCGCCACGACGACAAAGCCCATCCACCACCACGTACCCCTCCCGCCTCAATCGCCCACCCCGCGGGTACATACGGTGACAACCGCGTGTCCGCTCCCGGTCTAACGGGTTTCTGATGCGCACCAGCCCGGTTTCCGCCGTTCTTCAAATTGGCAGCACCCTGCTGACCGAAAAGGCAAAGCCGGCGAGAGCCGGTGACGCAAAGCTACGGATCCTCCCGCTTCCCGCGAAGGACCGCCGGGCCACCGAAGCATCGGGAGCTCCAGATTCAACCCTGGAGGTCATCGAATGCACCGCATTCTCAGTGCCCGCCCTCTGCGGGCCAGTCTCTTCGCCATCGTTGCCGCGATCGCCATCTCAATTCCGTTCTTCAGTGGACCTAACTCCGCCGATGCCCGGGTTGTCTGGTGCTCTGGCGACCCGACTATCCTCGTGAATGGCAACGCAGTTTCGGTGACTGTCCACGTGCCGATGGATCGGCTCGATGACCTCGACTACATGGAAGTCGTCTTCCACGTGCCATCGAACGCCGACGTGACGCTGCTCTTGAACGATAGCCTCCTGGTCCCCGCGAAGACTCGCTTCGTGAAAGACCAGCCAGCAACCCGCGGTGGCCTCTTCGCAGTCACCGATATCCCGGTTGAGATTATCAGCCACAGTCACGGTGCTCCCATGCCGTTCGCCGCAACGGCGATCACTCTCGGCCGGGGCTCGAAGCTCTGGGCAGAAGGCAACTCGAATGCGCCCCTCTGGGTTAAGACGAGCGGCTTTTTGAACCTTCATCTCTTCTGACCTGCCTCCGGTCAGTCGAACATCAAGATGCGCGCCCGCAATCACGGGCGCGCATCTTGGCTTCAGGAAGTGGCGAAAAGTGGAGGATGAGGAACAGCGCAGTTCCCGGCGTATTGTCGTCGTGCTGGTTGCGACGGCGGCCCTCGCCTGCGCGCTGACCATCGGCCTCGGGCTGCTCGAAGGAGGCCGACGCGGCGATGTCGCCCTCGTGATGCTGCTGGCGCCCATCGCGGCCGCAGGGCGCCTCTTTCCCATCCAGATCGCCTACCGCCGCCGAATGGTCACCGATACGGCGCCGCTCTTCGCCGCGGCACTGCTCCTTTCGCCGTTCTCCGCCGCCCTCGTTGCGGGCGTGGCCATCGCCTTCGCCGAAGTCGTAACCGGCCGCAGGACCCGCATCGATCCCCGCCAGGTGATCTTCAACGCAAGCCAGGCACTCCTCGGAGTCGTCGCCGCGAGCCTCGTCTTCAACGGCATCGCGCGTAACCCCCTCCCCGATAGCGGCGCATCCGTAATGGTCGGCGTTGCCGGAGCCGCGGCCACGCTGCTCTTCCTGAACGATGTCCTCGTCTTCGGGATCATCTGGGCACAAACAGGAGTCCGCTTCCGGCGTATGCTCGTCGACTTCATCCAGGGGCGCCGAGACTTCCCCCACGATGTCGCGCTCTGCGCCGCCGGCTTCGTCGCAGCCATCGCCGGGAGCGTCCAGCCCTGGCTCATCATCTTGCTGGTCGTCCCCCTGCCGGTGCTCTATCGCGCGATGAGAGCGCAGGTCGCCCTCAAGCTGCAGACGCGCGAAGCGTGCATCGCCTTCGCCGATATCGTCGACGCTCGCGACGCCTACACCTTTGGCCACTGCAAGCGCGTCGCCGAATTCACCCGCGAGATCTGCAAGGAACTTGGCCTCCCGTTCGACCTCTCGGAAGAGATCTCCCTCGCCGCCCGCATTCACGACCTCGGCAAAATCGGCATCCGCGATAACGTGCTCCTCAAGCCCGCCCGCCTCGAACGCGACGAATTCAGCCACATGATGGAACACCCGGAGATCGGCGCCCGGCTGACAGCGTTCCTCCCCGAGTTCGCCGAAGGCACCCGATGCATCCGCCACCACCACGAAAAATGGGACGGCTCGGGTTACCCGGCCGGGCTCAAGCGCGATGCCATCCCGCTCGGCGCGCGCATCATCGCCGTCGCTGATACCTACGACGCGATCACGAGCACCCGCGTCTACCGCCCTGGCCAGCCGGAAGAGTTCGCCCGGCTCGAGATGGCGCGCGTCGCGGGAATCCAGTTGGACCCGGAAGTCGTCCATGCCTGGTTCCGCACCCGCAACTGGGAGTGGCCTGAGTCAGTCCTCGAGCCCACGGAACACTCGATCGTCAACGAAACGGTCAAAGCCGCCTGATCTGAAGACTAACGACCTACGACCTACGACCTACGACAACTAAATGCCGCCGCTGAACGTGTCGCAGGAGTTCGCGTTGCCGCTTTCGTAGCCCGTCGTGAACCACGTCTTCCGCTGCTCCGAGCTTCCGTGGGTCCACGTATCCGGGTTCACCTCCACCCCCGCCTGTTTCTGTAGCCGGTCATCACCGACGGCCGCGGCGGCCGCCAGGCCCGCATCGATGTCGCCCCGCTCGATGACGACATTTTCATACGTGTTGTGCGCCCAAACGCCCGCGAGGCAGTCGGCCTGCAGTTCGAGCCGCACCGAAAGCTCGTTTGCATCCTTCGGCTTCGACTGCTGCTCCTTGCGCACGGCGTCGCTCACGCCCGTGAGGTTCTGCACGTGGTGGCCCACCTCGTGAGCGATGACATAGGCCTGCGCGAAATCGCCCGGGGCCTTGTACTTGGTCGCCAGATCATCGAAGAACGAAAGGTCGAGATAGACCGTCTTGTCCGCCGGGCAGTAGAAGGGCCCGACCTCGCTAGGCGCGAACCCGCAGCCGCCGGTCTGGACGCCTTGTTCGAAAAGCACGAGCTTCGCGCGTTCGTAGCTGCTGCCGCTCGCCTGGAACTGCGCCGTCCAGCTGTCCTGGATGTCATCGAGCACATATGTCACGAATTCGACGGTGTCAGCCTGCGGGTCTGGTGCGCCGGGAACCGCCGTGGAGAGCGCGCCAGGCGGCTGCACGCCGTTCACTATCTGCCCCAGGATGTCGCCCAGGCCGCCGTTACCCGATCCGCTGCCGCCGCCGATGAGCTGGCTCCCGCCAAGGAGCGCCAGGATTAACATCAGGATGATTCCGCCGATTCCGCCCTTGGCCCCGCCGGGAAGCGAAAGGCCAGCTCGCCCGCCCGCGGCACGCGTCTCGGCCCGCTTATCGATGACGTCATCGCTGATCGTTCCGCCGCGCCGTATTTTCATGCGCACACGATAACGCCCCGCGAATCGACAATCCAAAGGGTGAATCCCACAATGGTTCGGTGCCCTTCACCTGCGACTCCTGTGCCCGCGAGTTCACGCTCCCGGCCTCCGTCCAATCGAAGTACCCAAACTGGACCCCGAAACAGTGCATGGATTGCCGCGACAACGGTTCTCGCGGAGCACGCCCGGCCGCGAATAAGACCAGGTCTGCGACCCGCGCCTCCTCCGTAACGCGGACGCAGGACCTGACGACCGCGGAAGTCCTCGAACGGTTCAAGGAGGGCCCGGCGCACGGTGTCTTCACCGACGGCTCATCGCGCCCGAACCCGGGGCCCGGCGGTTGGGGCGCAGTGTTCGTCCGCGACAACCAGATGGTCGAGGAGCGCCACGGTGCGGAAGCGTGGACAACGAACAACCGCATGGAACTCATCGCGCTTATCAACGGGCTGGAAATGGCGCCCGCGGATGAGGCGGTAACCATCTACTCCGATAGCCAGCTCGTGGTGAATACGCTCACAAAATGGGCCAAGGGCTGGGAGGCACGCGGCTGGAAACGGAAAGAAGGCGATATCGCCAATCTCGACCTTGTGCGGCGGGCGTGGGAACTTGTACAGCAGAGGCCGAAGGCCCGGATCGAATGGATCCGCGCGCACGATGGCTCTCGCTGGAACGAGTACGCCGATGCCTTATCGACCGCTCATCTGCGGTCTGAAGTGTGATCAGCTACTTGTCACCATGTCGTAACCTTTATTGACTGTCTCCGCCACCGCCACCGGGCAGAGACTGGGGTCATGGAGCCAATGCCAGGCGAAAGCAACCGGTTTGATAACCGCGAACTGCGCGAAATCCTGCTCGAGGTGGCCGAGACGCTGGAGGCCGTGATCATCGCACTCCAGGCGGAGCGCACCGGCTCGGAACCGGGATACGTCATCCGCGAGGCCGTCCGCCGCGTCGTCGCCCTGCGCCAGCACCTCGATACCCCGTCCAGCGGCAGCGGCTAAGTCCAACCCCCAAACATCGTAGATCCGACCGTCAGGGAGGCTGCGAACTCGGCGTGCCCCCAGGAGTCCTCCGAACACGAGAACTCTCCCTTCGGCGAAGCAGCCTCGCATAATTTCCACAGAGCGATGAAAACATTCACCCAGTTTGGGAGCGTCGTTCGCAGCACGATGGCTTGGGTCGCGGCTAATCCGTGGGCCACGTCGATCGGCGGCGTTGCGCTCGCGTTCGTCTGCTCAGTCATCCTGGTAGTGCAAGGAACGATGTCTTCTACATCATTCGGTCTGACAGTCAGAGGCTTGGCGGGCGCGGCCGTGCTGATTGGCGCGATGGGACGCCGTGCCAGGAACAGGAAGGCCACGAACCGAGGGAAGCGTCATCCCTCAAGGACCCGTTAACTAGCCGTTCGTCCCGTCGCCTTCGCGCCGTTTTCGCCCGTACCGGTTGCTCATGTCCAGCGGCCCCGCCAGGAACGCCGGCTCGGGGTTGAGCGTGTACTCGCGCAAGCACGCCTCGGTGAACTTGATGGCGTGCTCATCGCCGGAAAACACCGCCCGGTCGATGAGGTCCTCACGGTCAGGCGGGGTCTCCGGCATCTCGACGTCGTGGGGAAAGTGCCCGCGAGCATGGATGGCCGCCGCCGCCAGCCACGCGTAGCGCGCCGCCAGCTTTGCCGTCTCCAGCGAGAGGTGCGGCGCAAGCATGCGAAGCGCGCTCGGCGCGGTCACCGTGTGGACGTAAGGGATGCTTGCCGGCCCGGCGTTCTGAAGGTAGAGCCGCGCCATGTTGCTCGTCAGGTCGGAGAGGAACGCCGAAACATCGTCGCCCGGCGCCGCGAGATTGATGGCCTCTTCGAACGGCGCGAAGTGGTCGAGTTCTGCCACGGCCACGAAGATGCTCGTGGGCCGCCGTTCGCGCATCCGCGGCGGCATGATCTGCAGGTCCGCCAATGCCTCGGATGGCATGCGCGGCGCGATCGGCCGAAGTGTCCCCGGCATCGATTGGTACCGGGCGGCCCAGTAAGCCAGCCCCGAGATGAACTCCCGCCGCCGAATCTCCGAACTCTCGTCGGCCACCAGGCTCCGGACCGCATGGGCCGTGCGGATGAGCCCGTGCGTCGCACCGGCCATGATGCCGACCGAAAGAATCGGCACCCACTCTTCCAGCACCTCGCGCCACGGCGCCGAATCGACCCTCGCCGCGAAAAAGTCCTCCCAGTCCGAAACCCGCGCCAGGTCCCCAAGCGCCGAGCGCCAGTCATCCTCGCCGATGCGTTCCACTCGCGCCGGCCGCTCGTCCAGCCGCTTTCGGTAGCGCGCGACCCAGTCCTCGACGTCCTCGCCTCGCCCCAGGGCCGTGAGGGCCTCGGCCGCCATCGGCCCATGGTTCGAAAGTCCGTTGCCTCCGAACTCCGGCCCGCAATCGCCCATCATCGAAAGCGCCTGGTCCAGGTCCGTCATGCCTCGCATCCTAGCACCCGAGCCGTCTGGATGGGCACGGCACAATACGTGTTGCAAAGTTCCCGCGTAAGCTCTCGTCTGAATGTCGACCTGGGCTCAGAGCACCTTCGCATCGCTCTCCTCGCGTCACTTCCGCGTCCTCTGGATTGGATCGGTCTTCGCCTTCATCGCATTTTTTATGTCGACCGTCGTCCAGGCCGTGGTTGCGTTCGACCTCAGCGGCAGCAACAGCGCCGTAGGCTTCGTTGTTTTCGCCCAGGGCGTCGCCCAGCTGGCCCTCGGCCCGCTCGGAGGAGCAATGGCGGATCGCCTTTCGAAGAAGGGCGTCATCCTAGCCTGCCAGGTCACCATCTTCACTGCCTTCACTACGCTGGGCATCCTCGTTGCGACCGACATCATCGAGGTCATCTACCTCGCAATCGGTTCGTTCGTAATCGGCATGGCGTTTTCCTTCCTCGGTCCGTCCCGCCAGGCCTTCATGCTCGAACTCGTCGAAATGCACCGCCGGGGCAACGCCGTCGCGCTCAGCCAGGTCGCCCTCAATGCCTCGCGCATCGTCGCCCCGCTCATCGCGGGGGCGATGCTCTCCATCGGCTTCCTCGGCGCTGCGGGGGCCTTCCTGGGCATGGGAGCGCTCTATATCGCGGCGATCGTGTGCACGATTATCCTCCCCGCCTCACAGCCCGGCTCCGGCCAGGGACGCAGCGTCCTCGGCGATATCGCCATCGGCCTCCGCTACGTTCGCGGTCACTCACAGCTACGCCGGTTGGTCGCCTCGTACGTGCTCGTGATTATGTTCGGCTTCACCTACGTGACGTTGCTCCCCGGGCTCGTCGAAAACGAACTCCATCGCAACGCCGATAGCATCACCGTGCTGCTCGGGGCTAATGCCGTTGGGGGCCTCGGCGCGAGCGTCGGCGTCGCCTCGCAAGCAGATTCCCGGCACGCCCGGCTGATCTACACGGTCATGTGCCTGATCTTCGGCGTTTCGCTCCTCGTCACCGGCTTCGCACCGAACTTCCTCGTGCTCATCGTCGCCATGTTCTTCGCGGGTATCGGCGCGGGCGGATTCCAGACCCTCAACGGTGCGATCGTCAGCCAGATCACCGAACCTTCGTACTTCGGCCGCGTCATCTCGCTCACATTCCTGGCCTTCGCCTGCTCCAGCATCTTCGCCCTGCCGATCGGCGCGCTCGCCGACGAGATCGGCGAGCGGCCATCCGTCTGGCTCACGGGCGGGGTCGTCTGCGCGGCAACCGCCGGTTTCTGGCTGCTCGAGCGGTCATCGGACGAAGTTCGCCAGGGCCACCCGGTCTCCGAATTCGGCGCGAAGTAACTCAGGACAAGAAGTCGGGTCACTCGATAAACGCGGTGCCTTCCAGGGCGGCTCCCGGCGTCACGCCGATGCGCTGGAGCACAGTCGGAGCGAAGTCCATCGTGTCGATGTCGCGGCGGAGAACCTTCATCTCACCGGCCGGCCGATAGAATGCGAACCCTGTGCCGGTGTGCGCTCCGTTCCGGCTCTCCGCGCCGTGGAGCTGGATTTCGAAGCCGTCGTCTCGCGTGAGCTTCCGCGTTCGAATCACCTCGGGGTTGTACGTCAGCGTCGCATCCGGCAGCCGGTGAAGCCGCTCGCCGTGGTATGCATCCGCCATCACGAACATGTCCACGAACGCCTGTTTGCCGTCTTCCGTCCGGTAGCGCTTCGCTTCCGCAAGAATCGCTTGGAGAAACGGCCGTCCGTCCTCCGGATTCAAAACGCCGAACATCTCGCGGTCCTTGATGTTCAGGCGCAGCGCCACCGAGCAGTCACCTTCGAACATGAACGCCCGGTCGCGATGGACGTCCATCCGCGCCATCCATGTATCCATCATCCGCTGCATGCGCACGCTCGTCGGCAGCCGCAGCCAGATGGCCTGGTGAATGCTCCGCGGGAGCAGGTTCCTCGCGCGTCTCAGCAAGTCCGGGGGCGATGGCTCCGGCGGTGGGCGCCCCTCCATATCCTGCAACACCGCCTGGATCGCCTCGCCGTAGGCAAACCGCGCCTGCATGCCGTGGAGGGCGAAAATAACGATGTCGCAGCCATCGCCCGCCGCCCTCACGATTTCCGGCCAGGCGTCATCAAGCGGTTTCAGGATCGAATACATCGCGGTTTCGTTGGTCACTCGTGGCGAAAGGTCCATGGGCTCCGCCAGGTGGTGCCCTCCGAGGTGAAATTCGCCGTAACCGAAGATGAGCAGGTCCCAATCGCGGCGCCTGGCGAAATCCAGCAACACCTCCGACCGTTGGCGCGCGCCGCTGCGCAGCACTCGGGCCAGCTTCAGGCGGTCTTCGGGAGACCGCACCAGCAGGGTGTCCTTTTGGACCTTGCTTCGCCCGTGCCGTTTCCTCACCTCCTTGCGGAAGCTTTCGGGGTGGGCAAACTCGTCCATCTCGTCCTGCAAGCCCCATCCGTTGTACGAGCGCTCGTTCGGGTGGCGCACTGGCTGCGTGTAGGCCAGGTCGAATTCGACCACGCGTTTGCCCTGCTCCAGCGCCTCCTTCCAGAACGAAACCACGTTGAAGCGCGCATCTTTCGCCGAAACGAATCGGGCCTCTTCTCCCACCCAGTGATAGAACCAGTGGTGCCCATGGGCGCCGGGGTTCGTGCCGGTTGTGAACGTGGGCCACACCGTGCCCTCCAACCGTTCGCCGTCGGAGTGAACCTTGAACTCGGTGGCGCTTTCGATGAAAGCCCGCAGATTTGGCAGCCGGCCAGATGCGATGCCGCGCCGAAGCACCCCGATATCGAGGGCGTCAAGCGCAACCATCATCATCTGCCGGGTCATGCTGCCCCTCGCATTCGGAATTCGAGTCGCCTCAATCTACCGAAAACGGGATATACGGTGCACCAAATTAGACCCGCGATTTCAGCGCCATGATCCGTTGATACGACTGCTCAATCCGCTCCTGGCTGATTCGCCCCGCATCGACCGCGGCGCGGATCGCAGCAGAGGTGCGGCCTTCGATACCGGGCTCGTACACAAGGTTATTCGAGAGCGCCACGATGTCGGCGCCGGCGTTGATGGTCAGTTCCACCGCCGCTTCGAACCCGTAGAACTCGCGGATCGCTCCCATCTGCATGTCATCCGTGATCACCACACCATCAAACCCGAGTTCTTCTCGCAGGATTCCCGTGATCGTCGCCTTCGAAAGCGTGGCCGGGTAGTCGGGATCGAGGTTGGCGTTGAAGATGTGCGCCGTCATCACTGCATCGGCCTTGCGGCTCGCGATGACGTTCCGGAACGGCTCGAGCTCCGTCCGGCTCCACAGGTCCGTGACATCGACGAACCCCTTGTGCGAGTCCGAGGTGGAGCTGCCATGGCCGGGGAAATGCTTCAGCGTGGTCAGCACGCCTTCGTCGTGGTGTCCTTCGATGAACGCGAGTGCCTGCGCGGTGACGATCTCCGGGTCAGCCGAGAAGCTGCGGTCGTAGCGGCCAATCACCGGGTTGTCCGGGTTCACGTTCAAGTCCACCACAGGTGCCAGGTTGAGGTTGATTCCCGCCGTCGCGAGCGTCTTCGCCATCGCGCGCGCTGCCTCCCGGGTGAACGCGGGATCGTTTCGGTCCCCGAGGGCTTTCGCGGAGTACGTGTCCGGGAACCCCCACGTCGGTGAGAGCCGTGCCACCTGCCCGCCTTCCTCGTCGGTGGCGATGAGCATCGGCCGGGGCGCATATTCCTGGAGCTCGCCGGTCAGGGCCTTCACCTGGGCCGGCGATTGAATATTGCGGTCGATCACCCCGTTGCTCGGGATGTCGTGATCAAAGAGCACGACGTTGCCGGGTGATCCGCCGCGAAGGAGCGCCGCGAGCGGACTATCCGAAGCCACGCGGAGCCCTCGAAAACCGCTCAACACCATCTGGCCGATCATCTCGTCGAGTGGCACCGGCGTCGGTGTCGGTGTGGGTGTTTGTGTCGGTGACGGCGTCGCCGATGGCGATGCCGTGGAAGGCGGCCGCGGTGTGTATGTCGCCGGCCTGCCGTCCGTCGGATCCGAATCGTCGTCGCCGCATGCCGCCAGCAGCCCGCCGGCGGCCGCAGCGACTCCGAAGCCAAGAAATCGCCTTCGCGAGAATTCGCGGCTCGCTCCACGCATAGATCCATCATGCCACCGATGCGCTGGCGGGCCTTTACTCACCGCAAACTTTGGCCCTACTGGACCGTGATCGTACCCGTCATCCCCGAGGCCTCGTGCACCTGGCAGAAGTATTGATAGACACCCGCCGACGCGAACGTGAACGAGTACGAACCCGAGGATTTGATGCCAGCCGGGTCCGAGGCGAACCCGCCACGGCTGGTCACCGAGTGCGGGATGTCCCCGCCCCACTGCCACTTCACCGTGTCGCCCGCCCGGATGGTCAGGCTGCTTGGGCTGAACGACTGGTCCGCCAGCTGGACGGTGACGGTCTTCGCCTGGGCCGCGGGCTGAGTTGCTGTTGGCGCGGGCGGCTGCGTGGGCGTGGCCGCCGGGGCCGAAGTCGCGGTCGCCGCCGGCTGTGTTGCCGAAGCAGCCACCGTGGGAGTGGCCGCCGCCGACATCGCGGAAGCCGTCGCTGCGGGTGTCGAGACCGCGGTGTTCGTCGCCTGGGGCTGGGTTGGGGCCGGGGCATCGTCGTCGCCCGAACCACTGCATCCGGCGAACAGGATCGATACAAGTGCGGCCGCAGCCACGAATTTAAGCATGTTGATTCCTCCGGGGACCGATTTGCAGGTTATTCGTGCGTTCAGCCGTGGAGGATCACAGCGCCGCGCCGCCATGCGCCGGCAGGGTTAAGAAATGGGTTCGACGAAAATCGGCTGCCCAAAGGGCCCGCTCGGCGGTGTCGGATTCGCGACCGTCAGGCAGATGGAATCGCCCGGCCTCGCCTGGAATGCGAAGTCGCCCGCCCAGTTGCCGTCGGCGTTGGCCCGGAACGCTCCGAGGCTTAGCCAGTCTTCGCCCCGGATCACCCACAGGTGATACTCCTCGCGTGGCGCGAGTCCAGCGAACGTCGCACGGGAGTACGTGTCGTCAAATTTCGCTTCGAACCGCACCGCGACATCCGAAGCGACGAACTCTTTCACGAACAGGTCCTTGTTGCTGGAACCAGAGTCCTGCGTCGCGAACATGACGACCGCGCCGAGGGCGACAAGCACGATTGAAGCAGCTGCGGCATACCACCAGCGGTGAACGAGCGTGAGCCGGCGCCTGGGCCCAGATCGGCCGGCTGCCGATGCAAGCACCCGCGCGCGAAGCCGCTCCGGAGGCTGGCGTTCCTCCACCGAAGCGCCCAGCATCATCGCCGCCGCGCGAAGTTCCGAGATGTTCGCGTGTTCGCCGCACGCCTCGAGATGCGCGGCCACCTCCTCACGCTCGCCCGGTTCCAGTGCGCCGAGCGCGAATGCCCCTTCGAGTTCCCTCACCTGTTCGCAAGTCATCGGACTTCGTCCTTCAACGCCCCGCGCAGCCTGCCCATCGCAAGGCGCAGCCGGCTCTTCACTGTCCCGATCGGCAACTGCCGCTCTTTCGCAATCTGCTGATGGGTCATCCCCTTGAAGTAGGCGAGCTCGACGGCCTCGCGCTGCTCAGCATTGAGTTCGTCCACTGCCGCCCGGACCCGGCCCGCGGCGGCCGCCTGGTCAAGCCCCGCCACAATCGCAAGAGCAGAATCCTCGACCGTGTCGGGGACATCGGAATCAGCCGGGATCGCGGGAGCGGCACGGCCGCGCCTCCGGACCTGGTCGATCGCGCGGCGGTGCACAACGGTGAGCAAGAGCGCCCCAGCCGACCCGCGCTCCGAGTCGATCCGCTCCGCGTTTTCCCAGATCCAGAGAAACGCATCATGGACGATATCCTCGGCCGCCGGCCCGTCATCGAGGATCCGGTGAGCAAGCCCGAAGGCTCGCCCGGAGTATCGGTCGTAAAGCTCGGTAAGGGCCGCTTCGTCCCGCCTGGCGAGCCTCGTCGAAAGCTCGCCGAGTTCGGCGCGCGATTGCTCCCGGGCGGGGACATCGGCGTCCCCGCCCGGCATAGGCTGCGTCACGTCCGACGCGGTACCTGTGCTGGAGAGCAACCGCATTCGCGACCCCTTAGCTGCGCCGTTTGATGGCCAGTGTAGTCCCCGCCAGGGCAAGGCCGCCGCAAAGCGCGATCAGCCCCAGCCACGGCAACCAGTTCGTGCTTTCCGAGGCCGCCCCAGTGCCGGTGGCCGGCGGTGCTGGCGGCGCCTGCGTGGCAGCGCCACCGGTGCCTGTCGGGTTTGCGGCTGGCTTGGTGGGAGTCGCGGCCGAGGTGGTGGGAGTCGCGGCAGCGGTCGTTGGCGTTGCCGCGGGTGCGGCCAACGGCACGGCGGCGCCGCTCGTATCCAGGGCGAACCAGACCCCGCCAACTCCCTGGCCGCCAGTCTGGCCCGGCGCCTGGTCGGCAGCCCAGTAGTAGAGCGGGATGCCGGCAAGGGTCACCTGAGTCGCGCCGGTATCACTCCGGACGAGCGTGCCGAGGGTCAGCGAGAGACCCGTCGCGACTGACGGCGTCTGACCGGCGGCGACCGTCAACGGCGGCCAGTTCTGCAGGCACGCGCCTGTGCAATTGCTCACGCCGGCGCCGTCTTTCGTAAACATGTAGAGGGTCCGGCCGTCCGGGCCGGTGAGCACCTGCCCGAGAGAGGTCTGACCCGACTTCACAGTGGGCGCTGATTGGGCCACCGCCGTGAGGGAGCTACCAAGGCCAACCCCGGCCAGGACCACGACCGCGACCAGTGCGATCCAGAGCGGAAGGATTTTGCGCATCGTTTGAAAGCCTCCTGTGTTACTGGGAGTAGTTCGAACGAGGCCGGGCAGCGGATCACAACCGCCTGGTGAGCGCCGTAGGATGTGCGCGCAGGAGTTGCCGCATGCCACGTGACCTTTCCCAGATCCGCGCGCTCACCTTCGATGTCGGGGGCACGGTCTTCGACTGGCACTCCACCATCCGCGACGAGGTCATCCGACTCGCAACCGCCCGTGGGATGGATGTCGACGCACCGAAGTTCGCGAACGAGTGGCGCGCGAAGATGTTCGAGCTCCTCGGCCAGGTTCGCCGAGCCGAACTGCCCTGGATGAACGCCGACGCTCTGCACCGGATGGCCCTGGATGAGATCGCGCCCAAACAGCCGGGGTTCCAGCTCTCGGCCGGACAGCGCGACGAACTGAACACCGTCTGGCACCGCCTCCGCGCCTGGCCCGACTTCGCCGGAGCGCTCGAACGCCTGCGCCCGCGCTATACCGTCGTGGTCCTCACCGTCCTCAGCTGGTCACTCGTCGTCGATAGCTCGAAGCACAACGGCCTTTCCTGGGACGGCATCCTCTCGTGCGAATTCCTGGGCCACTACAAGCCCGACCGCGAGGCCTACGAGTCCAGCGTTTCCATGCTCGGGCTTCAGCCATCGCAGGTGATGATGGTTGCTGCCCACCCATCGGACCTGCGAGCGTCGGCGGTAGCCGGCCTCGCCACCGCCTACGTCCCGCGCCCCGGCGAGCGCGGCGACCCCACCGTCCCCGACCGCAGCCCCATCCCCGAATTCGACGTCAGCGCCCGAGACTTCACCGACCTCGCCAACAAGCTGGTCGGCTAACGAGGCACTTCTCCCTCCTCCCTTCTCCCTTCTCCCTCCCTGGCACTCGCCAGCAACTCCTCCGCCGCCTTCCGCCCCGCCTCCCCGACCCCGCCGAGCATATCCGCGAGTTCTCCCACCCGCGCTTTACCGGCAACCTCGGCGACCTCGGACCAGGTCCGCGAACCATCCGACTGCTTCGAAACCACGAGGTGCCGTTCGCCGTACGCCGCAACCTGCGGCAGGTGCGTGATGCAAAGCACCTGGTGCTTCGCGGCCAGCCGCCGCAGCGCCGCACCCACGACCGCGCCGGTCCTCCCGCCAACGCCTTCATCGACTTCGTCCAGAACTTCCAGCCGCCCCGAACCGCTGCTGCCCAGCGCCGTCGTCAGTGCGAGCAAAAACCGCGAGGTCTCGCCGCCGCTCGCCACCGCCGAAAGCGCCCGCGGGCTCTCGCCCGGGTTGAACGACACCAGGAACTCCACCCGGTCGATGCCCGTCTCGGTGAAGGCCACCGCGTGCGGTTCGCCCTCGCCCGCGAGCGGACTGCGCGTGATGACAATCTCATAGTCCGGCACGGCCACCAGCGGGCCCGATTCGTCGTCTTCGCAGGCGAAGCCCACGCTGAGCACCGCCGACCCCATGCCCATCGCCTCGAGTTCCTCCGCGATGGCGCGAACCAGGTCGCCCGCCGCCGACCGCCGCGCCCGCGAAAGCGCCGTCGCCAATTCCCCGAGCCGGCCCAGCAGCGCTGCTTCCTTCGCCTGCAGCCCTTCCAGCGAAGCACCCTCGCCGGTGAGCTCGGCCAGCCGCTTCGAAGCCTCCTCGCCGAAGCGGATCACATCCTCGACAGTGTCGCCGTACTTGCGGCAGAGCCGCGCGATGCGGTCCAGCCGCTCGCCGATGACCGCGAGCCGTTCCGGGTCCTCCTCCAGGCCGTCGCGGTAGCGCCGAAGCGCCCGCGAAAGCTCCCCCGAGGTCGCCTCCAGGCTGACCGCCAGTTCCGCCACCTCACCCGCGCCCGGGTCGCGTGCTACCAGGTCGCCGGTCGCGCGAACAGCCTCGCCCAGCGCCGCGGAGTCCAGTGACTCCAGCGCGACCTCCACGTCCTCGAGCAATCGACGGGCATTCGAAAGCACCCCCTGCTCGCGCCGAAGTTCGTCATCCTCCCCCGGACGCAGCCCCGCTGCGTCGATCTCCTCCGTCTCGAAGCGCAACTGCTCCACCAGGCGCTCGCGTTCGCGCGCATCCGTCGCGAGGCTCGCGAGCTGCCGCCGCACATCTCGCAGCTCCCGCACCGTCTGCGCGACCGCGTCCCGCTGGCTCGCGAGCCCGGCGAACTCGTCGAGCACCGCCAGCTGCACCCGCGGCGAGAGGATCGAAAGCTGCTCCGACTGTCCATGGATATCGATGAAGCCCTCGGCCAGCGCGCGAAGGTCCTCCACCGTCGCCTGCTGGTCGTCGATCCGCGCCGAAGTCCGCCCGCTCAGCGCGATGGTCCGCTCGATGACCCGCGCCTTGCCGTCGATGCCGACAACTGCGCGGACGGTCGCGCGTTCGGCGCCGGTCGCGATGACTTCGCGCCCGCGCCGCGCTCCGAACACAAACGCCAGCGCATCCACCACCAGCGATTTGCCCGCGCCAGTTTCGCCCGTGAACACGGTGAGGCCCGCGCCCGGCTCTATCGTGACCGAACGCGCGACTGCAAAGTCCGTTATCTCAAGTCGTTCAAGCACCCGGGCTCATCGCGCTCGAAAGCTGCCCTTCGAGCCGTTCCGCAAGGTCGGAGTAGAACTTCTCGGGTCCCCGAAACCGCACGAACCGCGTGACGTGCTCGCTCGGGCGGACCACGCAGCGCACCCCCGAAGCCACCGGCACCTCTTCCTGCCCGTCGATGCTCACGATCGCGCCGCTATCGCTCGTCACCTTCAGTTCCACCAGCGAATCCGGCTGCAGCACGATGCTGCGCCCGAGCGCCAGGTGCGCCGAAACCGGCGTCATCACCAGGTGGTGCTCCGTCGGCGCCATGATTGGCCCGCCCGCGCTGAGCGAATACCCCGTGCTCCCCGTCGGCGTCGCGACGATGATGCCGTCGCAGCGGTAGTTCGCGAGCCGTTCGCCATCGATGCGCACGTCTACGTACACCGGCCGCCCCGGCAGGCTGCGGCTCGCGACAATGTCGTTCAGCCCGTGCGCGACGAAGTTGTTGCCCGCCGGGTCTTCGACATCGCAGCGGACCATCAGGCGCTCTTCCAGGCGCCAGTCTTCGGCCACGATGCGTTCGACCCGCGTGAACACGTCCCGCGGCGACATATCCGTCAGAAACCCCAGCCGCCCCATGTTGATGCCCAGCAGCGGCGTGCCGCGCGGGACCGTGATTCGGGCCGCCCGCAACACCGTGCCATCGCCGCCGATGCAGGCCACCAGGTCGGCCGAATCCAGCTCTGGCACCGGTTCGGCGCCCCAGACATCGCGCACCACCGAACTCACCCCGCAGCGCCCGAACTCCTTCGCCAGCTGCTGCGCGAACGCCACCGCCCCCTCGCTCCGCGGAGCATGAAACACCACCGCACGCCTCAACACCCGGCACCGCCTTGCGGCATTTGCGATCGACGATTTTCGATTGGCGCTAAATCATCAGCCACGGCTTTGGGCGAGGCGTCAATCGCAAATCGTGAATCGTCAATCGGCGTAAGAAGGTGCACCAGATACTCCGTGTTGCCATCGCCCCCGCGAATTGGCGACGCAATCATGCCATACACATGCCACCCCGTGCCCTCTAGCCACTCCACAAACTCGCGACGCACCCGCTCCAGCACCGCCTCGTCCTTGATCACCCCGCCCCGCGGCACATCCTTCGGCCCCGCCTCGAACTGCGGCTTTAGCAACACAATCCCCTCCGTCCCAGCCGCCACCCGCCCCGCCACACTCGGCAAAACCTTCCGCAACGAGATGAAGGAGAGGTCGGCCACGAAGAGGCTGATTTGCGATCGACGATTTGCGATTTCCGCTTGTTCATCGCTCTCGCTGTGCATTCCACCGTCAATCGAAAATCGTCGATCGAAAATCCCCCCGCCATCCTCGTCCCCCCGGCCCATCTCCGATTGTCGATTCACCACTTCCGCCCGTCCTTCGCCCTCGCCTTCCCGCGAACCGTCAATCGAAAATCGTCGATCGAAAATCCGGCCCCCGCCATCCTCCTCGCTACCTTTCGTCCCTCCCATCTCCGATTGACGATTTGCGATTTCCGCTTGTTCATCGCTCTCGCTGTCCATCCCACCGTCAATCGAAAATCGTCGATCGAAAATCTCCAGCTCCGGCAACGCCCGCGCATTGGTCTGCTCGAGCAGAACAACGCGCGGATCGTTGCGGAGCTTCGAGTGCAACTGCGCCCGCCCGACATCGACCGCGAGGACGCTGGCCGCCCCATGCTGCAACAGGCAATCCGTGAACCCGCCCGTCGAGGCGCCGAGGTCCAGGCAGGCCCGGCCCGTCGGGTCGACGCCGAACGCCGAGAGCGCGCCCTCGAGCTTCAGCCCCCCGCGCGAGACGTATCGCTCCGGCTCCGAAACCACCAGCTCGGCATCCTCGGCGACCGTCTGCGAGGCCTTCACGAACGTCGTCGTCCCCGAACGCACCCGCCCCGCCGCAACCAGCCGCTGCGCCGTCTCGCGAGACTCCGCGAGCCCGCGGGAAACCATCAGGACATCGATTCGGGCTTTGGGCATCCACCGATCCTACTCGTTGCTCATCGCTCGACACTCATTGCCCACGACCTGCGCCCACTCGCGAGCCTCGGCGAGCCCCCGGGCGAGAGTGGGCCAATCCGAGCTTTCGGCACTGTGAGGAGTCCTGTTCCGTGGCTGCCGGTATCCGCGTCGGGCGATGGCTATAACCCACGCGGCTCGATAGGCGGAACCATAAAAGAACGCAGTCTTGACTATTCGCGTGGATTCGAACGATGCGATCGCCGGTGCCTCTTCTTTTTGGGGGTACCGACCGCGACGCCACCCTCCAAATGAGCTCGCTCTTCGTCTAGAAAGTGCTTAATCTCCACACCGGACATCGAAGTTCCCTCCGACTTCAATTTGTTGGACAGCGAATTAAGGAGGCCTTTCCTTCTAGCCGCGTTCAAACCTCGATGTTGCCGCAGATACTCACGCGCTGCCCCAGCAGCCTCCGCCGGAAAGTGATATGAGAGAGATACTCCAGCGAGACTCGGAAACATCCGGGCGAAGGTCTTTTCAGTCGACGTTTTATTTGGAGCCAATGCGACCAAATGATGCAGAAAGTCTGCTCTCATATAACAACTCGTAGGGTACGTCTGGCCCAACACCGACCGCACGCTCTCAGCAGTCCTAGTGTCCGTCGATAACCACCATGTCTTGTAACCCAAAACGCCCTTCGCCTGTTCATTGTTCCTTGCTCTCAACGCATAGATCGTAAGAACCAACGTAGCATCAGCCTTCGCGCGCGGCGCTTCCTTGCGCTTTCCCAATTCGGACGCCAACTTCTCAAGTTCACCGCGATCAACACTAACGCCCATGGACTTTTCCGACCGAAACTCCACCCCATATTCCTCGCGAAGCCAAGGTATGATCTCGTCGCGCGCGGCCGACAAATCAGGTGACACGAAACGGCCTATGAACTCCTCAAATGCCTTGACTTGACCCCGTCGCCGAGCATAAAAGTACGCACGAATCATTATCTCCTGGATGTACAAGATCTGATCTTCCTGGTCGTACAGCTCTTGATCGCTCTCGTATTGATCACGATATCTCCGCATGATCATCCGGAAATGCGATACCAATTCCTTGACGGCCTGTTCGTTCACAATCAACTTAACGCCAGCCTCGGACGCGCCTCGCAAAAGATTTGCGTAGCGCTGATGAGGTTTTTCCAGAAACTGCTCGGAAAGAGCTGGAACCAAGATGGAAGTATCGACAAAGACCGTTGTATCATTTAAATAAATCTCGAAAAATGAAACCAGCTTTGGGTCACATCTCAGAAGAAACAGCATTGTGTAAGTGCGACAGAGACGAGCAAGAAAAGTAGTCTGGGCGACCGAACCGGAATAAACCATTTCCCGAATCACACCGAGCACGCTTCTCTTTAGCGCTATAGGATTAGAAGACTTGACTGACTCATCGACAATACGCGACACGATGTCAGGAAGAGACTTTTCGATCGAGTAAGCCGCGTCCTTGCTATTGATGAACTCCGTGAATTCTAGTCCCTGTTCCGAGAAAATCGCGTGAAGAACCTTTTCGGACATATCGAGGCAAACTGCATCTGCAATGTCTGGAGATACTTTCACATCTTTCGCGGAGACAAGCGTGTCCGCTCGGAACTGATCATACAGTGCAGCATCATCTAGGTTACGACGTTGAATGTCCTGTCTTGTCTCGAAAGGAAGTGAATACATCTGTTCTTTTTGATATGCGCGTATGCGGCGATTAGGTTTCGAAGACAGAACTGCCAAACGTGTATCGATTCTAGATTCAATGATACTCGCATCGAACGCGAGATTGGCTCTAGCAAACTCCAATATATCTTGCCTGCTTCGCAGTACGTTTGCTTCAGGATCAGTTCCTTCTAAGCTGAAAAGGATCAACGAGTCAACGAGCACTTCCAAAAGTGGGGTGCTCGCGTCCGCTTCGTCGAGAGTTTGCCTTAAGAAGATAAACAGCCTCGGGTCAGAGTCCACATTTGCGATTACATAGCCAGTGCCTGGCCGATTGAACTGGTGGAACTCCGTATCGATTAGAGTCTGGTAGGCAGAGACCGTGGCGTTAGAGGCATTTACGTTGGATTGAAACCAGCCGATGTCCCAGATAGTTATCGAGATGTCGAACTCCCGAAACATATCGTCAACGAGTTTATCCTTTTCGGAAATCGCTCGGTTGGTAACGTAGAATAAGCGCGCTGCACCAATCCCATTCTCTCTCAACGCCCGCAACGTATCGCGAATCTTTTGGCGCCCATTAGATTCGATCGAGATTTGATACACGGTCCTTTCGACGCCTTCGGCCGTGAAGGTGTGTTCGAGACCATCAATACCACGATCGTGAATGCCCGCGACCGGAATGAACTTGTAGCCTTGGGTCGCGGCTAAGAATCGAAGCCCGAACTTCTCGAAGGTCAGTCCGTTCGCTAGCCGGCCTATCGCGTACCCGGCGGCCGAGGGGTCAACACCGTACGTCACTCCGCCAGACCATACACCTTTGATTCCGATTTGGCGCACTAATTTCGAATGGCCTCAACCCACCCCCTACTTCTTCTTCCTCCCAGCCACCACCGCCGCATTCACCGCGACCGCAGCCTTGATCAGCTGCTTGAAGGCCGCCTCGTTGATCTTGTCGCCCTCGCGGAAGTCGACGGCGCGGCGGGCGTTCCCTTCGAGGCTTGAGTTGAAGATGTTCTTCGGGTCGGGCACGGCCGCGCCACGCATGAAGGTCAGCTTCACCCACTCCTTATAGACCTCGCCCGTGCAGATGATCCCGTCGTGCGACCACACCGGCACACCCGGCGAAGAGGGCTTCGCCCACTTCCACTCCTCCACCACGTTCGGGTCCGCCTCGTGGATCAGCTGCCTCAGACGCCCCAGCGTCTCGCCCTTCCAGCCCCCAACCTCCCTGATCCGCTCGGTAATCTTCGCCGCGGCGTCATCGGCCATAGCACGTCGCCCCCTGGTAACTCGTGCCTTCGAGTGTAGCAAGCTCGCCTCGTCCCTTATTTCTCCGAAGCTGCTTTCCTCTTTCCTCTTTCCTCTTTCCTCTTTCCTCTCGCCAGGACACCGCCCCATTCGAACTCGCCCCCGAACCACCGAGGATCACCCCATGCCCGCCCTCCTCACCGCCGTCGCGCTCCCCCTTTGCCGGCTGGTCCAGGGTTGGTTCGCGACCCCGCTACCCCAACGCCAATCGCGACACGATCTGTCAGTACACTCGAATCTAATCGCATCGGTATACCTGAATCTAAAACGCACCGTTTCGCACACGAAAAAAGCACACGCCATCCCCCCATCGATGCGCCCCCAACCAACCCTCCTCCCTCCTCCCTTCTCCCTTCTCCCTTTTCCATAACTGTCGTACTCTGATCGGACTGCGGCTCACGCCGGAGGGAAATCGGCCAACCAGCCAACCCTCCTCGCCTCCAATCCTCCCGCTTAGGCCCACGGCCGGCGGAAGGAAGCCACGACCGAATGGCGTGGCGGGCGCCGGATACCCCTTACCGGGGGCAACGCCGGAAAACCAGGCTCACCGCAAGAAGGACCCCGGTTCATGACGCGCATGACAGGCGCACAGATGGTGCTGGATAGCCTCCAGCGCGAAGGCGTCGACACGATCTTCGGCTACCCCGGAGGCGTCGTTCTTCCCCTCTACGACACGCTCCCCCAGTTCCCCGGCATCCGCCACATCCTCGTCCGCCACGAACAGGCAGCCGCACACATGGCCGATGGCTATGCGCGCGCCAGCGGACGTATGGGCACCTGCCTCGGCACCAGCGGCCCCGGCGCCACCAACCTGGTCACCGGCATCTGCACCAGCTGGATGGATAGCACCCCCGTCTTCGCCCTCACCGGCAACGTCGCCCGCTCGCTCCTCGGCAAGGACGGCTTCCAGGAAGCCGATATCACCGGCATCACCCACTCGATAACGAAGCACAACTACCTCGTCATGCGCCCGGAGGAGATCCCGCTCTCCATCCGCGAGGCGGCCCACATCTGCAAGACTGGCCGCCCGGGCCCCGTCCTCGTCGACATCCCGAAGGACGTGTTCCAGGAGTCAGCCGAATACGACTGGCCCGAACAGATCAACCTGCGCGGCTACAAGCCCACCGTCGAAGGCCACGCCGGCATGATTCGCCGCGCCGCCGAGCTCATCGACCAGGCCGAGCGCCCCATCATCATCGCCGGCCACGGCGTCATCTGGTCCGATGCGCAGCAAGCGCTCATCGAGCTCGCCGAGAAGGCGAACATCCCCGTGCTCACCACCTTCCTCGGCATCGGCGCCTTCCCCGAGGCCCACGACCTCAGCTACGGCTGGCTCGGCATGCACGGCATGTTCTATGCCAACATGGCCGCCGATAAGGCCGACCTCGTCATCGGCGTCGGCATGCGCTTCGATGACCGCGCGATGGGCCGCTTCAAGGACTTCAACCCCGGCGTCAAAATCGTCCACATCGATATCGACCCGGCCGAAATCGGCAAGAACTTCCCCGTCGCCGTCCCGATCGTCGGCAGCGCCCAGAACGTCCTCCCACGCCTCGCCGAACTCGTCACCGAAACGAAGCACCAGGCCTGGACGCGCTGGATCGACCAGTGCCGCGAGGAGCATCCCAGCCTGCACATCCGCGAAAGCCGCCGCATGCTCCCGCAGTACGTCGTCCGCACCCTCTACGAAGAGACGAACGGCGATGCCAACATCGTCACCGGCGTCGGCCAGCACCAGATGTGGGCCGGCCAGCACTACTTCTACAAGCGGCCGCGCCAGCTCATCAGCTCGGGCGGCCTCGGCACCATGGGGTTCGAACTGCCCGGCGCCATCGGCGCGCAGGTGGCCTGCCCCGAAGCCGAAACCTGGGCCATCTGCGGCGATGGCGGCTTTCAGATGACGCTCCAGGAGATGGCCGTCCTCGTCGATGAAGGCCTGCCGGTAAAGATCGCCATCTTCAACAATGGCTACCTCGGCATGGTCCGCCAGTGGCAGCAGCTCTTCTACGACAAGAACCTCGTCTCGGTCGCGATGACCCAGCCGGATTTCGTGAAGCTCGCCGATGCCTACGGCATTCGCGGCATCCGCGTCGAAACCAAGGCCGAAGTCGCCAGCGCCATCCGCGAGGCCCGCGCGCACAAGGGCCCCATCCTCCTCGACTTCCAGGTCGACCAGGAAGAGAACGTCTGGCCGATGGTCCCGGCGGGCGCTGCGCTCTCCGAGACGATCGAAGCCCCGGCCGAGGAGCTTGCCCGATGAACCCGGCAGTGAACGGAGTGGTGCGCAACCGCGCCGAACATCGCACCGTCGTCGCCATCGTCGAAGACAAGCCGGGCGTGCTCATGCGCGTCTCGAGCCTCTTCCGGCGGCGCGGCTTCAACATCGAATCGCTCACCGTGGGCCACAGCGAAGCCGAGGGCCTGAGCCGCATCACCATCGTCGTCGACGGCACCAGCGCGCCGATCGAGCAGGTGGAGAAGCAGCTCTACAAGCTCATCGACGTCGTCAAGGTCACCGACCTGAGCAATGAAGACTTGGTCGCGCGCGAACTGGCCATGATTAAGGTGCGCTGCAACAACGTGAACCGCCACGAACTGCTGGATATCGCAAACGTCTTCCGCGCCGACGTCATCGACATCGCCACGAACTCCATCATCCTCCAGGTCGTCGGCGACGAAGACAAAGTCGACGGCCTGGTGAAGATGTGCGAGCCCTACGGCATCCGCGAACTGACTCGCACCGGCCGCGTCGCGATGGTCCGTGGCACGAAGACCACCACCGTCCACGACCCGGAACCGGAACGCATCCGCCAGTTCCACGCCAGCCAGGGCCGCCGCGTGGAGGGCGACCTCCCCTTCAGTTCTGACTGACGAATCTGACCAACCACTCAGGACGAAGGCTCCCGAAATTCGGGAGCCTTCGTTCTTACTCTCGCCCTTCTACAGCGCGTGCCCCTCGCCCTCCATCCCGTGTTTCGCCCGCTGCTCTGCCTGCAGCGACCCGATCTTCTCGGCGCTCCGGTTGTAGATGTCCGGGACGTCCCAGCCGTTCGCCCCGGCGTAGGTGTCGATCTGGCTGCGGTGGTGGATGTCGTGTTCCATCATCATCATCAACACGCGCCACCCGGCGAGCGTCCCACCGTCGGTGTCGATCATCGCCACTCGGCGGTCGAGCCACTCGTCCGGCGTCCCGGCGATCTTCGCTCTGAACTCGTTGAAGCTCGCTTCGAGGGCGGGCAGCCACTTCTTGCGCGATGAAACGTCGGGCGGTTCGGGGCTAATCCACCCGCTGCCCGAATACGCGCTCGCGAAGTACAACCGCGAACCGCACATGTGCCCAACGAGCTGATTGATGCTCCAGGCCTTCTCGCCTTCGCCGATCGCCGGCCGCCAGCCGTCCGCCTCCGGCGGGAGCGCAGCGACGTCTCGCATGGCGCGCTTGTTCACCCCTTCGAAGTACTTCAAGAACGCATCGATGTTGCGAAACACGGTTCACCTCCCGGTGGCTTGTATCCTCATCTGGCGGGCCATACGCTACGCCCGGCGTCCCCCGCCCGCATCATGCTAAAGATTGAACTGTCCTATCGAGGAATGGTTGCCGCTGGCCTCGCGGCGGTGACGCTGTGGGCGCTGCTCAACCTCTTCCAGATCTTCCTGCTGGTGGTCACCGCCTTCATCTTCATGGCGGCCCTGCTGCCGTACGTTGAATGGCTTTGCCGCCACGGATTCAACCGCGTGGTCGCCGTCCTCTCGATCCTCCTGGTCGTATTGCTTACCCTCGGATCGGTCGTCGCGATCGTCGCGCCGGCCATGTTCGACGAATTCCGCGACGTCCGCGACAACCTGCCGAAGTACGCCCAGGACTTCGAGGATCTCATGTCCGACTTCGGCTTCGATACCGAGAACTGGGACCTTCCCGAACGCTCGCAGGACATCCAGTGGGACGAGCTCATAAGCGGCAGCCAGGCCGTCGACTTCGGCCAGCGCGTGCTCCTCGGGGTTATCTCCGGGTTCACTGTCGCCGTCCTCACCGCCTATCTGCTGGTCGATGCGCCCCGCCTGCGCAAGTTCCTGTTTCGCTTCGTCCCGAACACCCGGGAGCCCGAGGCGCACCACTTCCTGAACGCGCTATCGCGGGTTGTCGGTGGTTACGTCCGCGGCCAGCTGATCACATCCCTGATCATCGGCCTCTTCACCACGGCCGTGTTGCTGGTCATGCGGGTCCCCAACGCCGTGGCCTTCGGCGTGCTCGCCGCGTTCGCCGATATCATTCCGCTGATCGGCGCGTTCATCGCCGTTGTGCCCGCGGTGGTCGCGGCCTTCCAGGAATCGCCAACCCAGGCGCTCATCGTCCTCGGCGCGCTGCTCGTTTACCAGCAGTTCGAAGACCGCTACCTGGTCCCGAAAATCTACGGACAGACGCTGAACTTGCCGGCAATCGTCGTCCTCGTGGCCGTCCTTGTCGGCGGCGAACTGATGGGCGTTGCAGGCGTGCTCCTCGCCCTACCCACAGCGGCCGCCGGGCGCGTGGTACTCGATTACTACCTCGACCGCCGCGAAGGGGGCACGGGCATTCCGGGCTCCCGGCAAGAACTGTTCGCCCCCGACGATGCTTCAGAATCTCCGGCGCCGGAACCTGCTTCCTGAAGGCCGCGAGCCTCGCCTATACCCTTACGCCCGCCGCGATAGACTGAGTTTCAAGCTATGAGCGCAAGCGCGACCACCATGCATGAAGCTGATCGCGGACGCCGGCCCCCGTTCCGACTCCATTACGCCTCGTTCGAATCTCGGGTGGCCGCCGGTGCGCTCGATATCCTCGTGATGTTCATCATCGCGGCGCTGCTCGTGACTATCGGCTCGGTCATCGTGCTCATCTCGTCCGACTTCGAAAAGGTCGAGCCCACCAGCACGGCGCTCAACGCCTTCTGGGTCTGCGTTGGCTGCATCCCACCGGCATTGCTTCTCTATTTCTTTATCGGATTCGCCTGGAAAGGACAGACCATCGGCGCTTCGGTGATGCAGGTGATGGTCATTCGGTCTGACGGCCATCCGCTGGGCGTGCTCGGGGCCATGGCCCGGGTCGTCGGCCTGCTCGTCTATGTCCTCATCGCCTCCGCCGGCATCATCGTTGCCTATGCCTTCCGCGATGACACCCTGATCGCCGGGGGCGCGCTTGGCGGATGCCTGGTTGTGGCAGCCTTCGGCTTCATCTGGGCCGCATTCGATCGCCACCGCCGCACCCTCCACGACCGCATCGCCGGCACGATTGTCGTCAGGCTGGTGTAGGTTCCACTGGTGTATCCGGACGAACTCGATCCCGATGTCTCTGTGCGCGAGCGCGTGTATTCAAGTGCGACATCCAGCCGCGAGGGCCGCCGCTCCATCGCCGTCGCGCTGCTCACCATTTGCGTGTTCGTCTTCATTATCTCTTTGAGTTGCCGCCAATCGACCGCGCCCGGCCCGGCCCGCAACGTCCTCGAATCCGGCATCGTCACCCTCACGGACATCGACCAGATGCTCGCCGATGAGGGTGACTCGATCCGCGAAGCGGCGAGCGCCAGCGAATCCGACAACATCACCATCCCCGGTTATCCCCTTGATATCGTCCTCACCCGCAGCGAAATCACCACCAGCAGCAACGAAGAGCTTCGCGGTCTCATCCTCGAACGCTCCTCCGCGCTCATCTACGCCGAGGGCATCAGCGCCTTCGATCGCACAGGCGAGCAGTCGCTCAGGCGGCTCTCCATCCAGGGGCTTCTCGAACTGAGCCTCAGCCAGGTGTCACAGTCCACGCATGACCGCGCTGGCCTGATCGCGATGATTTCCCTCCTTGGAATTGGCGCCTGCGGGGCGATTGTCGCTGCCACGGGCACCGGCTGGGGCAGAATGCGCTCGCTGGGAATGGCCGCTACCGCCGGAGCGATCCCTGTTGTCCTGATGTTCGTGCTCTTGCGCCTGATCGTCGGCCAGCTTGGGGGCGACGACCCGTTCGTGGCCGACTACCGCGATGTCACGAAAGCCGCCCTCGGCGTGCCGGTGCGGAACGGTCTTGTGGTGTTCGCCGCCGGCGTCGTTGTCATCGCCTTCTCGCTCATCCTGCCGCGCCTCGAGGCGCTCCTCTGGCCTGTTCGCCCCGCTCAGACTGAGATCGAACCCCAGCTCCCCGAATAGCGACAACCCCGCCCCGATAGCGCACACTGGATCCATGGCCATCAGGCATCCCGAACGGCCTCCCTGGCTCAAGGTTCGCTTCCCCGCCGGTGGCGGCAACTACGAGCGCCTGCGCAACCTCATGCGCGAGCAAGGGCTCCACACCGTTTGCGAAGAGGCCCGCTGCCCCAACATCGGCGATTGCTGGAGCCGCGGCACAGCGACGTTCATGATCCTTGGCGATACCTGCACCCGTTCCTGCGGGTTCTGCGCGGTGAAGACCGGTCGCCCGGGCACGCTCGACCTGGGTGAGCCGCGCAGAGTCGCTCTCGCCATCCAGCAGATGGATCTGCGCCACGCCGTCATCACCAGCGTCAACCGCGACGAGTTGCCCGATGGCGGCGCCGGCATCTTTGCCGAAACCATAAAGTGGGCCCGGCGGCTCTCTCCCGATACCACCTTCGAAGTCCTCATCCCGGACTTCAAGGGCGATTGGAACGCCCTCCGGACCGTGCTGGAAGCCCAGCCAGAGATCCTGAACCACAACACCGAAACCGTGCCGAGGCTGTACTCCCGCGTACGCCCGCAGGCGGTCTACACCCGTTCGCTCGAACTGCTGAAGGTCGCGCGCGCGCTCGATCCAGGCACGCTCACCAAGAGCGGTGTGATGGTGGGCCTGGGCGAAACGCGCGATGAACTCCTCGAAGTCTTCCGGGACCTGCGCAAGTCGGAAGTCGACATCCTCACCGTGGGCCAGTATTTGCGGCCCACACCCGATCACCTGCCCATCGACCGCTACTGGACTCCGGAAGAGTTCGCCGACCTCAAGGCTGAAGCCCTCGCGATGGGGTTCAGCCACGTGGAGAGCGGCCCGCTGGTCCGCAGTTCCTACCACGCGGAAGAGCAGGTGGCCGGGGCCCGTCCTGCCATCTCACCGCGGCACAATTAAAATCGGTATCATCGCGGCCAGCGCTAGGCCAATCGCATGAGGGATATCCCTAGGGTATTTACCCCATTGTGAGTACGGAACAGCCGGAATACGGTCGGATGGTGATTCGGAGCGTTATGGAACCACCCAGTTCGCAAACAGAAGCCGAGATGTACCGGCGCGAGGCGATGGGCGCCTTCGCGCATGAGGTACGGACGCCGCTCACCTCGATCAAAATGGTCATGGAGCTCGCGCGCCGCCAATCGACGCCCGGTGGCCTCGTCCTCGACCATGAGCTGATGGAGATGCTGGAGACTTCGGTCGAAGACCTCCAGCAACTCGCCGACGACCTCCAGGAAACCTCCCGCCTCGAACGCAAGAAGCTCAATCTCTCGCTCGGCCCCTGCGAACTCTCCGTGGCCGTCGATGCAGCCCGCGAACTTCTGGGCCCGCTGGAACTGAGTGGCATACCCGAGCCAAACCTTGAAGGGCCCTGGGATGCTGCCCGGCTCGTGCGTTCGATCGCCGGCTTCGCCCAATCGGCGAACCGCATCGGCGATGGATCGGGCGCCGTCCGGTTCGATGCCGTGCGCAACGGCAACACGGTCGAGTTGACCTTCACCAGCGGCTTTCCTTCCGGCGAACCACGCGAAATCGCCGCCGATGCCGGCTTCGCTTTCTTTCGTTCGCGGCAGCTTGTAATTGCGATGGGCGGATCCGTACACTGCGACCGGGCCGACCGCTTCGCGACGTTTCGTGTCGTGTTGCCGTTGAGTCCGGGCGGAGAGGGCCGATGAAGACGCCAATGAGAATCCTTCTCGCTGAAGATGAGCGCACGATTTCCCGCCTCATCAAGCAGGTTCTCACCAACGCCGGCCACGAAATCGTTGGCGTGCAGAGCGCTTCCGAAGCTGTCGAACAGCTCGAAACCTCCCCGTTCGACCTCGTCCTCCTCGACCTCAACCTCGCCGACGGCGACGGTATGCGCGTTGTCACGGCGCTCGAGAACCACGTCGGCCAGACGCCGCCCGTCGTCCTGATGACCGGCGAAGGCAACCTGGACGCCGACGATCCGCGCACCCGGCGCGTGGCCCGCGTCCTTGCCAAGCCGTTCGAATTGGATGAACTCGAAGAAATCGTCAGGCTCTTCGTCGCCTGAGGCGTTCTGCTAATCGCTCCGCCCGCTCCGGACAGCAACACTGAATTTCCGTTAGGCTCGGCGGCATGAGCCGTAGTTCGGATATCCCCCTCGAGCCGCCACTCGTTTCCTCCACTTCCATCGTCCGCGCGAAAGAAGACCGGTCGTACCTCGGTTATATCGCCGCCGCCATCGCTTCCGCGCTCGGCGGCGGGTTCGTGTTCGCCATGTGGGTGCCGCTCGCCAGCACGGGCACAGTCAGCGGCGGCGACCGAGTGCCCTGGATGGTGCAGGCACACGGGTGGGTGATGCTCCAGGGCTGGGCCGGCCTCTTTGTCGCGGGGATGGCCATCCGGCTCATCCCCCGGTTCGCCGGGCGCCGGCCCATACCTCGGACCGTCACGGTTCCTCTGCTCGCGCTCCTGGTCTTCCCAATCGTCCTCCGCATCGCCTTTGAGACATGGGCAGCAGGCGGCCGCGCCGAACTCGTCGCGAACCTCATCGGCTGGAGCTCGGCCGCCGGTCAACTCGGAGTCGCGTCAGTCCTCGCCTACACCCTCGCGAAGGGGCGCAGACCTCGCGACCCATGGCGGTATTTTGCCTGGGCCGGGACGTTCTGGTGGGCGGTCTGGGCATGTCTGAGTCTTGCCAACATCCCCGGAGGAGGAGCACTCGCCGGGCTCGTCCCACACCAGGACAACGACATCCTCCTCTGGATTGTCATGCTCGGCCCGATCGGCAACTTCATCTGGGGAGTGCAGAGCCGCAGCGTTCCCGTGTTCTACGGCCGGGGCACGCCGAACCTCCCGAAGCTCATCCTGCCCGGCATCGCCCTGAACTTCGGCGTCGCGTTCCTCGCGCTGTCTCTGCTCAATGACGCAAACGGTCTCCGATGGTCCGGCCTCGGGTTTGCACTCTCTGGCAGCGCGTTGCTATGGCTGCCAGCCGTGGCGGGCTCGGTTTACGGCGAGGCCCGCCGTCTGCGTCCGCGGGCGAGATCAGCCGCCCGCTTCCTCATCGCCGCCAACGTCGCCGCGATGCTCGCGGGGGCGCTGCTGCTCTGGGCCGGGTTCGCGGTGCTCGTCCAGGACAGCTCCGCGCCGTTCGCGGCCTTCAATCAGCGAGACGCGGCCCGTCACCTCTTCGGCATCGGCACCATCACGATGCTCATCCTTGGAATGGCGCGACTGGTAGCGCCGTTCTTTGCTCTCGAACGAACCGAGTCTGGAGTTCCCCGCTTCCTGGAAGGCCTGCCGTTCTGGTTCTTGCTCGCCGCGGTCGTCTTGCGCGCGGGAGTGCCGCTCCTCGGCGATTCATTGGATTACGAAGCGGGCCGCCACATCATCGCGACGGCGGGCTCGTTGGCCTGGGCCGCGATCGCGATCTTCGCGTTCAGCGTCGCCCGCGCCATCCGCGCCGAACCCCGCACCAAAGTGGCGCTCGAGCACCTGGCCGCCAATGCCCGTAAGAGCCCGGGCTAACGCCTGCCCAGCAGCGCGATCCCCGGCTCTTCCTCTTTCTTCTTTCTTCTTTCCTCTCAGTAAGGCAGCCCCTGGAGCCCAAAGAGCGTCCGCGCATAACTGGCGCGGCCGAGATGCCCGTTCCCATGCCCGATAAGGCCGTGCAAGATCGCTTCCATCCGTGGGATGGGCCCCCACGGCCGGATCGTCTGGATCTCCGCGAGGTATGCATCGCTCATCTCCGCGATCTTCGGGACGATCGCATCGCGCACGGCCTTCGTGTAAGCATTGAACTCCGCCGGCTCCGGGAAGCGCATGCTGTAGGCATCGTCCGGGTCCTGCCCCGTGCCCTGGTCCACCTTCGGCAGGTTCCAGCGCTCGTGGAAGTTCTGCTGGAGCCACACCGGCTGCTGCCGTTCGAACACGAAATGGATGATGTTGTCGATCGTGCGCACCACGTGCCACACGTCCCAGCCGATGCTGTTGGTGATGCCGCCACGCGTGTCGCAGAACTGGTCCACGGTCAGACCTTCCGTGGCGCGGTCGCAGTACAGCAGCACGCGTTCGGTCACCGTGGAAAGCTGCGCCTGCAGCGTCGGGGCGTTGCCCATGCCAGGCAGGTTCGGGATGTTCGGTGTGGTCACGTGGCTACTCCTTGTATTCCGGTTCGCCCTCTGGTGGACCGAGCAGGTCCCAGCGGTTGCCCATGATGTCGCGAAACACCGCTACGCGGCCATAGGGCTCGTTCCTCGGCCCGGTCACGAACTCGACGCCGGCTCGTTGCATTCGGTCGAACGCGCTGGCGAAGTTGTCCACGCGCAGGAAGAGCCCCACCCGGCCCGCGAACTGCTCGCCGATGGCCTTCGATTGGTGTTCACCATCCGCCTTCGCCAGGAGCAGCGAGGTCTCTCCTCCGGGAGGCCGCACCACCACCCACCGTTTCGGCCGCCCGTCATTCGTCATCGAAGGCGAATCCTCCACCACCTCGAACCCCAGGGCATCCACGAAGAACCGGATGGCCTCGTCGTAGTCTTCAACAATCAGCGCAACCTGTTCCAGGAACGCCATCAGAGGTCCCGGACCTGGGGCAGCACATCGCGCCCCACCACCTCGAGCGGCGTGATACGGTCGAGCCCCGGCAGGTACCCGTACGCCGCCTGTGCCCCTGCTTCCGCCATCAGGCCAATCTGCTGGACAAGTTCGGAAGCCCGCGAGCCGTCATCGCCGACATCCATCGGCATCAGGACGGTCCGCTCAACCGCGTCGTAATCGCGGCCGACGGCCTCGCAGTGCTCGCGCAGCACCTCGAACTTGTGGCGAGCGACCTCCGGCGAATCCGTGTGGATGTTGTAGGCATCGGAGTATTTCGCGGCGAGTTTGATGGTCTTCTTCTCACCGCGCCCGCCGATCAGGATCGGCGGATGCGGTTTCTGCAGCGACTGTGGCGAATTCAAAGTCTCCTTCAGCACGTAGTGCTTGCCTTCGAACTTGCCATCCTCCTTGCCCCACATCTGCAGGCAGATCTGGAGCGTCTCCTCGAGCCGCTCGAAGCGCTCCTTCAACGGCGGAAACGGGATGCCCATGGCCTTGTGCTCGCGGTCGAACCACGCAGCGCCAATGCCCAACCGCGCGCGCCCGCCGGAAAGCACATCGAGCGTCGAGACCTGCTTGCAGAGAAACACCGGATTTCGGTGGGTCACGCCGGTCACGAGCGTTCCCACCGAAGCCGTCTTCGTGTTCGCCGCGATGAATCCGAGGGCCGTGTACGCCTCGAGCATCTCCATGTGCGCCGAACCGATCGGCGGGATCTGGTAAATGTGGTCCATCACCCAGATCGAGCTATAGCCCACGTCCTCGGCCGTCCGCGAAATCGCCGCCAGGTTCTCGCCTAGCTTCGGTCCGCGTCCCTTCCAGGTGAAGTTCGAAATCTGCAGCCCGAGTTTCATTGCGCGATTCTAGCGCGGTCACTGAATCCGCCGGGCAATCACCACGTCGCGTTGAAGGTAATGGCCGAACTCGCTCCCGGGGTCCGGCACAAAGTCACCGCCGCAGGTAATCAGCGTGATCCACTCCTCGTTTGCGGGGCGGTCTTTCGCGTCGATGAGTTCGCCCATGGCAATCGTCGTCAGGTCGTAGCGCCGGTAGAAGATGACCTCGTACACGTAGGTTGGGCCGTTTTCCATCTGGATGGAGATGTGGTCCAGCTGATGGATTTCAGAAAGGTGCGCGAACGGCCCGTCGTGCTTGTTGAAGTTGATATGCGAGGCAAACAGCGAGTTCTTGCCGTGACCGGGCTGTTCGTAAATCGAGTACCAGCCGACCTTGTTCACGCCGTCGACCGGCACGTCGAGCTGTCCATCGGTGACGCCAATCTCTTCGATGCCGTTGTCCAACCCGATAGATGGGGCAATGATTCGCGCGACTTTGCCGTCGAACGGTGTCGGCGTCGGTGTAGCGGTTGGCGCGTCCGGAAACGATGTGGCCGTCGCCGTTGGCGTGCTTGCGGAGGTTGGAGTTCGCAAATCGAAGGGATCTGTTGGCGTACCCGCTGCCGGCTTCGTGTTCTGCTCGATGAATGCCGCCACCAGGAATCCAATGCCCGCCAACATCAGCAGGACTGACGCCACGAGGAGCGGCCCCCGCCGCCGACTGTGCCTAAAGAGCACTCGCCACCCTTTCCTCTCTCCTTTTTCCTCTTTCCTCTCCCTCCGCCATCGCGCGGAGCACACGCGCCAGCAACGGCATCCAGTTCGTGCCCGCGCCAACGCGGTCGATGCGCACCTGGTTCGGCCCGACGATGACGCTCTTCAAGTTCAATGCCTCCACGGCGGCCTTCATCGCCGGAGGAGTGCCGTGCCGGATGCGCAGGTGGAACATGATCTCGTCGGTCTTCAGGCTCTCCACGTTCGAACGCCGCGCCAGCGACCGCACGAGCGCCACGTAAAGCAGGTTCTCGACTGAACGCGGCACCGGCCCGAAACGGTCCGCCAGTTCGGCCTGCATCTCGGCCACGCCCTCCGCCGATTCGATCTCGGCGATTTTTTGATAAGCGGCCAGCCGCCCGTGAATGTCGGCGATGTACGACTCCGGGATGTGCGCGCTCAAGGGCAGGTCGATCATCGGCGATGGCGGCAGCGGCTCTGGCCCGACCGGAGCATCCGGCGCCACCGCCGTCTTCAGCGCCGAAACTGCTTCGGCCACGAGCTTCGAGTACATGTCGAAGCCCACCGCCGCGATGTGGCCGCTCTGTTCGTTCCCGAGAACGTTGCCGGCGCCGCGAATCTCGAGGTCGCGCAACGCGATCTGGAATCCCGCCCCGAGCTCCGTCGCCTCGAAGATGGCTTCCAGCCGCTTCTGGGCGCTCTCGCTCATCGCCCTGTCCTTGTCGTAGAGCAGGTAAGCGTAGGCGCGGTTCGCCGAACGCCCGACGCGGCCGCGGAGCTGGTAGAGCTGCGCCAGCCCGAGCTGGTTCGCGTCGTTGATGATGATCGTGTTCGCGTTCGGGATATCGAGCCCGCTCTCGATAATGGTCGTGCAGACGAGGATGTCGTGGTCGCCGGCCGAGAACTCCATCATCACGCGTTCAAGCTGGTCTTCCGGCATCTGGCCGTGACCGACCGTGATGCGCGCTTCGGGCACGATATTCCGCAGCCGCGTCACGATTCGCTCGATGTTGTGGACGCGGTTGTGGACGAAGTACACCTGCCCGCCGCGCTGCATTTCCCGGTCGATGGCCTCGCGCAGCAGTTCGTCGTCCCATTGGAGCACGTAGGTGCGAATGGGCTGGCGCTCCTCCGGCGGCGTCATCACCGTGCTCATGTCGCGGATGCCAACGAGCGACATCTGTAGGGTCCGTGGGATCGGCGTCGCCGAAAGCACCAGGCTGTCGACCTCCGCCCGCATCTGCTTCAGCCGTTCTTTGTGGCTCACACCGAACCGCTGTTCCTCGTCGATGATGACGAGGCCGAGGTCCTTGAATTCGACATCCTTCTGCACCAGGCGATGCGTGCCGATGGCGATGTCGACTTCACCCGAAGCGATCCCCGCCACGATCTCCTTCTGTTGTTGGTCGCTGCGGAAGCGCGAAAGTACCTCGACGCGCACCGGGAACCCGGCGACGCGTTCGCGGAACGTCGACCCGTGCTGCTCCGCGAGCACCGTCGTCGGTACCAGGACGGCGACCTGCTTGCCGTCGGTTACGGCCTTGAACGCCGCCCGGACTGCAACTTCAGTCTTCCCATAGCCGACATCGCCGCAGATGAGCCGGTCCATCGGCTTCACGTTTTCCATGTCGGATTTCACTTCGGCGATCGCATCGAGCTGGTCCTGCGTTTCGACGAATGGGAACGCCGCCTCCATCTCCATCTGCCAGGCGTTGTCCGGCGCGAACGCGTGACCGCGCGCCATTTCGCGCTTCGCATAGAGTTCGAGCAACTCCTGCGCGAGTTCGACAACCGCCTGTTTCACGCGCCGCTTGGCCCGCACCCACTCCTGCGACCCCAGCTTCGTCAGCGAAGGCGGATGGTCGGTCGGCCCGACATAGCGCGAGACCGATTCGAGCTGATCCGCGGGCACGTAGAGACGATCGCGCTCGGCATACTGGAGTTCGAGGTATTCCCGCTCCACACCATCGACAGAACGCCGGATGAGGCCGTTGTAGCGCGCGATGCCGTGGTCGGCGTGGACCAGGTAGTCGCCGATTTCGAGCGTCGAGACCAGGTCGGCGCGAATCGAGGTGCGGTTTCGCGTGGGGCGGCGGCGCTTGCGGAACCCGAAGACCTCGGAGTCCGAGACCACCGTCAGCGTCTCGTCGAGCGTGAAGCCGCCTGCCAGTGCCGCCGGCAGTAACTGGATTCGCCCTGCTTCGGGCGCAGTGGTCATCCGCCGCGTCGGTTCCGCGCGGATGCCTTCTTCGTCCAGCAGCTCGGCCAACCGCAGCGCCTGCTGCGAAACGATCGCCACAGCCCGCCCCTGTTTCGCCCACGCCCCCGCCTGCTGCGCGAGCGGCCGGAGCTTGCCGCCGAAACTCGGCGTCGCCGTCATTGGCAGTCTTCGCGTCCCGAGTTCCTCCGTCCCGAATCGCTGCAGTTCAATCGAACGGAATACATCCAGCTTCGATTGAAGCGCCTCGCCATCCACACGCAGCGCTGGCAAACCGGTAGGGACCAGGCCGCGCCCCTCGAGCTCCTGGCGCGTTCGTTCCTCATGGTCGACCACCGTCGCCAGCGATGTCTCGCCCTCTGCAGGTTCGTCGAAGACCACCAGTGCGCCGCGGGAAAGGTGCTCTACCGCAGTGCCTGCATACAACAGCGGTTCGAAGAACGCCGAGAACGGGCTGCGGTTGCCTCCCGAGATCAGCTCAAGCTGTTCGATCACCACCTCGGCCTGGTCTCCGTTCGCTTCGAGCGATTCCAGGAGCGATTCGGCCGCGGCGCGGGCTTCGCTTCCACTCGTGGCAGCCGGCGGGATGTGAATCTCCTCACGGCGCCCAACGCTGCGCTGGGTCGCCAGGTCCAGTTCGCGGATGCTTTCGATTTCGTCCCCGAAGAACTCGATGCGGAACGGCCGCTCGGCGTTCGCCGGGAAGACGTCAACGATGCCGCCTCGCCGCGAGGCCGTGCCCGGCGCATCCGCCAGCGGCTCAATTGCATACCCCGAGTGTTCAAGCGAGGCCATCAAAGTGCCCGGGTTGCGTGCCTCACCCGCCCTCAGCGTCAGCCCTTCCGCCTCCACCTGTGGATCCGCGCAGTGCTCCGAAAGTGCCGACCACGACGCCACTACCAGCGCCGGCGATTCGCCGCGCAGCAGGCTAAGCGCCTGCGTCCGTTCAACGGCCAGGCCCGGGTCGTCGCGGACGAACTCATAAGGCAGCGCTTCTCGCTCCGGCAGCCGCGCGAACGGCATCCCCGCAACGAACAGCGCGACCTCTTCGTACAACGCGTGGGATTTCGCAGGCGTCGGCACCACCACGAGGACCGGGTCCGGATGCATGGTGGCGAGCGCCGCGACCACCGGCGCTCGCCCGGACTCAGGTAATCCAAGGCGCAGCGAACCCTCCCCGAACGTCAGTTGGGGCTGGATCGTCTCGGCTACCGCGGCCGTTAGGCCGGCTAGTTCACCCGGCAGGGCCGTTTACCTCACTCGGGGCAACTCAAACGTTGTCCCTCTCTGAACTGTAGCACCGGGGCTCTCTGCTAGCATGGGGAGGTGCCCACACACCCAAACCAGGTGCAGAACGCACTCGGCGCGGCCCTCAGCCCGGCACTCGGGTTCGCGGGGATCGAAGCCGCCGAGGGCTCTCTCACCAGTTCGCGTGCCCTCGTTTCCTTCGCCAGCCACGACCTCGCCGAATCGGCGGGCCCGCCAGTCCCGTCCCGATGAGCCGTCGCGTCTCTCGCCGCGCGTTTCTCGCCGGGGCAGGTGGGGCAACCGTCGTCGCCGCCACGGGTGGAACCGCAGCCGTGCTCGCGAACAGGGGAAGTGGCTCGAAGCCCCAGGCCCCTCCCGGCACTGTTTCACCAACCGCGGCGCCGAGCCCAACTCCGACTCCGTCGCCAACCGCCATCCTTCGCGGCGGCATCGCCCGGATCACTGCGGCGACCAGCTTCAACATCGATACCTTCGACGCCCAGATCAGCGGTTCGACCGCGCTCAACGAAGTCGTCGGCCGCACCCACTCCCGCCTCCTGAACTGGGACATGACGGAACTGCTCACCCTGAAAGGCGACCTCGCGACCGGCTGGGAACAGCCAGACGGCCAAACGGTGCTGTTTCACCTCGATCCCGCCGCCCGCTGGCAGAACCGTCCGCCGCTGAACGGCCGCGCCCTCACGGCGGCCGACGTGGTCGCCCACTTCCGCCGCTCGGTCGAACTCGCCGCCGGTGGCAAGGCTCCCCTTGCTCAACATTATGACGAATACACCGCCATCGCCTTGGTCGACTCTCCCGAGGCCGGCACCGTCCGCTTCCGGCTGAACACCCCCGACCCCAACATCCTCGGGACGCTCGCCGGCGAGTACGCACTGATCCAGGCCCCCGAAGCCGTCGCCGAATTCTCCGCCAACTGGTCCAGGCTCGATTCCGACCATGTCGTCGGCACCGGGCCGTGGACATTCGACTGGGCCGACGACGGCGCGAAGTTCACCGCCTTCCGCGAAGGCCACCGCCAGACCTACCTCGACGAACTCCACGTCACCGAACCGAGCCGAGCCGCAGCGCAGTACTTCATCGACGGCTCGCTGGACGAAGTCCTCGTCCGCGACCGGCGCGACGCAGAAGCCATTGCCGCGGCGTTTCCCTCGCTCCTGTATCACGGCCCCGGTGAGGAATCATCACCTCACTCGACAACGTTGGACCGGGTCACCGAACTGCATCGGTACGAGCGGGAAGTGATCCTGACTTCAATGCACGTCGGTTCCCCGCCCTGGAACGACCCCAAACTCGTGACGCTCATCAGCACGGCGCTGAATCGTCCAGAACTTGCCCGGCGATTGTTCGGGGACCGCGCGGTCCTGGCGCCTCCGATTCCGCCTGCTCTCGCGGCGGAGCCTGGCATCGGCATTTCCGCGACGCGCCTGAAGTTCGTCGCAGGCTACGCCCGAATCGAAGGCGATGGGACCCCTTCGCCAGAACTCCGGCAGATGTGGGAAGCGGCTGGCGGCCCTGGCCTCGGCGCCATCACCATCGATTTCCCGAGCGTATTCGACCCGCTGTACAGCGCCAGCTCTATCGTCGTTGATATGCTCAACCGGGCCCTCGGACCGCAATTTGTCCCGGCGGTCGAAACCTATACGACGATCAGCAAGCGCGTCTTAGAGGGCTATTACGGCAACGGGCGCGCGGCGTTCTGGTTCGGCTGGGGTGCGCCGCTCGCTTCGCCCTCAGCAAGCCGATACGTGGCGCGCACGTACGACACGGGCTCATCCACTCAGCGCACCACAGGCGGCGCCGGGATATCGGCCGCGGGCCAGTCCGACCTCCTCACGGTCACCGATTCAGGCTACTTCGGCGTGATTCCATGGGTACAGCAATTTGCGTCGGTTTTTCGCCATCCACCGACTACCGGGCCCGATCCCAATCCCTTCTGGAACCAGCAGCTCGACTACCAGCGCCGAATCACCGCCTAGGAAGTCGCCTCGTCGAGCACTTCCATCAGGTGCATCACTCGCGCATCGATACCGGCTTCCGCGACTGCCGCCTGGTACTGAAGGTGGCAGCCCGGGTTCGCCGTGACGATCACATCGGGTTTCGCCGCAGCGAACTGCTCTGCCTTTCGGCTCCGAAGCTTGGCCGACATCTCAGGCTGCACCAGCGAATAGATCCCGGCCGCGCCACAGCACACATCAGCGCCGTTGGTTTCAACCATCTCGATGCCATCGAGACCCCGCAGCAATTCGCGCGGCCCATCCTTGATACGCTGTGCGTGCGCGAGGTGGCAGGCGTCCTGGTACGTCACCCGCTCGGCAAATGAACCCGCTGGCAATTCTCCCAACAACTCCGAGGCGTCCTTCACCCGCGCCGAAAACGCCGCCGCCCGTTCCGCCCAGCGGAGATCCCCACCGAGCAGGTCGCCGTACTCCTTCATAGCTGCGCCGCACCCGGCGGAGTTCACAACGATCGGCCCGGCCGTCTTCTCCAGCGCAGCGATGTTCTTCCGCGCCAGCTTCCGCGCGAACTCGAGGTCGCCGTCGTGGGCATGGAGCGCTCCGCAGCAGCCCTGGCCTTCTGCAGCCGTCAACGGCATCCCGGCGCGCGCGTAGACACGTTCGGTCGCGCGATGCACCCCGCCGAATAACTCGCCCATGATGCACCCGGTGAAGAGCACACCCGCGGGCGCTTCGGTCTTTGTGTCGCCCGGCCGGAATGGGCGCTCCAGCCCTCGCGGAAGCTGCGATTCCATCGTTCGCAGCCTTCCGGGGAGTAGCCGCCGGAAGAGCCACCGCATCCGGCTGTTGGCGTACCATCGCGCCGGCGCCACCGCGAAGGCGAGCACCCGCGGCCGCGCCACCACGTTCCGAAGCGCGAATCGTCGCCACCGCCGCCCTCGCTTTCCGCTTGGTGCGGCCGCACCGAGTTGGGCGCGCGCGTGTTCCTGGATGCGCCCATACGGCACCCCGCTCGGGCAAACGGCCTCGCACGCTCGGCACTGCAGGCACAGCTCCCAGTGGTTCTGGATCGACGCAGTCAGTTCGCTCCGGCCATCCGAGATCAGCTTCGCCATGTGGATGCGGCCCCGCGGCGACTCGACCTCCAGGCCCGTCACGAGATACGTCGGACAAGCGTTCACGCACAGCCCGCAGTGCACGCAGCGCCCCAGATCTTCCTCGGTCGGCGCCTCCGAAAGTAGCGGCCAGAGCGGATTCTCAGATGCCACCAACGAACCTCCCCCGATTCAACCGGCCATCCGGGTCGTAGGCCGCCTTCATCTTCTTCATCAGCCCGAACGCGCCGGGCGGATCGCCCCACGCGTCCACAATGCCCCGGAACGAATCCGGCATCCGTTCGACCACGAGCGAGCCACCCACCGGCCGAAGCTGTCTGCGAATCTTCGCGGCCACCGAATCGAGTTCGCGCGAACTGGGAGCAGAAACACGGTCCCACGACGCGAGCACCGTCCCCACGGCGGGTCGGGCTACCACGAGCGGCGGCCGAAGCACCCGTAGCCCGGCTTCGATCGAAGTCACCTGGCCCGGGAGCCCGGTAACCCGTACAGCCACTCTGTCGGAAGGCTGCGCGCCCACGTCGCGCACGCGAAGGTATTCCGCCTGTTCCGTCGCGTCCATCGGTCGTCCGGCGAGCACCCGCTTCGCGGCGTCGAGGGCAGGCTCCGTCAGTCGAAGCAACAGGCTCCAATCACCATCCGCACAGACGACATCCGCGATTTCCGGGCGCACATCCGCGCTCAGGAGCGCCGACACCGCCGATACCGCGCTCTCCAGCGTCCCCACTCGCACGGAGAAGTCGGCGGTCCGAGGCCTCGGAAGCACGCGCACTGCCACCGAAACGAAGATTCCCAGCGTTCCCAGCGAACCGCAAGAAGCGCGCATCAGGTCGTACCCGGTCACGTTCTTCACCACGCGTCCGCCGGCCTTCACCAATTCGCCATCGGCACGCAGCATGGTCACACCAAGGACCAGGTCGCGAGGCAGACCGTAGCGCGTGCGCAGCGGGCCACCGAACCCAACCGCCAGCGCCCCGCCGAGCGTCGCCTCCTCGGCCCGCCCGGGGTCGATCGGCAAGAACTGGCCGCCATTCGTGTCCAGTCGCTGACCCAATTCGCCAAGGCTGATTCCCGCCGGCACGACCGCCGTCAGGTCTTCCCGGGCATGCTCGATTTCGCCGCGAAGCGCTTCCCGCACATCGACCACGGCGAAGCGGCCCTCCGGTGCATTCCCGAGCGGCAGGTTCGTACCGCCGCCCTGGATCACGAGCGTCCGCCCATCCCGCGCTCGCACCAGCGCGCGAAGTTCCTCCAGGCTCGATGGAACCTCGACCGCTTCAGGTTCGCGCCCGCCGATGCGTTCGGTGGTGCCGGTCGCCGCCTCAGACATAGGCATCCGGTCCCGCCGCGCGCACGGCCGCCGCCTGGTGCGCCATTTCGCCGCAGCCCGTTCCGGTCGGCAGCAGCTTGCATGGGTTGAACTGCCCGCTGTTCCCGAAGACCGTCCGCAGCCGCTCCATGTTCTCGATGTCCGTCTCGTTATAAAGCCACGGCATGAACATGCGCTTTTCGGCGCCGATGCCGTGCTCCCCGCTCAGCGCGCCCCCGGCCTCGACGCACGCCTTCATGATCTCGCCGCCCGCTTCGAGCACGCGGGCGGTCGCGTTCGGTACCCGCTCGTCGAAGAGCACCAGCGGGTGCAGGTTGCCGTCGCCGGCATGGAAGACGTTGGCTATCGGGATCCCGTAGCGCTCCGAAACCTCGTTAACCGTGCCCATGACCTCGACCAGCTTCGAACGCGGTACGACGCCGTCGAGGATGTAGTAGTTCGGAGCCAGCCGTCCGAGCGCGGGGATCGCGCCCTTGCGGCCCTTCCACAGCAGCTCGCGCTCCTTCTGCGTGCTCGCGAGGCGCACCTCCGAGGCCCCTCGCTCCAGGCACTCCGCCCGCACGGTAACCGCCTGCGAATCGATGACCTCTGGAAGCCCGTCGAGTTCCACGAGCAGCACGGCGCCCGCGTCCGGCGGATAGCCGCACTGGAGGCCGGCTTCGGCCGCCTGCAGGGTCAATCGGTCCATCATCTCCATCGCCGCCGGGATCATTCCCGCCGAGATGATGGTCGAGACCGTCTCGCTCGCCTGCTGCACGGTGTCGAAGATGGCCAGCAGCGTGATCGTGCTCGCCGGCAGCGGTACCAGGCGCACCACGATCTTCGTCGCGATGCCGAGTGTGCCCTCGCTGCCGATAAATGCTCCGCGAAGGTCATAGCCGAACGACTCGGCGACTCGCCCCCCGAGCCAGGTAATCTCGCCCTCCGCCGTCACAACTTCAATGCCGTTGACGTGGTTCTGGGTGACCCCGAGTGCGAGGCAGTGCGGGCCCCCAGCGTTCTCCGCGACGTTCCCGCCGATGGTGCACGCCTGCTGCGAGCTCGGGTCGGGCGCGTAGAATAGCCCGAACGGCGCGGCCGCTTTCGAAAGCTCCAGGTTCGGCACGCCCGGCTCCACCACCGCCAGCCGGTTCTCCGCATCGATTTCCAGGATCCGTCGCATCCGGGCGGTGGCGATCACCACCCCACGCTTCGCAGGCACGCTGCCGCCGCTCAGTCCCGTCCCTGCCCCGCGAGGCGTGACCGGGACGCCGAACCGGTTGCACGCGCGTACCGCTGCCGCTACCTCCTCGGCGCCATCGGGGAACACGACGGCGTGCGGCGTCGACTTCTCGATCGTGCCGTCAAACTCGTAGACGGCGAGGTCTTCGGGGCGCCAGAGCACGTTCGCCGCTCCGACCGCCTCCTCGAGGGCGCGGATCAGCTCACGGCGCGTCGCCATCGGCGCTCCCCGCCAGCTGGCATTCGCGGCACAGCCCGAAAATCGCGAAGTGGTGCAGGTCGGGCTCGAAGCCAAAGTCCTTGCGTACGCCCTCTTCCAGGCCCACCAGGTAGCCATGCCCGATCTCCTCGACATGGCCACAGCTTGAGCAGATGAGATGGTGGTGCGTCTCTTCCGGCGCCCACTCGAAGACCACATCGCCGGCGCCCATATCGGTCGAAGTCACGAGCCGCATGCGCTTCAGCACATCGAGCGTGCGATACACGGTGCTTACGTCCATGAAGGGGTAGTCGCCGCGTACCTGGTCGGCGATCTGGGCCGCACTCAGATGCCCGCCGGCATGACGCAACGCGCGCAAAATCAGCACTCGCTGGGGCGTCATCTTGTGCCCGGCGCGGCGCAACAGTTCGGCGGTGTCGTCCTCGCAACTCATTACGGTCAGTCTACAGACAATCAGATTCGGCGCAGGCTCATGCCCGGCCCCCATCCCGCCGATTCTTTAACCATGACCATCTCCGCCGACGAAGAGTGGCTCGCCGCCGCGCGATCACGCGCCCAACGCGGCAACTGGGAACGCGACAGCGACACGATCTTCACCGAGTTGCGCAAGCAGGCCGATGAAATCAAGGCGTCGGCTCCCGCGATGCCGGCCTGTCCCGCCTGCGCCAACCACCCGCCCATGGAGCAATTCCCGCGTCACGAACTGCTCTCGATGGACCCCTTCCTCTACTGCAAAACGTGCTACGGCTTCTGGGCCGTCGGCGACGCGCTCACCCGAGGCGTCTCCGACCCGGGCTTCGACCATCCGGCGTTGCGCGCCGTGCCGGCGCCCCGCCGCTGCAAAGAATGCATGGGCCATCTCAAGCCGGATAATGTCTGCGCGAAGTGCGGCAAATCACCCGCGCTGCTCAATTGCCCGAGTTGTTCGAAGCAAATGGAGCGATTCCAGGACCACGGCATCTATCTCGACCAGTGCGGGCCGTGCCGCGGCACCTGGTTCGATACCGGTGAAATCGCGAAGGTCTACAACCTCGAAGAACCACAGAGCCTGGCGATGGCTACAGTCGACGAAAACGCGGTGGATGAGGCGCCCGCCGACTGGCTCACGGCCGCAATGATCCTGGGGCGCATGTTCGTGCCCTTCCTGCGGTTCTGAGCGCGGTTAAGCGGCGAGCAAGTCTCCTACCAGATCCCGAGTTGCATCTTCACGTCTTCGCTGGCCATCGTCCGCGGGTCCCACGGCGGGTTCCAGACGATCTGGACATCCACATCTTTCACGCCCGGAAGCTCGCGCAGCTTGGCGTACGCTTCGCCCCGAATGATCGGCCCAAGCGGGCAGCCTGGGCTCGTCAGCGTCATCGTCACGAGCACGTCGCCGTTGTCGAACTCCACGCCATACACGAGGCCCAGTTCAACGATGCTGAGGTTGATCTCCGGGTCATTCACTTCGGCAAGTTTTGCCATCATCTCGTCATGTGTTGGCGGAGTCTGAGTTGTTGTTTCGGTCACGGCATGCCCTCCTCAGGCGTTGATGGCGGCCTGCTTCAGGCCTTGGTCGAGTACGTTCCAGCATAGCAGTGCGCACTTCACACGGACCGGTAGCTTCGCGACGCCTTCGAGTGCCTCCAGGTCGCCGAGCTCCCGGCACGGTGGAGCGCCGTCAACCAGCATCGCTCTGACTTCGCTCATCACCCGCTGCGCCTCGCCGGCGGTGCGTCCCTTGAGGCGCTCGGTCATCATCGAGGCGCTTGCCTGGCTTATCGAGCAGCCCTCGCCCCAGAACCCGATGTCCCGCACCACCCCGTCCTCGACGGTGAGATCGAGGTGGACCTCATCGCCGCAAACCGGGTTCACGCCTTCCACGTGGATCGGCGCCGACGGAATCGCACCGTGATTTCGCGGCCGCCGGTAGTGATCGAGGATTAGCTCCCGGTAGATGTCTTCGAACGGGTCGGTCATCAGGCGAACACCCGCTGTGCGTGCTCCACGGCCTCGATCAGCGCCTCGATTTCGCTGGCATCGTTGTAAATCGCGAAGCTCGCACGGCTCGTCGCGGGCACTCCCAGGTGCCGCATCAGCAGCTGCGCGCAGTGGTGCCCGGCCCGGATCGCCACCCCGTGGGAATCGGCGATAGTCGCCATGTCGTGCGGGTGAACACCTTCGACTTCGAAACTGATGACTCCGCCGCGCTCTTCAGGATTGCGGGGCCCATGAATTCGCAAACCCGGGACGGTCTCCAGGCGGTCCATCGCCCGGGCCGTGAGATCGAGTTCGTGCTCACGCACCGCCGCCATCGAGAGCGATTCCAGGTAGTCATTCGCCGCACCGAACGCTATCACGTCGGCGATGTTCGGAGTCCCCGCTTCGAACTTGTGCGGCACGTCCGCCCAGGTCGACCCCTCCTCCCGAACGGTGGCGATCATGTCGCCGCCGCCGAGGAACGGGAGCATCTCCCCAAGGAGTTCCTGGCGACCCCAGAGCACGCCGACGCCGGTTGGGCCAAGCATCTTGTGCGAAGAAAACGCCACGAAGTCCGCGCCCGTGGCCGTCACGTCGAAGGGCAGATGCGGAACGCTCTGCGCCGCATCGAGCAGGAACAGGGCGCCCGCCGCGTGGGCAATCTCAGCGATCTCCGCCACCGGGTTGATCGTGCCCAGCACGTTCGACATGTGGACCAGGCTGACCAGCTTTGTCTTCGGCCCGACCAGTGCGCGAAGCGCGTCCAGGTCGAGTCCGCCTTCCGGCGTGAGGCCCACGAAACGGACGTGGGAGCCCTTGCGCTGAGCCAGCAGCTGCCACGGCACGATATTCGAGTGATGCTCCATGATGCTGAGCACCACTTCGTCGCCCTCGCCGATGAATTGGTCGCCCCAGGCGCGAGCCACCAGGTTGATGGCCTCGGTCGTATTCCGCGTGAAGACGATGCTCCGCGAGTCGTTTGCGCCGATGAACCGGGCGACCTTGTCCCTCGTTGCTTCGTATTCGGCGGTCGCTCGCTGCGCAAGTGTGTGGATCCCGCGATGGATGTTCGCGTTGTTTGTCTCGTAGTACCGCACCAGCGCTTCGATCACCTGGCGCGGCTTCTGAGTCGTCGCGGCGTTGTCCAGGTACACGAGCGGGTGGCCGTTCACCGCCTGCTCGAGAATGGGAAAATCCTTCCGAATTCGCGCTACGTCCAGCATTGGGCCACCCTCGGGCCAATATCGCGTCACAGGTGCCATCTGGTCTGTGACTTTAGTCAAACCTACACCTCGACCTCTACGTGGCCGTGCTCCACTCGCGTTTTGTAACTCCTGATGGGACGGACAGCCGGCAGCGTCAGCGCGCGGCCCGTGCGAACGTCGAATTGCGCACCGTGGCGCGGGCACTCGATCCGGAATCCTTCGAGCCGGCCCTGGTCGAGCGGCCCGCCATCGTGGCTGCAGAGGTCGTCGATCGCGTGGAAGCCTTCGCCGGTGTTGCAGAGCGCAATACGCCGGCCTTCGGCTTCCACCACGCGTGCCGTCCCGACCTCAATGTCCGCCGCTGTCGCAACTTTGACCCAGGTCATTGGTCGAGAGCCTCTTCCACCAGCGCCGTCAACTCTTCCCGGATCGCCTCTCCCGGTACGCGACCGAGCACGTCTTCCAGGAAGGCCGTGACGAGCATGGATTCGGCCTCGGCATAGGGGATGCCTCGGGCCTGGATGTAGAACAATTGCTCCTGGTCCACCGGCCCGGCGGTAGCCCCGTGGCTCACCCGGATCACGTCGTTCGTGAGGATTTCCAGGACCGGGTCACTATCGGCCTTCGCGGTCTTGCTCAGCAGGAGGTTCCGGTTCTCCTGGTTCGCGTCGGCATTCTTGGCACCCAGGCCAACTCGCGTTAGCCCGTAGTAAACCGCCCGCGACGATTCGGTCAGTGCCGACTTCACCAACAGGTCACTACGGGTGTCGGGGCCGATGTGATCCTGGACTGTGTAGATGTCGGAATGGCTGTGGCCCTTCCCGTAGCAGAGCCCAAGCAGTTCGCTTGCCGAGCCGCGCCCGACGAGCGAGGACTCGACATGGGATTTCACCACCTGCCCGCTGAGGACGATGTTCAGGTTCTGGAGCTCGGCGGCGTCGGCCTCCGCGAGATATCGCTGGCTTTCGAACACCTGCGTCTTCTCGCCCCAGCGGTGAATCGAATACAACCGCACCTGCGAGCCCGGCCCAGGGATGATTTCCACGACGGGTGTGGCGACCATCTCGTCCTCGCCGGAGAAGTACTCCTGGACGATCGTCACGCGGCTGTTCGCACCCGTGACGATGAGCGTATGCGGCGCCGCGAACTGCGAACCCGAGTAGGTCCGCTTGATGCGCACTGGTTCCGCCACTTCAAAATTGGCCGGCACATTCGCGATCACTCCGCCGCGGAGCAGCGCGTAGTGCAGCGCCGTCAACCGGCTGATCCCGGGGATCACCGCGCTCGAAAGGTTCTTCTCGATTGCCGCCGCCACGTCGCCGGTTGCAGCCTTGAATTCAACAACGGTCGCCTGGGCGGCATTCGCCGCGATCTCGATCCGCTCCGCGCCCGAGGTCCCAAACGATTCGGGGCGGAGGTTGCTCACATCGAGGTATTTCCAGGGGCGCTCGCGGCGGGAATCCGGCATCGCCAGCCGGTCCGCGGCGGCAGCGGCGTTCGCGCGCAGTGCCGCCATCCACGGCGCATCGGCCACCGTGTTTCCCAGTGCGGCACTCATCCCCGCAACGGTTTCGGATTGGACTGAAGTCATAGGTTCCTCGTTAATCACCGGCCGAAGCCGGGTTCCGTTCAAATAGGCCCGAAGCCCGCGGCGGGAGACGGAGTATCCTCACGACCCCCCGCGCGAATTCCGTGGAAAGCGCCCGGCCGTTAGCCGATTGCGCCTTCCATCTGCAGTTCGATAAGCCGGTTGAGTTCGACCGCGTACTCCATCGGGAGCTCCTTGACGATCGGCTCGACGAAGCCGTTGACGATCATCTTGGCGGCGTCTTCCTCGGTCATCCCGCGACTCATCAGGTAGAAGAGCTGGTCCTCGCCGAGCTTGGACACGTAGGCCTCGTGCTGGATGTGCACGTCCGAGGCGTCGATTTCCATCGTCGGGTACGTGTCGGAGCGGGAATCCTCGTCGATGAGGAGCGCATCGCAGCGGACGTTCGACTTCACGTTCTCGCAGTCCTCATAGACCTTCAGGAGCCCGCGATAGCTCGTGCGCCCGCCGTCCTTGCTTAGCGACTTCGAGATAATCGTCGAGGTCGTATTCGAAGCGGCATGGATGATCTTGCCACCGGCGTCCTGGTGCTGGCCTTCGCCTGCGAACGCCAGCGAGAGGATCTCGCCATGCGCGCCCGGTTCCATCAGGTACACGCTCGGGAACTTCGTCGTGAGCTTCGAGCCCAGGTTTCCGTCAACCCACTCCATCACGGCGTTCTCGTAGGCGGCGGCACGCTTCGTTACCAGGTTGTAGACGTTGTTCGACCAGTTCTGGATGGTCGTGTACCGAACGCGCGCGTTCTTCTTCACCACGATCTCAACGACCGCACTGTGGAGCGAATCGCTCGAGTACACCGGCGCCGTGCAGCCCTCAACGTAGTGAATCTGGCTGCCTTCATCGGCGATGATGAGCGTCCGTTCGAACTGGCCCATGTTCTCGGTATTGATGCGGAAGTACGCCTGCAGCGGGATATCGACTTTCACGCCCTTCGGCACGTAGATGAACGAACCGCCGCTCCACACCGCGCTGTTGAGCGCTGCGTAGCGGTTGTCGCCCGCCGGGACGATCGTCCCGAAGTACTCCTTGAAGATGTCCTCGTGCTCGCGCAGGCCCTGGTCGGTGCCCAGGAAGATGACGCCGAGCTTCTCGAGGTCCTCGCGGATGTTGTGGTAGACGACTTCGGAGTCGTACTGAGCGCCCACGCCCGCGAGGTACTTCTTCTCAGCCTCGGGAATCCCCAGCTTGTCGAAGGTGTTGCGGATGTACTCCGGCACGTCCTCCCACGAACGCTCGTCGCGGTCGGTGGCGCGCACGAAGTAGTGGATGTTGTCGAACTCGATCTCCTTGAGGAGCTCGCTGCCCCAGGCCGGGTCTTCCTTCTCGTTGAAGAGTTCGAGCGCCTTGAGGCGGTATTCGCGCATCCACTGCGGCTCGTTCTTCATGTCGGAAATAGTGTTCACGACTTCCGGGGTGAGGCCGCGATTCGACTTGAAGAAGGCGGCCTCGGTGTCGTGGAAGCCCCACTTCTTTTCGTAGCTTTCGCTGTTGATCAGCTCTGGTGCTGTAGTCATAGGATGCCTCCTCAGGCAGTGGCCGCGGCGGCGGCTTCGAATTCGTCGTAGCCCGCGGCTTCGAGGTGCTCGGCAAGTTCCGGGCCACCCGATTTCACGATGCGGCCGTCGACGAGGACGTGGACGAATTGCGGCTTGATGTAGTTCAGCAGCCGCTGGTAGTGCGTGATCAGGAGCAGGCCCATCTCCGGGTTCATCAGCGCGTTCACGCCTTCCGAAACCGTCCGAAGGGCGTCGATGTCCAGGCCGGAGTCGGTTTCGTCCAACACCGCCATCGAGGGCTCAAGCATCGCCATCTGGAGCATCTCGGCGCGCTTTTTCTCACCGCCGCTGAAACCGTCGTTCACGTAACGGCGCGCGAAATCCTGGTCGACCTTGAGCAGGTCCATCTTCTTGAAAAGCGTCTCGCGGAACTCGCGGATCGGCACATCGCCGCCACGGCGGGCGTTCACGGCCTGCCGCATGAAGTTAACGAGCGTGACGCCCGGCACCGCAACCGGATACTGGAACGCGAGGAAGAGCCCCATCCGGGCGCGCACGTCCGGCGTCAGGGAAAGGAGCGATTCGCCTTTGAATAGCACGTCTCCGCCGGTGACCGTATAGCTCGGGCTGCCCATGAGGACGTTGGCGAGCGTGCTCTTTCCGGAGCCGTTCGGGCCCATGATGGCGTGTACTTCGCCCTTATCGATCGAGAGCGTCAGGCCCTTGAGGATCTCTTTGTCGCCGATATTGGCATGGAGATCACGGATCTCCAGGAGCTTAGGCATGTGTTGAGCGTTCTCCTTACTGAACTTCGATGATTTGTGGCCGGGCGGGTTCGTTCCGCACCAGGTATTCGCAGCAAGATGCTCCATCGACGATGCGATTGAGCTGTTCGACGTCGTGCCCGAGCAACAGCTCGATGGCCTTTCGGTCGGATTCGCAGGGGAGTTTTGAGATCTCCGCCGCCTTGTGATACGGGCAGCGCCCGTTGATCAGGTGAATGCCGTCGTCTTCGGCCCGCCACGCCTCGAGAATCCCCTCGGCACGCAGGCTGTTGGTCACCTGCGCCACGCGGTCCTCCTCGGGAACCCCCAGCACTGCGTGCCGGTGCTTCGAAGCCACCGATTCCGCCACGCTCGCCATCACTCCCGCGATGACTTCTTCGTGTTCGCCGAGGCCTTTCAGCATTCGCTCCATCAGGTCCGCGTAGGCGGGCGGCACGGCCTGGGTAGCCTTTTCCGTGGCGAAGTAGATGTAGTACGGGCGGCCCGTCGGCTGCTTCACCGCTCGCGCATCGACCAGCCCATCCGCCCGAAGGTGGTCCAGGTGGCGACGCACCGCCGCCGTGGTGATGCTCAACTCGGCGGCCAGGTCTTCGACCCGGACGTCTCGCCGTTCGACGATGGATTCGAGAATGCGTTCGCGTGTTCCCTGCACAAGACCAGTTTAGAACTCTTTCGAACCTTTTTCTACTTTCATGTTTCTAAAGTCCGATATGACAGTTGCGGGGGACTCGAAGCCCTCTCCTTAACCGTGCGACTCTGTCACCGGTCCGCCCACGCCAACCCGCTCTGGCGCGGCCTGGGCTTCTTCCTCCCGCCGCTCCCAGTCCCGGCGAATCGCCCGGCCGAATTCGGCGCCAAGAAGCAGAATCGAAGCATTCACGAACATCCAGATGAGGAAGCCCAACGCCGTGCCGAAGCCGGCATAGATCGCCGTGTCCCGGGAGAAGTTGGCATAGGCGATAAACGTCGCGATTACATTCTTGGTGACTTCGAACAACACCGTCGCGAAGACGGCCCCCGCCAGCGCTTCCCGCCACTGCGGCCGCACCGTCGGAACGTACTTGTAGAGCAAGGAGAACATCGAAAACGAGACCATCGCCGGGAGGATGTACCCGGCGATGTTCAACGCAAGGTTCGTGTCGATCGCGAACGGTCCTATCTCATCCACGCGTTCGACGATGATCCGGGCCATCGCCGTAAGGCCGACAGAAAGCGCGATGAGCAGGCCCAACGCCGGGATCAGCGCGATATCGATGAGCTTCCCGTGCCAGTAGGGCTGGCCCTTGCGCAGGTGCGTCGCCGCGTTCAATCCCTTGCGCACCGCCCCGAAGATGCCGCTCGATGACCACACCAGGAAGAGGAAACCCAGCCCGATGCTTGCCGGGCTCACCTGCCGCGTCCGCCGGATGATCTCGTCGACGTTGTTGCGCACGCTCTCGGTTTCCCGCAGCGGGATCTGGTCGAACACCCACTCCACGATGCGGTCGCGATCGACTACCAGGCCGAACACCGAGAGCGTGATCAGGCTGAGCGGGATGATGGAGAAAATCGCGTAATAGGCGATGGCCGCGGCATACGTGGAACAGCCGTCCTCGACGTACAGGTGGATCGTCCGGGCGATGATTTCGAAGGGCCAGCGGATGGGAGAAGGCACCAGGTGCCATGTCGTTTTCAGCGCATGCGGCATCAGTTGCTGACCATCTCTGCTGGTTCCCGCTTTCTACGAACCACCATTACATAGTGGGTCAGCGCTCCCGTGGAGACAAAATGTGAATGTGACTGGCACGAGCAGATCGGAAAGGTTTGGGCGAGATTCAGTCGTTTACCAGCCGCTCGATCGCCTCGTCCCACCGTGGCGCTACCGGCGCCCAATCGAAGCGCAACGCCGAAGCAATCAGCGGCTCGCGCTTCGGCAGCGGGCCGGTCAGCAACGCCTCCAGTTTCGCCGCGAATTCCGTCTCGTTCTCCCAGAGCAGTTGACCGTGGAGTTCCTCCGGGACGAGCGCCGGGTAGTTGTAGCGGTTCGGTGCGCATGGGATGCATCCCGCCGCCATCGCCTCGACCATCCCGACGCCGAAAAACTCGTGGCGGGTGGTACTCACCACGATGTCCGACTGCCTCAGCAGCCGCTCGTAGTCGGCGCGAGACTCCGCATAGCCGAAGTGGACGACCTCGGCGGGAAACGCATCCTGCAGCGAGGTAATCGCCTCCGCCGGGTTGTCACCCTGCTCCCCCAGCACGACCACCCGGAATGGCACGTCGTTGGCCTTCAGCCGGTGGAGCGTCCGGTTGAACAGTTCGGGCGCCTTGTCGAATTCCCAGCGGTGGTTCCAGAGAATTGTCCGCGGCCCGTCCGCATCGCTGCGCACGGCGCCGGCCGCCCATCGGAGGTCCACTCCCACCGGCAGCACCGAACTCCGTGCTTCGATGGCACCGACGGCATCCTCCACCAGCCAGTTGTTCGGCTGCTGCAGCAGGCTCCGCAGGGCTCGGAGGAAGTCGCCGCGGTGAAATTCGGAGTTGAACGCAACCGCATCCGCGCTCAGCGCGGTCATGTAGTTGATCTGCCCGAACCACGAGTTGAACTTCGTTCCCTTCAGCCGCGGATACGTCATCTGGTTTTCGTGGAAGTACGCCAGCACGGGCACCCGCTCGAACCTCGGTCGCGTGAGCGCCAGGAACGCCGCCAGGTCCAGCATGTCGCTGACTATCAGGAACTCGAACTGGCCATCGACTTCGCGGGCCAGCGGTGCAAGTTCCTGCGCGCCGCGACGCATCCGCCGCCGCCACTCGCCCTCGGGCAGCGTCAGCAACTCAATTCGGTGCCCCGAGTGCTCAACCAGCCCGTCCAGAAATGTCCGATGGCTCCCACCATAAAACGGCTCAACGAAAAGCCCGTTCAGTCGGCGCGTTGGACCGGTCAATCCAAAATCCGAAATCCAAAATCCAAAATCACTACATGTGCCCCAACTCGGCCAGCTTGAAGAGCGCGTCCTCGAATTCGCGGTCGTCCGGATTGACCGCCTTGTACTGGCTCACGCAGTGCCCGCCGTACTTCTCCACCAGGTACCAGTCGTCATCGATGATCCAGTCCGGGTAGGGCTTCACGCGGGGATCTTTGTCGAACATCCCATCGACCCACTCCGACAGCCCGTGCATGTGGACAACGCGCTCGACGTGGGCGAGGCCGCTTGCCGACCAGACATATACGCCGTGGCCCGCCGCCTTCAGCTTTTTCATCGCCTCATGGGCCCCGGGCCGAAGCGCGTTCGTGTGCTGGTCGATGTAGACGAGCGTGTGGTCCACGTCGAAGAAGATGTTCAAGGTCACTCCTGCCGCAGTGGCACCATCATACCCTTCGCAGCGACACCTGTGGCGTTGTTCACGAACACCGGGACGTCCATCCAGCGCACCGACGGCCGCACGCCATAGAGTTCCTCCAGCCGCGCGAGGTGCGCCTCGTCGTGCGTGGCCTCGGCCGCTTCGCGCGAACTCCAGAGGTAGATGCCGCCGTTTTCTCGCGCCGCGTCGTCGTACCAGTAGGCCTTGCTCACCAGCCCCGCGAGGCCGGCGTACTTGGGCGCCGTCGATCGGTTGATCGCTTCAAGGCGTGTCCGGTCGTAGCCCTTCTGCGTATGGCGAAATGTGACAACGGTTGCGATTACGACGTTTGGCGTCGCTTCCGGATTGGTCATGCAACGACTTCCTTCGAGCCTCCAGCTTCTTACCTGAGAAAGTTAGCGTGGCATGAGGTGGTCAAGTCAACCTCCCCTCGCCCGTGACGCAGGAGTCGGGAGAGGGGCCGGGGGTGAGGGCCCGCCTAAGCTTCGGCGACGTCCAAGCCCCAGACGGGGCGGAAGCGCCACGTGCGAATGCCCTTCACGGGTATCTTGTGCTTCTTAATCAGCTTTTTCGTCTCGGGCACCATGCCCGCCGGCACATACACGTAGAAGTCCCCGACTTTGGACTTCGGCAGCCATTCCTTCACCGCGGTCTCGTCGTTCACGGTGTCGGCCATCTCCACATCAGCCATGATCTGGAGCCACTGGCCGGGACGGCGAACCACCACGATATCGGGATAGAGGTCGGCGCCGCCTTCTTCGCCGACGGCGATTTTCGGCTTGGGGACGTTCACGATCGTGTCGAAATCGAGGCCTTCCGGGCCCGGAAACGGGAACTTCACCTTCGCGATTTCGGCGACCGCGCCCTGGTGCCGTAGCTCCGTGAGGTACTTGGCTGTCACGGTTTGTTCCTCCGAACCTTGGCTGTGAGCCGATTCTACGAAGCCCCCGGAGTTCGGTCGACCGGCGCCGCACACACGAAGGCCCCGGCTCGTTGGAGCCAGGGCCCCCGGTGGAATCAAATCTTGAAGACCCGGCCGGTTCCAATCGGGAACTCGCAACCCGGGCCTCGGAACTTCGCTATGGATTCGCGCGGTAGAACGCCACGTCGCGGTTCTTCGTCGCCCAGAACATCTTGTGGATCTCCTCAATGGCGCCCATCAGGGCCTCGCCATTCGCCGGGTCCTGCTCGGTCTTGTTCTTCGAAGCGAGCTTCGTCGCCTTCCAGAATGTGTCATGGAGGTTCGGATACTTCTCGAGGTGCTCAGGCTTGAAGTAGTCGTGCCAGAGGACGTCGAGCTCGTGCTTCACGATCTCGGCCTGGCTTTCCTTGATGCTGATGAAGCGCGTCCGCGTGTTGACGGTGGCGATATCCATCGCGTCGCCAAGGGCGGCGATCTTCTTCTCCATGGATAGGACGGCTTCCGCGGCGATGCGGGCCGAGGCGGGATCGTACACGCCGCACGGGCCGTCGCAGTGTGCGAACGCAACGGTCGAGGGCCGCAAAAGTCGGCTAATCAGATTCATCTGTACTACCTCCGGTGATTTGAGCGGGGTAAAGCGTGCCAGATTCAGCGGAGGCGTGCCAGTGGATTTCGTTTTACAGGGCCATCCACCAGTGGAATTGCAACGAGAATGCGAGAGAAATCGCGCTCCAGTACAGTTCCGCCATGGCAACACCGTTTGAGGAAGTGGTCGAAGACCTTGCCGAAGAACAACGAGCGCTCGAGCGCGTCCTGGAGCGCATGAAACCCAAAGACTTCGAAATTCCCACGCACGCCCCCGGCTGGGCGGCGCGCGACCAGGTGGCTCACCTTGCGCACTTCGATGAGGCGGCAACGCTCGCCATCGAAGACCCCGAAACGTTCGCCACGTACTTCCGCCAGCCGCAAAATTCCGAGCAAGCCTACCTGGCCCGCGCACGCGGACTGTCCGCCCCAGAACTGCTCGATCGCTGGCGAAACAACGCCGCCGCTCTCCGCAGGGCCGCCGCCAACCTCGATCCGTCGCGACGCGTGCCATGGGCCGGCCCCGCGATGTCGGGTGTCTCGTTCCTCACCGCCCGGCTCATGGAAACGTGGTCCCACGGGCTCGATGTGGTCGATGTCGTCGGCATCGAGCGGCCGGATACTGACAGGCTGCGCCACGTCGCCTTCCTCGGCGTTCGCGCGAGGCCCTACAGCTACACCAACCGCGGCATGGAACCGTCGCGGACGCCGATTCGCGTCTCCCTTGTAGCGCCCTCCGGCGCGCTCTGGGAACTCGGCGACGACACGGACGAAAACTTGGTGCGGGGCGCCGCCGCCGACTTCTGCCAGGTGGTCACCCGCCGCCGCCACATCGCCGATACCGACCTCGAAGTTGTGGGGACCGTGGCAGAGGAATGGATGGGCATCGCCCAGGCCTTCGCAGGGCCTCCCGGCGCCGGGCGCCAACCCGGCGAATTCCCGAAACGGAGCAAATCGTGAGCGAACTTGTCCACTACGAACTGACCGGTGGCGTCGGGCGGATAACGCTCGACTCTCCGCCAAACCGTAACGCGCTCTCGCGCCAGCTGACCGCAGAACTCGCCGCCCACATGGACGCCGCGGTGAGCGATCCCGCCGCCCGGATCATCCTCCTGACCGGGACCGGCGGGGTGTTCTGTTCGGGAGCTGACCTCAAGGAACAGCGCGACGCCAACCAGTCCGGCGGCAACACGGGGCCGACCGCTCTCGCCCCGATCCTCGAAGCGATGTGGAATGCCCCGAAGCCCGTGGTCGGGCGCATCAACGGGGCCGCGCGTGCCGGCGGCATGGGCCTCGTCGCCGCCTGCGATATCGCCATCGGCGTCGAATCGGCCACCTTCGCCGTCAACGAAGTCCGCATCGGCGTCATCCCGGCCATCATCTCGGTTGTGCTCTTGCGAAAGCTTTCGGTAACTCACGCGATGGAAATCTTCCTCACCGGCGAGCCGTTCATGGGCTCCCGCGCGGTTGAAATTGGCCTCTTGAATTCCGCTGTCCACTCCGATGACCTCGACAAAGAGACCGACCGCTACCTCGCCATGCTCAAACAGGGCGCTCCGGGCGCGCTCGGCGGCGCGAAGCGCCTCGTAAGAGAAGTCGCCGCCATGGAGATGCACGCCGGCTTCGAGGCGATGGCAGAGCTCTCTGCGAAGTACTTCGCCTCGCCCGAAGCCCTCGAAGGCATGACCGCCTTCGCAGAAAGGCGTCCGCCCGCATGGGCACCGACGCCGGCGGAATGAGCAGGAAGCGCGCGACGCTGCTACGCTCGAACCCCAACCAATCCAATTTGTGAGGTATGCCGCATGTCCGAAACCGCCACCCTCAAGGTGGGCGACGAAGCTCCCGATTTTGAACTCCCCTCCAGCCCGACCGGCGACAAGTTCAAGCTCAGCGACTACCGCGGGAAGAACGCCGTCGTCATCAACTTCGTGCCCGCTGCCTTCTCTCCGGCCTGCAGCAACCAGCTCCCACTCATTGAAAAGAAGCGCCGTGAGTTCGAATCCCAAGGCGCCCTCCCGGTGGTTATCTCCAGCGATGGCGCCTGGACGCAGGCGGCGTGGAAGAAAGACCTCGGCGTCGAATTCCCCATCCTCAGCGACTTCTACCCCCTCGGCGATACCGCAAAGAAATACGGCGTCGCAATCGAACCGCGCATGGTCGCCAATCGCGTCGTCATCGTCGTCGATAAGCACGGCAAGGTCGCCTGGATCCAGCCGACCGAGAAAATCACCGACATGCCGGATTACGATCCGGTTCTCGCCTGTTCCAAAGACTAAACACCGCGCCACACATCAAAAGGGGCTCCCGCGGGAGCCCCTTCGTCTTGCCTGGCGAACCGGTTAACGGCCGCCGAAGGCGATCGAGCCAGGCCCGCCGTCGATGCGCGGGTTGAGCACCTGGCCGCCGGTTGGCCCAACCGCGTCGATCAGTGCACGGTTCGGCGCCGCCGCATTCGAGACATTGTTGTTCCAGAAGAGGTGCGTCGCGTCCGGGTCGAAGTCATCGTACTCGCGGTAGCGGACATTCTTGAACCGGAAAGGCATGCCCTCGCCGTTCGTACTTTCGCCCGGGTCGTCCAGCCCACGCTGGAGGTGAATGTGGAGGTGCGGGCCGGTCGAACTGCCGGAATTCCCCATGAGCCCGAGAAGTTGGCCCTTCTGAACCGCGATCCCACCGCCGCCTTCCACCGGCACGAGCTCCGGCGGTACCGTCCCGGCCTGGAGGTGCGCATAAAGCATGTAGCCACCGGTCTTCTCGTCGCCGGCCTCGTGCTGGATGACGAAGCAGTTGCCGCCCCCGCCGCCGCTGTCCTTCACGCCCGGCGCGCTGTTGTCCGGCCGCAGGCGGTAACCGCGGATGATCGTCCCGGCCCGGACGGCGTAGACGGGCGTGCCCCACCCGTTGTAGTGGTCGTTCTTCGAACCATCGACGACCTCACCCTGGTACTTCGGAGCACGCAGATGCGTCCACTTTCGAACCGTCGTAGCGGGCAACCTTCAGATCGTAGGCGAATCGCTGTGAGCGTGTGTTGCCGTGGTTCGAGTCCCACCCGTGGTTGTCGCCCTGGTACCAGTACTGGCCACTCGGGAGGTCCGAGGTCTTCCCCGGGAAGTCGTAGGCGTGGCCCGGCTCGTCATTTTCGAACTCACTCATGAACGAGAGGTACGTCACCGGCGGCGTGTAGCCCTGGAAGTAGCACTCCACCCGGATGATCGGGGCGACCGGCAGCGGCAACAGACGCGTCTCGGCTATCGGCACGACTTTCGTCCCACCGGCCGGGATGTCGACGAGCTGAAGAGTCTCGAGGGGGGTCGGGGCGCCCGCGCCAACGTACGACACGCGCATCCCGGCAAGCGTCACCTGCTGCCCGCCGTTGTTCTTCAGCCAGATGTGGCCGGTCGGCCGCCAGAGGTCGCTCACGAGCGAGCTCCGGGCGCCGACGCGCTCGGCCTGGTACACCGATCCGGCCACCGGCTCCGCTTTCAGCACCTGGACCGGGGGATGAAGCAGCCGGACCGGGCCGGCCGCGCTTGCCGAATCGAACTTCGCGAACGCGGCCATCCCGGCGACCCCGGCCGCCGCGATACCCGCCCCTTTGAGGAAGCTCCTTCGCGCGCGCTTCAACTGCAGGACGGATTGGTTGAGGTTGGTTTCCTTGTTGCTGAACATTGCCTTGCTCCCTGTGTTTTGCTTCCACGCGTTGGACAGGGGAGGCTTGGAATTCTTACAACCGGGCTTTACCTTCGGCCGAACACACGCCCAGCCGGAATCCGCAGATGGATGCTCCCACCCTTCTCCGCCTCGCCTTCGCCGACCTCCACCAGGAGATCCGGCGCGACGTCGACGGCCTCACGGACGAAGAACTGTTCTGGCAGCCTGCCGAAGGCCAGAATCACGTCGCGTTTCTGCTCTGGCATCTCGTTCGCGACGAGGACACGGTTATTTGCCAGTCGGTCCTCGCCGGCGAGGAACTCTGGTCGAAGGCGGGATGGGCCACACGGTTCGGCATGGATGAGAGTGACCAGGGCACCGGCTTCGACAGCGCAGCGCTGGGGAACTTCAGGTATTCGCTTCCAACGCTGCTTGAGTATGCGGCCGAAGTCTGGGACCAGACCGATCGCGCCCTCGTTTCGATGCCGGCCGGTCGCCTGGAAGAAGAACTTGCCTGGTCCGAGGAATGGCGTCTAGCAAACCTGCTAACCACCGGCTGTCTCGCGCACGGCTGGGTTCACCTCGGTGAGATCCGCCAGGTTCGCGGCCTCCGAGGCTGGAAGTTCCGGGAATGAGAAAGCCCGCCGTAATCGGCGGGCTTTCCACAACTTCGATGGCGAAGACCTAGTTGAACATGATCACCGAGCGGTTTACTTCGCCGCCTTTGAGGGCTTCGTAGGCTTCGTTGATCTGACCGAGCTCGTACCGGCGGGTGATGAGCTCGTCAATCTTCAAGCGCTTCTGCCGATAAAGCTCCATCAGCCATGGCATGTCGTAGGTCTGCCGCGTCGAGCCGTAGTAGCTGCCGACGATGCCCTTTTCGCCGAGGAACGACATGCCCGCGTTCGGGATCGTGAGCTGTTCGGTCAGCGGGAGCATGCCAACGACCACTGCCTGGCCGCCGCGCTTCGCCATTTCGAAGCACTGCTGGGCCGTCTTCATCAGGCCGATGGCCTCGAACGCATAGTCCACGCCGCCGCCCGTGAGGGCCGCCACCTGCTGGACCGCATCGCCGCTCGATGCATCGACGACATCGGTCGCGCCGAATTCCTTCGCCGCCGCCAGCTTCGATTCCAGCATGTCGACCGCGATGATGCGCGAGGCGCCCGCGAGCTTCGCGCCCTGGATGATGTTCAGCCCAACACCGCCGCAGCCGACGACGGCAACGGTCTGTCCGACCTGCAGTTTCACCGTATTCGTCACGGCGCCGACGCCGGTCATCACGCTGCAGCCGACGAGCGCCGCGACTTCCATCGGCACGCCGTCCGGCACCTTTACGCAGGCCTTGTTGCTCACCAGCTGGCGCTCAGCGAACGCCGACATCCCGGCGAACTGCATCATCGGCTGGCCGTTCAGCTTGATCCGGCCCATCCGGTTCAGCGACTGCCCGTTCGAGCAGAGGTTCGGGCGCCCGGTGGTGCAGCGGTCGCAGGACCCGCACGACTGGACAAAGGCGACGACCACCCGGTCGCCCTCCTTCACATTGGTCACACCCGGGCCAACCTTTTCGACAACGCCCGCCGATTCGTGCCCGAGGACAACCGGCATCGGGTACATCCACTTGCCTTCCATGAAGTGAAGGTCCGAGTGGCAAACGCCGGTGGCAGCGGTCTTGATCAGGACTTCGTTCGCCTGTGGTTCATCTACTTCGATGTCTTCGATAACGAGGGGTTGATTCGGTGCGTAGAGCACGGCAGCTTTCATTGGACGTGGCTCCTCCTTGGTTGAAGCACAGGGATTCTTTCCGTTCCCTCGGCCCACGTCAAACCTAAGCCCGAATCCGGTTCAGAATGCGAGAGTTTCCTAGAAGGGCAGCCTGAGCGGCCCAAGCCGCACTGTAAATTTCGCAGCCTTCTCCGGGTTCGCCTCGGCCCAGTTCTCGAACCGGCGAACCAGCATGAATGCGCCCGAAACCATGCATACCCCGGCCACCATGTCGAAGAAGTAGTGGTTTCCTGTGACCACGATCGCCCACCACATCAGGCAGCCGAACGCGACCGCCGCCGCCCGGACCAGGATCGGCTTCCAACACCACCACACCCCGGCCACCGCCAGCGCGATCCAGCCGAAGTGATAGGAAGGCACCGCCGCATACCAGTTGGCCATCGAACCGGGACCTGAGCGTTCTGAAAGGGGAATCGTATCGAAGATCCCGAGCGGATAGCCCGCGCTCCCCATCAGGCGAGGTGGCGTCACCGGGAATGCCGCGTAAATCGGCACAGCCAGGAACCCCGAAAGCAGGATCGTGTTCCGGATCATCCGGTGCTTCCGCGAATCGGTGAGGAAGAACAGGTAGCCAATCCCCACCAGCAACGGCATGTGGAGGTGAAGGTACGTGAAGTTTGCCAGCGCGGTCAGCCTGTCGTTGTGGATGGCGGCCTGCTGCCAGCTCGGTTCGTGGAAGATCCCCAGCGACTGCTCGAGGTTTATCACCCGGAAAGCGTTCCGTGTTGCCAGGTCAACGCGGTCCGTGGGCAATCCGCGCAAGAGGAAATACAGAAAGAAGAGCCCGAGCACGACCACCATATCCAGGCCGTACCAGACTCCCGCCCTCACGGGTGCAACAAGCCAGCGCGGCCATTGGCGCTGGGCAGGAATCGCGAATTCCGTCATCAGAGACGTCCTTTCGTGGCGCCCCACGATCGTAGGTCCGCCCCTGCGTTAGGTGCCAGACTTTGCCCTATCAATTCCATGTCGAAATTCATCCGCCGCGAACCATCCGCCATTGCCCCAAACAGCCCCTCGTTGCGTAGACTGCGCCCTCACATTCGGAGGGATTCATGGACATCAAGGGTGGGGCGGTCATCGTCACCGGTTCGGCAACCGGAGTCGGCGCGGCAGCCGCGAAGCTGCTCGCGAGCAAGGGCTGCAACGTCGTCATCAATTACACGAAGAGCGAGGCCGAGGCCCGCCAGACGCAGGCCGAATGCGAAGCGCTCGGCGTCGAAACGCTCCTCTGCCAGGCCGATGTCTCAGTCGATGCCGACTGCCGCCGCATGGCCAACGAAACCATCGCCAAGTGGGGCCGCATCGATGGCCTCATCAACAACGCCGGCACCACGCATTTCATGAACCACGCCAACCTCGAAGGCCTTTCTGCCGACGATTTCCACCGCATCTACGGCGTCAACGTCATCGGTCCCTACCAGATGACTCGCGCCGTGGCCGAACAGATGAAGAAACAGGGCAATGGCTCAATCGTGAATGTCTCATCGGTCGCTGGCGTCATGGGCGTGGGCAGTTCGATCGCTTACACGGCTTCGAAAGGCGCGCTCAACACCATGACCCTCTCGCTCGCCCGCGCTCTTGGCCCGGAGATCCGCGTGAACACCATCTGTCCGGGGTTCATCCAGGGCCGCTGGCTCCGCGGCGGCATGGGCGACGCGGCCTACGAAGCCGCCGTCTCGCGGCAGGAACAGACCACGCCGCTGCGCAAGGCCGGGACGCCCGAGGATATGGCCCAGGCGGCCGTCTGGTTCATCGAAGGCGCCGACCTCATCACCGGCGAAATCCTCATGGTCGATGCGGGCTCGCACCTCAGCGGCGCCCCGCTCATCGCCCGGTAGCCATTGGTGGTTCGCTTGGGCGGCATTCGACGTGTGACTTCGCGGTCCGGGCTGCCGGCCGCACTGGCGCTAGCCGCAGCTTGCGCCGTCGTCGCCGCCCTCGGCGCGGGTTCGAGCGCCACTGGCGCCGAACCGTTCGCAAACGGCGACTTCAACACCTGGTCGGGATCCCCGAACAAACCCCTGTCCTGGTCTGTCGAGTCGGGAACGGTCACCGAGGAAACGGCGAAGGCAGCCGAAGGCTCGGCCGCCCGCGTCGACGCGCCAGGATCGACAACCCTCACTCACGAGGCAGTCTCGATTTCCGCCGGCGACGAGGTCACCGCCGGCGTGATGGCCAGTGGCTTCGGGTCGGCGTCAGTTTCGGTCGAACTCGACTTCCGAGACGCCAACGCCGCGACCATCAAGACCGTGAAAGGCATCCCGGTGACACCCGGCACCAGTTTCGAGCTCGTCGCGGCCTCCGGCGTAGCCCCTGCGGGAGCTGAACTCCTTTACGTCACCATCAAGGTCTCGGGCGGCTCACTGGTCGTGGACGAGGCGTACCTCGAGGTCACACCTGGCGAGCCAACAGCCACACCCTCGCCGACACCCCAGCCGACCAGCACCCCAACCAGCGAGCCCGGGCAATCCCCGACAACAGTCGCGGGCCAGGCCACCGCAACTCGGACCGCCACCCCGACGAAGACGCCCACCGGGACTCGAACCCCTTCGCCCACAAAGACGGCGACACCCGCAAAGACGCCGACGCCGATCAAACCAAAGGGCACGCCAACAGCTCCCCTCCCAACCTCTACGCCCACCCTCGCGGCCGGTTCAGGCTACGGCGGCCTCCTCGCCAATGGCGACTTTGAACTCGTCCGCGATGGCAAGCCGGCCTACTGGCAGAAGTTCGGCGGCACGATGCTCGCAAGTGGCGATTCGGCCGGCGGCAGCTTCGCGGCCTGCCTCGAATCGGAGACCTCATCCACGAAGTGGCTCTACGAAGTGGTCTCCGTCGAATCCGGCGCGTGGTACGCCGGAGCGGTTTCGGCCCGCGTGACCCACGGCATCGCCTCGATCCGGGTCAGTTGGTACGCGAGCGCCGATGGCTCAGGCAGTCAGCTTATCCAGGATGAAGGAAACCTCACCGACTCTAGCGCCTGGACCGAGGTCGGCGTTGGACCGGTGCAGGGCCCGCCGAATGCCAACTCGGCTCGTTTCCGACTCGTATTCCAACCGTCCGGCAACGGTTCCGCCTGCTTCGACGATGCCGCCTTCACCACTTCCGCCCCTCCATCACCGGGGTCCACTCCGTCCGCTACCCCGAGTTCGGGACCAGACGTTTCAGGCCCCACGACGAAGCCGACTGGCACGGCAACGCCAAAACAGACCGGATCGTCGGGCGGAACAACGGCGGTAAACCCGCTCGGCGGGGTATCGAGTCAGCCCGTTGGTCCGACTACCTTGCGGATTTCCGAACTCATGAGCGACCCGCCCCAATCCGGTCGCGACGCCGCCTTCGAATGGATCGAAGTCGTGAACACCGGAACGGAGGCCGTTGATCTTGCCGGATGGCAGATCGGCGACGCCACGAGTTCCCAACAACTCGGGGCACTCGTCGTCCCCGGCGGCAGCTACGTGGTCATCGGCGGCAGCGCCGTAGCCGTGCCATCTGGCGTCTTGCTGGCTGTTCCACCCGGCGGGCAGGTCGGCAACGGGCTCGGCAACACCGGAGACCTTGTCCGTCTCACAGCACCGGATGGAGCCGTAGTCGACGAAGTCTCCTATGGTGACAACGTGAAAGTCTTCGACCCCGCTCCCGCTGCCCCAGGCGCGAATGAAACCATCGGACTTCGCGACGCGGCCGCCGACCCGGCGAGCGAAAACTGGGCCCTCACACTGCGCCCGACCCCCGGAGAACCCAACGAATTCCCGCCCGTTGCGGTGGCGGCAATCGCAGGGGTGAAGACCGGAGTCCCTGCCGCCACGACGGTTCCACGAGCTGACGGCGACGGCGCAACGCCGGAGGTCACAACGAATGACGACTCCGGCGGTGGAAGCAGCGCCGCCGGCTGGATCATCCTCGGCGGGATTGCCGGCATTTCGCTCGGGGTCATCGGCGCCGCCCTGGGACCGAGGATTCGCAAGTGGCTGGAGCGCCGCCGTGGCAAGTGAACGCCTCCAGAAGATCCTCTCGAATGCTGGCGTGGCCTCGCGTCGCGTCGCCGAGGAGATGATCCTCGCCGGCCGCGTCAGCGTGAACGGCAACAAGGTCGACACCCTCGGCGCCCGCGCCGACCCCGATGTCGATGAGGTCATGGTCGATGGCGTCCCCGTCCTGAAGGGCCGCTACCGCTATTTCGCCCTCCACAAGCCGGCCGGCTTCGTCACCACCGCCCGCGACGAACTCGGCCGCGAAACCGTCCTCGACCTCGTGCCCATCGGCGATGTCCAGCTGCACCCGGTCGGACGACTCGACCTCGACAGCGAAGGCCTCGTCGTCCTCACGAACGACGGCCACCTCACGGACCTCCTTACCCACCCGCGCTACGAAGTCGACAAGGAGTACCTGGTCGGCCTCGACGCCATGCCGGCCAAGCGCGACATCGAACGCCTGGTGCGCGGCATCGAGGACGCCGGCGAGCGCCTCCGCGCCGTCTCCGCCCATCCAGCCGCCGCGCCGAAGCCCGAAGCCGCCATCGAATTCGACTTCGACGACGAGGAGGAGGGCGCGGAAGAGGACGAAGAAGAGGTGACGTACGTCGAACCCCGCCCAGAACCGGAGGCCTGGCTCATCCTCACGCTCAAGGAAGGCAAGAACCGCGAAATTCGCCGCATGATGGCGGCCATTGGCCGCGAAGTGCTCGCCCTCCGCCGGATCCGCATCGGCCCACTGCTTCTCGGCACGCTTAGCTCCGGCTCCTTCCGTGAGATCACCCCGGAGGAAGTCGACGCCCTCTACGCGGCCGCCGGCGGCAAGCGTCCGGGAGAGCGATAAGCCCCGGTGCTCTACGATGGCGCGCGATGACCTGTGAACTCCCGGACACGATCGCCATCGACGGGCCCGCAGCCTCCGGGAAGACGACGGTGGGTATGGCCATCGCTCGAAAGTACGGCTACCACTTCCTCGATACGGGCCTGATGTACCGCGCTTTCGCCGTCGCCGCCATGCGCGCCCACGTGGAGCCGACGGACGAAGCGTGCGCGCGCTTCGCCGAAGAGGTCGACCTGCGGGTGGGCAATGAGCGTGAGGCGCACATTTACCTCGGGGACGAAGACGTAACGTCCCACCTTCACGACCGCCAGGTCGAACGGAACGTCAGCGCCTTCGCCCGCCTTGCCCCGGTTCGAGCGAAACTGCGCCAGCAGCAACGTGAATTCGCGCGGCGCGGGAAAGCGGTGCTGGCCGGGCGCGACATCGGCGAGGTGGTATTGCCGGATGCCGCGCTGAAAATCTACCTGGATGCTGACGAGGAAGCCCGCGCAAGGCGGCGCAATGCCGAACGCGGCATCGTGCACGAGACCACGGCACGGGAGTCCCAGGCCGAACTTTCGATGCGCGACAGGCTCGATTCGCCACAGACCTATGTCGCACCGGACGCCGTGATCATCAACACCAACGTGCTGACCCTCGAAGAGGTGCTCGCCCGCGTGATGGAGCTGGTTTCGTGCGACACCGAATAAGAAGCATCGGCTGGTCGACGTTTGCACCGCCGTTCTACTGGGCCTGCACGTGGATTTTGCGCTTCCTGCTCACGGTCATCGTCCGCTGGAAGGTCACCGGCCGCGAAAACGTCCCGAGCGAAGGCGCGCTCATCGTCGTCTCGAACCACCTGAACAACGCCGACCCACCCATCCTCGGGGCAGGCGTCGCCCGGCGCCGGATACGGTTCATGGCCAAGGTCGAACTCTTCAAGATGCCGTTTGGCGCCATCGTGAAGCTCTGGGATGCCTTCCCCGTACGGCGCTTCGATGCCGACCTCGGCGCGATGCTGAACGCCGAGCGCATCCTCAAGCGCGGCGGCGTCATCGGCATGTTTCCGGAGGGCCACCGCAGCCGCACCGGCTACATGGGACCAGTACACCCGGGCACCGCGATGATCGCCCTCCGCTCCGGCGCCACCGTCCTCCCCTGCGCGATGACCGGCACGGAGCGCCTGAAGAACCCGCTCGTAGTTTTCCGCCGGCCGCTGTTTACCGTCAGCGTCGGCGAGCCGATCCACCTCGAGGCTGTCCGCCGGCCCACCGAGGCACAGGTGAGCGAACTCACCGAGCGCATCACCGCCGCCATTCAGGCCCAGTTACCTCCGCAGTACGTCGCTGCCTATACTGGAATTGAAGGCGGTGGAGACGAATCCGATGGTCCAGGTGATCCGAGCTGACGAGATGGGCTTTTGCATGGGCGTTCGCCGCGCCGTGCAAATCATGGAAGACGAAGCCAGCCCCAGCCGGCCCGTCTATAGCGTCGGCGAAATCGTGCACAATCCCCACGTCGTAACGAGCCTCGAGCGCAGCGGCGTCATCCAGCTGCCCGGACCCGACCAGGTCGATGGCGACATCGGCGCTGCCACTGCTGAACGCGTCAACGAAGGCCGCGTCGCCATCACCGCCCACGGCGTCGGCGAACGCGCAATGAAGGAACTCCAGGCCAGCGGCCTCGAAATCATCGATACCACCTGCCCGATTGTGACCCGCGCCCAGCGTTACGGACAGAAGTTCGTCCGAGACGGCTGGCATGTGCTCATCTTCGGCGACCCCGGCCATAAGGAAGTCCGCGGCATCATGGGCTGGACCATGGGCAAAGACGGTCTCTCACAGGCCACCATCGCGCCAAGCGCCGATTTCGCCGCGCTGAAGTCACTCGTGGATAACTTCCCCGGCGGTTTCCCCAACAAGATCGCCGTCATGGTGCAGACCACCCACAAGATGGAGGACTTCGCGAAGTTCGTTTCGAACCTCATGCTCCTCGGGCGCGACCGCAACTTCGAAATGCACGTGGTCAACACGCTCTGCCACGCCACCACCGGCCAGCAGGAAGCCGCCGCAGCCCTCGCCGCGACGGTCGATGTCATGGTCGTGGTCGGTGGCCGAAAGAGCGCGAACACGCGCCACCTGAAAGAAGTCTGCGAAGAACAGGGGACCATCGCCCACCACATCGAAGGCGCGGACGAGCTGGATGCCGCCTGGTTCAAGGACGTCCAGCGCATCGGCCTCACTGCCGGCGCCTCCACGCCCGACTACTCCATCGATGAAGTCGAAGCGCGCATCCGCGAGCTCGTGCCCGCGTGAACACCGACCTTCCGCCCTGCTTTTCGGATCAGCCCGTTGGTGGCGTCGGTGCCGAATCGCCCTTCGGCACTTCCAGCTTCGACGCAAGGCCTGCAGTTGGGGTCTGGAATCAGATCTTGCCGGTCAACATCCGGTTCGAAGGTTTCGCAACTGGTAACCCGGTTGGCGCAATATCGGGACGGATGTCGAACGAAGTTGTCGGAGCGAAGGTCTTTTTGAGCGGGAGGCTCTCAGAGAGGAGAACACCTCCGGTAACGATTGTCACCTGGCCGCCGAAGAGACTGCTTGTCTCGGCGCGAATGATGTAATCCTTTAGGGCTGCGCGAACAATCTGGGACAGCGTTCGGTCACTCTTTTTGGCAATAGCAGTCAGCCGCTGGCCTTCCTCGGGGTCGAGGCGAACCGAGACTACAATGCCTTGGTCTCTGCGGTTGGCTCGGTCGGTAACGTCATCGCCGAGTTCGTAATCAGTTGGTTTGGTCCGCATGACTTTATTTACTCGCTTTCAAGGCGTAAAGGCCGTCGCGGGTCGCCAGACCCCTTCAGCTTTATCGACAGGTTGAATCGGGATCCACAGGAGGCGGCCCGCTTCCGTAAACCCGATCATGATGTACGGTTGTTTTGCCCGATGTTTCCGTTTGTTCTTTCTCAGTCGCCACGTTTCAGACAGGCGAACCTCTTCGACCTCCCAAAATTTCACGTCGTGTTCGTCCATTTCGGCTTCATTCTGTTCGTCGTATTGAAACCGGTTGATGTTGATGGCGGCCATCGTAGCTTCCCACTGAAAGCGTGTATACTGAGTAAACACTTGCCCCAGGCTTGGAGTCGACCTCATCATGCCAGAATTATCGGAACCCAGGATCGAGTTTTTGATTCTAGCCGACCGAGCGGAGGTTCTCGCGGGAAAGCTCTACCTTATGGGGGGAGGCTGGGATCAGGTCACACTCCCGCCGTTAGACCCGAACGCGATGATGGCCGTCGGGGTAGCGGTGCGGGTCGCCTTGCCCCCAGGCGACCGAGCTAGTCACACGGTGACACTATCGGTCGAAGGCCCTGGGGAACCTCCAATCACCCCGAATCGGTTCCAGTTCGTGCCGAATTCGAACGCACCCACCGACCGACGATTGAATGTCCTGATTGCAGTTGAGTGCTTTGTCGGAGTACGAGAAGCAGGCCCTCATGCCGTCGTGGCCCGACTAGATGAGGGCGAGCCGACGAAGACTTGGTTCACTGTAGAGGCCCAGAAGGCTGCGGTAGCTTAGTTGGAACGGTGGCACCAGTTCCGCCCAGAGCGCAATGTCATCGCCTCGGGAGCTTCGCGCCTTTCCAGAGCCCGAGCCGCGATTCGTCTCTAGCTCGCGCGTACGAGGCTGTTTCGACCCAGTCGCGGCGACTAAAGCACAATGGAACTTATGCATCGCACCTCGGCCCCCGCCCCCGGGCAAGTCTCCGCTGTGGTCCCTGGTTCGCTCGCTGAAGAAGCCGGGATAGAGCCGGGCGATGCCATCGTCTCCGTCGATGGCCGCATCCTGCGCGATGTCGTCGATTTCCAGTTCTACGCCGCCGCCCACGAAGTCGAAGTCGCCATCAAGAAGGCGAACGGCCTCGACGACCTCGTGGTGTTCGAGAAAGAGATCGACGAAGACCTCGGCATCGAGTTCGAGCGCGCCACATGGGATGAAGTCACGCTCTGCAACAACAACTGCTTCTTCTGCTTCCTGAAAGGTCTCCCCAAAGGCATGCGGAAGACGCTCTACATGAAGGATGACGACTACCGCCTCAGCTTCCTCCACGGCAACTTCGTCACGCTGACCAACCTCGAGGAATCGGACTGGGAACGCCTCGAAGAGCAGCGCCTCAGCCCGCTGAACGTCTCCGTCCACGCGACGGAGCTCGAATTGCGCCGCCACATGCTTTCAAACAAGACCGCCCCGGACGTCATCGAGCAACTCAAGCGCCTCGGGAGCCTGGGCATCCAGGCTCACACGCAAATCGTTCTCTGCCCCGGCGTAAACGACGGCGACCATCTCGCGCGCTCGATTCGTGACCTCGGCGAGCTCTACCCGACGGTTCAGACCATCTCCGTCGTGCCCGTCGGCGCCAGCCCGAAGCTCGAAGACTGGTCCCTCAACCGCGATGGCATCCCCCTCGTCCGGCCCAACCGCGACTACGCCCGCGAAGTCGTGAACATCCTCGCGCCGTTCCAGAAGGAGTTCCGCCGCCGCTTCGGCGCCACCATCGTCCAGTGCAGCGACGAGTTCTACGTGACCGCCGACCTGCCGATTCCGGGCCGCATCGCCTACGACGGCTTGCCCCAGTACGAAAACGGCATCGGCATGGTCCGCACCATGCTCGACGACTGGTCGAAGACGAAGCGTCGCCTGAAGCCCGGCATCGGCGCGGGAAAACGCCTCGTCATCGGGACCGCCGCCCTCATCGCGCCAAAGCTCCGGGCCGTCGCCGATGAAGTCGCAACCGCCACGGGCGCCGAAATCGAGGTCTGTGGCGTCACCAACACGGTCTTCGGCGAGCGCGTGAACGTCAGCGGGCTTGTTTGTGGGAAGGACTACGTCGCACAGCTCGCGGGCAAAAAGGCCGACATCTTCGTGCTTCCTCGCCCCAGCCTCGACTACTTCGGCGAGAAGTTCCTCGATTCGATGACCGTCGCCGAAGCCGAAGCTCAACTCGGCGCGCCGTTGGCGTTCGCGGCGCTCTGGTCCGATGTCGTCGCGATTCTCGAACACGGCCCCCAGCGTCCCCATCGCAACGAGGCGCCCAACGGCGCGTTCTGGTCACGGTAACCAGCCTCCCCGTTCTTGCGTGAGGAAAATCGGCGAGCGGGATGCGGGATGTTCCCTATCCAAGGCGTAGCCGATTCGCCGGACACTGTCTGGTGAACAGCCTGCATCCCGGAGGGGCCGTCATGCCCACCAACCCCACGAGCAATTCCAAAAGCGATGTCCTTTCCGCCATCGAGGCACTGCCACCCCTTCCGGCGGTCGCCCTCCGCGTGATGGAAGTCGCCCAGAACCCGAAGTCCTCGGCCTCGGACCTGGCGCTTGTGGTTTCTTCGGACCCGGGACTCAGCGGGCGATTGCTTCGCGTGGTGAACTCCGCCGCCTATCGCCGCACGCGCGAGATTACCTCGGTCCAGGATGCGCTGGTCACGCTCGGTTTCGTCCAGGCCCGGAACATGGCTATTAGCGGCGCCATTGCCGGCGCTTACGCCCCTGATGCCCTCAACGCGCTCTTCCGCATCGAAGTCTTCTGGCGGCACTCCATCGCCGTCGCCTTCAAAGCCGCCGAGCTCGCCGGCAAGAGCCGCCGCATCGACGTCCCAAGCGCCTTCACCGCGGGCATCCTTCACAACATGGGCCGCCTCGCCATGTTCTACGCCGACGCTGCCGGTCTCGATCAGGCCATCGCCGAATGTCTCGCCCGTGCCGCCACACTTGAGGATCTGGAGAGCGAATTGCTCGGCTACGACCACGCCGAAGTCGGCGGTATGCTCGCCGCCCGCTGGAAGCTGCCCGCCGATATCCAGGACGCCGTCGCCCGCCACCACTCCGCTCCAGTCGACGAAGTTTCGCTTGCAGGCATGATCGCCGCCGGCGACCACTTCGTGACCTCGAATGGCCTGCTCCCCGGCTATGTCGTCCCGCCCGCCTACGGGCAGGTACCCGTGCTCTCTCCAGATTTCCTGCACCTTTCGAAGCAGGTCGATTCGCTCATGGAACTGGTGAAGGGCACACCCGCCGGAGTCGCCGCTTAGATTCGACCGGCGTGCCGCATGCGAGAAGAGCATGTTTCGAATGCATCGAAAAGACGGTTGATGGTATTGCTCTCAACTATATCTCGACGTTCAGGTATTCACACCGTTGGGGATCTCCGGTACTCTAGCCTGCTATAGGCAACTGCCCCGAAAGCGGAACCGATGGCCATTTCCCCCGCCCCGAACAACGTCGCGAGTGTGATCCTCTCCAATGCGGGGGAGGTCTACCACAACCTCTCCGTGCCCGTTTTGTACGAACACGCCGTCAAGCGGCACGAAGGAAAGCTCCTCCAGGGTGGCACCTTCGCCGTCTATAGCGGTGAGCGCACCGGGCGCAGCCCGAAAGACAAGTTCGTCGTGCGTACGCCCGATATTTCGGAGCACGTGTGGTGGGGCAACCACAACCAGCCGCTCTCGGTCGATACCTTCGAGCGCCTCCGCACGAAGGCCATCGCCTACCTCAAGTCCAAGGACATCTACCTCCAGGACTGCGTTGTCGCGCAGGACCCGGACCACCAGAAGACCGTCCGCGTCATCACCGAGCAGGCCTACCACTCGCTCTTCGCCCGCACGATGTTCATCCCGTCCTCGCCGAAGACCGCCGAGAGCAACCCGGATATCACCATCATCCACTGCCCGTTCCTGCAGCTGGACGGGGAAGCCGATGGCGTCCGCAGCGATGCCGTCGTTGCGCTGAACATGTCCGAAGGCGTCATCCTCATCGCGGGTTCCGCCTACGCCGGCGAGATGAAGAAGTCCGTCTTCACCGCCATGAACTACTACCTCCCCCTCGATGGCGTGCTTTCGCTCCATTCCGCCGCCAACGTCGATCCGGCGACCGGCAAGTCGGCCCTCTTCTTCGGCCTTTCCGGCACCGGCAAGACAACCCTCAGCACCGATGCCGAACGCCTCCTCATCGGCGACGATGAGCACGGCTGGACCGAAACCGGCATCTTCAACATCGAAGGTGGCTGCTACGCCAAGACCATCCGCCTTTCGAAAGAAGCCGAGCCGGACATCTTCCATCAGACCCACGAGTTCGGCACCATCCTCGAGAACGTGATCTTCGACGAGGACACGCGCGATGTGGACCTCGACAACGACTCGGTCACCGAGAACACGCGTGGCAGCTATCCGCTCGGTTCGCTGAATAACGTCTACGGCGGACAGGTTGCTCCGCATCCGTCGCACGTCATCCTGCTCACCGCCGATGCCTACGGGGTGATGCCGCCACTCGCGAAGCTCACCAACGAACAAGCCCTCTACCACTTCCTCAGCGGCTACACCTGCAAGCTCGCCGGCACCGAAGTCGGCATCACCGACCCGGAAACCACCTTCAGCCCCTGTTACGGCGCCCCGTTCATGGCCCTCAACCCCACGGTCTACGCCGAACTGCTCGAACAGCGCCTCAAAATGACCGGCGCCCAGGTCTGGATGGTGAACACAGGTTGGACCGGCGGGAAGTACGGCACTGGCAAGCGCATCGCCATCAAGGAAACGCGCCAGATGGTCCGAGCCATCCTCAACGACCGCCTCGGCGAGGTCACTTTCCGCAAGGACCCGATCTTCGGCTTCGAAGTGCCCACCGCCGTCCCCGGCGTCGATTCCAGCCTCCTCACCCCCCGTGACTGCTGGGCCGACAAGGACGAATACGACAGGACTTACGGTGTCATCGCCGACAAGTTCCGGGCGAACTTCGGCCAGTTCGGCGCCCTTGTCCGGCCGGAAGTGGCCAACGCCGGGCCGTGACCCGCGCCACCAACTGAGTTCCGACGAGGGCTGCCCACTGGCAGCCCTCTTTCGTTTGAGGAAGGATGGTTCCATGAGAAGCGGAAGACTGGTTTGGCTCGCGCTCTTCGCGGCCTGTATTGCCGCTGGTGTGGCGTTCGCCCGACGCTACCGGAGGTTCGAGGTCTCCGGGGAGTCCATGCTCCCCGCCCTCGAAGCCGGCGACTGGGTGCTGGTCGATGAGCACGCCTACCGCGCCCGCATGCCCCGCCGCGGCCACATCGTCGTCGCCCCCGATCCTCGCGAGCCAGAACGCCTCCTCATCAAGCGCATCGCCGCCGTCGACCTACACGGCGACGTCCAGCTGGCAGGCGACAACTGGGCCGAAAGCACCGATAGCCGCGCCTTCGGCCCGGTCCCGGCCGCGACGGTCATCGGCCGCGTCCGCTGGCGCTACTGGCCAGTAGGGCGTGCGGGCAAAGTGCGGTAGCCCGATCCCATATTCCAAATTGGCGTTTCTTACATAGAGTAGGGTGAGGACTCCCGCGTGGTGGTAGCGTCGAGTCCATGGAAGCGCCACGAGTGGTGGAACCGCTAACAAAGCGCCAGCGCGAAGTTCTCGACCTCATCGGCCGAGGGCGGACCAACTACGAGATCGCGCAGGCGCTCGGTATCAGCCTCGATGGGGCGAAGTGGCATGTCCGCGAAGTCCTCGCTCGGCTCGGAGTCGAATCCCGCGAACAGGCCGCGGCGCGCTGGAAGCATGAGCGTTCATGGCTCTCGCGAACCCGAGGCGCGTTCGTCGGAATTCTTCGCATGGCTCCCGTGCGCTTGGCCCTCGCAGGGGCAGCAGCCGGCGCCCTCGCTGTAGCCGTGACCGGAGTCATCTTCGTGACCCGCGGCGACGATGCGCCCGCCAATATCGTCAATTCTCCAACGCAGGCACCCGTGCTAACGCCTACACCGTCGCCAACCCCCGTGGATGACCTCGCTCCCGACGCCGGCAACGCAATGGCGAACCGGGTGATTGAAATACTTCAGGCTGGCGACGTGGCAGCCCTCAAGCAACTCCTTGTCGAGACTCCGGAGCCCTGTACCACGGGCACGCGCACGTCGTTCTCGCCGGTTCCGTGCCCCGTCGGCGAACCGGATGGCGCCCTCATCCCGACGTTCCGGGCGCGCAGCGGCCTCGACCGGTACCTCCCCGGCGAACAGACCGACGCGCTGCTGGCCACCGTCGTCCCGGGGCTTGAACGCTTCCACGCCGTGGTCAGAAGCCAGCCCGATCGCTTCGACGACTTCATCCCGCCCTCGAAGTACGAGGTCGTGATGATCGGTTACAACGCAGGCCCGGGAATCAACATGGCTATTTACTTCGTCGATGACCGTGGCGTCGTCGGCATAGCCGTCGACAATCTGCTCGTTCTGAACGATCGCCTCTCGAAAATCGACCCGGCCGACTGGGTAGTCGCGCCGATTACCGAAGCGAGGCTGACCACCGATAAAGACTTTTATGTCCTGGGCCGCGACTCCGAGATTCGATTCACGGTCACTTTGCCCCCGAGTTGTGAGGGCCGCCCCTTCGCGGTCCGCCTGTACGGCCTCCCGGATCCCGGAGTCGGCGGCGGTATCCAGGCGATGACGGAACCGGGACTGATGTCCGAAGCGCGGTCGGTCGTCCCCTCCGGCGGCATTCGCAGCGTAGCGTTCAACCTCCCCGCCAGCGCTTCCACACCGATGTTCGTGCGGCCCGGCCTGCTTAGCTCGTGTCTGAGCGAAATCGCGGTCCAGGGGCAACTTCAGTTGGCTCTCATGGCGCCTCCGGAGGACGCTGATGTCGCCATCATCGAGTACTCCGGCAAAGCTCTGGATCTCAATCGCGGCGATGGGAGAGGCACCGTCGGCGAGTTCCTATCTCCCTTTGCTGCGACGGTGAACGGAACGGTTTGTCAGACATTGGATTCGGCCGATCGATCGCTGCGAAACTCCCGCGGCAATCTCGTGTTTCGGATCGGCACGCCCGACCAGTCGCCGGCCTGCACGGCTCCGGGCGAACAAATCGTTTTCTACTTCCCGCCTGGGGTAGGTGGCAGCCTCGAAGGAAAGCCCTTGTTCGAAAAGCCAACCTTCGTTCCCGGTGTCATCCAACTCGTCCGGAATATCGTGCCCGAGCCCATCGTCAATTAGCCCTTCGCCAGGTCTCCCAGCACCACCGCATCCGTCGGGAACGCCAGTTCCGGCGGCTCCGCCGGCGCGAACCACCCCACCTCGTTGAACTCGCCATCGGCCGGGTGTGGTTCGCCTGCGATCACTTCGCCCCAGAACCAGATGCCAACCGTCTGCCGCTCGCGGTCGTGGAAGTTCGAATGGACCGCCGCCACCTCGCCGAGTTTCACGTCGAGGCCGGTCTCTTCCTTGAACTCACGGATTGCCCCCTCGCGCACATCTTCGTCCCATTCGAGCCGCCCGCAGGGGATGCACCAGAGCCCGGCGTAGCGTCCGTGCGCGCGCCGTCCCATCAGGACTCGCCCCTGCTCGTCACGGATGATCACGGCCACGCCAACGCCGGGGTAGCGCTTTGGGGATTCGCTCACGGCTGCGGGAGCTTCCCCGCCGACCTGAGCTCAGCCAACGCGAGCAGGTCCTCCGAAACCTTCGCGATGGCGATCTTCACGCTCGCGTTTGTCGGCTGTTCGCCCGGCCCCCAGTGCTCTCCCGAACGCGAGATCACCACATCGGGCACAGCTGCGATGCCGCCAATGTGGCGCATCACTCGCGCGCAATCGGTCACGCCGGGCTCGGCGTCACCACCGGCAATGCCGATGAGTGCGAACGGCTTCCCCCCGGCATGCGGCAGGTCGATGAAGTCCAGCGCGTTCTTCAAAGCGCCAGGCATCGCCCCGTGATACGAAGGCACCGTGATGACAAACGCATCGGCGGCGGTGCAGGCCGCCCTGAATGCGCTCACGGCGGCCGGGTACTGCTCATCGGGCCGCCCATCCAGCAACGGCAGCGAACCGATTTCGAACGCCTCGCACTGCGCGCCGCCCGCTTCGAGCGCCTTGAACGTGAACTGCAGGGCCCGGTCGGCGGTGCTGTTGGGGCGAATGCTTCCATTGATGCCAAGGATGCGCGTCATCTCACAAGCGTACGGAGCGCGAACGGAATGAGCGATGCGGACCCGGCTGCCCGGCTTCTGGTTGCCGCGCGGAATCAGTCCGCGCGGCGAGCGGCCACGGTAAGCCCGGCGCCAGCGGCCGTCAGCACCAGGCCGAGCACGAAGACAATCGAGATGCCGTGATCCGGGCCGGCGGCGCCAGTGCCTACGGACGGCGCAACGGGAGGCGTGATTGCTGTCTTCAGAGCCTGGTAAACGGCTTCGGCAATCACGGCATGGCCATGGTCGTTCGGATGAATGTTGGACTCTGCGATGTGAGTGAGTTGAGGCGCTTTGCCCTGGAACAGCGGGGCCAGGTCCACCCAGATGGCGTTCACTGCCGACGATGTCGCCGCGGCTTTTGCCTGGGCAGCAAGCTGGCCGACGACGATATCGCCAGGAGCGTCGACTGCCTGTCCAGTGCCCGAGAACGGGTTATAGAAAGCCATGGCGATGATCGTGGCCTTCGACCCGGCGGCGGCCCGAACACGCTGAAGAATGATCGGATAGTTGGTGTTGAATGTGTTCGTGACGTCTGCGACCGCAGCCTGGCAGGCCGGCCCGAGGACGTTCGCGAGGCAGGGACTGCCTGTCCTGGTGAGCGCGCGGAAGTCGTTCCCACCGATGTCGATGGTGATCAGCCGGACGTCGTTGGCAGTGTCGGCATCGCTGTTGCGGCGCGAAATTTCCGCCGTCGCGCGGTCCAGCTGCCCGCCGGCCGCCATCATCGTGGTCGAGGTTTCACCGCCGCGGAGGCCGTAGTCGCCACGATCCGACGGCGTGCCGGAGAATCCCAGCAGCGGCCACGCCTTCGTTGCGAACAAGGACACGTAGCCGAGACCCTGCGAACTGGCGCCCTCTGCATCGGCAATCGAATCGCCGAGGGAGAAGTAGGGTGCGATCGCAGGCGGCGAGACGGAGGGCACCGCGGTTACCGTCGGAGGCGGCGTCTGAACCACGGTGGGATCAGTCGCGGTTGGGCTTGTCTGCGCACTGGCGCCGGTGGCCAGCATGGCGGCGACCCCGAGCGTAACGAAAGCCGACAATGTGATGAGCGATATCGGTCCGCGCATGTTGAGTTCCTCTCACGGTGTAATTTCTCGCATTCGATCCGAGAAAACGTAGTCCGCGCCGATGCCGTCAAAAAGAGACTGATGGTACCAATTCCGATGTCCGATAGGGCCCCAACCACACCGGCCCGGGGGACTTCGAAACGGTCGCTGTCGCGCGTGTACACTCTGGGCGTGTCGCCTCGGATTGTGGTCGTTGGCTCCCTGATGATGGATCTCGTGGTCCGGGCGCCCCGCCTCCCGCACATCGGCGAATCGCTCCTCAGCCACAGCTTTCGCACCTCGCCTGGCGGTAAGGGCGCGAACCAGGCCATCGCCGCCGCTCGCCTCGGCGCAGCTACGACGATGATCGGCCGCATCGGGAAGGATCGCTTCGGCGAGATCCTCCGCACCGGCCTCGAGTCTGCGGGGGTCGACACGCGCTTCGTTTCGGTCGACCCCCAAATCGGCACCGGCGTCGCTGTACCCATCGTCCTCGATTCCGGCGAGAACTCGATTTTCGCCATCCCGCAGTCGAACATGGCCCTGGGCGCCTCCGACATCGAAGCCGCTCGCGAAACCATCGCTTCCGCCGGCATGCTCATGCTGCAATTCGAAGTCGGCATGGACGCCACCCTCGCCGCAGCCCGCATCGCCCACGAAGCAGGCGTGCCGGTGATGCTGAACCCCGCGCCAATCGTCGAACCGCCCGCCGGCCTGCTGTCCCTCTCTTCTATCATCATCGCGAACGAACTCGAAGCCGCCTCCCTCGCCCCGGCCGCCGGTGGCGACCACGCGAAAGAACTGGCCGCGCTCCGAGAGTACGTACCAACCGCGATTATCACCCTCGGCGAGGCCGGCGCGATGGTGGATGACGGAAGCGGGCTGCTGACCGCCAGCGGATTCCCGGTGACTGCCATCGATACCGTCGGCGCAGGCGATGCTTTCTGCGCGGCCTTCGCCGTCGCACGCTGCGAGGGCATGGCGGTGACAGAGGCCGCGCGCTTCGCCAACGCCGCCGGCGCACTCGCGGTGACCGCCGCCGGCGCCGAAAGCTCGCTGCCAACACGATCCGCAGTGGAGGCCTTTCTTGCGCGGCAGTAAGGGAACTTTCCGCGGCCTTCCACCGTTGTTTGTTGATGATGGAGATCGGCGGACAGATACTGGTGACGCCCCCGGACTTGCCGAATGAGCGCACAACAACGGTTCTGCCCCCTCTGCAACCGCGCCTTCCAGGAAGGCGAAGCCGTCCTTCGCTGCGAAGGCTGCTCGGTGATGCATCACCCCGGTTGCTGGGTGACGAACGGTGGCTGCGCCACAGAGGCGAACCACCGTGTGACTCCCGCGGCGCTCGCCTACACCGCCCGGGAGACGATCCCGGGTGCCCCGGCGCCACACCCCGGCGAAGGCACTCGCACAGCGCCTCCACCGTCGATCGAAGACCCAACCGCGGTCTCCGAACCGATCCCCTTCCGGCCTGCCGCCCGCCACGAGCCCCAGGCCCCCTTGCAGGATGGTCCGGTCATCGGCGAACCAGCTCAGCCGGCCCCAATGATCCACCGGACGCTGCCTTCCACCGTCGGAGTGCCCGCGGCTCCGCGGCGCTACAAGCCGCCTCCGGGCGAACAGATGCCGCGCAAGCAGCTGCCGAAGATCTACGACGGTCATCCGCTCTTCCGCTACTGGTATGTCCCGACGGCGGTAGTCATCGCTGTCGTCGTGGCTTTCAGCGTCATCTGGGTTGCGGGAAAGCTCCGCGGCGGCGACGGAGACAATCAGAAGGCCGACCAGCAGACTCCGGTCGCCACCGTCGGCGGAGCCAACAATCAGACCCCCGCTTCAACGACGACTGCCGGCCCGACGGCACTAACAACCCCGACGGTGGCGCCCAGCACCGGTGCGGGAAAATTCAGTGGCGGCGACCATCTCCTGGTGGTCGATACCGGCGGCTGCCTGAACGTCCGCGTGAAGGCCGGGCTGGCGAACGACGCAATTGTTTGTGTGGAGGATGGGACAGAGCTGGTCGTAACGGGCGGGCCGGAGGATTCGGACGGCCTGACGTGGTGGAAAGTTCGCACGGATCTGGGTGAGGGATGGGCGGCACAGGATTATTTAGCACTAAAGCCCTGAGATTTCGCGTGGCCGGCATCGCACTTTCGGTCGCAGCCGCCATGGTCGCCGTTTCCGGTTGCCTTTTCGGTGGCGACGACGACGATCCTCCGCCAACTGCGAACGCCGAGATGTCGCCCACCGCTTCCGCCACCCCGAGCCCCTCGCCGAAACCGACGCCCGACCGGCTCGCTACTCCTCCCGTCTCCCAGGCCGACGCGCGCGATTGGCTCATGACCTTCCTTGATGCGCAGGTCGCCTGCAACGACCGCATCCGCGGCTACGGCGTGGGCTGCGCCGAAGGCGACGTGGACGGAGACGGCGACAAAGAACTCGGTTTCCTCGTACCGGTCACCGTGCGCGGCACGCAGTTGCCCCATCCTTCCGCCGTGTTCGTTCTCCGAGGGAAAACGCAGAAGCTCGAAGAGTTCGCGTTCGACCTCACGGCCGATTCGTCGCTCATCGGGCTGTCGTTCTTCGGGCTCGAAGACCGTAACGGTGATGGCAACGGCGACCTCACCTTCCTCGAAAACCGTTGTGGCGCCACCGCCTGCATGACAACTGCCGTGATCATGACCTGGGACGGGACCGCATGGCGCGACATCGGCCCGGCCGGCGGCGCCCTCAGTAACGTGGACTCCGCGGCCTGGATGGACGGCGAAAACGCCTTCACGCTCCACGGGGGCAAGCTCCCGGCGGATGCACCGGCCGAGGCGGGCCCCTCGCGCGCCTCGACCTCGCTCTTTCATCTCGGCGATTCCCGCTACGAGCTCGCCTCAATTGAACGCGACCCTCCGGAGTACCTCTACCAGGCGTTCCTCGATGCGGATGAAGTCTTCGAACGCGACAAGGAGGCTTCGATCCCGGCGTTCGAAGCGCTCCTCGGCCAGCCAGAACTGAAAGACTGGAAGGCGAAGCCTGGCCAGAAGGACCGCCGCCCTTCGCTCGAAGGTTTCGCGCTCTTCCGCATCCTCCTCGCCGATGCCGTCCTCCAGCGAAGCCCCGCGACGATCACCGCCGCAATCGACCGGCTCGTCCTTCAGAGCCGTGAACCCGACTTCGAACCGCTCTTCGTGAACATCGCCGAGGTCTTTCGAAAGAACTACAACCCGGCGACCGGAGTCATTGGCGCCTGCGCCGCGGTGAACCTCTACCTGTCACAGCCCGCCGAAAACGGCGCCGACAACCGCGCCTACGTCGAACAACTCTTCGATTATGGTTATGCAAACCCGCCCGGCCGCACCTGGCTCGAAAAGATCTGTCCCTACTAGAACATCCGCCGCAGGTTCGCCATCTCGATGGCCGCCTGCGCGGCCTCCTCGCCCTTGTGCCCGTCCTTGCCGCCCGCGCGCGAGAGCGCCTGCTCCACGCTGTCCACGGTGAGGACGCCGAAGATGACCGGCACGCCGGTTTCGAGCGCAATACGCGCGATCCCTTCGGCGGCGCCGCCGGCGACGTATTCGAAGTGCGCCGTATCCCCGCGAATCACGGCCCCCAGGCAAACGACCGCATCGAAGTTTCCGCTCCTCGCGGCCCAGCTCGCGGCCGTGGGCACCTCGAATGCGCCCGGCACCCAGGCGACCGTGACGTCTTCCTTCTTCAGTCCACGCTCGCCGAGGCACGATTCGGCCCCTTCAAGCAGCTTCCTCGTCACGAACTCGTTCCAGCGCGCGACCACGATGCACACGCGCAGTCCCGCGCCATCGAGTGGTGCTTCGAGGACCGCCATCAGGAGTTCTCCGCCGGGCTCAGCGATTCGAGTCCATCGAGCAGGTGGCCCATGCGCTGCCGCTTCGTATCGAGGTAGCGCACGTTGTGCGGGTTCGGTTCGGTCTGGATGGAGACCCGCTCGACCACTTCGAGGCCATACGCCTCGAGGCCCGCGCGCTTCGCCGGGTTGTTCGTGATCAGGCGCATCTTCCTCACGCCGATGTCGCGCAGGATTTGCATGCCGATGCCGTAATCTCGCCGGTCGGCCGGGAAGCCGAGCGCAAGATTCGCATCGACCGTGTCGTATCCCTTGTCCTGCAGTTCGTACGTGCGCAGCTTGTTGTGCAGGCCGATACCGCGGCCTTCCTGGCGCATGTAGAGGAACACGCCGCCCTCATCCGCGACCATCTGCAGCGCCCTGTCCTTCTGCTCACCGCAGTCACAACGCATCGAACCAAACACGTCACCGGTGACGCACTGGTCGTGCACGCGCACCAGCGTCGGCGTCTCCGGGTCGATCGGCCCCTTCACGATCGCCACGTGCTCATCCGGGTAGTTCTCAGCCTTGTAGGCCAGGATCATCATGTCGCCGTAGGGCGTTGGCAGGCGCGTCTCGGCGACGCGGCTCACTAACCGTTCCGTCCGCAGCCGGTACTTGATCATGTCGTTCACGGTGACAATGCGGAGGCCGTGGCGGCGCGCGAACTTCTTCAGGTCGGGCATGCGCGCCATCTCGCCGTTCATCTTCATCACTTCGCAGATAACCGCCCCGTGCGTCAGCCCGGCCATCTTCGCGAGGTCGAGGCTTGCCTCCGTCTGGCCCGCGCGGACCAGCACGCCGTTCTTGCGGGCGCGCAGCGGGAACATGTGGCCCGGCCGCGCCAGGTCGTCCGGCCCCGTTTCGGGGTCCATCAGCACCTGCACGGTGCGCGCCCGGTCAGCGGCGCTGATGCCGGTAGTCACGCCGGTCCGGGCCTCTACCGAAACCGTGAACGGCGTCCCGAAGCCGGAGCTGTTCGCCGCCTGGTCCACCATCAGCGGGAGCTTCAGCTTCTCGCAGCGATCTTCCGGGAGCGAGCAGCAGATCAGCCCGCGCCCGTACTTCGCCATGAAGTTGATCGAGTCCGGCGTGACGAACTGGGCGGCGATGCATAAATCGCCTTCGTTCTCGCGGTCCTCGTCGTCGGTGATGATGACGAAGCGGCCGCGCCGGTACTCCTCGATCGCTTCGGGGACGGTGGCCATCACCGGGTCTCGTTCGGTCATTTCAGGCCTCCCTGTTCGCGACGAAGTTTTCGATGTAGCGCGCGATTATGTCGGTCTCGAGGTTGATGTTGTCGCCGGGCTTGCGATTCACGAGGTTCGTGTGTTCCTGCGTGTACTGCACCAGCGAAACCGAGAAGCTCTCGGCGTCCTTCGCGACGATCGTCAGGCTGATGCCGTCGATGCAAACCGGGCCCTTCACCACCATGTAGCGAAGCAGTTCCGCCGGCGCGAGGATGCGGACGATGATCGCCTCACCCTCTGGGGTCATCGAATGCAGTGTGCCCGTGCCTTCGACCACCCCGCGGACGATGTGACCGCTGAGGCGGTCGGTTGGACGGCAGCTTCTTTCCAGGTTCACCAGGTCGTTGGGTTTCAGTTCGCCGAGGTTCGAACGCCGATAGGTCTCGGGCATCAGGTTCGCGAAGAAGAACTCCTTGTCCATCTCGGCGACCGTCAGGTCGACGCCGTTGATGGCTATCGAATCGCCGAGCTGGCTATCGACAAGGATCTTTGGCGCGCGAATGCGGAGCGTACCTTCGCCGGCCTCAACGACCGTCCCAACCTCTTCGATGATCCCTGTGAACATGCGCGACCCCTGGCGAAACTCGATAGTCGCAGGGATGACGGGAGAGGCCCCGCGCAGGCAAGCGCGAGGCGGGCGCGCCGGCTGCGGAGACGCATCGGCAACGCCTGCTGTGTCCTCTCCCATCCGGACTCTAACCGTCGGCCCCGGAATTTCACCGGATCAGTCCTCCCCGAAGGAAGGAGTCGCGGGCTTTCACCGCCGGTGGGGAATTTCACCCCGCCCCGAGAACATCTGCCATTTATCGTTTGCTTTACGCTAACCAGTTGTCAAGAGCCGTACCCAGACCGCCCGGACATGTTCGCAGCTAAGAAACGTGACCCGTGACGGCTCACGCTTTAGCGCCCGGCAGCTCCATCAGCTTCACCAGCACGTCATACGTCGCGTAGGCGTCGGCCAGCGCGCCATGTTCGCCCATGCGGCCAATGCCCAACCGGTCGGCGACATGCCCGAGGTTGAAGCGGTCGACGCGACCGCCATCACGCAACAACACGCGCGCAACCGGCTGCACGTCGAACGCCACCAGCGCGAACGGCCAGGGCTGGCTCATCCGCCGGTACGTCTCAACCAGGAACGCCATGTCCTGGCCGATACCCCAGCCCGTGATTACGCCCCCGCGGCCGGCCTCGCTGAACTTCTCCAGCGCTTCTTCCAGTTCGAGGGCCGCTTTCCACTCCTTCGGCGAGTAGCCCACCACCTTGAGCGCACCCGGCACGGCATTGCCGATGTGCTTCGGTTTCACCCGCGCGCCCCAAGCCTCTTCTTCGGGGAACTTCTGCGCGAGGGACGCCCGCACCCCCGCCAGGTCCAGCACTTCGTGCATCTGCGCGTTCGGCCCGCTCATCTCCAGGTCGACGATGAAGAGCGACTCCACGCCATCCAGGTCGTCGAGGTCCCCGGCGTCCTGCGTGAGGCGTCCCTCGGGGTCGAGGCGCTTGAGGCCGGGCTTCAACAGGGGGAGCAGATCGTCCATAAGCTAGATGCGCCGCAGCTCGCGCGAGCCGAGGGCCACAAACAGTGTCAGCGAAGCCGCCACAACCATCCAACCAGCGACGACATGCGGCGCGCCCCAGACGTCGATCATGCGGCCCATCAAAAGCCCCGCGAACGGCGTCATCCCCCACGTCATCGTCTGCAGGGCAACGACCCGGCCGCGGTATTCGGGCTCTGCTTTCATCTGCATCAACGATGCGTTGAACGCCGAGTAGATGCTGTGGAATATCCCGGCGATCGCAAGCACCGCCACCGCCAGCCACAGGTGCCGCGTGAGCGTGAACGCCCCAACCGAAGCCGCGTAGAGGAAGCACGCCCAGATCATCGGCTGCCCGATGCGGACGCGATTCGACGACGCCGCAACGATCCCGCCGCCCAACAGCGACCCGAGGCCAACCGCCGCCGCGAGGTAGCCATACGCCTTCTCGTCCGCTTTCAAAACGTCAGTGGCGAACACCGGGAGGAAGGTCACGTACGGGTAGACCAGCACGCTCGGCAAAATCGCCATCCCCACGATGACCGCCATCCGCCGGTCGCGCACCACATAAGCGAGCCCGGAAGCCACGCTGCTGAAGATGCCTTCGCGCTTCGCCGGCTCGCCGGGGTCGCTGCGGTGCAGCCGCGAGGTAAGCACCACCGCGACCGCCAGGCAGGCCGCCTGCACCATGAACGTCCCCTGCGTCCCCACGAACCCGATCAGCGCGCCACCGATAGCGGGCCCAATCACCCGCATCGCATTCCCGCCGAGGGCGTTCAAGGCCACCGCATTGGTCATCTCGTCGGCGCCGGCCGTATCAAACACCAGCAGGCTGCGAATTGGCCCCGCGAGCGCCTCGACAATGCCGGCCGCCGCCGCGAAGCAGTACACCATCCAGATTTCGATGTGCCCGGACCAGACGAGAACCGCGAGCGCTCCAGCAATCAGTGCGCTGCCGCTCGTGTAGATCATCAGCTGCCCGCGGCGCTCGTAACGGCCCGCGAGGTAACCCCCGAACGGCGACAACAACAGGAGGAACGCACCCCGCAACAGCGCCACCGCTGCCAGGTCCGTCGCGGACCCACCGAGGTCGACCTTCACCAGCCAGCCCTGGCCGATGGTCTGCACCCACGAGCCCACCTGGAGCGCCATCGTCGATGCGAGCAGGAAACGGAAGTCGCGGTGGCGAAGGGAAGCCAACGGCCGTCCGGGGGCGGTGAGACCGCGCCGGGGAAGCGCAATCGCGGGCGAAGCCAGGTCGGGAGCGGCCAATCACCATCCCGGGGTGCAGAAGCGCGACCCCATGAATTCGAACGTACACAACCCGGCCGAAATGGACTACGAAAATCCGGCCTCGCGGACAGTTTTCAGGGTCTTCACCTATCCGCTGCGGTCGCCCGCCAGTTTTCGGCTACGATCGTTGCACAGCCAGCCAGAGGGAGGCCCCTATGCCCAATCCGGGCTCCGATTCCATCGAGTTCTTCCGGAACCGCTACAACATCGATTCCGCGGCCATGTCGTCCCTGCTTTCGATCGCCCTCAGCCGGGGCGGCGACTTCGCCGAACTCTTCTTCGAACACCGCACCAACAGTGCCATCCAGTGGGAAGACCAGCGCGTGAAGTCGGCCTCCCGGAACGTCTCCCAGGGCGTCGGCATCCGCGTCGTGAAGGGCGATGCCATCGGCTACGCCTACACCGAATCGCTCGACATGGAGGCGATGCGCCGCGCCGCCGAGACGGCCTCCCGCATCGGCACCGACGACGAGCGCCCGACCCCGATGGACGCCACCCCGTATCTCTCGAGCAGCTCCTTCTACTCCACCACCGATCCCCTGACCGATGAACCCGCCACCCGCAAGGTCGCCCTTCTCGAACGCGCCGACGTTGCCGGGCGCGCCTTCGACCCGACCATCGCCCGCCTCGATGCAAGCATCGGCGACGAACTGAAGTACGTGATGGTCGCCCGCAGCGACGGCAAGGTCGTCGGCGATGTGCAGCCGCTCATCCGGTTCAATGTGAGCGCCCTCTCCCAGGACGGCGAGAGCCGCCAGGTCGCCCGAACCGGGGGCGGTGGGCGTCTGGGCATCGAGTACTTTGAGCGCGTCACGCCCGAGGAACTCGCCCGCGATGCCGCTCGCCAGGCGGTCCTGCAGCAGCGCGCCATGGAAGCGCCCGCGGGCACGCTCCCCGTGGTCCTCGCGGCCGGCGATAGCGGCGTCCTCCTCCACGAGGCTGTCGGCCACGGCCTCGAAGCCGACTTCAACCGCAAGGGCACAAGCAACTACTCCGGGCGCGTCGGCCAATCCGTCGCCAGCCCGCTCGTCACGGTCATCGACGACGGGACGATCCTCGACTCGCGCGGTTCCATCAACATCGACGACGAAGGCAACCCGACCACGCGCAACGTCCTCATCGAAAACGGCAACCTGCGCGGCTACCTCCACGATGAGGTCAGCGCCCGCCACTTTGGCGTCACGCCCTCCGGCTCCGGCCGCCGCCAGACGTTCAAGGACTACATCATGCCGAGGATGACGAACACCTTCATGCTCCCCGGCCAGAGCACTCCGGAGGAAATCATCCGCGGCGTCGACCGCGGCATTTACGCCGTGTCGTACTCCGGTGGCCAGGTGAACATCTCCAACGGCGACTTTGTTTTCTCGGTCACCGAGGCCTACATGATCGAAGGGGGCAAGGTCACTTCGCCGCTGCGCAACGTCATGCTCATCGGCAACGGCCCGGACTGCCTCTCGAAAGTCACAGCCGTCGCCAACGACTACCAGCTCTCCGACGGCCGCTGGACCTGCGGCAAAGACGGCCAGTCCGTCCCCGTCGGCGTCGGCATGCCGACGGTGCTGGTCAGCGGGATAACGGTGGGCGGCACGAAGTGAGGCCTCATGGGCATCCTCACCCCTACCCCTCTCCCGCGACGGGAGAGGGGACGCGAATGCATGCCGACAACGTGCCTGCCGCGCGGCGGTTGCGGAAGGAGTTGACGCCAACAGAGGCCATCCTCTGGGAACGTCGGCGAGACCGCCGATGCATGAATCCAAAGTTTCGAAGGCAGCATCCGGTCGGCCGGTTTGTCCTCGATTTCTACTGCGAATCTCTCCGCGTCGGCATTGAAGTCGACGGCGGAATCCACCTGGACCCCGAACAACGCAAGTTCGACGAAGAGCGCCAACTGCTCCTCGAAGAGAAGAACATCCGCTTCATTCGCATCCCTTCGAGGCTCGTAACACACGACACAACTGCCCTCATGTCTTACTTAACAGAAACACTCTCCATCCAGAGTGGCACCCCTCTCCCGTCGCGGGAGAGCGGCAGGGGTGAGGGAAGACCGTCGGCCCAAGAAAGGAGTTCCCCCTAGATGGAAGGTCCCACCGCGCTCGAAATCGCTCGCAATGTCATCTCCCTGGCCCGCAAGGCCGGGGCCGAGCAATGCGACGCGTACGTCTCCATGTACACCGAGGCCAATGTCACCGTCCGCCTCGGTGAACTCGAAAAGCTGATCGAGGCCGGTTCGATGGCGGTCGGACTCCGCGTCATCAACGGCGGACGCACAGCAGTCTGTTCGACCTCCGACCTGACGCCGCTGTCGTTGGAGCGCTTCGCCGCCGACACCGTGGATCTCGCGTCGATCTCGGAGCCTGACGAATTTGCCGGCCTCCCCGAACCCGAGTTGCTGTCGCGCACCACCAACGCCTCGGGCCTCGCCCTCTATGACGAACACCTGGAAACGCTCGGCATCGACGAAAAGATCCGCATGGCGAAGGCCTGCGAAAGCGCCGCCCTCGGCGCCGACCCACGCATCAATAACTCCGATGGCGCCAGTCTTTCCACCTACATCGGCAACGTTGCCCTCGCCAACTCCCACGGTTTCGAAGGCTCCTACCCCTCGACCAGCATCTCCCTGATGGTCGAAGCCATCGCCGATGACGCCGAGGGAAAGAAGCGCAACGGATACTGGTTCTCCGCCGAACGCAGCCTCCACCGCCTGATGGACCCGGAACAGATTGGCAAGATCGCCGCCCGGCGCACGCTGGACCAACTCGGCGCAAGGAAGATCCCGACACGCAAGGCCCCCGTCGTCTTCGAGCCGCGAATGACCATCGCTCTCATGGGCGACCTCGTCGGCTGCGCCACCGGCAGCTCGCTCTACCGCGGTTCCACGTTCCTGGCTGATCGTGTCGGCAAGACGATCGGCTCGCCGCTCGTGAACATCGTCGATGACCCAACCCGGCCCGGCGTCCTCGGTTCCCGACCATTCGATGGCGAAGGCGTCGGAACTCGCCGGAACGAACTCTTCCGCAACGGGACGTTCTCGGGATTCCTCTTCGACTGCTACACCGCCCGGCGCACGAAACACGCCACCACGGGCAGCGCCCAGCGCGGCATCGAGTCCCTCCCTGCGCCAGGCGCCTCGGCTATCCGGTTCGAACCCGGAACCGACTCGCCCGACGCGATCATCGCCGGCGTTAGCGAGGGCCTCTACCTCACCACGCTCATGGGCAACGGCTTCAACCCCACCACGGGCGACTACTCTCGCGGCGCGGGCGGCTTCTGGATCGAAAACGGGAAGATTGCCTACCCGGTCGCCGAAGTGAATGTCTCCGGCCGCATGGACGAGATGCTCGCGGGCGTCGACGCCGTCGGGGATGACCTCCTGGCGTTTGGCTCGTCATCCGCCCCAACGATCCGGATCAACGAGATGATGATCTCCGGCACCTAGGACCGGCCACGGCCAGAAACCGCGAAGCCCCTCGAAATCGAGGGGCTTCGCGCTTGTTCGTCGGTGCCGTCTATTTTCGTCGGTGCCGTCTATTTCTGGAAGGTCACCGCGCTCTTCGTCTTCGCGATGATCCAGTAGGCCCCGCCCTGTTTCATCGCCGTCAGGTTGTTCACGTAGGCCGGCAACCCCGGGAAGTACCGCTTCCACTCCCCCTTCACTGCATCCCATTCGTACACCACCGCGACCGTCGTGTTTCCGGCGAACGCCTGCGCGGGGCTCATGTTCGTCCCCGGCCACGCGACAAAGTTGGCGCCCGGCGAAAGCGGCAGCGAACCCGCTGGAGACGTTGGCGTCGCAGTCGCCGCGGGCGTGCTCGTCGCCGTCGGCGTCGGAGTGGTCGTGGCCGTCTGCGTTGGTGTCGCCGCGGAGGTATTCGTCGGCGTCGGCGTATTCGCCACGGGCGTGTTTGTCGGGTTATTCGGACCGTTCTGTGCCGGAGTCGGGGTCTTCGTCGGGGTGCTCGTCGGCAGCGGTTGCGTCGGCGAAGGCTGCGCGCCGCCGCCATTATTCGGCGTTGGCGTGCTGGTCGGCGGGAATGCCGTGGGCGTGCTCGTCGGCAAGATCGGCGTCGGGGTATTCGTCGCACTCGCCTGCGTGGGCGTCTTCGTCGGTGTCGAAGTTGGGACGTTCGTCGGCGTATTTGTAGGGCCGGCGCCGCCGCCTCCCGTGCCGTCGTTCAGCGTCCCGAAAGTCGTCGCCCAGTACCAGCCGTACTGCGAGCTCGCGCCGTAATACCGCGCGATGCCGATCTGCTGGTAGTACTGGCCCAGCATGTTGGCGTTGTGTCCGGGCGAGTTCTGCCATGCCTGGAATGCCGCCGCAGCCGTGCTCCATGCGCCACCCGCCGCCAGGTTCTCCCCCGCGCCGGAGGGATATCCGCAGTCGATGCCTCGCTGGTACGGCGAACGCCCCAGCGAATCGGTATGCGAGAAGTAATTGTTCGTCGCGAGGTCTTCCGCCATCCATGCGGCGCCCCGGTTCAGGTTCGTCGAAATCGTCAGCGCGCCGAGGCCGTTCTGCTGGCGGTAGTTGTTGATCAGCGTCAGGAACGCGAGTTCTTCCCCATCGTTGGCATCGTGCGAAACGCTGCAGTTCGTCAACGCCGCCGCGCCCTTGCCCGCGCCGACCATCAGCGCGAACGCGATAAACAGGGCTCCGGCCAATGCCAGCGCGAGCGGGACCATGGCTCGCGTGTGTGTTCGACGGACTTCCATGCCAACCCCCAAAACAGCCCCTTCCCCGTGGGACATGTATGAGGAATCGGCCGTTCTGCGAGGACAGCCGGTTGACGCGAGGTGACGTTGCCGGGGAGATGGGGGGACTGTGAAGCTAACGGCTGAGGGGTCTGGGAGAAGTCCGAGGGATTACGCCCTGCTTCGGCTGCGGTAATCCTCTATGGCGCCGCGAAGCGCATCGGCGGCCAGCACGCTGCAGTGCACTTTGTCCGGCGGGAGGCCGCCAACCGCTTCGGCGATGGCCTCGCGCGTGAGCTTCTCCACCCGGTCGAGGTCCCACCCCACCACCATTTCGCTGGCCACGGAGCTGGTCGCGATGGCGGGCGGGCAACCGCGCGTCTGCCAGCGGACCTCGGCGATCTTGTCGTGGTCCACCCGGATCATCACGCGCATCTTGTCGCCGCACACGGGGTTTGCCTTCGTCGCCTCCCCATCCGGGTTCGGCATCTCGCCGGAGTTGCGGGGGTTCTGAAAGTGCTCAACGACAAGGTCTGAATACGCGGCCATCAACAAAACGGTAGCAGGTACCGGGCCTCGTGTGTTCCGTGTATCGTCCGGCGGCATCTCGGCAGGAGACTCCTCATGCGCGAAACACTCGTCCCCGAACAGTTCGGCCCGCTTCAGGGCGTACGCATCCTTTCGACCGGTTCGGTCATCGCCCAGCCGTTCGCGGCGGCCCTGGCCGCCCAGTGGGGCGCGGAAGTCATCCAGGTGGAGAACCCCCACGTCGAGGACACCTGGCGGACCATCGGTCTGAAGGTCCCTTCGGCCGACGGGACCAGGGAAGTTGGTACAAGTTGGCTCGCCGAACGCCGGAACGAGTTCAACGTCACCCTCGACATGTCCACCGCCGAAGGCAAAGAGAAGTTCCTGAAACTCGCCGCCAGGGCCGATATCTGGATGGAAAGTTCCCGCCCCGGTACCTACGGTCGATGGGGATTAACTGACACCGTCGTCCATGCCGCGAACCCGGCGCTGATCATCTGCCACGTCTCCGGCTACGGGCAGTCCGGAGACCCGTCGTACCTTGGCCGCGCGAGCTACGACATGATCGGCCAGGCGTTCGGCGGCTCGATGTACCAGACCGGCTTTCCCGATTCGCCGCCAACACGCGCCGCCCCGTGGACCGCCGACTACATCACCGCCCTCATGTGCCTGTCCTCATGTCTCGCTGCCTTCGTTCACGCGAAAGACACGGGTGTCGGCCAGGTCATCGACCTCGCCCAGTTCGAAGCCATCCACTCCGTCCTCGCCGGCACGATGGTCGAATGGTTCCACCTGGGAGTCACCCGCGAGCGCAGCGGCAACAAGTCGCCGGCGTTCCAACCGTACGACGTGTTCGCCGTCAAGGATGGATCGGTAGTCATCGCCGCTCCCGCCGAGACCATCTTTGTGAAGACCTGCCTCGTACTCGGCCTCGACCCCACCGATCACTACTGGTCGAGCGCCCGCACGGCCATCAACGATGTCCAGGGCATCGAGTTCGATGCTCTCCTGCGCGGCTGGTGCGAAGAACGCACCATGGCGGAAGCCATCGACCAGCTCAACGCCGCCGGCATCGCCTGCAGCCCGATCCTGAATTCAAAGACCGCCGCCGAGGACCCGCACTACAAGGCGCGCGGCGTCCACACCGAGTGGGACGACGAGGTCGTCGGAAAAGTGCGAGGAACGGGCGTCACCCCGAGGTTCTCGGCCACGCCGGGCAAGATCTGGCGAGGTACCACGCTCCCCGGCGCCGATAACGACAGGATCTTCGACCTGGTTACCTGAGCTTCAGGCTAATCCCAGCGCCTGGAAGATCTCGGCGAACGTGCTCACCGAGCCCGGATTGAAGTGCGGCAGCACATAGCTGACCAGCCCATCGCGCCCGATGACGACGACACCGCGCCGCGACTTGTTCTCGTCCGGGTCCCACATCCCGTAGGCCTTGATGGCCTCGCCGTGGAAGTCGGAGATTATCGCGAACGGGAAGTGGTCGCGCTCCTGGAACTTCGTGTGCGAACCGAGCCCGTTCGAGTTGATGCCCAGCACCTGGATGCCGGCCTGAGCGAGCATCGGGAACTCCTGCGCGAATGCCTTGAGTTCGCTGGTGCAGATCGGCATGCCATCGTCCTGGTAGAAGACCAGCATCGTCGGGCCGCGGGCAATCCACTTGGCCAGGTCGACATCGAACTGTTCGCCGTCGGTGGTTATCGCGGGCAGCACGAAAAGCGGCGCGGCATCGCCGATCTCCAGCGGCTCCGACCGGGGGGTGAGCGTTTCGTTCGCCTCCGTCACGGGAGCGCCTCGAAACCCGGAAGCGGCTCCTGCAGCCCGCGGGACGCCGCCAGCACGCGCACGCGCCCCAGCCCGGCGCCGTCGGTCAGCTGTTCAAGCGCCCGCCGCCGCGTGAAGTACTCGCCCATGTCGCTTCGCGCCGCTTCAACCAGTTGCCCGAGCCCGAGCGCGTAGAGGAATTCCGACTGCGCCACCGGTCCGGCGACGGTCATGCCCGCGTCCTCGGCAGCCGCCGCGAGGTCGGAGAAATTCACGTGGGTGGTGATGTCCTGTTCGCCCACGTGGATGTACGGGTCCTCGTGCGCGGTGTGACGGTAGAAACAGAGCAATGTCCCGGTCGTGCGCCACGGCGCCCAGAGCTCCTCCTGCGGGTAGCCGTAGTCGAATACCAGCACCGCTCCCCGTTCAACAAGTCCGCAAAGCGCCAGCATGGCCGAGTACGCATGCGAATTGACCTCGAACCGCCCCGACTCCGGCGCCTCATCGATGCTGGCCACTCCGCCCGGCGTCTCGACGAATCGCTCACCGTCCCACCGCACATACAGCTCCACCGGCCCGCGCCCGCCGACCTCGAAAAGCCGCACCGGGAACGCGTCGAACAGCTCGTTCGAGACGACAACCCCGTTGGGAATAGTCCGTGGAGGTTCGCCCACCCATTCGATGCGGTCGTCCGTTCCGGGGCTGTTGGGCTCCAGCGCGATATAGCGGATGGCACTCCGGAACACCGGATCTTTGCCTTCGGCCCAATCGAGGATGGCCTTCGCGAGCGCGCCTTCGCCCGCGCCTGGCTCGAAGATCACAAACTCGCCAGGCGTTCCCAGCTGCTCCCAGACGGAACGGCACCACCCGGCCACCGCCCACCCAAACATCGGATGAATCGTCGGGCTCGTGAGGAAATCTCCCTGGCGGCCGACGCGCCCCGGCTTGCGATAGTAGCCGTGTTCCGGGTGATACAGCGCGAGCTCCATGAACCGCTCGAAGGGCATGCTCCCGCCCGCCATCTCCTCGCGGATCGCCTCAATCAGCCGCGGATTGCCAAGTGCCGCCGTGCCGGGATCGAGGTCAAGCGCCATCAGTCGATTGTCCCATGCAACTCATTGCCTGTCGCCACGCGGCGCTCCCTGCTAGGCTGCGCAACACACGAATACTTTCTGCAGAGCTAACGATGCCATCACCCCCAACTACCTCCCTCGCGACGATTGAATCGACGATGCGCTCGTTCGGCGAAGCCATGAACATGTTCGATCCGCTCCGCTTCCGCGCCTGGGGGGAAATGGGACTGACTACGGCCCAACTCCGCGTCCTCTTCCTCGTCCGCGAAGCCCCGGGCGTGACCGCGGGAGAACTCGCCCAGAAGCTCGCCGTCACTCCGCCGACCATCTCCGGCATCGTCGATCGCCTCGTGAAGCTCGACCTGATCAAGCGCGAGGACGACGAAAGCGACCGCCGCCTGGTCCGGAACTTCCTCACGGATGAGGGCGAGAAAGCCTGCAAGCGGCTTGAATACGGAGTAGGCGCCTACATGTACCGCATCATCATCGAAATGGACGAGAAGGAGATCGAATCCTTTCGCATCGGGCTGCAAGCGTTCAACAAGGCCGGCAAATACGTTGCGAGCATCGAACCTAACCTTGCCGCACTCGCGATGCCCGGGCTGAGCAACGAATGACATCGCCCCGCCGCGTCCGCTCCATCGACCTCGAAAACCCGTTCGTCGACTCCTTCGAAGGCATGGTCGAAGTGCTTCTCGTGCGCCACGGCGAGCAGAAGTTCTTCGAGAACATCCCCCTCGGACAGGCCTACGACGCTCCCCTTTCCGAACTCGGCCAGCGCCAGGCCCAGGCCGTCGGCGAACGGCTCGCCAGCGCCCGCATCGGCCGCGTCTACTGCAGCGATATGAAGCGCGCGCATGACACGGCGAAAGCGATCGCGAAGCATCACAACATGGAACCGGTCGTCCTCCCTGGCCTGCGCGAGATCGACCTCTGGCAGAAGGCCCCCCAGGACAAAGGCCTCCTCGATATCTACACCCGCGAACAACTGGGCGAGGTCTACCGCGAAGTTACCCGCACCAAGAAGCACTCCGCCTACCCGTTCTGTGAGGATGTCGACTTCTTCCGGGCCCGTGTCTTCGAAGCGCTCGACGGCGCCATCGCCGAAAGCCACGGCATGCGCATCGTCGTCGCGTGCCACGGCGGCGTCATCAACGCCGTTCTCAGCCGCGTACTCGGCTCATCCTTCGACCACCTCGTCCCGGTCCACCACACCTCCATCAGCGTGATGCGCGCCGCCGATACTCGCCGCGTCATCCTCACAGTGAACGATTACTCCCACGTCATGTCGTTCCAGCACGCGCGCGGCGACGTCAACGCCTGAGATGTCCACCAACCTGAACCCGGACCCCAGCTGGTTCGAAATCGACCCGGCCTTCTATGCGAACGGCGGCGTCTGCTTCAGCCCACAGGAGATGGTGGCGCTGGCCGAACTCCGGGGCGAGCGCGCGCTCGTCTGCCCCGCCAACGGCGGCGAAGAAGCCCTCTCCATCGCCAATCTCGGCGCGAAAGTCACCATCTTCGATACCAGGGAGAACTCCGAGCGCGCCCGAAAACTCATCGCAGCAAGTGGCCTCGAAGTGACCATCCTGGAAGGCATTCCAGGCAGCGCGACCATTCCCGGCGGCCCCTACGACACGATCTACAGCTCCTTCGGCCTCCTCAGCACGCTCGAATACTTCGACGACTGGGCCCAGGGCATCGCCGGAGCACTCAAGGCCGGCGGTCGCCTCGTCATCCACGAAGTCCACCCGGTCGCCTACGTCCCCGGCGCCTACAAAGGCGTCTTCGCCGTCGCCCACTCGTACTTCGATGAAGACGAACACCATCACGGCGCCAGCTGGACCATGGGCGACCTCATCAGCGCCCTCGGCATCGCCGGCCTGGCCACCGTCCACCTCGAAGAAACCCCCGACTCCGACCGCTACCAGACCCCCCTCGACCGCTTCCACAACGTCCGCTGGGACGTCCGCTGGCGCCTCCCCGGCGCCTTCGTTCTCGTCGCCTTCAAGGCATGACTACCCGGCTCATCGTTGGCGCGCCCACGTCCGGAATGCCACACTCTCCGGATGTCTGAGCCCGTATTCAATTCGGCTGTCGCAGCCACGTACGATGCCGACTCCGCTGAAATGTTCGATCCCGCGCTCCTCGGCGCGACGGTCGACTTCCTCGCCCGGCTAGCAGGCTCGGGCGCGGCCATCGAGTTCGCGATCGGCACGGGTCGCGTCGCGCTTCCTCTGGCGCAGCAAGGAATCGAAGTGCATGGCATCGATATCTCGGAGCCAATGGTCGCGAAGCTCCGTGAGAAGCCGGGCGGTGACGCCATCCCCGTGACCATCGGCGACATCGCCACCACGCGCGTCCCCGGCGAGTTCCAGCTCGTCTACCTTCCCTTCAACTCGATTACAAACCTGGGAACGCAGGACGCACAGGCGTCGTGCTTCGAAAACGCCGCAAGCCACCTTCGACCGGGTGGGTTCTTCGTTGTGGAGGTGTTCGTACCCGAACTCCAACGCCTGAATCCCGGCGAAAGATACCTGCCGTTTAAGGTCGATCCGGACCATCTCGGCTTCGACGAATACGACGTGCTAAACCAGATCTGCGAGTCGCACCACTACTTCGTCGGCCGCAACGGAGTGACCTTCTTCAAATCGCGCCACCGCTACGCCTACCCGGCCGAATTCGATCTCATGGCCCGGATCGCCGGCCTCTCGCTTCACGAACGCTGGTCCGACTGGAACCGAGCGCCCTTCACCGCCGAATCGCGCAGCCACATCTCCGTCTGGCGAAAACCCTGAATCCGCTATCCGCTTTCCTTTCTCACCTTCTTTCGTTCTCGCCGCCCGTCTATCCTTAACCGATGCTCAAAACCTCCAACTGCGGCGAACTTCGTAGCGCCGACGCCGGGAAGTCCGTCCGCATCGCCGGCTGGGTCCATCGCCGGCGCGACCACGGCGGCCTCATCTTCATCGACCTTCGCGATTCGAGTGGCATCGTCCAGCTCGTCCTCAATCCGGAGAACGCTGAAGCCCACGCCGCCGCCCACCGCGCACGCATCGAATGGGTGCTGCAGGTGGAGGGCACGGTCCAGCCGCGCGACCCGGCCACCGTGAACCCCAACATGGCCACCGGCGAGGTCGAGGTCATCCCCACCGCCGTGACCGTGCTGAACGAGGCGATCACGCCGCCGTTCTACATCAACGAGCCCGCGGACGTGGATGAGCAACTGCGCCTGAAATACCGCTACCTCGACCTCCGCCGCCCCGAAGTGGCCGAGGTCATCAAGCTCCGCCACGAAGTGGTCTGGTTCATCCGCCAGTTCCTCGTGGCCCGCGGCTTCTACGAGATCGAAACGCCGACGCTGATTAAGTCGACCCCCGAGGGCGCGCGCGACTTCCTCGTGCCGTCGCGCATGCGGCCGGGCCACTTCTTCGCCCTGCCGCAATCGCCCCAGATCCTGAAGCAGCTCCTGATGTATGGCGGCTTCGAGAAGTACTTTCAGATCGCCCGCTGCTACCGCGACGAAGACACCCGCGCCAACCGCGTCGCCGAACACACCCAGCTCGACCTCGAGATGTCCTTCGTCGAAGAAGCCGACGTGATGGCCCTCATCGAAGAGCTTTACACCGGCATCGCGAAGCAGTTCGGCCGCGGCAAGATCCAGTCGACGCCGTTCACACACCTCGACTACGAAGACTCCATGGCCCGCTACGGCATCGACCGGCCCGACCTCCGCTACGGTCTCGAATTCGTCGACATCGCCGAACCGCTCCGCGGCTCGGGCTTCCAGGTCTTCGCGGGCGCGCTCCAGAGCGGTGGTCAAATCAAGGCCATCCGCGTCCCAGGCAAGGCCGATATGACGCGCAAGGAGATCGACGAGCTTACCGAGATCGCCCGCGGCGGCGGCGCGAAAGGCCTCGCCTACATCGGCTTCACCCCAAACGAACTCCGCTCGCCTATCGCCAAGTTCCTCAGCGAAGACGAGATCGCCGGCATCCGTTCGCTCTCCGGTGCCCAGGAAGGCGACATGGTCTTCATCGTCGCGGACCAGGCAGATACCGTGGCCCGCTCGCTCTTCAACGTCCGCGACACTCTCGGGGATAGGCTCGGGCTGAAAGACCCCGAAGTCCTGTCCTTCGCATGGGTCACCGGCTTCCCGCTGCTCGAATGGCATCCCGATGAAGAGCGCTGGGACGCCACCCACAACCCCTTCAGCGGCTTCCAGGAAGCCGACCGCGCGAAGCTCGATACGGACCCCGGCAAGGTCGTCGCGCGCCAGTACGACCTCGTCCTCAACGGCGCCGAAGTCGGCGGTGGTTCGGTGCGCATCAGTAACCGCGCCGACCAGGAGAAGGTCCTCGGCCTGATGGGGTACACGAAGGAACAGATGCAGGACCGCTTCGGCGTCGTCCTCGATGCGCTCGATTACGGAGCCCCACCCGAAGGCGGCGTGGGCATGGGCATCGACCGCCTGATCATGATGCTCGTGAACACGGACAATATCCGCGACGTCATCGCCTTCCCGAAGGCGTCCTCGGGCTCGGACCCGCTCATGAGCGCCCCCTCGATGGTGGACCAGGACCAGCTGGACGAACTGGGACTGATGCTGAAGCCGGACCCGGTGCGCCGCTAACCGCGCCGCGCCCGTTAACACGCTGTAAAGCTTCGTTTCCCCTCCACCCGTCGTTTGCATTCTCGCGGAAACCCATCCCGTGTACTCTTTTGCGACTGACGGGGCCGGACGGATCGGCATCTACCCGCCACAACGTACACGTTGCATATCCAGGTCCCGGCAGGTGCACATGTCGAACAAGATGCTGACCCTGATGATGGGGTTCGTCGCATTTCTGATTCTGGCGGTTGGGCTGGTCTTCGTGATTGCCCTCGCCGGCGGTGGCGGCGACGATGATGGCGGCACGCCGGCCAACTCCGACAGCACGCCCAAGGCCAGCACCTCCGGCAAAATCTGCGACGGCAACTCGCTCATAATTCCGGGCGATGACCCCTCCTCCGTGCTAGACCCCATCCAGGTCGGCGACGTCACCACCGCCGAATACGTCGTCGAGATCTTCGGCGGCCTCGTCACCCTCGACCCCGACCTTAAGGTCCAGCCCGATATCGCCAAGTCCTGGGAAGTCTCGAACGGCGGCAAGACCTACACCTTTAAGCTCCGCGATGACGTCGTCTTCCACACCGGAAACCCCACCCGCGTCACCGCCAACGATTTCAAGTACAGCATCGAACGCGCGGCCGACCCAACGAACGCCTCGCCTACAGTCCTCGCCTACCTCGGCAACATCGTCGGCCTGAAGGACCGTTTCGAGAACAAGGCCTCCAGCGTCAGCGGCGTCAAGGTCATCGACGACACCACCGTCCAGATCGACCTGATCGAACCGTCCGACTACTTCCTCTCTGAGCTGACCTATCCGGTCGCCTTCGTCGTCGACAAGACCCAGATCGAATCGAACGCTCGCGGCTGGACGCAGAAGCCGCGCGGCACGGGCCCGTTCCAGCTGAAAGAATTCAAGCCCGCTGAGAAGATCGTCCTCGCGAAGAACGACCGCTATCACCTCGGTGTGCCGAAGATCGACGAAATCGACTTCGAACTCGCAGGCGGCAATGTCCTCACTCGCTACGAGAACGACGAGCTCCACATCGGCTACTTCCCGGCGACGCAACTCGATTCCATCAAGGACGGCTCAAGCCCGCTCAGCAAGGACTACCGCGAAGTGCCGGAGATGGCGACCTTCTACTTCACCCTGAACCCACAGAAGGCCCCCTTCGACGACATCAAGGTCCGCCAGGCCTTCGCCATGTCCATCGACCGCGAGCAGATCAACACGGTCTTGCTCTACGACGCCTGGCGAGTCGCCGATGGCTTCCTCCCGCCCGAAATGCCGGGCTATTCGGAGTCGGTGCACTCATACGATTTCGACCCCGCAAAGGCAAAACAACTGCTGAGCGAGTCCAAGTACGCCAACAACATGCCGCGCATCATCATGACCTACAGCGGCACCGGCGCCGCCCCCGGCGACTTGCTCGTCGCGATCCAGAAGCAGTGGAGTGACAACCTCGGCATCAATATCGAGCTCGAAGCGGTCGATTCCTCGGCGTTCCTTCGCGAGCAGCGCAAGGGCCAGTTCCAGATGCAGTCCGACGGATGGTCCGCTGACTACCCCGACCCCGAGGACTTCCTCGGCAAGCTCTTCGCCAGCGACAGCCCGCTGAACTACACCCGCTACAAGAACGACGAAGTCGATAGCCTCCTTCAGAAGGCGAAGACCGAGACCGACCGGACGAAGCGCTATGACCTCTACGCGCAGGCCGAACAGAAGATCGTTGATGACGCGACCGTCATTCCGACCTTCTGGCCGGTGCAGCACACGCTGGTAAAGTCGTGCGTGAAAAATCTTCCCTCGGCAGCACTCGTCATCCCGAGATACCGGTACGTGGAAATCAAGGACAACTAGGCAGATGGGCCCAGGGCTAACCGGTTATATCGTTCGCCGATTGCTCTGGGCCGTGCCTGTCCTCTTCGTCATCTCCGTCATCGTCTTCTCGATGCTGCGCCTCGCCCCCGGCGACCCCGTCGACGCCATCCTCGGCCAGCGCTACACCGAGGAGCAGGCCACCGTCCTCAAGCACAAGTACGGCTACGACCAGCCTTTGCCGGTGCAGTACATCAAGTACATGCAGAACCTCGCCCACGGCGATCTCGGCGTCTCCACGCGCCACCGCGACTTCACCGCAAGCGACGTCATCTGGCCGAAGCTCTGGGTCTCCACCCAGATGGGCGCCATAGCCATCGTGATCGTCTTCGGACTCGGGATTCCCGTCGGCATCTACGCCGCCATGGCCCGCGGCACCTTCATCGACCCGCTCACCATCTCCTTCTGGCTGGCCATCGAAGCCGTCCCGGTCTTCGTCCTCACTACCATCGCCAGCTGGCTGTTCGCCCAGAAGCTCGGCTGGGTCGACCTCGGCTATCGCGGCGTGTGGAGCGTCAACATGATCATGCCAATCATGGTTATGTCGCTTCCTGGCGTCGCCGGCGTCGCCCGTTTCATGCGCGCCTCCGTCATCGGCGTCCTCGGCGATGACTACATTCGCACCGCGCGCGCCAAGGGCCTCAAAGAGCGCACCGTCATCATCACGCACATCACCCGCAACGCGATGCTGCCCATGATCACCGTCATCGGGCTCTCGCTCCCGGGAATCACCGCCGGCTCGATCTTCGTCGAAACCGGTTTCGGCATCCCCGGAATCGCCCGCGAATCGCTCGCGGCCGCGCTCGCCCCGGACTACGACGTGGTCCTCGCGCTCGTGCTCTTCGGCGCCACCCTCTTCGTCCTCGCGAACGTCGCTATCGACGTCATGTACGGATTCATCGACCCCCGCGTGAGGGTGGGCGCCGGACGTGGCTAGCGACCTGATGACGGCCAGCCAGTTCGGCCGGGACCTCTACGCCGCCGATGAAATCCGCTCGCCGCGGCGATTCCGCACCATGCGAGAACTCTTACGCAAGAAGCTCGCCGTCCTCGCCATGATCTACCTCGCGATTTTCTACTTCTGCGGGCTCGCCGCGCCGCTCATCGCTCCGTACGGCCTCAACGAACAGGAACTCACCGTCGAAGCCCGCCGCCAGCCGCCGTCCAGCGAACACATATTCGGCACCGACCAGCTCGGCCGCGACCTCTTCACGCGCGTCCTCTACTCCGCGCGAACCACGATCATTTTCACGGTCATTATCTTTCTGACCGGTGGCGTCTTCCTGGGGCTCGGATTGGGCTTACTCTCGGGGTATAAAGGAGGCTGGGTCGACACGCTCATCATGCGCGTCGGCGAAGTCTTATCCGGCATGCCCACGCTGCTCCTGATGCTCGCGATCACGGCGTCGTTCCGGGGGCGCATCAACACCTGGTCGTTCTGGCTCGAAGATCACACCTTCCTGGACCAGGACGCCAAGACGTTCGTGAAGTTCGGCATCATCGCGCTGGCGACGGTGCCGTTCGCGTGGCTCGGCAGCACCCGAATCGTCCGCAGCCAGGTCCTCGCCATCCGCGAACAGGCGTATATCACCGCCGCCGAGGCCATGGGCGCGGGCACACCGCGAATTCTCTTCCGGCACGTCCTTCCCGGGGTGATGCCGCTGTTCCTCGTGGGCCTTTCATCCGGCATGGCGGGCATCGCGGGGGCCGAAGTCGCACTCAGCTTCCTCGGCCTCGGCATCGACGAACCGGCCGCCAGTTTCGGCAGCCTCATCGCCAGCGTTTCGGGCAGCCGCAACCTGAACGACTACCCCCACATGCTCATCGCCGGCGCAGGCCCGGTCATCCTCTTCTTCTTCAGCTGGAATCTGCTGGGCGATGCCCTCGTTGATGTGTTCGATCGGCGCCAGAACGTCCGCCGCTGAGTCTCCGTTTCAGAGGCGGATTCCGCCGCGTGAACGAGGGAATTCCACTTCACCTACGTTATGTCCGGCGACCGGCACGGCGCCTTTCGTTTGCTATACTCGAATCTGGAGGGTCGCACACCACCGTGAAGGTAACTCTTGAACGGCTCCCGGAGAGCCGAGTTCAGCTTCAGATTGAGATTGACGAGGACCGCCTCGAACGGTCTCTCGATTCTGCTTTTAAGCGCCTGGCCCAGAAGAACCGCTTTCCGGGGTTCCGGCCGGGAAAAGCACCGCGCGCCATCGTTGAACGCGCCTACGGACGCGAAGGCCTGATCCGCGAAGCGCTCGATAAGCTCGTACCCGATGCCTACAACGAGGCCATCGAAACCGAAGACGTCGATGCCATCGGGCAGCCCGAGCTTGCCATCGACCAGCTTGAGCCCGTGAGGTTCACGGCCGTCGTCCCGGTCCGCCCGACCGTCAACCTCAACGATTACAAGTCCATCCGCATCGAACCAAAGCCCGTCGAAGTGACCAAAGAGATGGTCGATGAGCAGCTCCTCGGTCTCCAGCGCCGGCACGCCACCCAGGTGCCAGTCGACCGCGAGGTCAAGTGGAACGACATCCTCATCGCCGACGTGACCGGCGAAGTCGATGGCGACGCTTTCATCGACGACAAGGATGCCGAATTCCCGCTCCGGGAAGGCCAGATGCTCTTCGTCGAGGGCCTCGCCGAAGGCTTCGTCGGAATGAAGAAGGGCGAGACGAAAGAACTCACCCTCAAGATGCCCGAAGACTTCCGCGTCGAGCGGCTGCAGGGCAAGGATGCGAAGTTCACGCTGCACATCCGCGAAATCAAGGAAGAACAACTCCCGGAACTCGATGATGAGTTCGCAGCCATGATCAACGCCGACGAGTTCGAAAACTTCGAGGCGCTCCGCACCCGCATCGAGTCCGATCTCCGCGCGAACCTCGAGCAGGAAAGCGAAAACCAGCTCCGCAGCGATGCCGTCGAGAAAATGGTGGAAATCGCCACGCTCGAGTACCCCAAGATGCTCGTGGAACACGAGATCGACCACCTCGTGCGCGAAGCCACCGGCAACGACCAGGCCCAGTACCAGGCCTACCTCCGCACCGTCGGCCGCTCCGAAGCGGACTTCCGCGAGACCTGGCGCGAAGCCGCCGACCTCCGCGTCAAGCGATCTTTGGTGCTCAACGAGCTCGCCGAGGCTGAAGGTTTGGCCGTGACAGCCGAAGAAATAGATGAGGAACTTGATTCCCTCGTCGGCCCCATGGGGGACGACGCCGAACGGTTCCGCCAGATGTTCGCGAGCGACGAGGGGGTTGCGACGATTCGCCGCAACCTTCTTTCGCGCAAAACGCTCGATCGCATCTCCGCGATCGCCAAGGGCGAACTCCAGGAGGAACCAGCTTGAGCAACGGCCAGTCTATCCATCCGTTGATCTACGACGTGATCCCGACGGTCATCGAATCTGGCCCCCGCTCCGAGCGCGCGTTCGACATCTTCTCGCTGCTTCTTAAGGAGCGCATCGTCTTCCTCGGAACACCAATCGATGACCAGATCGCGAACCTGATCGTCGCCCAGCTGCTCTACCTGCAGCGCGAAGATCCAGAGCGCGATATCAGCATGTACATCCACTCGCCGGGCGGCGTAATCACCGCCGGGCTCGCGATCTACGACACGATGCAGCTCATCGAGCCAGCCGTCTCGACGATCGCGGTGGGCCAGACCGCTTCGATGGCGACGGTGTTGCTGTGCGCGGGCGCGAAAGGCAAGCGCTATGCGCTGCCCAACGCCACCGTCCACATGCACCAGGCGCTCGGCGGCGCGAGGGGCCAGGCATCGGACATCGAAATTGCCGCGAAGGAAATCCTTCGCAACAACGAGATCATCCGCAACATCATCGCCTCGCACACGGGGCAGCCGGTGGAACGCGTCACGAGAGATTTCGACCGCGACTTCTACCTGGATGCCCAGGGCGCGAAAGACTACGGGTTCGTCGACGAACTGCTCGTGCAGCCCACCGCCGACGCGAAGTAGAGCAAGGGGACAGAACACTTGGCCACAAACCGAACCAATCGAGTCCAGTACCACTGTTCCTTTTGTGGGAAAAACCAGGACCAGGTTCGCCGGCTCATCGCCGGCCCTGGCGCCGTTTACATCTGCGATGAGTGCGTCGACCTCTGTCGAGAGATCATCGACGAGGAGAACGGCACCGGAACAACAGCCGCCGCGGCCAAGGGCGCTGTTGGTGTCGCCGAACGCGTCCCCCCGCCCAAGCAGATCTTCGACCACCTCGAGGAATACGTCATCGGCCAGGAACAGGCCAAAAAGGTCCTCGCCGTCGCCGTCTACAACCACTACAAGCGCACCGGCGCCGCCGCCGACCAGGATATCGAGCTCGAAAAGTCGAACATCCTCCTCGTTGGGCCAACCGGCGTCGGGAAGACCTACCTCGCGAAGACGCTCGCGAAAATGCTCGATGTCCCCTTCTCCATCGCGGACGCAACCGCGCTGACCGAAGCCGGCTACGTCGGCGAAGACGTCGAGAACATCCTCCTCCACCTCATCCAGGCGGCCGATTTCGATATCCAGAAGGCCGAACGCGGCATCATCTACATCGACGAAATCGACAAAGTCGCCCGCAAGAGCGACAACCCGAGCATCACCCGCGACGTCTCGGGCGAAGGCGTCCAGCAAGCGCTCCTCAAGATCATCGAAGGCTGCGTCGCCAACGTGCCCCCGCAGGGCGGCCGCAAGCACCCGCACCAGGATTTCCTCCAGATCAACACGGGGAACATCCTCTTCATCTGCGGCGGCGCCTTCGAAGGCCTCGAAAACCACATCGAAAAGCGCCTCACCCGCGACCACGTCCGCCTCGGCTTCCAGGCCACGCGCGGCTTCCGCGGCACCAGGCGTAAAGACGAACTGATGACGCACGTCACGCACGACGACCTCCTCGAATTCGGCCTCATCCCCGAATTCGTCGGCCGCCTCCCGATGGTCGTTGGCCTCCAGTCGCTCGATGAAGAAGCGCTGGTCCGCATCCTCACCGAGCCGAAGAACGCGCTCGTGAAGCAGTACCAGAAGTACTTCCAGATGGACGGCGTCGAACTCGTCTTCACCGACGACGCCCTCAAGGCCATTGCCGAGACCGCCATTAAGCACAAGACGGGCGCCCGCGGCCTCCGCACCGTCCTCGAAGAAACCCTGATGGAAGTGATGTACGAAATTCCCGGCCGCGGCGACGTGAAGAAGTGCGTGGTCAACGCCGAAAGCGTCACCTCGCACACGCGTCCACTGCTCCTCACACGCGGCGGCCAGGAAGTCGACGTCCCGGCGATCAAGGACCACCAGGCCGAATCCGCCTAGTTCGAATCGACAGATTCCCGTTCTTGCTGTGATACTCCCACCACTTTCGAGCGGCGGGGCAGCGCATGTTGAGTTACGTCGATCGCATCCAGATGGTGGTCCCGGACCGCAAAGAGGCAGTCGAGCGCTGGAAGCTGCTCTTCGGCGCCGAACAGGTCAGCGAAGACGGCTCGCGCCACCTGAACGCCCACCGCACCACCGTGCAGGCCGGCCGCTCGCTTTTCGAATTCCTCGAACCCGCCGGCGAGGGCCCGATCCAATCGTTCCGCGACACCTGGGGCCAGGGCCTCTACGGCGTCGGCTTCTCCACGCCCGACCTCGCCAAGCTCGCGAAGCGCATCGAGGGTAAGTGCCCCACCGTCGACGAAAAGGGCCACCTCTATCTCACCGAATCAAAATTCGGGATGCCCACCGTCCTCGTCCAGGACGAGCCCCGCGAATACGTCGGCCACATCCGCTGCGTTTACGAAGTCACCAACCCGGTCACCAACTGGGAAACGGCCACGGACTACTACACCGACCTGTTCGGCCTCGATGCCTCCCGCTACTGCCCCATCGGTTCGAAACTCTACGGCTACAAAGGCACGCTCACGCTCTTTGAGCCGCCAGCCCGCCTCGACCGCGTGGAAGTGGTGCAGACCTACGAGGGCAGCGGCGCCATGGACCGCTTCTACCGCAAGCGCGGCGACTCGCTCTACATGTGCTACATCGAAACCGATGACGTCACCGCCCTCGAAGACCGTCTCCGGGCCGCCAACCTGCGCTACTCTCCCGGCGAAGGCCGCCCCGACGGCACGAACATCTTCATCCACCCGCAAACCCTCTTCGGCATGCTCATGGGAGTCAGCAAGACCATGTATGGCTGGACCTGGTCGGGCCACCCCGAACTCGCCGGCGCCCCAGCAGGCACCGCCCACTGACGGCACTCGAAGGTCATCTCACGCACTCCCCCTCGCACGCGACGCAGGAGTCGGGAGGGGGTGAGGGCTGCCGGTCGACCCTGCGACTACGAATTCGACAGCAACACCGCCAGCGCCGTACCCACAAACCCCACCACCGCGATCAGAATCTGCGGGTCGGTGAACAGGATCCGGTCCGGCGCTTCCGATTGCCGCTCGCCATTCAGCAATAACAGGTACCGGAACAGCCCAAACGCCACGAACGGCAGCGTCAGCGCCATCGAACCGTCCGACGGCACTCGGTCCGACTCAATCGTGTAGAGCGCATAGCTCAGCAGCGCGCCGCCCGCGGTGATGATGACCATCTGCGAAAGCACCTCGCCCGAATACCCTGCGAGCGCCGGCCGGTGGCGTGCCGCCTCGGCCCCGAGCTGCCGGAACTCGGCCCATCGCTTCGAAGTCGAGAAGAACAATGCTCCGAAGCTGGAGCACACGTACAACCACGGCGAGATATCGACATCGATGGCGGTCGCGCCCGCGGCTGCCCGGGCAACAACTCCGCCCGTGAGAATGATGACATCCAGGATCGCGACGGACTTCAGCCCGAAACTGTAGGCCACCATCATCACCGCGTACCCGGCGAGAATGGCTCCCGCCGTGACGTCGATCAGAAACGTCAGCGGCAGCGCCACAATAGCCAGGATCGCCGCCACCGCCAGCGCGAAGCCCACGCTTACGTCGCCGCTGGCAATCGGTCGGCGCGCCTTCCGAGGATGAAGGCGGTCATTTTCGCGGTCCCGCACGTCGTTCACCAGGTAGGTGGCGCTCGCCACCATGCTCCAGAGCCCGAACACTGCCGCGGTCTTCCACAGCATCGGCCAGAAAGTATCGAGGTCGCTCGGGCGCCACGTATCCCCAGCCGAAAACACCAGCGCCGCAAACACGATGACGTTCTTCGGCCACTGGTACGGCCGCATCGCGATCAGAATCGGCGGCAGCCGCAACCGCGACCCCGTGACGACGGTCGTCGCCTCGCTCATTGGTCGTTGTCTCTCACGATGTGGGCCCACTGCGCGCCGGTCACGCGCACCAGGTCTTCGGTCCGCGCCGGAAACACGGCATTCGACGCCCCCGCCGCCGCCCAAACCTCTTCGAAACGCTGCAGGCTGTCATCGACGATGGTGTCGCACGACTGTGGCCAGCCAACGGGAGACACCCCGCCAACGGCATAGCCGGTCGTGGCCATGACTTCGTCGGGCGTGCCCATCTTCAACTTCTTCCGCCCGACCCCCACCAGCGCCGCGAGCGCGCTTGTATCGACCTGTCGGTCTCCAGCCACTAGCGCCATCGTCGGGCGGCCGTCGGCCATGAAGAACAGCGTCTTTACAATCTGACCCAGTTCGCAGCCAACAGCGTCCGCCGCTTCCTGCGCGGTGTGCGTGCTGGCTTCGTCGAACACGCGCACCTTCCCCGGCAAGCCGAGTGCTTCGAGCGATTTCTGGACATGTTCCGGGGCGCTCATTCCGGGGAAGCGTATCAGGCGGCGGCGAACTGGGAGAAGTCAGCGCCGCGAAAGCCGCAAAGGCGCGAAAAGCCCGGCCACAATCCCCACCACAAGGAAGGCCAGCGGGAGAACCACAATCATCGCGCTGTCGAGTGGAATCGCATTCATGAGCAGCAGGTCGATTGCCAGGAACAACCCAAAGAAGAAGCCTGCGATTGCTCCAATGACCGGGCGACCACGTTGCTCTGGCATCTTAAAGACCTCCCGGCTTCGGCACAGCCGACCACGCGAGCCCGGCGAGCGACACGATCGTCAGCCCAACGGAACCCAACCCGAGCCCGCTGCTCAGACCCCCGCCCTCTAGCTTCACCTTGATGCGTCCCTCGCAGCGGACACCCTGGTCCTGGTGGTAGCCGCTGACCGTCATCTCGATGTTCCCCGGGACGATCGAGGGAATGTCCCACGTGACGCTGCCGCTGTCGGAATTGAGGTCGGTGTTGTCGCTGCTCCACGACTTCACCGTGATCGAAGGCAAACCGAGAGGGAGCGCAATCTGCACCTTCCCGGAAGTCGTCCGGTCCTTTCCTTCCACAGGGACGCTACCGCTGTAGTTCGCCGTCCCGGATTTCGGGATCGCGTAAACGCCTCCCGAAACCGCCGGATCGAACGTGCCCCGTTCGTAGGTCGCGCTGGCCGTGCAGCCACCTGTGAACTTCGGTGCCACCGACCCGTCGCTCGCGCTGGCGCCCTGCGCCATCACCGAGGTAGCTCCGGCCACACCCCCAAGGATGAACACGGCCACTATGCTCGTAATGACACTATTTCGGACAGTCATTTCGGGTCGCACTGTACGGAGCGATTCTCCGAATCGCAATACTTTTGGCCTCAACGATAGTTCGCTACCCCAGCGTCAGCACCACCACCGGGATCACCCGCGTCGTCTTCTCCTTGTACTCGTTGAACGCGGGCATCATCGCGGCCTGCTGCGCGTAGAGCCGCTCACGTTCGGCGCCCTCAACCACTGCTGCCTTCGCCTTGAACTTCTCCGTCCCGACTTCGATCGTGACTTCCGGGTTCGCCTTGATGTTGTGGTACCAGGCCGGGTTCTTCGGTGCGCCGCCCATCGAAGCGATGATTACGAACCGATCGCCGTCCTTGCTGTAAACCAGCGGCGTGGTCCCTTCCTTGCCGCTTTTCGCGCCCTTCGAGGTCAGCAGCAACAGCGGCCGCCCCTTGAACGGCCCAAACGTCTCGCCCCCATTGGCCCGAAACTCCTCGATGATCTTCAGGTTGAAATCGTTCTGCGGCATAGCGGTCCCCTTCCAACAGTCTTCCGATGTGATGGATCGAGCTAACACGAAGCGCGCGAAGGACGCAAAGCCATCGATCCATTGACACCACGACGACGGTGACCCGGCTCCTCGCACAACTTCGAAAACCGATTCACGGGCTACTCTCCTTGTCTCCGCCAGGCCACCCCTCTCCCGCGACCACCGGGAGTCGGGAGAGGGGACGGGGGTGAGGGCCTTTCGGCCGCGAAGGGACGCAAAAGCATCCCTTCCATCAGAGGCGAGACCGGAAGGCCTCGCTCGCCGGTCACGTCGTCTGCTCAAGTGAGAGTTCACACCCTCTCCCGACTCCCGGTGGTCGCGGGAGAGGGGACGGGGGTGAGGGCCTTTCGGCCGCGAAGGGACGCAAAAGCATTCCTTCCATCAGAGGCGAGACTGGGAGGTCTCGCTCGTCGCGCCAGGGCGAACGCCGAATCATCAAACCTCCCCTTCCGCGAGCGCGGTGCCAGTCAGGCACAATCTCGGACCACAACCCCCGACCTCGCACTCGCCCGAACGAACCTCGAATCAGGCCCTTCAGATCCTTCTGAACTCCTGCACGCAGTCGTACTTTGCTCCCCGAAACGCGGGCGTGCGGGCCAAGAGGCGTCAGCCTATCGAAGGCCGGTCTCTGGATGTCCGAACGACGGATGTTCGCCCCTCGTTGGCCCTGCCGCCCGCATGAAAGCGAGGTCCGCAGTGGCTCTGGTTCTTCCGAAGCGCACCAGTCGAAGATGGGTGGGCGTATTCATTGCGGCCATTGTGCTTAGCGCCCTGGCTTCCGTGGCCGGGGTGTTGGGAATGCGTGGTGCTACCGCCGAAGAAGGCGGTGGCCAGCCAGACATCATCCTGCTCGAAGGCAGCTGTACAGGGACAGATCCGGCCATCCCCACCTGGGTCTTCCACTTCTTCGCGCCACACTCCGACCAGGGTACGGAAGGCTCGTTGACCGTCTCCTACAAAATCGACAACGTCGATCAGCCCCAAATCGTTGTCGACGAAGCCGCCGACCACAACACGAAGTCCGACTGGTTCGTCCCCATTCCACTTAACGGGACCGTGCTGATCACTGGGGCGATCTCGGACACGCTGACCTGGTCGGGAGCGGGTGAATCTGGCAATCCGATTAGCCCCGACGCTTGCCGAAAGGTGTTCCTTGAGAAGCTGACGGCAACCGAGACTCACCCGGTCGCGACCTTTGCCGGGGTGATCGAAGCGATCCATACAGGCGAGGACCATGGCAATCAGCCGCCCGGAACGGGCGACGATGTCGGGGAAACGCCTACTTTCACCCTGCCCCTTGAAGAAAACGCTCTGGCATCGACCCGAGCATTCGCCTGGGTAACCACAGTCGGGCAAACCGTCACCGAAGGTACGGTCTCGGGCTGGACGCTCGATGGCTACGCGATCGTCGCCGACGATGCTTCAGCCACCTGCACCGGTGCCAGTTTCGCGCTCGATACGAACATCGTTGCCGCCGGCTCTGAGAGTTACCTCATCTGCATCAAGAACACCTACGTTGGTGACGAAGAAGAGGAAGACGAGGACGACGGGGGGCGCCCCGCCGTGGTCATCGGCTCCGGCACATGCGTCCCGGACGCAGCGTCGCCAATCTGGGTGTTCCACCCGTTCGCTCCTCCTCCTGCCGAGGAAGGCGTCGGCTCCCTGTCTGTGACCTACACGGTCGATGGCGGCGAAGCCCAAACGGTACTCGTCCCGGAAGCCGACGACATGAACAACTACCCCGACTGGTATCTGTCGCTGCCGCTCGACGGCGCGCTCCAAATCACCGCCGCGACAGTGGGCGACATCAGTTGGAACGGCGGCGCCGGCGGGGAAAACGCCCTCGTAACGCCGGACTCGTGCCGGTCGATCCGTGTCCAAAAGGTGACCGATTCTCTGACTCACCCGGCGGCCACGTTCACAGGCACCATCGTTGCCCCGGAAGAAGATGACGAAGGGGGCCCGGGAAAGCCGGACGACCCCAGCCAGAAACCTCCCGGTGCCGGAGGCGATGAAGAGGCCGACGTTGCATTCAGCCTCGATCTTGCCGTCGACGCCTCAACCTCTGAAATTGACCACGTCTGGGCCACCAAAGCGCAGCAGACCGTCACCGAACTTCCTCCCGCGATCGGATGGACGCTCGGCGGCTATGCGCTCATCGACGACCCCGATGGGACCGCAACGTGCGACGGGGCGACCTTCAGTTCGACGAACGTCATCGCTCCCAGCACAACGCCGCAGTTGGTCTGCATCCTCAATAGTTTCGCCCAGGCGCCCGGAACGCTGACCATCCTCACCGACGACGACGCCGATCCCGGCGATGGCACGCCGGGCGTCCCGGTTGGCGGCGCCACATTCCTTCTCGAACTCATCGTCGATGGCGTCCCGGTGGAAACCATCTGCGTCACCGATGACTCGACTGCCGACACCAGCTCGTCGGTGGCGGTCGCGTGCACGGGACTCGACCCGCACAACGCCGACGACGAAGACGATGCACCGGGGATCACAACTCTGAGCAACCTGGCTCTGGGTACGTGGGTCGTGACAGAAGTCGGCTTCCCTGAAAACCACGAAGATGATTCCTGCACTGGTGATTGGCACGCGACCCGCGGATTCACGCTCGACGAAGCCAATCCGGTTGGGTCGATAGGCGGAGCGGGCTGTTCCTCTGGCAGCGCTTTCCACAATCGCCCCCATTCCAGCGATGGGGAGCATGGCGGTGGCTGCGGTGGAGACGAGGGCGACGAAGACACCGGCTGCGGCCATGAAGGCGGAGGACAGGGTCCGAAGCAGGTCACCATCTTCGCCTATGCCGCGGTTTGCGACAGCTTTGCCTCCGTCCCGCGGAACCCCGACTACGATCTCGTCTTCGACTACGACGGCGACCTCGCCGCCGGACCGCTCGACACCACCGAACCCGTCCAGGCGGGAACACCTCTGCCTGCCGGATGCCGGCTCGCAGCAGGGACTGCATCGGGCGAAGGTTTCTCATTCAACTTCAACGTCGATGAACCCATGGTGACTCATCCTAACCCGCTGCCAATGGGCGGGCTCGACTTCGGCGCACCGGTCAACTCTTCAGGCTGGACGTCCGTCTCGCTTCCACGCCATGACTTCACCGGCCAGCGCGAGGTCTGGGTGTCCGAAGTCCCGCTGCCGCAGTTCGGCTTCGCCGGCCTGCGCTGCTACGACGACATTCAGTACCAGGACAACAGCGAATTCATCCATCTCGCCGGCGGTAAGGGCGAACCGCACGAGGGAAGCGACTTCCCGAAGCAGCAGGATGTCTACTGCATCGCCTACAACGTTGGCTACGGCAGCCTTTCCGTGATTAAGCACGACGATGTCGATGACGCACACGGTGGCAACACCGGCGCCTGGGAATTCTCGATTTCTGGCCCCGCCGGGTTCGTCCCCAAAGTCGTCAGTGTCCCACGTTCCTCCGGGAGCGATCCGATCGTTCTCCCGCTGACCCGGGTCCCTGCCGGCACCTACACGATTTCCGAGACCAACGGCAACGGCGCCGCGTGTTCGGCACAGGACACGAAGACCTTCCAGACCGGCTTCGGTTCGCCCGGGGCGATCGCTACATCAGGCACCGCCACGGTGGCTACGGGCGGCACCGTGACCGTGGACATCTTCAACTCCGATTGCGGCGCGACCCTCGGAGCCGGCAACCTTCGGGTCTTCAAAGTCGCCGACACCACCCTGAACGGCGTCCAGACGGTCGCGCCACGGCAAATCGAAGGCTGGGAGATCACGGTCGACTGCCCCGGAGCGCCTATCGCCCATCAACAGACTCGCCTCGCCATTGATGGCAAGATCTCCGCTGACTTCCTCGGGCTTCCGAACAACGTGACCTGCACAGTCAGCGAGCAGTCCAGGAGCGGGTACATCACAAAGGGCTGGCAACTCACCGACACTACCGGGCCGGCGACCGCCAGCGGCAACGGCTCTACCACGTCGATTCACATGGACGACAGCGACCAGAACACCGTGACCTTCTTCAACACGGAAGCACTCACCTGGACGCCGCCCGTGGTCGTTGTCGACGAACCCACCGTGACTCCGACGACTACTCCCACCATCCCGGTGGCGACACCAACGGCCCAACCAGCCACTCCCACTCCGCCGAGTGAAACGCCGACTGTACCAACGGCCACACCAGGCACCGAAACGCCCACCGGCGACGGTACGCAAATCGTGCTCGGCGAGAAAACACCCGGTCCGCCCAGCACCGGAAATGGTTTCACCGGCAACGGCTCCGGCGACTCTCGCTTCCTGCTCGTAGCTGCGGGGATACTCCTGTCGAGCGCCCTCGCACTTACCGCCAGTGCCTGGAGCAGGCGTCGCTGAACTCCCAGACCGGCATAACTAACAAGGGCCACCGTTCGGTGGCCCTTGTCACTTGTGGCCCCAATGCCGCGAAGCCAGCTTCCACCGGGTCAGGCGAATAACCAGGGCCGGTGCCGACACCCCGGCCAACGACCTATGACCAACGACAGACGACCGCCAGGTAACCATCGCGCAACCAAAAGTTGATGACTCGCGACCTTTCAGCCTGCTACCATTTCATCAGCGTTAAGAGGGCGACCGGCGCCCGGCAACCTGGTTCTAAGCCTCCAAGGTGCCAAGACAACGCGGCCCTTCCACGGAAGGGCAACAAAAGGCGGGTCCTTCCGGGGAAGGACTCGCTCCTCGCGATGAGGGGCGCTACCTGACGTGGAGCGGCACTCCCCCTCACCGGCTCGCGAGGGGTTTTTCTTTGCCCCGGGCCATTCTTCGGAGGGACAACCTTGAGTGAACGCAGACTATTGACTTCGGAATCCGTGACCGAAGGCCACCCCGACAAGGTGTGCGACCAGATTTCCGATTCGGTGCTCGACGAAATCTACCGCGACGACCACCTCGCTCGCGTCGCATGCGAAACCGCCATCACCAACGGCCTCGTGCTCGTCACCGGCGAAATCACCACCACCACCTACGTCGAAATCCCCAATATCGTCCGCCAGACGATCCGCGAGATCGGCTACACCTCGTCCGAAATCGGATTCGATGCCGAGACCTGCGGCGTGATCACCGCCATCGGTCAGCAATCGCCCGATATCGCCGGCGGCGTGAACCGCTCCTGGGAAGCCCGCCATGGCCACACCGAAACGGTCGACCTCGATACCGGCGCCGGCGACCAGGGCATGATGATCGGCTTCGCCTGCACCGAAACTCCCGAGCTCATGCCACTCACGATCTCCCTCGCGCACCGCCTCACGCGCCGGCTCTCGGAGGCCCGCAAGAGCGGCGAGCTCCCCTGGCTCCGCCCCGACGGAAAAAGCCAGGTCACCATCGAATACGGCGAAAACTGGACGCCGGTCCGCGCCGAAGCCGTCGTCATTTCCACCCAGCACTCGCCCGATGTCGACAACGAAACCATCGAAACCGACGTCAACGCCCACATCATCGGAACCATCGTCGACAAGCACCTCATCGACCAGAAGACCAAGGTGTACGTGAACCCCAGCGGCCGCTTCGTCGTGGGCGGCCCAAAGGGCGATGCCGGGCTCACCGGTCGCAAGATCATCGTCGATACCTACGGCGGCATCGCCCGCCACGGCGGCGGGGCCTTCAGCGGGAAAGACCCGACAAAGGTCGACCGTTCCGGCGCCTACGCTGCCCGCTGGGTGGCCAAGAACATCGTTGCCGCGGGCCTCGCGACGCGCTGCGAGTTCATGCTCTCCTACGCCATCGGCGTCGCCGAACCTACCAGCATCGGCATCGAAACCTTCGGCACCGGTGCCGTCGAGGATTCTGCAATCCTCAGGGCGGTGCGAAAGCACTTCGACCTCCGTCCCGGGGCGATCATTCGCGACCTCGACCTGCGCCGCCCGATCTACAAGCAGACCGCAGCCTACGGGCACTTCGGCCGCCATGACCTGGACCTCCCCTGGGAGAACACGTCACGAGCCGTTGACCTGCGCGCGACCGCGGGCCGTTAGACTCTGCGGCTGTGGATGCCATCCTCCTCGTCGGCGGCCAGGGCACGCGTCTGCGGCCGCTGACGAGTTTCCGGCATAAGAGCCTTGTCCCGCTCCTCAATCGCCCCGCGATCGAGTACCTCTTTGAGTGGCTCGAACGCTCCGGTTTCGACCGCGTCATCCTCGCCCTGGGCCAGGCCAATGAAGACCTCGGCTCGGCCTACCCCGAAGGCAACCACGGCCGCATGCGCGTGCTCCCCATCCTCGAGCGCGAACGCCTCGAGAGCGGCGGCGCCATCCGACATGCCGTGAAGAAAGCCGGCATCGAAGGCCGCTTCGCAGTCCTCAACGGCGACATCTACGTCGATTTCGATTTCGCCCCCGCCCTCGAGCAGCATATCCAGCGCCAGGCCGCCCTCACCATGGCCGTGAAGGCGATGCCCGATCCCTCCGCGTTCGGCGTCGCCGTAGTCGATGCTGGGAGCATGATCACCGGGTTCGTCGAAAAGCCGCCACGCGGCGAGGCCCCGAGTAACCTGGTCAACGCCGGCGTCTGGATCTTCGAGCCCGGCCTCGTCGATGAAATTCCGCCCGGCGCCGTCCGCGTGGAGGAGACCCTGTTCCCCTCGCTCGTCGCTCGCCGTCGGAACGTGCTCGCCTACCAGTTCGAAGGACCCTGGGCCGACCTCGGGACGCCCGCGCGCTACCTGGAACTCTCGAAAACGCTCCTGGGCATGCGCAACGTCGTCGCCTCGGGCGTGAAACTCTCCGCGACGGGCAATGTCTCCGGCTCCGCCATCGGCGAAAACTCGCAGCTCCAGATGGGCAGCACCGTCCAGTCATCCATCCTCTGGGAAAACGTGACCGTCTCCGCCGGAGCGGAAGTCACCGATTCGATCCTTGCCGATGGCGTGACCGTGGGCATCGGCGCCGTGCTCCGCAACGTGGTCGCCGGCCGCGGCGCCCAGGTTCTGGCCGGAGTCACGGTCCCGCCCGGAACGAGCATCGAAGCAGGGGCGCGCTATGATGGAAGTCCATGACTGACAACCCGGTACATTTCGGCACCGATGGTTGGCGGGCGATCATCGCCGAGACGTTCACGTTCGAAAACGTGATGGCCTGCGCGCAGGCAACCGCCGACCACTTCGCGAAGTCCTACGGCAAAGCCCGCCCAATGGTCGTCGGCTACGACACGCGCTTCTCCTCGGATGAGTTCGCCATGGCCGTAGCCCGCGTTCTTGCAGGCAACGGCTTCCGCGTCGAACTGGCCGACCGCGCCGCCCCCACGCCCGCTATCAGCTACCGCATCATCGAAACGCAAGCCTGCGGCGGAGTCATCGTCACGAGCTCGCACAACCCCTACCGCTGGAACGGCATCAAGATAAAGCCGCACTACGGCGGCAGCGCGAGCCCCGAAATCGTCGCAGACATCGAAACTCGCGTGCCCGCAATCCTCGATTCGCCGGGAGCGGTCAAACTGGCCGCCGCCAACTCCGGCGACATCACCCGCTTCGATCCTCTGCCCGGCTTCCTCGCCACCCTGGCGTCCAAGGTCGATATCGCGAAGATCAAATCCGCCGGCCTCAAAGTGGCTGTCGACCCGATGTATGGCGCCGGCGCCGGCCTTTTCGAAAGGCTGCTTTCCGGCGGCAAGTCCACCGTCACAGAGATCCATTCCGAACGGAACCCGGCCTTCCCGGGCATTCGCGCCCCCGAGCCGATCGAGTCGAACCTCGGCGAATTCATGCTCCTCATGGCTACCAGGCGCTACAACATCGGCATCGCCAACGACGGCGATGCCGACCGCGTCGGCCTCGTGGACGAATCCGGCAACTACGTCGACCAGCTCCGCACCTTCGCCCTCCTCGTGAACTACATGCTCGGAGAACGGAAATTGCGCGGACCCGTCGTGAAGTCCGTGACCACCACCAACATGGCTGCCATCCTCGCGAAACACTACGGCGTCGATTGCTTCGAAACCCCGGTCGGGTTCAAGCACATCGGTCCGCTGATGATGGAAAAAGATGCGTTAATCGGCGGCGAGGAAAGTGGCGGCTATGGTTTCCGCGGCCACCTCCCCGAACGTGACGGCATCCTGGCCGGTCTCTACCTGATGGACTACGCCGCCGTCACCGGCAAGAGCCCCTCGGAGCTTCTGAAGCAAGTGTTCGACATCACCGGCCCCCACTACTACGAGCGCATCGATATCGAGCTCGAGCCCGGTTCGAATCAACGCTTCCAGACAGTGCTGGACGCCGCCCACCCCACCGAGATCGCCGGAAAGCCCGTGATCCGGTCCGACCGCGTCGACGGCTGGCGATTCTTCACCGAAGACGGCTTCCTGCTCTTCCGCCTCTCGGGCACCGAGCCGCTGCTGCGGATCTACACCGAGGTCACGTCGAGCAACCTGGTTCGGCCGGTCCTCGACGCCGGCCGGGAGATCGCCGGACTCGCATGAACAAACTCAATGACCCGTCGACGTACCTGACCGATGTGTCGGGCATGTTCGGGCACATCGAACGGCTCGGCCTTGAATTCGAACGCGCCTGGCTCGCTTCCGATGGGATGGCCCTTCCGGCCGATTCCTTCGACCAGGTCGTGATCGCAGCCATGGGTGGCTCGGCCGCCGCGGGGGAATACTTTGCCGCCTGGTCGGCAAAGGAAAGCCCGGTCCCGGTGCAGGTGCTTCGCGGGCGCACGCTCCCCGCGCACGTCAACCAACGAACGCTCGTTGTGGGCCTCTCCTACTCCGGCCAAACCGAAGAAGTGCTCGCCTGCTTCGCCCAGGCAACGGCCCGCGGATGCCCGCGAATGGTCATCAGCTCGGGCGGCGAATTGGCCGCGCGCGCCGCCGCCGAAGGCGTCCCGTTCCACCAGGTCCGCTACGAATCTTCGCCACGTGCCGCCCTCGGGCACATGCTCGCGCCGATGGTGCGCCTCGGCCTGCGCCTCGGGCTCACCTCCATGTGCGACCCCGACATCGCGGCCGTGCGCGAAGCGCATCGGTCCCTCATCAGCACCCACCTCGGGCGCGAGGTCCCCACCGAAGCCAATCCCGCCAAGCAGCTCGCCGAACTCGTCCTCGACGGTTCCCCGCTCGTCGTTTTTGGCGAAGAGCACCTTGCTCCCGCGGCTCGCCGCGCGAAGAACCAGTTCGCCGAGAACGCGAAGATGCTCGCGCACTTCGAAGAGCTCCCGGAAGCTGCCCACAATATGGTCGTGGGCCTGGCTGGAGCCGGTACGAACCCCGTGGGCCTCACCTTCCGCTCGCCCACGCTCGCGCGCGACCGCGCCGAGCGCGATGCCCGCCTGGAGCAACTGTTCGCCCGCACCGGAGGCGAGCTGGTAGCGCTGCCCACCCGCGGGATCTCCCGGCTGGCCGACCAACTTGAGGCCAGTGCCTGGGCGGACTACCTCTCCTGCTACGTCGCCTTGCTTCGCGGAATCGACCCGACGCCGACGCCCGAGCTCGCGTACATGCGCAGCGGGACCGCGCCCACGGCGCACGCGATCTGATCGTGTATCGCTCCAGATGACCGACCGCGAACCACGGAACGCTCACCAGGAGTCCTACCTGGCCCTCGGCGATTCCTACACCATCGGCGAAGGAGTCGCCCCGGACGAACGCTGGCCAAACCAGCTGGCCGCGATGCTCCGCGCCAAGGGGGCGGCCCTCAATGATCCCCATATTATCGCGCAGACCGGCTGGACTACCGGCGAGCTTCTCGAAGCCATCGCCCAATCAAGCATTGCCGGGCCGTTCAGGCTCGTCTCGCTCCTTATCGGTGTGAACAACCAGTACCGGGGTGCGCCGCTGGATCAGTTCCGGACAGAATTCGCCCGGCTCCTCGAAATTGCGGTCAGCTTCGCCGGAGGCGCGCCCGGACGCGTCCTCACCTTGTCGATCCCCGATTGGGGCGTGACACCGTTCGCGGCCGGCGGGGACACGGAACGCATCGCCCGCGAGATCGACCAGTTCAACCAGGTGGTCCGCGTCGAAGCCACCCGGCGGGGTGCGATGTTTGTGGACGTGACGGGCATCTCTCGGGACCCCGTGACCCGGGCCCACCTCGCCAATGACGGGCTCCACCCCTCGGGGGACATGTACAGGAAGTGGGCGGAAGCCGCGCGTCCATTCGCATTGGCTGCCCTGTCCGAGCGGTAGACCAATCATTCGCCCGAACCCAAAATGCCGCGGCGATGACCTTCCAGCCTCCGAACTGCAGCCTTGGCCACATGCGCGTCGCGCGGTTCCGTTTTCATCGCGATGGTGGAACCGTGGACAAGTGTCTCTTCCACGCACTAATCCACCGCCCCCTCGTGCGCAACGCCCTGCTGACCGCGCTCGTGGTCGGAACGGTGCTGACCACCATCAACCAGGGCAACGTCCTGGCGGGCGGCCACTTCCCTGCGCAGCTCTTCTGGAAGATCCCGCTCACCTATAGCGTGCCCTACTGCGTTTCCACCTGGGCCGCCCTGAGAATTTCGCGGATAGTTTGACCAGCGTTTATGACTGGGAAATCATCCGGCTTTGGTGATCGCTGAATAGTGAGCCACCGGCTGAGACATACCAATTGTGAACCCATGCATCAACAATTATGGTGGACTTCGTAGCGGAAATTTGGTATGCTGGAATGGTCGAATCCAGCGTGCGGCTGGAGCGGGGAAACCACTTGAATCGGGGTGAATCGCGCGGTCTCGCGCGTAGGCGACTTCCGACGCCGAACCCGTCAGCTAACCTCGCAGACGAATCGGGAGGCCGTCCATTCGGTCTCCACAAGGGCGAACTCAGTCGCCCGGAGAGACGGTTGATGCAGGAATTCGCGACGCAGGAAGGCTCCCATCCGGGAAGCCCCGTGTCCGCGAAGAACCGCCCGTGGCAACCCGTAAAAGGTCACCTGGCGCAGCAAGAAATCCCGCTCTCATTCAACTTCTAGCAGCGCAGCCAACCTGGTTGGTTGGGCACCCCGCTGCGCGTTTCGTTTCGACCGGCATCTGCCATAGCCAGAAGGAGATTGAAAACACATGACTCAGACCGCGCTATCGGCCGGCCGTTGCACTCACCACTGGATGCTCGGGCACCCGAGCCATGGACTGGTGCAGGCCTCGTGCAAGAAGTGCGGCAAGAACCGCACCTACAGTGAAGACCTGAGCGCCAAGACATGGGCGCGCAGGACGACGCGAACGCAGGGCGGCTCTTCGGCAAAGGCGGCGCGCTCCGCCTGATCCCGTCACCTCGCCGCGCTTCGCAACACTGCCGGCCGCCGTGGGATGTTTCATTTCCATCGAGGAGCCGGCACCCGGGTGGAATAAGCCGGCGCGTTGTGGGACGGTAATCCGGGACAGCTTCCGGGCGCTGATTTGGGGAGGAGTACTTGAATGACCGGGACTTCTATTCGTTCGTCCCGTTCTGCTGGCTCTAAGATGGCAGGCGATGGCTCGAACGGCCTGCTTCCGGCGGAGCTCCCTTCCCGCGTCATCATCGGCGCGCTGAAACCCGAGGCCGATGGTGGGCGGTTCCCGGTGAAGCGCTGCGTGGGCGACACCGTCACCGTCGCTGCCCAGGTGGTCGCCGACGGCCATGACGTCCTGTCCGGCGTCCTCAAGTTCCGAAAAATCGGCCAAGCCGAATGGCAGAAGCGCCCGCTCTCACGCGAGAATCCCGGGCTCGATCGCTGGACGGCTGACTTCGTCGTCGACAGTCTCGGCGACTGGGAGTTCACCGTCAGCGCCTGGGTTGATGAATACCTCACCTGGCTCCACGGCTTCGAAGCGAAAGTCGCGGCCGGCCAGGATGTTGCCGCCGCGCGCGAACAGGGAGCCCGGCTCCTCGACGAAGCAGCTTCCTCGGCGAAGGGCGAAGCCAAAGCAGCGCTCGTCCGCGCGGCGAAATCCCTCCGGGATTCAAGCGGGGCCCAGGCCCTGACCATCGCCGCTGCGCCCGCCCTGATCGAGCTCGTGCGCGAATCGCTCCCGGTCCAGGCCCCGGCCGATGGTCCGCTCCGGACCATCATGGTGGACCCACTCATCGCGCGCTTCGGCGCCTGGTACGAATTCTTCCCGCGCTCCACCGGCGAAGCCGGCAAGCACGGCACATTCAAGACATCCCTCGATCGCCTGAAATACGCCGCCGAAATGGGCTTCGATGTCGTCTACCTCCCTCCGATACATCCCATCGGCAGAGTGAACCGCAAGGGCCCGAACAACTCCGTCGAATCCGGCCCGAACGACCCGGGCAGCCCCTGGGCCATCGGCGCAAAAGAAGGCGGACACCGGGCGATTCACCCCCAACTCGGCACCCTCGCCGACTTCAAGAACTTCGTCGCGGCCGGCCGCAAGCTCGGTGTCGAAGTCGCGATCGACCTCGCCTTTCAGTGCGCCCCGGACCATCCGCTCGTCAGCGAACATCCCGAATGGTTCAAGCAGCTCCCTGACGGCTCGATTGCCTACGCCGAGAACCCGCCCAAGCGCTACGAAGACATCGTGCCCTTCAACTTCGAATGCGAAGACTGGGAAGGCCTCTGGCAGGAGCTGCTCGAAACAACCCTCTTCTGGGTGGACCAGGGCGTGCGCATCTTCCGCGTCGACAATCCGCACACCAAGCCGCTCCCGTTCTGGGAGTGGATGATCGCTCGCGTGCGCGCCGAACGCCCGGATGTGGTCTTCCTTGCCGAAGCGTTCGCGCGCCCTGCCTTGCTCCACGGGCTCGCACTGCGGGGCTTCAACCAGTCCTACACGTACTTCGCCTGGCGCAACACGCGCGACGAGATCCGCGACTACCTCACCGAGCTCACTCGTGGCTCCGGCAGCGAATACCTGCGCCCGAACCTCTGGCCGAACACTCCCGACATCCTCACCGAGTACCTCCAGGCCGGTGCCCGTCCGGCGGCCATCATCCGCTTTATCCTCGCCGCCACACTCTCCGCGAGCTACGGCATCTACGGCCCGACTTTCGAACTCTGCCAGTCGGAGGCGGTGCGGCCGGGAAGCGAGGAGTACCGCGACTCCGAGAAGTACGAGATCTGCAACTGGGATGTCGACAGCCCGTGGAGCCTCCGCGAGATCATCAAGCGCGTGAACGCCATCAGGCATCGCGAACCTGCCCTCCAGCGAAACGATTCGCTCGTGTTCCACGCCACCTCGAACGACCGCATGATTTGCTACAGCAAGTCGGTCCCCGGAAGCAACGATCTCATACTCGTCGTCGTGAACCTCGACCCGCATCACAGGCAGGCCGGGACCATAACCCTCGACGATGCTGCCCTCGGCCTGCAATTCGAAGGTCAATATCTCGCGACCGATCTCCTCGCCGGCGGTAGCTACGTGTGGGAAGGGCGCGAAAACTACGTGGAACTTGACCCCCACATTTCACCGGCGCACGTTTTTGGCTTGCGGCGCCACCGTCGCACCGAACGGGACTTTGACTACTTTTTCTAGAAGCGAGGACGCGAATTGCCCACGAAGCGAGCCACCAGGAAGAGCCGTCCCGGCGTGGGCACCGACCCGCTCTGGTACAAGGACGCGATCATCTACGAACTCCACGTGCGCGCGTTCCAGGACGGCGACGCCGACGGGATGGGCGACTTCCGTGGGCTCACCCAGAAGCTCGATTACCTCCGGGACCTCGGCGTAACCGCCATCTGGCTGCTGCCTTTCTATGCCTCCCCCCTGAGGGATGACGGCTACGACATCGCCGACTTCAAGACCATCCACCCCGGCTATGGCACTCTCCGAGACTTCCAGACCTTCCTCGCCGAGGCCCATGCCCGCGGCCTGCGCGTCATTACCGAGCTCGTCCTGAACCACACGAGCGACCAGCACCCCTGGTTCCAACGCGCCCGCAATGCCCCGAAAGGCCACCCCTGGCGCGACTACTATGTCTGGAGCGACACCGCCGCCGAATACTCCAGCGCGCGCATCATCTTCAAGGACTTCGAGCGATCCAACTGGACATGGGACCCCGTCGCCAACCAGTACTTCTGGCATCGCTTCTATTCCCACCAGCCCGACCTCAACTACGACAACCCGGCCGTCCGCAGAGACATCCTCAAGATCGTCGATTTCTGGCTGAACATGGGCGTCGATGGCTTCCGGCTCGATGCCGTGCCATACCTGTTCGAACGCGAAGGCACGAGCTGCGAAAACCTCCCCGAGACTCACGCCTACCTGAAAGAGCTTCGCGCCCACGTCGATGCGAAATTCCCGGGCCGGATGCTCCTCGCCGAAGCCAACCAGTGGCCCGAAGACGCTGCCGCCTACTTTGGCGACGGCGATGAATGCCACATGGCCTACCACTTCCCCCTCATGCCCCGCCTTTTCATGGCCGTTCGCATGGAAGACCGCTTCCCCGTCACCGAGATCCTCGACCAGACCCCGGAGATCGACGAAACCTCGCAGTGGGCCATCTTCCTCCGCAACCACGATGAGCTCACGCTCGAAATGGTCACCGACGAAGAACGCGACTACATGTACCGCGTCTATGCCGGCGAAGAACGCGCACGCATCAATCTCGGCATCCGGCGCCGGCTCGCTCCGCTCCTGGGCCACAACCGGCGGGTCATCGAACTCATGTACGCCCTGCTCTTCTCCATGCGGGGCACACCCGTCATCTACTACGGCGATGAAATCGGCATGGGCGACAACATCTACCTCGGCGACCGTGACTCCGTACGCACGCCCATGCAGTGGAGCAGCGAGCGGAACGCCGGCTTTTCCTCGGCCAACCCCCAGCAGCTCTACCTGCCCGTGATCACCGATCCCGAATACCACTACGAGTCGGTGAACGTGGAGGCCCAGCAGGCCAACCCGTCGCTGCTCCTCTGGTGGATGCGCCGCGTCATCGCCCTCCGGCGCAACCACCAGGCCTTCAGCCGCGGCTCGATGACCTTCGTCGACTCCGACAACCGCCGCGTTCTCGCCTTCGTGCGCGAGTTCGATGGCGAACGCGTGCTCGTGGTCGCGAACCTCTCCCGCTTCACCCAGGGCGTGAACCTCAACCTCCAGGGCTACACCGGGACCATCCCAGTCGAACTCTTCGGCCGGGCGCACTTCCCAACGATCGGCGAGGCCCCGTACTTCATGTCTCTCGGGCCGCATACCTTCTTCTGGTTCGAACTCGAACCGCTGGCCAAGCACGACCGCAGCCCGGCGATGTACCCCCTTGCCCTGAGCGACGCCGAAGACTGGACCGTCTTCTTCGACGGCCGTCGCCAGCACCTGGAGCGCGCGCTAACCGCCTACCTGCCCGGACGCCGCTGGTTCGGGAGCAAGAGCCGCAGGATCAAGCGGCTCTCAATCGACGATGTCCTGCCGTTGGGCCGCCGGGCGCCGCTTCCTACCTCCTTCCTCATGCTCACCGTGGAATACGACGAAGGCGAAGCCGAGAACTTCGGCCTGCTCCTCAGCGCCGTCCCGGAGGATCGGGCGCTCCTTCTCGAAACCACGCTGCCCTGGGCCGCGGTCGCCCCAATCCACCGCGAAAGCCAGCCCAACCTCCACCTCATCGATGGCTTCGCCGTGCCCGAAGTCGCCTCCGCCTTCCTGGACCTGCTGCGCAACCGGGTCACCCTCCTTGGCAATAAAGGCTCCCTCGAGTGCAGCAGCAAGCCAGTCGTCCGGGCCGTGGGCGGCGAACTGCCCCCATCGGTACAGCGGAATGAACAAAGCAACACATCCGTCTCCTACGGCGACCGGTTCATGCTCAAATTCGTCCGCCGCATTGAGCCCGGCATCCACCCCCAGATCGAGATCGAGGAGTTCCTCTCGGCTTCGAAGGTTTCCGGCAACGTCCCCGAACTGCTGGGCACGGCCTTCTACAAGCGCCGCGGAGCCAAGCCCGCCGCCGTCGCCATCCTCGAAAACCACATCCAGCACCAGTCGGATGGCTGGCTCCTCGCCGTCGATGAGCTGACCCGATTCCTCGAAGGCGTCGCCTCCGCGGTCACCGAACCACCATTCCTGGCGGCCGGCATCCACCCGATGGATATGCCGGAGCTCGATCCGCTCCTCGTGGAGAAGACCGGCCCCTGGTTCGAACAGGTCGCCGCGCTCGGCCGGAGGACGGCACAGCTCCACGTGTCGCTCGCCCATTCCCGGAACGCCGACTTCGCGGCCGAGCCGTACACCCCCTTCTACCAGCGAGCCCTGGCACAGGGCTTCCGCGTGCAGGCGCGCCAATCGCTCCGCATGCTTCGGGCGGCCCTAAGAGGCCTCGAGGAAGGACAGGCCGAACATGCCTCCCGCGTCCTCGCCCTCGAACCCGAACTGCTCGCCCGCCTCCACGGAGTCGCCGGCCGGAACCTCAAGGGCATGCGTATTCGCGGACACGGCGACCTTCACCTCGGCCAGGTGCTTTCCACCGGCTCGGACTGGGTCTTCATCGACTTTGAGGGCGAGCCGTCTCGCTCCCTCGGCGATCGCCGCGTCAAGCGCTCACCGATGCGTGACGTCGCCGGGATGGTGCGATCCTTCTACTACGCGTCGCAGTTCTCTACGCGCGAGGCCGCTATGGCCGTCCAGGGCGCCGGCGGCGAACATCTCCGCGAGTGGGCTCGCGCCTGGTACCTCTGGTCGGCTTCGGCCTATCTTCGGGCCTACTTCGAGGAGATCGCCGGCGCCGGGATCATCACCGACGACCCCGAGGAAACCCGCTTCTTGCTTGATACCTTCATGCTGGATAAGGCGCTCTACGAACTCGCCTATGAACTCGACAACCGACCATCGTGGGTCGATATCCCACTCCGGAGCATTCTCGACCTGCTCAATGCATCGCCAGCGAACGGCGGGGAGGCATCACCATGAGCACCCAAAGCAAGACTCGGCCATCCACCGAGTTCATCACCGACGACGACCTCTTCCTCTTCAACGAAGGAACCCATTCTCAGCTCTACAAGAAGCTCGGCTGCCACCTCGGCACGAACGACGGCGTCGACGGCGCCTGGTTCTCCGTCTGGGCGCCGAATGCCCGCGCCGTAAGCGTTGTGGCCGATTTCAACGGGTGGGAACGTGGAAAGAACCCGCTCCATCCGCGAGCTTCGTCCGGCATCTGGACCGGGTTCATCCCGGGCGTCCCGGCCGGCGAACGGTACAAGTACGCCATTGATTCTCACGTTGGAAACGCCCACCTCACCCGCGCCGACCCGGTCGCCTTCGCCACTGAGACACCGCCAAACACGGCCTCGATCACGGCGAACCTCGACTACGAATGGGGCGACAGCGAGTGGATGGAGCGCCGTGCCGCCGCCAACTCGCTCGATGCGCCGATGGCGGTCTACGAAGTCCACCTCGGCTCGTGGCGGCGCAACCTCGAAGAGGGCAACCGATCCCTCACCTATCGTGAACACGCCGACCAGCTCGTCGACTACGTGGCCGAGACAGGCTTCACTCACGTTGAATTTCTCCCCGTGATGGAGCACCCGTTCGGTGGCAGTTGGGGCTATCAGGTCACCGGCTACTTCGCACCGACGAGCCGGTTCGGTTCCCCACAGGACTTCATGTACCTCGTCGACCGGTTCCACCAGCGCGGCATCGGCGTGATCCTGGACTGGGTGCCGTCCCACTTTCCCGCGGATGAACACGGGCTCGGCCGCTACGACGGTTCGCACCTCTACGAGCACGCCGATCCCCGTCGTGGCGTCCACGCCGACTGGGGCAGCCTGATCTTTAACTACGGCCGCCACGAAGTCCGCAGCTTCCTCCTCAGCAGCGCCGTCTTCTGGCTCGACAAGTACCACGTCGATGGCCTCCGCGTGGATGCCGTGGCTTCAATGCTTTACCTGGATTACTCCCGCAAGGAAGGCGAGTGGATCCCGAACCAGTACGGCGGGCGCGAAGACCTCGATGCCGTCGAGTTCCTCCGCCAGCTAAACATCGCCGCCTACGGTTTCGCGCCGGATGTCCAGCTCATCGCCGAAGAATCGACCGCCTGGCCGATGGTCTCTCGCCCCACCTACCTCGGCGGCCTCGGATTCGGCATGAAGTGGGACATGGGCTGGATGCACGACACCCTCGACTACATGGCCCGCGACCCCATCATCCGCCGCTACCACCACAACCAGCTCACCTTCCGCGGCCTCTACGCCTTCACCGAGAACTACATGCTCCCGCTCTCCCACGACGAGGTCGTGCACGGCAAGGGGTCGCTGCTTCGGCGCATGGCAGGCGATACCTGGCAGAAGTTCGCAAACCTGCGCGCCTTGTTCGCCTACATGTACACCCTGCCCGGCAAGAAGCTGCTCTTCATGGGCGGCGAAGTCGCTCAGTGGGACGAATGGAATCACGAGACGAGCATCTCCTGGGACCTTCTCCAATATCCGGAACACGACGGCATCCGGCGGCTCGTTGGCGACTTGAACGCCCTTTATCGCCGCAGCCCCGCACTCTACGAGACCGACAACAAGCCCGAGGGATTCGAGTGGATCGACGCCAACGATGGCGAACAGAGCACCCTCAGCTTCCTCCGTCGGAGCGGCGAGAACGCCTTCATGGCCGTCCTCTGTAATTTCACGCCCGTTCCCCGCCATAATTTCCGGGCGGGGGTGCCGATGACCGGTCACTGGGAAGAGGTCTTGAACACCGATGCGCCAATCTATGGCGGCAGCGGCCAGGGGAACCTCGGCGGCGTCGAAACCACGCCCATCCCGGCGAACGGCCGCCCACAGTCCATCGTCGTGACCTTGCCGCCGCTCTCGGTGGTTGCCTTCCGGTGGTCTGATTGAGCTTCCCGACGCGAAGCCTTCCTTCGCAGCTCGCCGGCGAACCCTACCCCCTCGGCGCAACCTGGGACGGGCAGGGCGTGAACTTCGCCCTCTTCAGCGAGAACGCCGAAGCCGTCGACCTCTGCCTCTTCGACCAGGAATACGGCGCCGCCGAAGTCACCCGCGTCCGCATGCCCGAACAAACCGACAACGTCTGGCACGTCTACCTGCCCGAAGCACGCCCCGGCCTCATGTACGGTTACCGCGTCTACGGACCGTACAACCCCGCCAAGGGCGAGCGCTTCAACCCCCACAAGCTCCTGCTCGACCCTTACGCCAAGGCCATCGCCGGCTCGGTTGAATGGTCCGATGCGATGTTCGCCTATCCGCCCGGGCCCGATAAGGATGCCGACCTCGGGTTCAGCGAGATCGATAGCGGCCCGGGGATGCCGAAGTCCGTCGTCATCGAACCCGGCTTCTCCTGGGGCGACGACAAGCGGCTGCGCATCCCCTGGAACAAGACGGTCATCTACGAAGCCCACGTCAAAGGCCTCACCAGGCTGCACCCGGGCTTGCCCGAAGATCTGCGAGGCACATACGCCGGTATTGGCCACCGGGTCACCATCGATTACCTGAAGCACCTCGGCGTCACCGCACTCGAACTCATGCCGGTCCACCAGTTCGTCTACGACAGGCACCTGCGCGATGTCGGCCTTGTGAACTACTGGGGCTACAACACCATCGGTTTCTTCGCGCCCGACAACCGCTATGCCAGTGCCAATCGCGCCGGCCAGGCGGTCAACGAATTCAAGACCATGGTCCGCTCGCTTCACGCCGCCGGTATTGAGGTCATTCTCGACGTGGTCTACAACCACACCGCGGAAGGCAACCATCTAGGTCCGACGCTCTCGTTCCGCGGCATCGACAACTCGGCCTACTACCGGCTCGTCTCAGGCTTCGAGCGCCACTACATGGACTACACCGGCACCGGCAACTCGATGAACATGCGCCACCCCCGCGCCATCCAGCTCATCATGGATAGCCTGCGCTACTGGATCCAGGAGATGCACGTCGATGGCTTCAGATTCGACCTGGCGGCCACACTGGCACGCGGCCTCCACGAAGTCGACCGCCTCAGCGCCTTCTTCGACATCATTCACCAGGACCCGATCATCTCCCAGGTGAAGCTCATCGCCGAACCATGGGATGTCGGCGAAGGCGGTTACCAGGTCGGCAACTTCCCTGTCCTGTGGACCGAGTGGAATGGCAAGTACCGCGATTGCGTCCGCCGCTTCTGGCGTGGCGATCCCGGCCAGGTCGGCGAACTCGGCTTCCGCCTTACCGGCAGCAGCGACCTCTATGCCCACAACGGCCGCAGGCCGTATGCCAGCATCAATCTCGTCACCGCCCACGATGGCTTCACGCTTCGCGACCTCGTGTCCTACAACTACAAGCACAACGAAGCCAACAAAGAGGACAGCCGCGACGGCACGAACGACAACATCAGCTGGAACTGCGGCGTCGAAGGCGAGACCGAAGACCCGGCCGTCCTTGAGTTGCGCCAGCGCCAGATGCGCAATTTCCTCGCCACCCTGTTTCTCTCCCAGGGAGTCCCCATGCTCCTCCATGGCGACGAGGCCGCCCGCACCCAGCACGGCAACAACAACGTTTACTGCCAGGACAACGAAACCTCGTGGATGAACTGGGATTGGGACGAGTTCCAACGGGAAACGTTCGAATGGACCAACCGCATGATTTCGTTCCGGGCTGCCAACCCGGTTCTCACCCGGCGCGACTTCTTCCAGGGCAGCGATGTCCGTATTCGCGGCAACCCCGACCTCGTCTGGCTCACTGGCACCGGCGCCCGAATGAAGGACGCCGACTGGCACGATGGCTCGCGACGCTCCATTGCGATGTTGATCTCGGGCACAACCTCCGGCCAGACCGACGCCGCCGGACTGCCAGTGGTGGGAGACTCACTCGTCTGCGTCTTCAACGCCTCGCCGGATGCGACTCCGTTCCGCCTCCCAAGGCTCCCGGCGCACTTCCGCTGGACGCTCGCCTTCGATACCGCCCTGCCCCATCAGGAGGACGGTAAGCGGGCCTTCGCGGGGGGCCGCATCTATGCCGTCGCCGGCCGTTCCGTCGCGGTCTTTCGCGTGCCCAGCGAAGCTAACGTGACTGGCTGACCCACACCGCACTGTGCGCAGGCATCCGCAGCCGGTCGCCCAGCAGCTCGGGCGGCACCCCGTTGCCCCCGAAACGCCCGTCGTTGCTCGCCATCACCACCTTCGCTCGCCTCGCTCCCGCGAGCACCACCTCCGACTGCTCGCCGAAATTCACCGCAAGCCACCGGACGCCAACGCTCCCCTCGAATCTCAAAACAAGCGCCCGCCCCTTGCTGGCCGTTCGGATGGGACGCCTCCCGAGCCGGTATTGGCGAAGCACAGGGTCGTTGGCGCGAATTTCTAGCGCATGCCGGTACATCCCGCGCGCGAGCATGCCGAGCCCGTAGCTCCCATCGTCCTCATCCAGGATCGACCTGGCGAACGTCGATTCGGCCTGCGGGTCCGGGATCGCGAGAATGCTCTGGGGCTCCGCAAACGCACGGAACGCGCCGAATTCGCGGCGCCGCCCTTCGGTCACCGCGCGCCCGAGCTCCGCCTCATGGTCGGTGAAGTACAGGAACGGTGACCTCGAAAGGAACTCCTGGCCCTGGAACAACATGGGAATCTGCGGCAACAACAACATCAACAGCGATGCCGCCATGAAGTCTCCGTGCGACGCCGTTTCGTTCAGCCGCTGGCCGAACGGCCGGTTGCCAACCTGGTCGTGGTTCTGGATGCAGTAGATGAACGAACTCCATGGCACATTTCGCGCCCGCTTCCCACGCTCCGCGCCGTAGCCCGGGTCGAGCTGTCCCTCGTAGAAGAACCCGTGGCGCACCGTCTTCGCGACCGACCTCGCACTCCCATCGAATCCCCGCAGATAGCCGTCATTCTCATCCTGCAGCATCGTCCTCATCGTGTGGTGGAAGTCGTCGGCCCAGACCGCATCGAAACCAAACCCGCCCTTCGCCCGCGGAACCACGTAACGCGGATCGTTCTCGTGGCTCTCGGCGATGAGGTACGGCCGTGAGCCATCGGGCGCTTCGACAGCCTCCGCCAGTTCGGCAAGGATGTGGATCGGCGATCCATCGAAGATGGCGTGCGTCGCATCGAATCGGAAGCCGTCGATGTGGTACTCGCGCCGCCAGTGTTGCAGGTTCTCGCGAAAGAACGCGCGCGAGTGTTCCGATCCGTCCCCGTCGAAGTTCATCGCCGGGCCCCATGGCGTGTCGTACCGGTCGGTGATGTACTGGTCCGAGTAGAGGCCGGTGTAGTTCCCCGCAGGCCCGAAGTGGTTGTAGACGACATCGAGGATGACGGCAACGCCGATTTGGTGAGCCGCGTTCACCAGGCGCCGCAGCCCGTTGGGCCCGCCGTAGACCTCTGCCGGCGCAAACAGCGAGACGCCGTCGTATCCCCAGTTCCACCGCCCCGGGAAGGCCGCCACCGGCATCAACTCTATCGCCGAAACACCCATTTCCCGCAGCCCACGAAGCAATTCGACCGCCGCGTCGAACGTGCCGTCACGAGTCAGCGTGCCTGCGTGCGCCTCGTAAATCACCAGATCGCGAAAAGGAGGCGGCATCCACGAATGGTCCGTCCACGGAAACGACGGATCGACTACTTCGCTGAGGGCGTGTACGCCATCTGGTTGGCGCCGTGAGCAGGGATCGGGAAACGGCCCTGCTCCGTCAAGCACGTAGCCGTACCAGTCCCCCGAGCGAGCCGCGGGCAGCGCAAGTTCCCGGAATCCATCGCCCTTGTCCGGCATGTCGTACCGCCGCTCCTCCGTTCCCTGCCGAACGACGAGCGTCACCTCCCGGGGCTTCGGGGCCCACACTCGAAAGGCCGTCCCGTCAGGACCAGCAATCGCCCCCAGTGTTAGCCGGCTGGCAACCTCAAACACCCGTCGCCGCCTTGCCTGCGATAAATACAGCCACGGGAAACTCCGTCGAATACTCCGAGAGCCTCACGGTCGTCCCATGCACCCGCCTGCCCGAAAGCCACTCCGTCCATGGGCCAGGCCCGGGAAGTTCCAGTTCCGCCTCCACCAGCGAGTCAGCCGCGATCGTCCTGTCGGGGCCCAGCACCTCGCCGGGACGAGAGAGGACCACCGTGATTGTCCGAACCTCCGCCGAAACTCGCTGGAACGCGAAGAACGCCCGGCCTGTGGGACCACACACCTCAATCGGTTCGTATGAAGCCTCGAGGAAGTGCCCGGGATGTTCCCGCCGCAGCGCGAGAAGCCGCAGCGTGAGCCATGGCTTCGCCGCCGCCTCCGTGGGTGCAGGCATCTCATCGGTGCCGCGCAACCGCGGTTCGGCCGCCTGGAAGTCGACATCCCGCCGGTTGTCCGGGTCGGTCAGGGTGTGGAGAGCGAATTCGCTGCCCTGGTAGAAGTCCGGGATGCCAGGAGCCGTCGCCTTCAACGCCAGCAGTCCGAGGGTGTTCATCCTCGCGATTGGCTCGATGCTCGCGACGAACTCCCCCACCCGCTTCTGGAACGCCGGCGACCGGCGCCGGTCGAAGATGGCGCGAATGAACCCGGTGAGCGCCGCTTCGTACGCATCGTCCACGCGGGTCCAGGAGGTCGAGACCTTCGCCTCGCGCGAGGCCTTGATCATGTGCTCTTCGATGCGTTCGAGATAGATCTTGTTCGGCGGCCCCTCCCACGAGGCCAGGAGCGTCTGGTAGAGGTAGTACTCGGTGTTGCGGTCCGGCACTTCGACGCCGTCGACGGTGGCGATGTGGCGGCGATTGGTCCGCGCCCAGGCGCGCACTTCCCGGTGCCACGCCCGCGGGTGGGCGGTCAGGGCCGCAAGGCGCATCCGTGCGTCCTCACTGCGCTTGGTGTCGTGCGTCGTGCTCGCGGAAAGCGCCCGAGGCCACGTCTCGGCCCGTTTCGCGAACCACACATGGGCATGCTCGGGCCTGACGCCGAAATGCTCAGGATGGTCACCAACTTCGTTCAGCGCGAGAAGGCGGTGGTAACGGAAGAACGAAGTGTCCTCAACTCCCTTGGCCATAACCGGTCCCGAAAGCTGCTGGAAGCGCCGCCGGAAGTGTACCCAGCGGACGCGCTCCTCCTCGGAAGACTCTTCCAGTTCGAGATTCAGCACCTGGGCCAGGAAGCGCATCGCCTCCGGGGTGACGTTGGGGTCGCGCCGAAGTGCTTCCGCCGCCGCCTGGGCGATAACCAGGGAGTCGTTCGGCATCGGCTCATCGTGTTCAAGGTAGGTGCGGTAGACAGGCATCGAGGCCAGCAACGCCGCGATCGCCTCCCGCAGCGCGCCAAGCGTGTTGTCCCGGGCAAGCCGCCGCTCCTGCGCGAGGCGGTAGAGGTTCAGGGCCAGTACGTTCACTTCCCCCGCAAACGAACGTCCCGCAACCCGCCGTCGAGCGGCGAAAGAGATGTCGGCGAAGTTCGCATGTGCACCGATGAAGTCCTCGTAGATGGCCGTGAACGCCTGCTCCGCCGCTGGATCGACAAACAGCCCGCCTGCCATCGCAAGGAACTCGTAGCCCGAAGTGCCGTCGATCGGCCAGTGGGCAGGCAATTGCTCGCCCGGCGCGAGGATCTTCTCGACCCAGATGTGCGGTTCGCCGCCAAATGCCGCGAGCCGCGCAAGATAACCCGCCGGGTCGTAGAGCCCATCGACATGGTCGACGCGTAGACCCGAAACGAGCCCGCCGGCCACGAGTTCGCGGACGAGCGAATGGGTCGCTTCGAATGCGGGCTCGTGTTCGATCCGCACGGCTGCGAGGTCGTTGATGTCGAAAAACCGCCGGTAATTGATCTCCTCCGCCGAAACTCGCCAGTAGGCCAGCCGGTACGGTTGCTGCTGGAGCAGGAACTCCAGCTGATTGAACGAATCAGGCACTCCCGGCGTCCCGTTGTAGGTCGCAATGCGCTCACCCACCCACTCCAGCAGCATCGGCGAATGCGACAGCGTTTCCGCCAGCCGCCCGAGAAGGATCTCCGATGACTGCGGCGACGCCGTGGCCAACGCTTCCAGGTTGGCGATGACCTCGCGCACCGGTTCCGGGTCCTCGCCGAGCGGCGGAAGCCCAAGCGTGGCTGCGTAGAGTTTCGGCGCTACCGGGAAGGTGCGGTCGTAGTACCGGACCACAATCTCCGAACCGTCGTATTCCAGCGTCAGCTCCCCGGCTTCGAGCGCGCTCCCGAATGGCTGCCCCAACACCGGATAGACGAGCACGCCCGCCGCCTGCTGCGGCTGGCCCTCCCAGTCGATGTCGAAATACGGCGCGTACTGCGAATTCGGCCCGTAGCGAAGCACATCGCGCCACCACGGGTGGTGCGCGATCCCGACGTGGTTCGGGACAATATCGAGAATGATCTGCATCCCGTTGTCGCGGGCCGCCTGGGCGAGCACGTAGAACCCGGCGAGCCCGCCGAGCTCTTCGTTGATTCGGGCGTGGTCGATGACGTCGTAGCCGTGCGTGCTGCCGGGCGTGGCAGCCCAGATGGGCGAAAGATACAGGTGCGAGATACCCAGCCGTCGCAGATACGGCACCACAGCGGCCGCGGCTTCAAACGTGAAGCCCGGATGCAGTTGCAACCGGTAAGTCGCGACCGGTGAATCGACGGGCATGGAACACTCCTGCCCACCCATCCTCGCCCGCCGCCCACTCGCGGGGCAACCCGCAACGGGACCCGGACACGGAACTGAAATGTCTTAGCGCTGGACGATCCGCGTCAGTACTCCGCCCGTCATGGACGGGTGAATGAAGACCTGTCCCTTCACCGGGTTGCCCGATCGCACGCTAGTTGAGTAACCGTTCAGTTACTCGTATCCTGCGCCCGAAAGGAGTCCGAAATGGGTCTCTCGATCGGTCCTATGCATGTGCGGCGCAGCATCTTCATCCAGGCCGCGCCCGCGGCAGTCTGGCGCGAGTTCGAGTCGTTCGAACGGATAGCCAGCTGGCTTAGCCTCGGGCATACGCTTCACAGTCTCGACCTGCAGGTCGGGGGTATCGCCGATTTCAGCGTCGAAATCGAAGGCGAACATCGCCACTACGGCGGCCGTGTGCTCATCTTCGAGCGCGAACGCGAGCTTTCACTGGAAAGCAACTGGGCGGCGCCTCACGCATGGCCGGTGCCCACCCTTTGGACGATCCGGCTGAACCCGCTTTACGACGGCACTCAGGTCGAAATCTTCCACCATGGCTTCGAGCGGCTCGGCGCCGATGCCGCGGACAACCTGGAAGGCTACGAGGAGGGCTGGGACGTGAAACATCTGAAAGCCCTGCGACGAGTCGTTGAGCGCTAGGGACGCATACAGGGCAATCGCCGACCCCACACGACGCGAGATACTTGAACTTCTCCGCGATCGCGGTCGGCTGGCGGCCGGCCGGATCGCCGAGTGTTTTCCCGAAGTAGCGCGCCCGGGTATCTCGCGCCACCTGCGGGTACTGCGCGAATGTGGCGTGGTGAGCTGTACGAGAACGGGAAAGAACCTTCACTACCAGCTTGAGTCCGAGCCGCTCGATGAGATTCGGGACCACTGGCTGGCCACCTTCAGCGGCGCGAGCCGGCGCAGCCTCTCGGCGCTCCGGAAGCAGGCGGAGGCCCGCGACAGGTACTGACCGGTACGAACGCCGCGCCCTAACGCTGGACGATCTGCGTCAGTACTCCGCCAGTCATGGACGGGTGAATGAAGACCTGGCCCTTCACCGGGTTGCCCGGTCCCGGGTCGCCGACGAGACGAATGCCGCCATCGCGCAGCTTGTTCAGCGTCGCATCGATGTCGTCGACTTTCATCGCGACCAGGTGGACTCCCTCGCCCTGTTCGGCCAACCGCTTCGCGATGGGTCCCTGGTCGCTAGTAGCCGAAACCAACTCGATGTACGAATCGCCGAAGCGAAAGAACGCCATCGCCATGCCGGCGGCCGGCGCCTCGCTGCGGTCGCTAACGCTGCTTCCGTAGATGGTCTCGTAGCGCCCGACAGCCGCGTCGAGGTCCTTCACCGCGATGACAACGTGGTCAACACCCTTGAACATGAACAATCCCTTTCGGTCCTTCCCGCGAAGGACAGTTGCGTGTGAATCAGTCGACGAGGTCGCTCGAATGCCCCGTGGCTGTGATGAAAATGAACTCGAGCGCCTCTTTGTCGGTAGCGGCGTGGACATGCGGCGTCCGCGCCGGGATCCAGACCACCATCCCGGGGCTGAGGTCATAGGACTTCGTCCGAGAACGCACCTGCCCCGAGCCGCCGATGATGATCAGGTACTGGTCCGCATCGTGCGTATGCAAGGCCGAAACCGTGCCCGGCTCGTAGCGGCCTTTGATCAGGTGATTGTGGCCCAGCACCCGGTCGAAAATCGGCGTCAGCGTGGCGTTGCCGATGACGAGAGGGCGGGCACGCGGCAGCGGCGGCTTCCGCGCTGAGGTGTACGTATAGTTCGCCCGCTCCAGGCGGTCTTCGAGGTCGTCGCACAGGGCAACGATGTAATGCGGGTTGCCCTCAACCTGGACATACTCTTGTGACATTCCGGCGGCCTCCTGTTGAAAGGTGCTTGCGGCGCGAATTCTAGCGTCCCCGCCCCACCAGCACACCTGCGACCATTTCACCCCCGTTTGATTGACGTAAAAGAACCGAAAGGTGGTATCGACGATCCTCCCGGAATGGCCTACCGTTAACTGGTAGATGGCGGACAAGTTCGAACGCGAAATTGAAGAGATCCTGGCGAAGCTGGATGACACTGCGCCCACCGGATCGGCCGGCAACTCGCCCATCTCCATTTCGCAGAAGCGCAAGCAGAAGGCGAAAGCCCAGCGCGTCCGCACGTCCCGCCCGAATCCCTTCGCGTCCATCACCCCGACCACGCTGCTGTTCACCGGCGCTGGCCTCGTCTTCGGCGGGCTCATCGTCTCGGGCGCCTGGGCACCAGCCATCTGGATCGCGTTCGCGGGAGTTGTCCTGTTCATCGGCGCGTTCGTCTGGTCCTTCCGCAAGACGAACCGCGGTGCCACCCCCGCACCTCGCTCCGGCGGCACCTACTGGCGCGACCGCTACATCGATGACACCCCGCACGATGGCGGCATAAAGGGCCGGTTCAGGCGAAAGTAGTCCGTTGCCGAGCGGTTAACCCGCGCTCCCCGTACGCTCAGACCAATGCGCCGCGCCTTCCTCAGTATCTTTGTGGTCTCCGTGGCGCTCGCCGCCATCGCTATTGGCGCGGTCGTTGTCGGCCTGGGCGACGACCGCGACGCCCCCGCCGCAAGCGACGCAGTTCCTACCGCTACGCCCGTACCGAGTTCGACCCCGTCACCCCTGCCGACGCTCTCGTCGGAGCCCACCCCAACCCCCGGTGTCGGTGCGCCGACTGGCTCGGCAACCGGCCCCGCCGAACACGACGGTGAACGCGCCCTGGCCATCGTCAAGGAACTCTCGAAAACGCCCCGCGTTTCCGGCTCGGCAGCCGAAGGCTTCGCCGCCGAATACATCTCAGGCCTCTACCGCTCCTACGGTTACACCACCGAACTCATCCAGTTCGAGTTCGAAGGTGACCGCTTCCGCGCGGGAGCGGTCACCCTCGCCGGCAAGCAGATCGACGCTCTGACACTCGCCGGCAGCCCCGGCGGCACCGTCGAAGCTGGCACAGCCTACGTTGGACTTGCCGATGAAGCCGGCATCGCCGGCCAGGACCTCACCGGCAAAATCGCCGTCGCCGACCGCGGCGACCTGAACTTCGGCGTGAAATACCAGAATGTGAAAGACGCCGGCGCCGTTGGCCTCGTCATCGTGAACAATCGCGCCGGCTCGTTCAGCGGCAACCTCACCACCGCCGCAACGTTCCCGGTCGTCGGCGTGGCGCAGGAAGACGGCGACGGAATTCTCGAAACGGCGAAAGCTGGAGGCTCCATTCGCGTCGATGCGCCACCAACGGTGGGCCCAACGAAGGCATTCAACGTCATTGCCCGCGCATCGGCCGGCAGTAAATGCACCATTCTCGTCGGCGGCCACTTCGATTCCGTGCCGAGCGCCCCCGGCGCGAACGATAACGCCAGCGGCACAGCCAACGTCCTCGAACTCGCTCGCGCAATGGCCGCCGACGGCCTCGACGAAGGCCTCTGCTTCGCCTCGTTCGGCGCCGAAGAGTCCGGCCTGTACGGCTCGAAAGACCTCGTCGCGAGCATGCAGAGGGCCGGCACGCTCCCGCGCTACATGCTGAACCTCGATGTCACCGGCATCGGCGAAAAGGTCGAAGTCATCGGCGGTGGCGCAATCGCCGATGATGCCCTCTCGGTGGCTCGAAGCCTCGGCATCGACGCTGTTCCATCTCAGCTTCCGCCGAACTCCGGCAGCGACCACCAGAGTTTTATCGATGCCGGGGTGGCGACTGTGTTCCTCACCTCTGGAGACTTCCCCACGATTCACTCCCCGGAAGACGTTGCTGCGGATGTCTCCGCCGCTGAACTCGATCGGATCGGCGACACCTCGCTCGCGCTCATCAAGATGCTTTTAGCTGAAGTTGCCCGAGGATAGGAGGCATGCCTAGCATGGCCCACATGGGATCCGTCCGCACTGTCGCAATCTTCGGGCTCGCGCTCTGCTGTGCGGCCCTCGTTCTTGCCTGCGGCGGTGGAGGCACGGAAGAGAAGCCCGGCGAACGCATCACCGACCCCGCCCGCGTGCCAACCTCATCGCCGATTCAAAACCCCACCCTGTACAAGATCCTCGGCAACGAAGTCTCGATTTCCGGTGGCGGCACCAGTTCCATCACTCCGGTGGCAGTGAGCACCCCCACGTCCAGCGACTACGTGGTCAAGGAAGGCGACCTCTGTTCGACAATCGCCGCCGACCACGGCATTACCGTCGCCGAACTCCAGTCCGCCAACCGCCTCATGGACTGCGACCGCCTGCACATCGGGGACAAGGTCAAGATCCCGTCGAAAGTCGTTCCCACGCCCACTCGCGGCGGGACGATTTCGGGCAACCCGACGGCCAGGCCGGGTTCGAACGGTGGAACGTATACGGTGAAGGTCGGTGATACGTGTGGCGCGATCGCATCCGAAAACGGCGTCACGCTCGCCGCGTTCCTCGCGGCAAACCCGGCGATCGACGCAGAGTGCTCCAACCTGGACGCCGGCCAGGTGGTCAACATCCCCTGACGGGACAGGCTAATTCAGGATTCAAGGACTTCCGTCAGGCGGTCCAGGCGGAGGCCGGTGCGGCGGGCCGCATCGCGGATAGGAAGGTCCAGGTCTTCGCGGGAAAGACCAACCTTCGAGAGGCTCTTCAGCGAGCCGTGGCCCGTTCGGACCATTTCGTAAATCGACGCGTTTCCGGGAAGCCGAGTTGCTGCAGCCATCTGTTCACCCCTCCCAAATCTTCATGCTCGTTTGTGACTCTCGAATGTCAGAGCGATGAAGAGCGTGTTACAGGCGCACCTCGAAGATAGTCCCGAAACGAGCTTTGGTCACGCCCCGTGCGAAAGATTTACGTTAGAAGCGAGCAACCGAAAACAGGATGAGGCGCGGGTCCGCCGGGACAGCAAAGGCGGACCCGCGCCACACAGCAGCTGAGCCCGGAGGGGATGTGGGCCGCTGCACGGGAAATCCCGATGTCACAATCCTTACACCGTTCTGTGAACGGTTTATTAGCCGCTGATGACGGTTTCGTTTCGACTGGCGAACGATGAGTCGCTCAGCCCAGCCATTCGGCGAGCACCTCGGATGTGTGCTCTCCCAGTTTCGGCGCGGGACGCCGGAGCTCCCATGGCGTGGCGCTGAACTTATAGGGTGCTCCAGGCATCCGAACCGGTGCATCCCTGCCCTCGCCGGTGGTCTCCGCCCAGAAACCGCGGTCCTCCCAGTGCGGGTCGTCCAGCGCTTCCGATGGCGCACGCACCACTCCCCACGATTGCCGCCGTTCCTGCCCGCCGCGATAAACCTCGTCCGCGGTGTGATGCGCGATGAACTGCGACAGTTCATTCATCACCTCGGCAGCCTCCGGCGAGCCTCGGCCCGGCTGGCGCGCACCCGGCGCGTCGAACCGCTCCTCATCGAGTTGCAAACCGAACCCGTCGGCCTGGAACCACTCCTTGATCTTCTTCCAGCTCGCGTTGTCGCGTCCGACACCGAAGATCAGTGCGTACTGCCCGTCGTTCGCCATGTGCAGCCAGCTTTCAGTCCGTTGGGCGGCCGCATGCCGGCCCGTTTGCCGAAAGACGTTCTTGCGGCTCGTGAACCACCAGGGCAGGGCCACCTCGGTGGTGCTGCTGCACGCCTCGTGCATCGAAGCGTCGATGTACTGGCCCATGCCCGTCCGGTCGCGATAGAGCAGCGCCGCCAGGATCCCCTGCGTCGCGTAATGGCAGGCCGTGTTGTAGCCCTGGTCGCCTTTGCCGTGGATCGGCGGCGCGCCCGGCGCATCTTCCGGGTCGTAGCCGTTCATCATCATCGGTCCGCCCAGCGCGAGGCCGATCATGTCCGTCGCCTGGAAGTGGGCCCACGGCCCCGTCTGGCCAAACGGCGTGATCGCGCACCAGATGAGCGCCGAGTTCCGAGGCCCGAGTTCCGAGTAGCCAAGGCCCAGGCCGTCCAGCTCTCCTGGTTCGCGGTCCTCGATGACGATGGCCGCCTTCGTCACCAGCGACTTCCACGTCTCCGCACCTTGCGATGTCGAGAGGTCCGCGATCACGCTGCGCTTGTTCGTGTTGTAGTACCAAAAGTTCAGCGATCGGTTCGGCCCCGGCTGGTCATCAACGAACGGTCCGATTTGCCGGGAGGCGGAACCTTCCGGCGGCTCGACCTTGACGACGTCGGCGCCCATGTCCGCAAGGAGCTTCCCTGCCAGCTGCCCGAGCGGTCCGCAGTACTCCACCACGCGGAGGCCAGTCAGCGGGCCGCTCACATGAACACCCCCATTTCCTGGTAGTCCGCGTAGTCCGATTCGCTCAGCCCCAGCAGTTCGGTCATCACCTCGAGGGTGTGCGCACCGAGCAGCGGGCTCGCCGTCCGCAGCTGTCCCGGCGTGCTCCCCAGTCGTGGCGTAATCCCATCGAACTCGCTCTCCGCTCCCATTTCTTCGTGCGGCATGGTGTGCCACCACCGGCGCGCCCGGAACTGCTCATCCTTTTCGGCCCGGTCGCCAGGAAGCTGGCACACCCCCGCCGGGACACCTGCCGCCTGCAGCGTACGCATCACCGCGTATTCATCGCGACTCGCCGTCCAGCTCGAAATCCCGGCATCGAGGTCGTCCTGGTGCTGCAATCGTCCTTCGTTGGTAGCGAAGCGTGGATCAGTAGCCCAGGCCGGTTCGCCCATCGCGCGAACCATCGCCTGCCATTCAGCGTCGTTGCGAACCGCGATGGCAATCCAGCGGTCTTCCCCGGCGCATCGATACGTGTTGTGTGGCGCGATAGCCGGTTCCCAGGCGCGGTTTCCCGGCGGCATGCCCTCCCGCCGGAAGCTCCGCCCATTGACCGTGTAATCGAGCAGCGCCGGCCCCGTGAGCACGATGCCCGCCTCCACCTGCGAAAGGTCGAGGTGCTGGCCCTCCCCCGTCTTATTGCGGTGATGGAGCGCCATCATGATCGCGATCGCTCCGTAATACCCCGCCGTATGGTCCATGAAGCTGTAGCCCCAGCCCGCCGGCGGCTTCCCGGGCAACCCGGACATCAGGGTGAGGCCGCTCAGCGCCTGTGCGGTTGGCCCCCACGTCGTGAAGTGCTTGTCCCGCCCGCTATGCCCAAACCCCGAAATCGAGCAGTAGATGATCCCGGGATTGATCGCTTTCTGTTGCTCGTAACCCAGCTCCCACGAATCCAGCACGCCGCTGGAGAAGTTCTCGATGACCACATCTGAAACCGCGATCAGCTTGTGCAGCAGCTCCATCCCCAGGGGATGACGGACGTTCAGCAGCACGCTTCGCTTGTTCCGGTTGAAGTAGTTGAAGAAGCCAGAATTGTTGAGCGTCGTGTGTTCACCGAGGATCGGGCGCCCGACTCGGATCGGGTCGATTGCCTGCTGGTGTTCAACCCGGATGACATCGGCGCCGAAGTCCGCGAGCACTCTGGTGGCGGTCGGGCCGGCGATGATCCAGGTCAGGTCGCAAACCCGGATGCCGGAGAGAGGGAGGTCGGCCATGGGGCCGGATTATAGGGACTTCGAACGAATCGAGGGCCGGGCCGCAAAGCGCGCCCTCGGAACTGCTACTGTGTTCGCGTGCGATTGGACGAAACCACCATCGAGCGCCTCAAGGACTTCGTCCCGGAACAAGACCTCCAGCGCATGCGCGTCGTGACTTCGCGCCCGTGGTGCTGGTTGCCGGTGCTCCTGCGCATGGGCGCGATTACTTTCGCCCCTTTCGTAATCTTCCGCCAGGGAAGGCTGTCGCTCGAAACTCCGCGCGGGCTCGCCCTCATCGCCCACGAAACGGTCCACATCGGGCAGGTTCGCGAACTCGGCTGGCGCTTCTACCCCAGGTACCTCTGGGGCAACATCCAGTGCCGCTTCCAGCACGACAAGCACCCGATGGAGATCCCCGGCATCGAGGTCCAGAAGGCGGCCCGGCGCGTGCTCGAAGAACGCAGCGGCGGCGGCGCCTGGTAGGGATTCCCTCCTGACATACCGCTGACCTGAGTTTCCCTGCCCCGCCCAACCACGTTCGCTACACTGGATCCGTGGCCTCCTCCACCATCTCCGAAAAGCTCCGTAAGCAACTGGCAGCGCTTCCCGCCCGGCCCGGCGTCTACATCATGCGCAACGCCAAAGGCGAAGTGATCTACGTCGGCAAAGCCGCAAAACTGAACAACCGCGTCCGTTCGTACTTCGGCTCGCCCCACATGATGGAGCCGAAGACCCGCGCGCTGCGCGAACACATCGATGACTTCGAGTACATCGTCGTCGGTAACGCCGGTGAAGCCCTCATCCTCGAAGCCACGCTCATCAAGCGCCACCAGCCCTTCTTCAACATTCGCCTGAAGGACGACAAGCGCTATCCCTACCTCAAAGTTGACGTCCAGAACCCCTGGCCGCGCGTCTACATCACGCGCCGCATCGAAAAAGATGGCGCCCGTTACTTCGGCCCCTACGCCAGCGCCGGCTCTGTCCGCGCAACGCTCGACCTCACCAAGAAGCTCTTCCCCTGGCGTTCCTGCACGAAGGAGATCACCGGCAAGGACGCCCGCCCCTGCCTCGACTACTACATCAAGCGCTGCATCGCGCCTTGCACCGCCTTTTGCACCAAAGAGGAGTACGACGAAGTCATCGAGGACGTCATCCTCTTCCTCGAAGGCAAGTCCGACGACGTCATGCGCCGGCTGCGCCAGCAGATGCAGGCCGCTGCCGAGCGGATGGAGTACGAGCGCGCCGCCCAGATCCGTGACCAGCTCAAGAGCATCGAGCGCACCGTCGAACGCCAGATGGTTTCCACCACCCGCAAAGAGGATGTCGACATCTTCGGCATCGCCCGCGACGGCGATACCGCCTGCGTCCAGGTCTTCTTCGTGCGCGGCACCCAGATGATCGGCCGTGACACCTTCGCCCTCGAAGGCGTCCGCGACGAAACCGACAGCGCGGTGCTGACCAACTTCCTGCTGCAGTACTACGAAGGCGCCCAGTACGTCCCGAAGCTCGTCGCCATCCCCTCGGAAGCCGACGACCGCGATACCATCGAAGAGCTCCTGACCGAGAAGCGCGGTTCGCTCGTTGAGGTCCGGGTGCCCGAACGCGGCGAAAAGAAACGCCTGGTCGAACTCGCCGGCGACAACGCGAAAGAAGCCCTCTCGCTCATGCGCGTGAAGTGGATGGCCGACGCCAACAAGACCGAACAGGCGCTCGAACAGCTGATGGAAGAACTCTCGCTCCCGGAGATCCCACACCGCATCGAGTGTTATGACAATTCGAACATCCAGGGTACCAGCCCCGTCTCCAGCATGGTCGTCTTTGTCGATGGCAAGCCGGCCACCAACCAGTACCGCCGCTTCAAGGTGAAAACCGTCGTCGGCGCCGACGACTTCGCGACCATGGCCGAAGTCCTCCGCCGCCGCTTCAAGAACCACGCGGGCAAGGGCAATCACGCCGACACCGGATCCCTCAAAATCGATGACGCCGAAGCTGGCGACACCGCCCCAATCCAAAATCCGAAATCCGAAATCCGAAATGGGGACGGCTGGGACCTCCCCGACCTCGTCATCATCGACGGCGGCAAGGGACAGCTCGGCGCCGCCGTCCAGGTGATGCGCGAACTCGGCGTCCACCACATTCCCGCGGTCGGCCTCGCCAAACGCTTCGAAGAACTCTTCGTGCCGGACGAAGACGAGCCCGTCGTCCTCCCTCGCGGCAGCGAAGCCCTCTACCTGGTCCAGCGCATCCGCGATGAAGCCCACCGCTTCGCCATCACCTTCCACCGCCAGGTCCGCGGCAAGTCCTCAATCCAGAGCGCCCTCGACACCATTCCCGGCATCGGACCAAAGCGAAAGAAGGCGCTCCTCCGCAAATTCGGCAGCGTCAAACAGATCCGCGAAGCAGACGTCGAGGAGATCGCGAGCACCGTCGGTTTCACCACCGCCCTCGCCGAAAAAGTGAAGGCCGAACTCTAGGACCTTCAACTCGACTCCCCTCTCCCGCGAAGTCGGGAGAGGGGCTTGGGGGTGAGGGCCCTTTGCGCCGAAGCCTAGGCAACGGCGGGTTCCAACTCCATGCTCACCAGGATCACTGGCGGTGCGACGATGCCCATTTCAGCCAGGTCCTCACCCTCCAACGCCAGACCAATCACTTCGCGCAGGTTAGCCACCACTTCGTCGAGGTCTTCACCCTGAGTGACCGCGTGCAGCTGGGGACACTCGGCAATGAATCCCGTTTCATTCCCGGGCCGAATAAACGCATGGACCGTGTGTTTCGTGGTCGAAAGTGTAGTGCATTCAGTGCAGGCTCCAACAACCTCTGGCCCCAAACTCTCACTCCCCGAGCGAAGCCGCCCCGATCGAAATTCCGTGCGCCCACGCATCCATATGCGGCAGCTCCACGCCATGCGTCGACAGGATCATAGCGATTTGCGCCCGATGCTCTCCGCCGTGATGGGCAAGCTGCGTCACGATCGTCGAGGCGTTCGCCCATCCTCGCGTCCTCTTGATTCGTTCGTCGGGTTGCGGCGGTGAGGCAATCGCCTCCCCGAGCACTGAAGCCGTTCTCTCCGCCAGCGATTGAACCTCGTCCAACGTCGAAATCGCCGGATCGGGAGGCGGGCGTCTGCCTGCGAGGCGCTCGGCATAGGATTGCTGCGCGGTAAGCATGTGCGCGAGCGTTTCAAGGACTGTGCCATACGTTCCCGGTGCTGTCGCAGAGAGGATCTCCGCCGGCTGTTCAGCAACGACTTCAATCAACCGCCGGGTCGCCCAAGCGTCGAATTCGACAAGCTGCTCCAGGTAGCCGGACATTCCCGCAGTGTAGCGCAGCAAGCCGCGCACTCTATCGCTGATCGACCGATGGAAACTCCAGCCGTTCCGCCGGCTCGGGGCCCCAGTTCTCTGGCCACGCATCGCCGTGCGCGAAGATTCCATGGGCCCACGAGTCCAGTTCGAGACCGATGATCCCATTCGCTCCGAGGATTGTGCCGATGTGCGCGCGATGCTCCACGCCGTGCATCACCAGCTGCGTGAAGATCGTTGCGGCGGCCCGATCGCCATCGCCCAGGTGCATCATCCGCTCCGGCTCAGGCAACCCTTCGACGAGCCCCCGCAGCTTGCCTTTCGCCACAATCCCGAGCGCCCTCAGCGAATCGAACGTCGGCGTTTCCGGCTGCGGATATTCGACCTTCGGGAGCGCCAGCAGGTTCCGGTGGTAGCTCACCTCGCTCAGCAACAGGTGCTCGAATGTCTCTCCAATGGTCCCGTACACCCCTGCGGCCCTTAGCCCGAGAACAGCCGGGCCCTGCGATTCGAGGAATTGCAACAGGCCGGCGTTCGCCCAGGTGTCATAGTCAACGAGCCGACCGAGATACGAATCACTCACCCGCTGAGCTTACAACCGCCCGAGCCAGGCATGCCCCGGTGACTGCTCTCGCAACGTCTCCGCCAGCCATGCGCGCTGACTCGCACTCAGCAGTGGCAGGCAGTCCGCGAAGTCCTGCTCATCCTTCGGTCGAGGCCGCCGGCTCTTGAAGAGCAGCTGAATCTCGGGTGCCAGGTAGCGCACGCCGTCTTTCACAAACGTCGCCTCATCGATCGGCCACGAAATGCGTGGATCGCGGCGATACACGAGGTCGCCCGGCCCACCGGGGTTCAGCATCAGTTGGAATCGCCACGCATCAGCCGAATTTCGCCGCGCCCAGATGTCATGGATCTCCGGCCCGAGCGATTCCCCGTCGCGCCACGGACGTAACGTCCCCGGCGGATCCGCGCAGTGCAGTTCCCACTCGCCGAAGTGCTCGTGTGCCGCCTTCTGGTCGCCATGAAACAGGCTCACATCGATGTCGTCGTGCTCGCGCCGCCCGCTCCAGGCGAATGCGTCAATCGCGTAACCGCCGGCAATCCACCACGGCACGTTCAGCCCATCAAGAATCGACACCATCCATCGAGCGAGACGTGATCCCACACTCCCCAGGGAGTCTCCATCCGCACCGATCAATCCAAAATCCGAAATCGGAAATCCGAAATCGCCTACGTCCCTTCCTGCCAGCTCGTCAGGTACTTCTGCTGCTCTTCCGTCAGGTAGTCGATGCTCACGCCCATTGCGTGGAGCTTCAGACGTGCGATCTCCTGGTCGACATCGTGCGGGATTTCATACACCTGCTTTTCCAGCTTCGTGTGGTTCAGCGCGATCCACTCGGCCCCCAGGGCCTGGTTCGCGAACGACATGTCCATCACCGCGGCCGGGTGGCCTTCGGCCGCCGCCAGGTTCACCAGCCGGCCCTCGCCGAGCAGGTACACCTTCCGCCCGTCCTGCAGGCGGTACTCATCCACCGAATCACGGACTCGCTTCTTGCCCTCGCTCAGCGAATTCAACGCCTTCAGGTTGATTTCGCTGTCGAAGTGGCCGCTGTTGGCGATGATCGCGCCGTCCTTCATCGCCTCCAGGTGCTGCCGGTCGATGACGTTGCAGTCCCCGGTAAGCGTCACGAAGAAGTCGCCTTCCTTCGAGGCTTCGGCCATCGGCATCACCCGGAAACCATCCATCACGGCTTCCAGCGCCTTCACCGGGTCAACTTCCGTGACGATCACCTGCGCGCCCATGCCACGTGCCCGCGATGCGACACCGCGCCCGCACCAGCCGTAGCCGGCCACGACAAAGTTCTTGCCCGCGAGCAATACATTGGTCGCCCGTACGATGCCGTCCACCGTGCTCTGGCCTGTCCCGTAGCGATTGTCGAAAAGGTGCTTGGTGTCCGCCTCGTTGATCGCCACGATCGGGTAGCCGAGCGCGCCGTCCGCTGCCATCGCGCGCAGGCGGATGACGCCGGTCGTCGTCTCCTCGGTGCCGCCGACAACTCCCGAAAGCAGGTCCCGCCGCTCCTTATGCAGGACAGCCACGACGTCCGCGCCGTCGTCCATCGTCAGCTGCGGGGAATGTTCGAGCGCCTGGTGGATGTGCTTGTAGTAGGTCTCGTTGTCTTCGCCACAGATCGCGAACACCGGGATCTCGTAGTCGTGCACGAGCGCCGCGGCCACATCGTCCTGCGTCGAAAGCGGGTTGCTCGCGCAAAGCCGCAATTCGGCGCCGCCGTCTCGGAGGGTGATGGCCAGGTTCGCCGTCTCCGTGGTCACGTGCAGGCAGGCCGTCATGCGGATGCCCTGCAGAGGCTTTTCGCGCTGGAAGCGCTCGCGGATGAGCTTCAGCACGGGCATCTCGCGCGCGGCCCATTCGATGCGGCGGACGCCGTCATGGCGCAGCGCGGCGTTGGCGATGTCGTTCGGAACAGTCACTTCTGGGCTCCTTGAATCGGCGCTCGGGAGTTTGGGAAAGTCGCCGGGGCATTTCAGTTAGTCGTGAAGGTTTACGAAGCTGCCATCATACTTCCGCCCCCGGATTGCAGCACGGATGCGGCGGAACGATGAGCCGATGCCCGACGGGTCGCGTCGAGCCGCGCTCGCTTCCACAAGCTGGCAGACTTCGCGGAATCCCAGCTTCGCATATGCCGCGACAGCCGGGGTGTTGTTCGGGTCGACCGTGAGTACAACGTGGTCGCAATACTCCAGCAGAGCCTCCGTGACGGCGCTGGTCGTCGCGGTCGCGTAGCCCTTGCCACGTGCCGCGGGGTGCGTGAACACGTTGCCCACCACGGCCACGCCCTCCTGCCGCGAAACCACATGCGTCCCGGCCACAGCCACCAGCCGCCCGTCTTCCACCACCCCGCGGTAGACACCGCTGTCGATGTGCTCCGGAATGTAGTAACTGGGGCCGCCTTCGCTGCCGTAAAGCGCATTGATCTTGCGGATATCGATCCCGCTGAGCGTCGCCACGTGATGCGTGTGCACCGGATTGAACCGGGTCCGGTTCACGCCCATCCGGATCATGGGCTGCTGGTTAGCGAGCCTGAAGTACTTGCGGAGCGTCTCCAGGTGCTGAGGCTGGCAGGTCGCATAAGTCTGCGCCGGCCCGGGATGTATCGAAAGGATCGCCGAAACCGCATCCGGGTCGCCCAGCACGAATGTCGCATCACCGAGGCCACCGCGGCTATGAAGCACCAGTCCGGTGCCCGTGGTGCCTCGCGCGTGGAACCAGCGAGTGCGTGGGAAGAGTGCCGGCTCGAGTTGCCCAAGGGCATAAGCCGTGTACTCCACCCGCGGCGCGAGGATCGAGCGGATCGTGGCGATGTCCTCGACTGGCTGGACCACATAGTCCAGTCGTTGCCGTGAGACACCCTGCCAGCGGACCTCGCGTTCGGCCATCTCAGCCATCGACCTCGAAGTGCGTCATCTGCCGGAACTGCCGGTAGCGCGCTTCAACTTCTTCACGCGTCAGCGTGAGCAGTCGCGACGGCCCGAACCCCTCGACTTGAAACGACGCCACCGTTGAACCATAGATCATTGCGCGTCGAATCTCACTTGTTGTTACGTTCTTGACCGAATCGAGATAGCCCATGAAGCCGCCGGCGAACGCGTCCCCGGCACCGGTCGGGTCGATCACCTCTTCCAGCGGGAACCCGGGAGCGACGAAGTAATCCTCGCCGCTCACGTAAGCGGCGCCAAACTCACCGAGTTTGATGATCACCCCGCCGACCCCGCCCTGGAGGAGCTTGCGACCGGCGCGCGCGATGCTCGCCGTGTCAGCTAATTCACGTGCTTCGCTGTCGTTTATAGAGATAAAGTCGGCAGCCGCCATCGTCTTTCGCAGTTCTTCGGGCACCGTATCCATATAGAACTTGATCGTGTCGACCATCATCGAGCGGCAGTTCCGCATCTCTGTGCGCATGCGCAACTGCACCACCGGGTCGCCCGCCGCGAAGAACACAGATTGCGAATCCTCCCAGCCCGGCGGCAAGGGTGGGTCCCACGCAGCGTTCACGCCAAGCTCCGTGAAAAGCGTGTCGCGCGTGTTGAGGTCGTAGTGGTAGCGCCCGCCCCAGCGGCTCGTCACTCCCCCGGGCATCGTAATCAGACCGCTGAGGTCGATCCGGCGGCCGTCGAACGGCTTGCGATGCCGCTCCGGGAAGTCCTCTCCAACCGCAGCAAGCAGGCGGACGTCCGTGAAAAGCGCCGCGCCAAGGGCCGCCGCAGTCGCCGAACCGCCAAGCGAATCCTCAACCTTCGCGAACGGCGTCTCGATCTCATCGATCGCCACCCATCCAGTAACGAGGAGTGTCATGCGCCCTGTCCGAGCCTTCGCGCAAGGATCGGCCTCAGCCGTTCTCGGGCTTCGTTGTCGATCGCTTCTGGATTCGTCACCAGCGCCGAATCCAGCGCCGACGCACACTCGCAGTGGTCGCGTCCCGGGATAGTCTTCGCGAGTTCGCGGACCGCCTTCTGCGCGGTTGCCACGTTCTGGCTCAGCGTCTCGAAAACTCCCGTCGCATCGACGGTGTGCGTCTCCTGCCATGCGTCGTAGTCGGTGACCGCGGCGAGCATGGCATAACAAATCTCCGCTTCGCGGGCGAGCTTCGCCTCGGGAAGCGCAGTCATGCCAATGAGGTCGGCGCGCCACGTCCGGTGCAGTTCGCTCTCCGCCCGCGTGCTGAACGCCGGGCCCTCCATCACTACGTACACGGCATCGCGATGGACATGCGCGCCGGCGGTCTCCGCCGCCACCCGCGCCGCCGTCCGCATAGAGGGGCAAAACGGCTCGGCGAAGCCAATGTGCGCCACCACGCCATTCCCGAAAAACGTCGAAGGCCGCAGCCCGCGCGTACGGTCGATGATCTGGTGAGGCGTGACCAGGTGCCCGGGCCGGTAGTCCTGGCGCAAGCTGCCCACCGCCGAAACCGAGAGCACCCTTTGGACGCCAATGTGCTTCATCGCCCAGAAGTTCGCCCGCTGCGGAAGCTCCGAAGGCAGCAGCGTGTGACCGCGTCCGTGGCGTGCCAGGAACGCGATTCGTTCACCCTCCAACGTCCCGATCCGGAAAGAATCACTCGTTGGGCCGAACGGTGTATCCACGACAACTTCTTCAACGGCGGAGAGGCCGGGCATGTCGTAGAAACCCGAACCACCGATCACGGCGAGTGGAATGGAATTGGTCACAGGTCTCCCGTCGCTGGTCGGAATTGAGGGATTGTACGACCCGCCAACGTTATGGCGCTCTCAGGATGGCCCGGATCCCCTCCTCGAACGGCGGCGAAACTACCCCGGCCTCTGTGACGATCGCCGCGATCAACTCCGCCGGGGTGACATCGAAAGCCGGGTTGTAGGCGTCGATCCCGTCCGGGCTCCAGCGTTGGGAACCGAAGCCGCCCACCTCGCGCCCGTTGCGGTACTCGATCGGAATTTCGGCTCCCGAAGCGCAACCGGGATCGAAGGTGGTCCGAGGGGCAGCGATGTAGAACGGCACACCATGGCGCGCAGCCACGCTCGCCAGCCCGTACGTCCCGATCTTGTTCGCCGAATCTCCGTTCGCAGCAATCCGGTCCGCGCCGGTGACCACCGCCTGCACCTGCCCGGAGGCAATAAGCGATGCCGCTGCCGTATCGGGCAGCAATGTCGCCGGGATCCCTGCCCGCGCGAGTTCCCACGCCGTCAATCGCGCACCCTGCAGTAACGGCCTCGTTTCGGTCGCGAAACAGCGGCTCAGCCGGCCCTGTTCCCATGCCACCTGCACCACCCCCAGGGCCGTCCCAATGCCGCCCGTGGCGAGTGCGCCCGCATTGCAATGCGTCAGGACCGCCGCCCCGTCGGGTAAAAGTGCAGCCCCGAACTCGCCCAGCGCCCTGTCTTCGGCCACACGCCTCGCCGCGTACTCCTGCGCGTGCGCCCAAAGCGCGTCAAGGCGTTGCGGCGCGTCCAGCTTCTCGGCGGCGATTACGGCGCCCTCGGCGCCCGTCGCCAGTTCCACCGCCGTCGGCCGTACACTCCCGATTCGCTCCGCAATCCGCCGAAGTTCGCCCATCTCTGTACCCGAAATCTCCGCCGCGACGGCAACTCCTGCCGCTCCCACGATGCCCAGCAGCGGAGCCCCGCGCACCCGGAGAGTCGAAACCGCCTCGCAGACTGAATCGAGATCCTTCAAGACAAGCCAACGCTCCTCACCGGGGAGGAGCGTTTGGTCGATGGCGCGAAGTAGTGGGCGTTCGATCGCGACGGGAGTGAATGGATCCACTCGTGGAGTTTAGCTGGCAGACTTCGGAGTGGAACCTCGGATGGAGTCCTCGATCGTTGCAAGGTCCGAGCGGAGGCGGTTGCGCCGCTTCGGCTCCACCCCCTTCAGCACGTCGACAACGTGGCCGCTTAGCGAGGCGGCGATCGCGGCCACGACTTCGCGGCCCGAGTCTGTCAGTTCCAGCCGCACCGCGCGGCGGTCGCCGAGGTCCCGGCGCCGGGCGACGTGGCCCGCGCGCTCCAGGCGGTCGAGCACGCCAGTCACAGTCTGGGACTGCTGGGAAAGGTAGTCCGCCACCAGGTGTGGTTGGGGACGGTCGAATGAGTCGATGGCCAGGAGGGTAACGGCCTGGATGAACGTTATCCCATTCTCGCGAGTGAGCCGCTGGTCGAGTTCGCGCACTGCGGCATTCGTCGCACGATAAAGCCCGGTCACAAGATCAAGGTCTTCCGTAGGTTGAATGCTCATCGTGCGAGAGTACCACCGCCAATAGGCCGGATTAGGATAATCTTCTACTTGAAAAGCGAACTGTAACGGAATTGAAAGGGCATGTTCCCTTTCCGAGACGTGATCGCACCATCACCCAAAGCGCAATAGCGACTCGACCGGATAACCATCCAGTTTCTTCCGGCCGGCAAGCGCCTCCAGCTCGATGGCGAAGGTAAATCCGGCGACCACGCCCCCCACCATTTCGACCAGCTTCGCCGCCGCGAGCGCAGTCCCGCCCGTCGCCAGCAGGTCGTCCACGATGAGCGCCCGCGAACCCGCGGACATGGCATCTTCGTGGATGTCCAGGCGGCTCTCGCCGTACTCCAGCGAGTATTCGACTGTCATCCGGGCTGCCGGCAGTTTCCCTGGCTTCCGCACCGGGACAAACGGCAGCCCCAACCTGTCCGCCATCGGCACGCCGAAAATGAACCCCCGCGACTCGATCCCAACGATGCACTCCGGATGCATGTCCGATGCGAGTCCAACCATCCCATCGAGAGCCTTGCGCAAGCCTTCGGTGTTCCCCAGCAGGGGCGTGATGTCCCGGAACAGAATTCCCGGCTGGGGAAAGTCCGGGACATCTCGAATCAGCGCCTTTAAGTCCATGCGCGCAGTGTAGCCTCCCATCCCTCACCACACCGCCCCATGAGCCGCGACCGGGCAGGGAGCGGGCCTGCACCACCCACAACGCGGCTCACCCCCTCAACACTGCCCCCATGACCCGCGACCGTCCAGGGATCAGTTCCTGCCGGCACGACACGACCGCCGCCGGGCAGCAATCGGCCCGACCGATTACGCCGCCAGGAACCCCAACGGGTCCCAGTGCTGCCCCAGCAGCGCCTCGTGTGGCACACCCAGCCAGCGGTCGATCACCGTCGCATACACCTGGCGGAAGTCCGTCGTGTACGGCACATTCCCGTTGTCCACCAGCGCGGCGAGGTTCGGAGCATCGCCGTAGAGGCCACGCTGCACTCCATTGCCAAGCGCGAACATCATGCTGCCCGCGCCGTGGTCGGTGCCGCCGTTCGCGTTTTGCTGCACCCGCCGCCCGAACTCGCTCCAGGTCAGCACCAGCACATCATCTGCCTTCCCGTGCGCCTCCAGGTCCTGATAAAACGCCGTCAGGCCCGCGTCCAGGGTCTCCATCAGGTCCGTGTGCTCGACCAGCTGGTTGTTGTGGGTGTCGAAGCCTCCAAGCGTGATGTGGCCAACGCGCATGCCAAGGTCGCCCACCACCGCTTCGGCCAGCACCGAAAGCCCGGAACCGAAGGACGAATCCGGATACTCGACCGCTGGCGTGTACCCCGAAGCCGCCTGCTCAAGCATCTTCGCGCTCGAAACTGCCGTCTCAGCCGTCGTCTCGAGCAACACGCCGTAGGGCGAAGATGTCGGGTACTGCTCGTACAACTTCAACATGGTCGCCGTGCGCGGATTCGTCTCGTCGCTAAGCTTCCCACCGACTTTCACGCCGTAGTCCGCGGGGTTGCGCACCGACGGGATGGAGATCTTCGGCGTTCGCATCTCCGGCGGGGTCGATGATCCGATGTTGAAGCCCAGGAACGGGTCGTGCTGCTCGCTCTCCATCTGTTCGAGCGTGCGACCCAACCAGCCATTATCCAGCTGGAGTTTCGGGTCGCCTGCCTGCCAGATCGCCATCGACTTGAAGTGGCTGTAGTTCTGTTCCGGGTAGCCCACCCCGCGGACGACCGCGAGCTTCCCCGAATCCCAGAGCCCCTTCATGCCAACGAGGGACGGATGAAGCCCAAAGCCCTCGTCGAGCGGCAGGACCGCATCCTCGGCCAGTGCGAGCGTTGAACGCGAAGACCGGTAGGTCGGATCCGACGCCGGCACGATCGTGCTCAGCCCATCGTTGCCGCCCGCTAGCTGCACGAGGATCAGGATCTTCTTGTTGTTCGGGTCGACAACGTAGGCGCCGTTCTGCGCCGCGAAGGCGACCGCGCCCTTTAACAACGACTGCGCCGTTGTCCCGATACTCACCAGGGCGACCCCGCCCTTCACAAAATCTCTTCGAGAAAGCATGTCCGTTCTCCTAAATGAGCTGATATTCAGGGCTGGCCAGCACGAGATACGCGACCGCCGCCGCGCGCTCTTGCGGATTCGTAAGCGTCCGCGCAAAGGCGTAGATCGATTCGCGCGCGTCGCTCGAAATGTTGTCGTCGACCAGGCGGCGAAGAGCCTCATCCACCGTCGCCTCGGCAGTCAGTTGCTGCATGAGCACGGGAATGGCCAGCGGCCTGCCGTTTCGCGCGTACAGCGACGCATCGAGGAAGTTCACACGCCCGAAGAACGTCCCCGAGGAAAGCCACGCCTCGCCACCGGGCCATCCGGCGACGCTCGGCGGCTCGTAGAGCTGCTGATCCATCGCCGAGGCGGTCTGCTCGATGGTCAGCCAGTCGGTCTCCAGTTCGAGCGCCCGCACCGCGCCGACCATGAATTCGATCGGGCTGCGCACGAGCGAACGGTACGCCCGCTGCGAGTAGAACTCGTCGCTCACCAGGATTGCCCGGACGACTTCTTTTACGTTGTGGTTCGATGTGTCCCAGACCTTCACCAGTTCATCGACCGTCTCATCGTCCGGGTCGCGGTAGGCAAACTCACTGAACAGCCGCGAGGTGATGAATCGTCCCGTCGCCGGCTGCTCCAGGATGATCCGGACGATGTCCTCGCCGTCGAAGTTGCCGGTCTGTCCCAGGAATGTCTTCGAGCCACCGTCGTGAATTCTCGGGTTCTTGATGAACTGTGGTTCATAGCTGCCCCACATCTGGTCCAGGAACTCCCCGCGCTCGCGCTCCGAAAGGCCTTCGGGCGGCTGTTCGCGGGCAGGCGGTGTCAGCCGCCAGCCGGTAAACGCCCGCGCGCTCTCACGAACGTCGTCTTCGGTGTAGTTGCCCTCGCCCATCGAGAACAGCTCCATGAGCTCCCGGGGATAGTTCTCGTTGGGGTGCTCTTTCGTGCTCTCGATGGTGTTCAGATAGAACAACATCGCCGGGTCCTTGCTCACCGCCTGGAGGAGCACGTCGTACTGCCCCACGGCGTTCGCCCGGAACAATTCGTTCTGCGCGACCATGAACTTCGACCGCTGGAAGCCGATCTGGCTCAGCTGCGAAGTCAGCAGCCCGTGCCAGATGTAGGTCATCCGCTCTTCCAGCGGCCGGGCCGAGTACGACATCCGGTAGAGCCACCAGCGCTGCATATCGCGGATCAGTGGAGGGCGCTTGTTGTCCAGGCCCCGCCCCGGCGTCGTGAGGTTGAAGTTGGCGGCGGCTATCTTCGCGTCGAGCGCCGAATTGTCGGCCGTCTCGAAATTCAGCAGCCGGTCCGCTGCCTCCTCGCGCGAGAGCGCGGCGAACTCGTCGATCTGGGCCGCGGTCCCACCCCAGGCCGCGCGACGCAGCAGGTGTGCCGCCCGCATGCGGGGATCATCGATCGGCTTCGTCAGTTCCGCCGCGAGGTCCTTCTCCTGCTGGTCAGTGAGTTGGTCAGGGGGCTGGCCGTCGGGCTGTACCGCGTTGTCGGCAGCCCCACCGGAGTGGCCGGCGAACCCGACGATGGCTGCTGCCGTGCCGCCGGCTGCTGCGGTCGCCGCGCCCGCAAGCAGCGCTCTCCGGGTCGTGGGCCTGCTCAGCAATGGCGTTTTCTGAGTCTCTTCCATAGAGGTCTCCGGGCGGCTCGAACATGAGCTTCGTGCAGGGTATGGATGCGGAACAGGCAAAGGTGACGGGTCTTCGCACGAAGTTGCACGATTCCTTTACGAAAACGCGGACTACCCTCGAATCACTTTGCGAGCCCTCCGTGCCATAGGTAGTGCAATGAAGTCGCCAACGGCTACCACCCGCCGGGGATTCCGGCGTGAGCGCCACTCCCGTTTCAAGGCCGTAATCGCCGCAATCGCAGCGGCCGGTTTCCTCGGCGGCTGGGTCGCCTTTGCCTCGGCGCATCCCGCACTGCAACCCTGCCAGGCCGAAGCCACCCTCGCCTCCCCGACGGTCCAGCCCACCACGACTGCCGCAACCGCCCCACCAACTTCGGCCGTGAGGACGGCGACACCCATCCCGGGCTCCGTCGCGACACCCACAACCGCAGCCGCGCCGCCCGAACCAGATGCAGCCGTCACGCGTACGCCTCGCCGCTCGAGGGGGTCGTGATGAGTTGGAAGATCGCCGCGCTCGTCGGCCTTGGTGTGACCCTCGGGATCATCCTCAGCCGCCTGACCCAGGACCAGGATGTCGGAACCGCTTCCTGGGATGGCCTGCGGGCGGCGGGCTTCGCCGCCTATCTTTGTCTCTGGTTCAGCGTCTGCTCCGGCATCGCTATACACATGCGCTTCCGGCTCGGTCCCGTCGCGATGACCTGGCTCCTCGAAGCCCATCGCATGTGCTCGGCCCTGAGCCTCTCGTTCGTCGCCGGGCACATCGCCGGCCTCCTCATCGATCCGACGATAGCGTTCTCGGTCATCGATGTTGCCGTCGGCCTTACCAGCTCCTACCGGCCAGTGCAGCTCGCCCTCGGCGCACTCGGGATGTGGACCTTGTTATTCGTGCTCGCATCCACAGCGCTCTCGGGCCGCATCCCCTACGGCTGGTGGCGAAACGCCCATTTCTTGAGCTTCCCCGCCTATGGGCTGGCTCTCGTCCACGGTCTCACGGCCGGAACGGACGGCTCCTCCGCCGCCGCTCTCAGCATTTACGCCTCAACGGCGAGCATCGTTGCCGCGCTCCTTGTGGCTAGAATCCTCGGCCGCGGCTGGATCGATGCCGCTAGCGCGCCCGATTCAGCCAGACCAGTTCCCTGAGGTCGTCGGCCTTGTGCAGGGCCTTGTCCGAGGCATCCCTCGGCAAGTGGCCGGCGATCGAATAGAACGTCTCCGCGGCCGTTGCCAGGGCGTTCAGCAGCACTTCGCGGTCGCCCATGCGCACTTCGCGCTGCGCGAGCACCTCTTCGGCGGTGTACTTCCGCCGTTCGATCACCTGCTCGGCGTTCACGACGGTCGATGCGGTCGCGACCGTCCTTGGCCGCGGCGCCGGCACCTGGGCCGCGCGCAGCACCACCAGCCCGGCACTCAAGACAGCCATCCCGCTGATGAACATCGTCGGGTCGAGGGAGTTGTCACGCGAGGAAAGGCCCGCAGCGAGCGGGGCAAATGCAAAGGCGTTCTGGGAAAATCCGGAGACTCGCAGCAGTGCGAGGCGAGTGAGTGGAAACATGCGTTGCCTGCCAGGGTCCCCACCACTTAGCGACTGCACAGTACATAAACATTGCCAAACGGGCAAAGCACCGGAAAGCCGCGAGTAGGCGGCGAACGCGTCTGCTGCCATACTTCGCGCACACACAGGAGGCCCCATGGAATTCACATTCACCGAAGAGCAGGAAGCATTCCGGAGCGAAGTCCGCGATTTCATCAAGCAGAACTGGACGCCTCCGCCGGCAACCGCCCGTCCCGGCGACGACGTCACCAACGCCGCCGAACGCGCCTATGAACAGCGCCTCGCCCAGCACGGCTGGCTCACCATGGCCTGGCCGAAGGAATACGGCGGCCTCGGCGCGAACCACATGCAACAACTCATCTTCCGTGAGGAAAGCGGCTACGCCGGCGCCCCCGGTGGGGGCGGCCAGGGCATCAGCATGGTCGGCCCATGCCTGATGGTTCACGGCACCGAAGCGCAGAAGAAGGAACACCTGCCCAAGATCGCCAACGGCACCGTCCACTGGGGCCAGGGCTTCAGCGAACCAGGTTCCGGCTCGGACCTCGCCAGCCTGCAGACCCGAGCAGTCCGCGATGGCGACGACTTCGTCATTAACGGCCAGAAGATCTGGACCTCGGGCGCCCACCACGCCGACTGGTTCCACGTGCTCACCCGCACCAACCCCGATGCCCCAAAGCACCGCGGTATCACCTATTTCCTTGTCGACGGCAAGACGCCGGGAATCACCGTCCGGCCGCTCATCAACATGCTCGGCGACCACGAATTCAATGAAGTCTTCTTCGAAGATGTCCGCGTCCCCGCCGCCAACATCATGGGCGAGGAGAACCGCGGCTGGTACGTCGGCACCACCCTCCTCGACTTCGAACGTTCCGGCGTGAACTGGTCGGCGAGCGGCCGCCGCTCGGTCGAACAGCTCACTGCCTTCGCGAAGGAAACGCGCGGCGCCAACGGCCGCCTCATCGACGACGGCCCGCTGCGCAACGGCCTCGCCAACCTGCGCATCGAAGTCGAAGCCAGCCGCCTCCTGAGCTACCAGGTGGTCTGGATGCAGAGCCGGGGCAAGATTCCGAACTACGAAGCCTCGATGTCGAAGGCATTCGGCAGCGAACTCGGCCAGCGAATCGCCAACTTCGGCATGCGCATGATCGGCCTCGCCTCCCAGCGCATCGACGCGAACGACCCCGGCGCCCCGCTCGGCGGCGGCTTCGGCCGTGCCTACATGCGCACTGTCCCCGGCACCATCGCCGCCGGCACCAGCGAAATCCAGCGCAACATCATCGCCACCCGCGGCCTCGGCCTCCCACGGGGGTAGGCCCGCATAACACAAACCCCGCCCCTGCCATGAGCCGCGACCGGGCAGGGAGCGGGCCTGTCGACCTGCCCAGTATGCCGGCGGCCGCAACCGAATTCGGCATCCGGCGATTGAACCCTCCCGACTTAGGGCCCGGTAATACACTCTCGAAACCGAACGCGAACCATCGCACCGATTTCTCCATGCTTGCGCCCCACGACACCCCTGCCATGAGCCGCGACCGGGCAGGGAGCGGGCCTGTCGACCTGCCCAGTATGCCGGCGACCGCAACCGAATTCGGCATCCGGCGATTGAACCCTCCTGACTTAGGACCCGGTAATACACGCTTAAAACCGAACGCGAACCATCGCACCGATTTCTCATGCCCGTGCCCCAACGACACCCCTGCCATGAGCCGCGACCGGGCAGGGAGCGGGCCCGTCGACCGGCCCAGTATGCCGGCGACCGCAACCGAATTCGAATCCGGCGATTGAACCCTCCAGACTTAGGGCCCGGTAATACACGCTCGAAACCCAACGCGAACCATCGCACCGATTGCTCCATGCCCGTGCCCCAACGCCACCCCCTGCCATGAGCCGCGACCGGGCAGGGAGCGGGCCTGTCGACCTGCCCAGTATGCCGGCGGCCGCCACTGAATTCGGCATCCGGCGATTGATCCCTCCTGGCTTAGGACCCGGTAATACACGCTCGAAACCGAACGCGAACCATCGCATCGATTTCTCCATACCCGTGCCCTACGACACCCCTGCCATGAGCCGCGACCGGGCAGGGAGCGGGCCTGTCGACCTGCCCAGTATGCCGGCGGCCCGCAACCGAATTCGGCATCCGGCGATTGAACCCTCCTGACTTAGGACCCGGTAATACACTCTCGAAACCGAACGCGAACCATCGCACCGATTCCTCCATGCCCGTGCCCTAACCCCGCCCCTGCCATGAGCCGCGACCGGGCAGGAAGCGGGCCTGTCGACCTTCGTGCCAAGCCACCCAGCAGCACGGGGAATGGGGCGGTTGAGCAAGCCTTCACACACTCGTACCCAAGCCCAGTCGCGACCCGCGCGCGGCTTCAAACAGGCCCGCTCCCTGCCCCGTCGCGGCTCATCAACCTACCGCCGCGGCAGGTCTGGCCCTTGTCCCTCCATGACGTACGTGACCACAGCTTCCAGGTCGCGCTCGTTGCCAATTCGTCTGGTACTTCCGTGACGAGTCCACACGCGGGACTCCGTTCCAATCAGCCCGCGCTGTCGCATCGTTGTGGTCGACCGGGCCTTAAACGAAGTCATGACCCTTTCCGGAGGCTCCGTCGCAAACACCACCACGTGAACGTGGTTCGTTCGCACATTCAAGGCCACCAGGCTCCACTCCATGAATTGACACCGTTCGCGGATTGCATCCTCGACCGCACCGCGCATCGAAGCATCCAATGTTACCGGTGCCGACTTGAGCCGCCCTCGCTCGTACGCTTCCAGACCAGGGCGCCGTTCCATCGGCGGCTCACCGTAACGGTTGTGCCACTCATCGACGGAGCCTCGGGCATCACCGTGGAGACGAGACCCATAGGTCGTGAAGGTGATGAAATACGCCCGCGGCTCCGCGTCTGCTCCGTCAGACATCGGCGAATCATATCGATCGAGGGAACGCACAACCATGGGCGGGGAGCGGCGTGGTCTGGCTGCTTCGGGACCAACCGCCGCGCAAGTCACGAGGCCCGCTCCCCGCCCGGTCGCGGCTCAGGATCTGGTACCCCTAAACCTCCAGCCCCAACCCTCGCAAAAACGCCTCGTTGTTCGGCTCGCGGCCGAGGAAATCCCGTACCAGCTGGTCGCCGTCCACCGTCCCGCCGCGCTCGAGGATCGTCCGCCGGTAATGCAGACCGGTCTCCGTATCCATCGGGCTGGTGGCCTCGAACTTCGTGTACATGTCGTCGCCGAACACCTGCGACCACAGGTACCCGTAGTACCCCGCGTCATACCCGAAAAGGTGCCCAAACCCGCTCTGGAAGTGCGTGCCCGGCGTGTACGGGAACCCGGTGATGTCGTGCAGCGCCTTCAGCGTCTCAGTCGTATCGCCATCGAAATCCGGCGAGTGGTAGGCAAGGTCCAGCGTCGCGAAGAACAACTGTCGCAGCGTCATGATCCCCGAATCGAGTTGTTTCGCCGCAATCAGCGAATCCAGCAAGTCCTGCGGCAGCGGCGCTCCCGTCTCGTAGTGGCGCGCAAACGAATTCAACACCTCCGGCTCCCAGCACCAGTGTTCGAGCATCTGGCTGGGCGCCTCCACGAAGTCCCGCTCAGTCTGCGTCCCGCTGAACCGCCCGCGTTCAGCCCGCGTCAGCGTCTGGTGCATGATGTGCCCGAACTCGTGGAAGAACGTGTCGACCTCGCCATGTCGCAACAACGATGGCTGCGTCGGCGAAGGCTTCGTGAAGTTCGCCACGATTGAGCTCACCGGATGCTGGTACGAACCATCATCCATGCGGCGCCCTCTGCGCAGCGTGAACGCCGCCGCATGGCCGTACTTGTTTGGCCTCGGGAAAAGGTCCATGTAGAACCTCGCGAACGGTGCGCCACCTTCCGCCTCGGAGATGTCGTAAGCGAGCACGTCCGGGTGCCAGCGCGGCGCGTCCGGCGCCTCCGTGAACTTCACGCCGAGGATGTGCTGGTACACCTTGAACAGCCCGTCCAGCACGGCATCGAGCGGGAAGTACTTCGCGACCTCGAATTCATCCACCGCGAACTTCGTCTTCAAAAGTTCGTTGTGATAGAACCGCCAGTCCCAGATGTTGATCGTGTCGGCGCCGGACTGCTCTTTCGCCAGCGCGCGCATCTGCTGGAGGTCGGCGGCCGCCTTGATCGTCACCTTTCCCCGCAGCTCGCGCAGGAAGTTCGTGACGTTCTCCCGCGTCTTCGCCATCCGCGTTTCCGTCCGGTATGCCGCCCAGGAGTCATAGCCAAGCAAGGTCGCAATCTCATGGCGGACCTTGATCGCGTCCTCGAGGATCGTGACGTTCCCGTCGCCGCCCTTGCACTGGTCTTTCTCGAACAGTTCGCGCCGCAACGCACCGTCCGGACAGTTCGACATGAACGGCTGGATTTCCGGGTAGTCGAGCGACACTTTGTACTTCGTGACCCCGCGCTCCTCCACCGTCCCCAGGTTCTCCACCCACGCCTCGGGCATCATCGAAAGCTGCTCGCGGTTCACCACGATGCCGTCTTCGTAGTCATCGATGTTCTTGCGGAACTTCACATCGAGTTCCACCAGCCGATCGAAAAGCCCGCGCACCTTCTGCCGTTGTTCCGGCGGCAGGTCGAAGCCGTTGCGGCGATAGTCGCGAAGTTCGAATTCAAGCCAGCGGGCCTCTTCCCCAACGAGGCCCTTCGCCGCGTCGGTTTCCGAAAACTCCTTGATGGCCTGGTACAGGTCCTCGCGAAAGCTGAGAGCAACCATGTACTTGTCGAGCTTCTCGTCCCATTCGCGAGCCGTTTTTCGCAACTCATCGTCCGCCGTCACGTATGCCATGAAGGCGTACTGTCCGGATGCTTCCGACACGAGGTCGGTCGCGTCTTCGAGGGGGAGCAAAGTGTTCGCGAAGGTCCGCGTCCCGACCGGTATCGCCACAACATCCGCGATGATCGCGTCGCAGCCGTCCATCGCCCGCTGGCATGCATCGACGAGTTGCTGCGGCGTCAACGCTTCGAAGTTCACAAGATTGAGCGACTGCGGCATGGCAGGCCTCCGGGGCCGATACTTCAATTCGATGGTAACGGCGAGAAAACCAAAGTGCTGGGTTTCGCCCCGCCGTCCATGGATCTGTAAGCTTCGTGGCGCTGTTAAGAATCACGAGTAAGGAACACGAAATGAACATCAACGCCGAAAAAGCCGGCTTCGACGCCGACCGCCTGAACCAGATCACCGGCTTCCTCGACCGCAACTACGTCCAGCCCGGCAAGATTGCTGGCTGCCAGGCGCTGGTCGCGCGCCATGGTCAGGTCGCCCACTTCAGCACCCTCGGCTGCGCCGATATCGAGCGCGCCACGCCGATGCGCGAAGACACCATCTTCCGCATCTACTCGATGACCAAGCCGATCACGTCGGTCGCCCTCATGCAGCTATACGAGCAAGGCCATTTCCAGTTGAACGATCCGATTTCGCGCGTCGCCCCCGGCTGGCGCGACCAGAAGGTCTGGGTCTCCGGCGATCCCGACGATATGGAACTGAAAGCGCCCGAAAAGCCAGTCACCTTCCGGAACGTCCTCAGCCACACAGGCGGCCTCACCTACGGCGCCACCAACCACCCGGTCGACAAGATCTACCGGCGCCTCGGCGTGAACCGCGACCGCACCGAAACTCTCACCACCTTCATGGAGAAGATGGGTCAGACTCCACTCCGCTACGAGCCCGGTAGCGCGTGGATGTACTCGATGTCGACCGATGTCTGCGGCGGCCTCGTCGAAGCCATCTCCGGTCAACCGTTCGACGAATACCTCCAGCAGCACATCTTCGGCCCGCTCGGCATGGTCGATACCTCGTTCTGGGTGGCGCCCGAAAAGCAGTCCCGGTTCGCCGCCAACTACCAGCGCCAGCCGGACAAGACGCTCAAGCTCATCGACGACCCCGAGAACAGCACCTACCTCTCGAAGCCCTCCTTCTTATCCGGCGGCGGCGGGCTCACCAGCACAACCGCCGACTATCTGCGCTTCTGCGAAATGCTCCGCCGCGGCGGCGAACTCGATGGCGCTCGCATCCTCGGCCCGCGCACCATCGACCTCATGCGCCAGAACCACCTCGCCGGCGGCAAGGGCGACCTTGCGAGCATGGCCATCGGCGCCTTCAGCGAAACCGCCTACGAAGGTGTCGGCTTCGGCCTCGGGTTCGCCACCACCCTCGGCGACGTCGAAGCGGGCACGCTCGGCGCCGGCGACTACTACTGGGGCGGCGCCGCCAGCACCATCTTCTGGGTTGACCCGAAAGAAGACCTGGTCGCCGTCTTCATGACCCAGCTCATGCCCTCGGCCACCTTCAACTTCCGCGGCCAGCTCAAGAACATCATCTACTCGAGCATCGTCGAGTAAGCGACCGACGCATCATGATGCATCCCGTGTATGCTTTGATGCATGAGGACCACGGTAAGCATTGATGATGACCTTCTGAGGCAGGCGAAGCGGGTGGCTATTGACTCCGATCGCTCCTTGAGCGATGTGGTCTCGGAGGCACTCCGGGAACTCCTCGTCCGCCGCAAGGAGACGACCGCGACGCGAGTCAGGCTGATCACCTCCGGGCACAACAGCCGTGTCGTTCCCGGGCTGGACTTCTCTGATAACGCGGCCGTGCGAGCAGCGCTGGACGACGAGTGGGACCGCCGCCAATTAACCGCGGGCGATGCCCCGGAGGACGATTGACGTGCTGCTCCTTGATGTGAACGTTCTCTTCTACGCTCACCGGGAGGAGTTTCCACAGCACACGCAGGCACGGGAGTGGGTGGAAGAGTTGATTTCATCCGGACGGTCTTTTGCGGCCACGCACGGCACGCTCTCGGCGGTTGTCCGGCTGGCCACGAATGTGCGCTGGATTCAACACCCGAGCCCATTCGACGAGGTTTTCGGTTTCTGCGCGCAGATTCGCGCGGCCGGTGGGTGGGTGGATCTGAACCCGGGGCCGCGCCATTGGGAGATCTTCGAGCGGCTCTGTCGCCGCGCGGACGCACGCGGTGACCTCGTGCCGGATGCATTCCTCGCTGCGCTGGCGATAGAAAACGACTGCGAACTCATTAGCTTCGATCGCGGTCTCCGCCGCTTTCCTGGATTGCGACTCTCCCTGCCGGGGCAGTGATCCAATCCAGACATCTCAGTCCCACTGAAACCTGGAAAGAGCGAATGCCTGAGAAATCCTTGGCGTTCTCCGCGTCTTGGCGGTTCAATCTCAGGCCCGAAGTGCCCCCTCACGCTCCTTCGCGTATGATTCCGCGCCATCACCAACAAAGATTCGGAGAGCCAACACATGGCAACACTCACTGGCGCGCAAATCGTCGCGAAGTCACTGAAGCAGCAGGGCGTCGAGTACATGTTCGGGATCGTCGGCATCCCGGTTATCCCCATCGCCGTCCACGCCCAGCGCGAAGGCATCAAGTTCTTCGGCTTCCGCAACGAACAGGCCGCGAGCTATGCGGCCGCCGCCGTTGGCTACCTCACCGGCCGCCCCGGCGTCTGCCTCGCGGTCTCGGGCCCCGGCATGATTCACGGCATCGCCGGCATGGCCAACGCCTGGTCCAACTGCTGGCCGATGCTCCTCATCGGCGGCGCGAACGACAGCTACCAGAACGGCCAGGGCGCCTTCCAGGAAGCCCCCCAGGTCGAAACCGCCCGCCCATATGCCAAGTACGCCGCCCGCCCCGATAGCGTGAAGCGCCTCCCCTTCTACGTGGAGCAGGCTGTCCGCTCGACCATCTACGGCCGCCCCGGCGCCGCCTACCTCGACCTCCCGGGCGACATCATCACCGGCTCCGTCGAAGAAGAAGAACTCGAGTTCCCGGCAATGTGCCCGGAACCGCCGCGCACCCAGGCGCCGCAGGACAACATCGAAGCGGCCATGGCCGCCCTCAAGAGCGCAGAGCGCCCGCTCGTCATCGTCGGCAAGGGCGCTGCCTACTCCCGCGCCGAAAACGAAGTCCGCCAGTTCCTCGAAGCCACCCAGCTTCCCTACCTTGCTTCGCCGATGGGCAAGGGCGTCATGCCCGATGACCACCCGCTCTCCATCGCCCCGGCACGCTCCGCAGCTCTCGTCGGCGCCGATGTCATCTTCCTGATGGGCGCCCGCCTCAACTGGATGATGCACTTCGGCCAGCCGCCCCGCTTCGATAAGAACGTCCGCGTCATCCAGATGGACATTCACCCCGACGAAATCGGCACCAACATCCCAACCGAAGTTGCGCTCGTTGGCGATGCAAAGGCCATCACGGCCCAACTGAACGCCCACCTCAAGAGCCAGCCGTGGTCGTACCCATCGGAAACCACCTGGTGGACCGGCCTCCGCAAGAAGATCGATGAGAACGGCGCCCAGGTCGTCGAATACATGGCCGACGACTCGACCCCCATGAACTACTACCGCGTCTACAAGGACATCCGGGACTTCATTCCGAAGGACGCCATCATCCAGAACGAAGGCGCCAGCACGATGGACATCGGTCGCACGCTAATGCCGAACTTCCTGCCGCGGCACCGCCTCGATGCCGGCACATTCGGCACCATGGGCGTCGGCCTCGGCCAGGCCATCGCAGCCGCCGCGGTCCACCCCGACAAGCGCGTCTTCTGCATCGAAGGCGACTCCGCCTTCGGCTTCAGCGGCATGGAAGTCGAAACCGCCGCCCGTTACGGCCTGAACAACATCACCTTCATCATCATCAACAACAACGGCGTCGGCGGCGGTCCTGACGAATTGGTCCCGGACGCCACGAAGATCCCGCCTAGCGCCTACACGCCAAGGGCGCACTACGAGAAGATGGCCGAGATCTACGGCGGCAAGGGCTTCTTCGTCACCGAGCCGAGCCAGCTCCGGCCCGCGCTCGAAGAAGCCACGAAGTCCGACAAGCCGTCGATCGTGAACATTATGATCAGCGCTCGCGCCCAGCGAAAGCCGCAGCAGTTCGCCTGGCTCACCCGCTAGGCGAACCTGGCCGACACATCAGGGGCCCTGCCAATTGGCAGGGCCCTTTCTAGTCCTCGCTCAACATGACCCGCGCGTGCCTCAGGACCTCGGCAATTGCGACCGCTGGAAGCCTACTGATGTATTCCGCCCGGCGCTCGCGCCAGTCGACACTCTTGATCTGGTCGGTTAACGCAACCCCGGAAACACCCACATTCTCCGGCAACGGGACTTCTAGCGGATAGCCCTTCACGCTGTTCGTGACCGGGCAGCACACCATAAGACCGGTACGCCCGTTGTAGCCTCCTTCGGAGAGGACCACGACCGGTCGACGCCCTCGTTGCTCGTGACCTAAGGTCGGGTCAAGGGTCAGCCACGCCAGGTCGCCGCGCTGCGGCACGTACCCGGTGTTGGTCACAGGAGTTCTTTGCCGACCGGAGGCCCGAAGTCGATAGCTTCGTGCATGTTTTCGTCGGTGATCGCGGCCAGGATGTCAGACATACGAAGCTCAGGTTTCCGGCCACTTATCACGATCGCGCCATCACGGATAGCGAGGTCGACAACGTCGCCGTCCTCAACTGCTGCCTCTTCGGCGACCGCCGCCGGAATGCGGATCGCCAGGCTGTTGCCCCACTTCGCTACCTTCGTTCGCATCGCGACCTCCGTATATACGAAGTATACACGAACCTCGCGGTACTCACGCCGCCTGCCCTGCCGCGAACCCCGAGGCCCACGCCCACTGGAAGTTGTATCCCCCGAGCCAGCCCGTCACGTCCACCACCTCACCGATGAAGTACAGCCCCGGCACCTCCCTCGCTTCCATGGTCTTCGAGTTCAGCGCCCGGGTATCAATGCCACCGAGCGTCACCTCGGCCTTGCCGTAGCCAGCCGTGCCCGCCGGCCGGATCACCCAGTGGTGGAGTCCCTCGGCGATCGCCTCGAGTTCTTTCATGGAATACCGGTTCATGGTCCGGGACGGCGCAAACTCCGCGCACCACGCCTGTGCGAACCGTTTCGGGAGGATGTCGCCGAGCACCGTCACCAGTTCCCGCTGCTGACTCTTCGCGGCATGCAATACCTCCTCGAGCGCAACCCGCGGGCTGAGGTCTATCGAAATTGGCTCCCCCGGCATCCATGCGTTCGAAATCTGCAGGATCGCCGGCCCGGAGAGTCCGCGATGCGTGAAAAGCAGGTTCTCCGTGAACGCATTCGAACCGACGCTGGCCGTCACTTCCAGCGACACTCCCGCGAGCGCCTGGAAGAACTCCAGCTCTTGCTTTGGGAAAGTCAGGGGCACCAATCCCGGGCGCGTACCCACCCGCCGAACCCCGGACTGTTCGGCAATTTCGTAGCCCAATCCGGTCGCTCCGAGTTGCGGTATCGAAAGTCCACCGGTTGCCACCACCAGCGACTCGCATGTAAACGCACCCTGGTTCGTCTGAATTTCGAACCGGGAATCCCGCGAGACCCCAGCCACATTGCAATTCACCACGACCTCCACTCCGGCATCGCTGCACTCGGCCAGCAGCATCTCCACGATCTCCCGCGCCGAACCATCGCAGAACAGCTGCCCGAGCTTCTTCTCGTGGTACGCAATCCCGTGCTGCTCCACCAGCGAGATGAACTGCACAGGAGGATAGGCCGCCAGCGCTGACCGGCAGAAGTCCGGGTTCTGTGAGTAGTAGTGCTCCGGTTCCGCGTGGACATTCGTGAAATTGCAGCGACCGCCGCCGGAAATGAGGATCTTCTTCCCAACGGCCTCGTTCCGTTCGAGGACCACGACCGAACGTCCCCGCCGCCCACATTCGATCGCACACATCAGCCCGGCAGCGCCGCCGCCCAGGACCACCACGTCGTAGGTCATCGAGTCCGTCACGGTTGGACAGTGGCGTTTTGGCCTTCGTCGACGCCAAGCGCGGTGAGTGCGCGGTCGAGGTCAGAAACGCTCGTCACTTCGCGCATGATCCGCAGGAACAGGCCCACGTCCTGGGTCTTGTCCCAGACCGCTTCGATCTTTGGCCCAATCGGGTTCGAGGACTGCGGGCTGTCGGCGTACGTTCCGTAGAAGGCGAAGTAGGCCTGGTTCAGCTTCCGGATGGAGAACCCGTTGTCGTTAAGGTACTGGCGTTTCTCCTCCATGAGCTGCTCGGCCTCCGTCACCTTGCCCGCCTTCAATAGGTCATCCACTTGCAGGCGAAGCGAGCGCATCACCTCATTGAAGTCGACTGTTGGCGCAGGCCTTGCCGGTGCGCGCCCGTCGGCGCCTTCTTCGAAGGTTATCGAGTGCTGGCTCCGGACCACGTTCGCAATCTCGCGCCCGGCGATGCTCGCGGTAGTCTCGTTCAGTGTCTCAGCATCGCCACCCTTGCCCCACTGCTCGCCCAGCGGATAGAACGCCAGGTAATGGTGCACCCACTCGTGCGAAGCGGTCTCGAGCACCGAATCGAACGTTCGGTCATCGCGCACAATCGCCGGATAGGCCGCAAGACCTCCGATCGAGACGACAATCGAGACGGTGTCGTCGTCCGTCGTCTTCTCTTCCAGTCGTTCGACGTCGCGAAGCGTCAGGTCGTTCTTCAAGAGTGTGTCCCCGAGCCGCCTGATCTCATCCCGCGGCGAACGTACGAGTAACTGCGGTGGGTTCGTCAGTTCGAAATCCACTGGCGGCCAGGTAATCCGCACCGAGTTGAAGACGGGCAGGCTGCGTTGAAGGCCTTCCGCCGTGACCGCCTCGTCGATGTAGCGTTCGAGCAGGCGCTCCACGTCGTTTTCATAGGTCGCGCGCTCGTTCGTCAACGCCTCGATCGCGGAAGAGTCCGGTTCCGGGGTGTTCTCCACAGCGCGGATCTGGCTGGTGAGCTTGAAATACTGGGCCAGCGCCGCTTCCCCGTCCTGGTCGTTCGGGTTTGGCCCGATGCCGACCCGCGCAAAAACGTTGTCGAGGAGCGTGTTGGCTTCCCAGCGCCAGAGCTGATACTCGTCGGACCCGACCCGGCCGCGCGGCCAGAACGCGGAGATTCCAAGCCCAAGCACGATGCCGGTCAGTGCCGCGGCGATCAGCAAAAGCGCCCAGGAAGGTGGCTTCCACGGGCGGTACTCCACTTGCCCGGCCTCGACGACGCGTATCCCCACGCCTCTAGCCTACTGTGGCTAGCGAAAAGAGACCGGTGTCATCGCTCGCCATGGAACAGCCACGCCAGGTCATGCTCCTGGTTCATCTCCGGCAAGAGCCCGACGATCTCGAACTGTTCGTAGAGCGCCGCCCGCATGGCCTCACGCGGTTCCGGGTCGCCATGGGTGAGATAGATGGCCCGAGGCCGTTTTGGCTGGGTGCCCACCCACCGGAACAATTCGTCCCGGTCGGCGTGCGCTGAAAGCCCGTTCAGGTTTACGACTTCCGCAGCGACCTTCACATCCTGGCCATGGACCCTGAGCGTCCGCTTGCCCTCGACGAGGTCGCGCCCTCGCGTGCCGACCGCCTGGTAACCGACGAGCGCGATGAGATTATCCGGGTTTGGCGCCAGCCTCCGCAGGTGGTGGAGCACTCGCCCGCCGGCGAGCATGCCGCTCGAGGAAATGATGATCCGCGGCCCGAGCATGCTGTTCAGCTCTATGGATTCCTTCGTCGTGCGATGGAACCGCACATTGCGGGGAAACAGCGTCTTCGAGGTGGTATGAGGGATGTCCTGGTCCAGCGATTCCGAGGTGATGTACCGGTTGTAGATGGCCGTCACGTCCGAGGCCATCGGCGAATCGATGTGGATCGGGATGTCGGGCAGGCGCCCCGCGTGGATCAGGTTGCGCAGGATCAATGCCACGAGCTGGGCACGTGCCACCGCGAACGAGGGAATGAGGATGATCCCCTTGCGCCTGATGGCCGGCGCGAATGCCGCCTCCATCTGGTCCTCGATCGGCTCCGTACCGTGGCTGCGATCGCCATAGGTCGATTCGAGTACGAGCACGTCGCATTCCGGCAGCGGATCGGGGTCGCTGTGGAGCGGCGCACCGAAACGGCCGACATCGCCGCTGAAGACAATGCGTGCCGATCCGGCCTTCGTTTCGCAGTCCAACTGGATCAGCGCCGAACCGAGAATGTGCCCGGCGTTCAGGAAGCGCGCCGTAACGTTCCGGCCGATTGCAAACGGCTTTCGATAGGCGACGGGCTTGATCCGTGAGAGCGCGCGCTCGACGTCCTTGGTCGTGTAAAGCGGGAGCGCCGGGTGATGCTTCGAGTAGCCCTTGCGGTTCGCGTACTCGGCGTCTTCCTCCTGGAGCTTGGCCGAATCGAGCAACAGGATGCGGACCATCTCGGCCGTCGCCGGAGTGCAGTAAATCGGCCCGCGGAAGCCTTCCTTCACGAGCTTGGGCAGAAGCCCCGTATGGTCGATGTGCGCATGCGTGATGAGGACGGCCTCGGGCGCGGTGGGCGGAAACGGCGTCGGCATCCAGTTCAGGTCGCGAAGCTCCCGCGGCCCCTGGAACATCCCGCAGTCAACGAGCACCTTCGTGTCGTCGGCGTGGACGAGGTATCGGGATCCGGTGACCGTCCCGGCTGCTCCATGAAAGGCGATGGATAGGCTCACTGCTGGTCCCAGGAAGGCGAATCGGTACCTCGCCGGAGCCACTCGAGCACAAACGGGTTGTGCGCCCGTTCGAATGCGATGCTCGTCTCGTCCATGTGTCCGGGGAGCACCGCCGTGTCATCGGGAAGAGCAAGCAGGCGCTCGCAGATGCTGTTCATCTCCTGGTCCAGGCTGCCGCCCGGCAGGTCCGTTCGGCCAATGGAGCCACGGAAGAGCGTGTCGCCGCTGAAGAGCATCCCTTCTTCTGCGTAGTAGCTCACGCTGCCGGGTGTGTGCCCCGGAGTTTCGATGCACCGCAAGCGAACACCTTCGACTTCCACAATGTCGCCATGCACCACGAACTTGTCCGGGTCCGGCGGCCCCTGGGAAACATCGAGGCCAAAACGCGCCGCGGCCCCCTTCCACCCGTTCCGGAGCAGGTCGAGATCAGACTCGTGCAGGAGGAACTTCGCACCGGTAGCCGCGTGGACACCGTGGACGCCCATCACATGATCGATATGCGCGTGAGAGTTCGCGATGTACTTGATTTCCACGCCCATGTCCTTCGCCAGGGCGAGTATCTCCGATGGTTGGTCACCGGGGTCGATGCAGATCGCTTCGCGCGTGCGCCGGCTTCCGATCACCCAGCAGTTCTCCTGGAACACGCCGACAACGATGCCCCGGACCATGAGTTCGTTCGCAACTTCCATGCCGAGGATTGTCGACGGGCCGTGAACTGATGTCGAACGGGGTGCATAGCCTCGCGCTCCGCTATAACCGGAACAATGGATTGGCCCACCGTTGTTGCGATCGTCATCCTGGCAACAACCGCGGCCTTCATCCAGGCCCTCTCCGGCTTCGGTTTTTCGCTCTTCATCGTCCCGTTCCTCGCCATTCTCATCGGCCCGCGCGACACCGTGCTTTTGGCGAACCTGATGTCGACGTTCGGGTCAGGTTCGCAAGCGCTCTATCTGCGTCGCTCCGCCGATCGAAAGACCGCCGGGATCTTGCTCATCGGCTCCCTCATCGGCATGCCGATTGGCCTCGCAGTACTCCTGCTGCTCGATCCGAAACTGCTCCAGCTTGGGATCGCGCTGAGCGTCATCATCTTCACCCTGATCATGATGCGCGGAGTCGCCCTCCACCGGGTTGGAACGGCGGGCGATATCATCGCCGGGCTGGCCAGCGGGATCCTCAACACCAGCACCAGCATGTCCGGGCCGCCAGTCGTGCTCTACCTCCAGGGCCGGAACTTCCCACCGCTCCAGTTCCGGGCAACTATCACCACGTACTTCGTCATCACGTCCGCCATTGGCGTAGTGTTGCTCCTCGCGACAGGAAACCGTCCCGGCTACGTCTTCGTCGCCTTCGTCCTCGCTATCCCCGCCATCTTCGCCGGACAACGGCTCGGCAACGTGCTGTTCGAAAAAGTGAATGTCGTGGTGTTCCGGCGGATCGTCTTCGCCATCCTCTTCATCAGCGCCATGGCCGCCATCGCCGGCGCGATCGGTTAAACAACTTGGACAACACATTCGACCGCCAAACAGCAGTGAACGCGGCAATCACCAACGCGTCATCACTTGGGCTACTCGCAGAGCAGGCCATCGTCCTCCAGGCTTCGAATCGCTTCGCCATCCGCCTCCTGCCCTGCGACGTGCTGGTGCGCGTGGCGCCGCCCTCGCACCGCGCCGGCGCGGAGTTCGAGCTGAACGTCGCCCGCGAACTCGCCGGCACCGAAAGCCCTATTGCCGGCCTCGACCCTCGAGTTGAGCCACTCGTATATGTCCGCGGCACGTGTGCTTTGACCTACTGGACTTAATACGAACCTGTGCCGAACGGTGATGTCCCTCCGCTTGAATACGCTCGGGCGTTCCAACAACTCCACGCCGGCATGCGAGAAGTAAAACTCGCTGCGCCCCATTTCACCCAACGGGTGAGGGAGGCGCTGGAAATCGTCGAGGACAACGGCCGCTCACCGGCCCTGTTGCAGCCCGACCGCGAGTTCCTCGGCGAACTCCTGCGTTCGACTGCCGCATCCATTCAACGTACGGAGGCGCCCGAACAGCTGCTCCACGGCGAACCGCATCCTGGCAATCTCCTCAACACGCGCAACGGCCCACGGTTCATCGACCTGGAGACCTGCTGCCGCGGGCCTGTCGAATTCGACGTTGCCAGCGCCCCAGGCGAGGTCGCGGACCATTACCGCGGGCTGAGTCAGGGGTTGCTAGACGAATGCCGGACGCTCACCGTCGCCCTGGTCGCCGCCTGGCGCTGGGATCGGCACGACCAGTTCCCGGACGGTCGCGCGATGGGCGAAGAACTCCTCGCCCAACTCAGAGGTCGCACTCATCGCTGATCCGACAACAACGCCGCCAGCGAAGTACGCTACGCGACGATGGAATGGCACGACGTCCCCGAGCTCCCGAGCCGCGTAGACCTGCGCGACCCTCAGTACAAGGCCAACCGCCAGCGCAACCTCGCCCTTGCAGCCGACCTGCGCACACGCCTCGACCGCGTCGCGCTCGCGGGTGGCACGGATTATGTCACGCGCCACCACGAACGCGGCAAGCTTCTCGCCCGCGAACGCATCCAGCGCCTGATCGACCCGGCGACGGCCTTCCTCGAACTCTCCCCACTTGCCGCCGAAGGCGTCTATGAGGATGACATTCCGAGCGCCGGCATCGTCACCGGCATCGGCACAGTCCACGGGCGCGAGTGCGTCGTCATCGCCAACGACGCAACGGTGAAGGGCGGCACCTACTACCCCATCACCGTAAAAAAGCACCTCCGCGCCCAGGAAATCGCCGAAGAGAACCACCTTCCCTGCATTTACCTGGTCGATTCCGGAGGCGCGTTCCTCCCTCTCCAGCACGATGTCTTCCCCGACAAGACACACTTCGGCCGGATCTTCTATAACCAGGCCCGCATGAGCGCCAAGGGCATCTATCAGGTCGCCGCCGTCATGGGTTCCTGCACCGCGGGCGGCGCCTACGTCCCTGCCATGAGCGACGAAACCGTCATCGTCCGCGGCACCGGCACCATCTTCCTCGGCGGTCCCCCGCTTGTGAAAGCCGCCACCGGCGAAGTCACCACCGCCGAAGAACTGGGCGGCGCAGACGTCCACACGCGCATCAGCGGCGTCGCCGATCACTTCGCCGAAGGCGACGGCGAAGCCCTGAAGATGGTCCGCAGCATCATCGAGAGCATCCCGGCCCCGAAGCACCTCCCGTGGGCAACGACCGACGCCGAGGAGCCCTTCCACGACCCCGACGACCTCTACGGCATCATCCCCTCCGACCTGAAGCAGTCGATGGACGTTCGCGAAGTCATTGCCAGGCTCGTCGACGGTTCGCGCTTCCACGAATTCAAGGCGCGCTATGGAACCACGCTCGTCTGTGGCTTCGCGCGGATCATGGGCTACCCGGTCGGCATCGTCGCAAACAACGGCATCCTCTTCGGTGAAAGCGCCCTCAAAGGCGCCCACTTCGTCCAGCTCTGCGCCCAGCGCAACACTCCGCTCGTGTTCCTCCAGAACATCACCGGCTTTATGGTCGGCAAGCAGTACGAAAACGCAGGCATCGCGAAAGACGGCGCGAAAATGGTCACCACCGTCGCCTGTGCCAACGTTCCTAAGTTCACGGTGGTCATCGGCGGCAGCTTCGGCGCGGGGAACTACGCGATGTGCGGCCGCGCATACGGTCCCCGCCAGCTCTGGATGTGGCCGAACGCGCGCATCAGCGTCATGGGCGGCGAACAGGCCGCGTCCGTCCTCCTCCAGGTCCGCCTCGATCGCGGCGATGAACTCTCACCCGAAGAGCGCGAGCAATTCAAAGCGCCAACCGTCGAACGCTACGAAGCCGAGGGCTCACCCTACTTCAGCACCGCGCGCCTCTGGGACGACGGCGTCATTGACCCCCTCGATACGCGCCGCGTACTCGGCATGGGCATCGCCGCATCGCTCAACGCACCATTCGAAGAGACGAACTGGGGCATCTTCCGCATGTAATTTGGAACCGAATCGCTGCGGGCAGCGTTGTATCAACATGGCCGCGGGAATTCGAATATCAAGCGCCTCCGTGGTTCTCATCGGACTCGCTCTCGTGATGTCGGGCTGTGAGTCTTCGCCGGAAGATCCGAAGCCAACGCTTGCCGACTTGGTCGCGTCGAGGTCCACGGAAGGTGATCCGGGCGAATCGACCTCGGTTGACCTCGATTACTGCTCGCCTCCTCTGCCCGGCATCCTGGATGACGGGTCGCTGAGTCCCGAACTTGCGACGTTTCCGGCGAGGGTGCTGGACCGTGACTTCCAATTCCTCGGCCTACGACTCGGGTTGAAGTGCGGCCAGGAGGCCGGTGGGCTAAAGGTCCTTCAAACTCGCTGGCGTCACGTCGATTCCGGCCAGGAAATCTGGGTTAGCCAATCCGAAGGCGAAACACCGGTCGCCCGCATCTCCACGCTCTACACGGCCTTCAGCGACGGAGGATTCGACTTCAACGTCGCAGTTTTCCCGTCCCCGCGCCTCGAGGTGTCCTCCGACGAACAGCGAAAGATCCTGCTCACCGCCATGGCAGAACTGGGAAACCAGCGCGACCTCAAGTGCTTCTACGAGAATGAGCCCAGGGACTGGAACGACCTCGCCGCGCTCGGAATCGGCGACCCACGCCCCGCAATCCCGTCGTCCCTATCCGTTATCCGCCTTGAGTTCTCAACTTTGCGTGAGCCCGATGAAGGGTGCCCGTCGCTCCCGCGTATCGACAGCGAACCAGAGATGCAATTCACCGCCATGCTCGGTGATGGAAACGATCTTCTGAGTCTGCATATCAGGTCGGCAGTTGCCCAGGAACCTCCTTCGAAATTCGAACCCGGGACCACGAACTGGTCCAACGCCGATTACGCATTCAGCATCGTCTGGCATCCGGAACGCCATTCCGACGACGACATCCGCAGGATCGCTCGGGCGCTTGACCCTTCGTTCGATGGCGTCTGCAAGTTGGAATCGAGCGAGGCTCCGGTCGATGAATTAGCAAAGTGGCAGGTGAACCAACCGGCGTTTCCAGCCACCGCCAGTAAGCCACTTGCCGTCCAGGTGTCCACCATCCACGGCAGCCCCGGCTGCTCTCCTGGAGACTCCGGTCTCTATGCGTATTGGATGGTGGAGTCGGCTGATCCCGTCGGCATTTTGGAAGTGTTGGTGAGGTCCGGCCCCCAAACCCAGCCCTACCTGACCTATTACGGCGAGGACAGCTCAATCTACTGGAAGCGAGCCGACGGGACGGAGTTCGTGGTGAGCGGGATCAAATCGCATTTCGAACGTTCAGTGTTACTGGCAATCGCTCGGAGCATCGACATCGACTTCGACGAATCCCAGTTGACTACTCCGCCGTCCCCGTAGCGTGGCGATCCCCACTTATGAATTTCCTGCGAACTTTCTAATCGCGGGAACTTTTCGGCATCAAACGCCGTTAGGTCTAACGAGGGGAGACTTTCCCAGGAGAACTGAGTGTCTTCATCTAGCTTGTTCAATCCAAGAAAGCCGATGGTCTGGATCATCGGCGTGGCCGCGGCGGCGGCATTCTTCGCCTCGGGCGCTCTCGTCGCCCGCGCGACTATCGACAACGACAGCGACGACTCGCCCAATGGCTCGCTCGTCACCGTCCCCGGGCTTGCCCGGGAAGGCAATGGCGCCACCAGCGCCCCCGCATCCTACGGAGCCGACGACGTCAAAGATGGCGGTGGTCGTGGCGGCACGTCGCTCACCTATCCCGCCTGCCGGGCGCCAATCCCATCGGGAATTGTCTCAGGCAACGGCATCGACCTCGGCTCCGCCGGCTTCGTCCCCGCATTCCCGGGTACCGGCTTCTCGGCCCTCAACCTTTCGATCTCTTCGGGCTCCGAGTGCGACAAGAACGGCAACCCGGTCAAGGGTTCGCTCTCGTTCGATAGCTCCTGGGTCCAGGATGCGTCCGGCATCGAGGCATATATCTCCCAGCGCCAGAGCAGCGACCCCGTCGCCAACGTCATCCGCGCCGATTCCGCCACGTTCTGGGCAAACGGCTACATCTTCAACGTCAGCGTCAACGCCTATCGCTACCTGGAAGGTAACCCACCGCCACCGCAAGCCGTCGGCACGAACTCCGCTTCCGGCGCAACCGACGCCGTAGCCCCCAGCACATCTCCGCGCATCCCTGAAGTGGATCCGCGCGCAACCGAACTCCTGAACCAGATCATCGCCCGCCTTTCGCCCTCTACCGACCTCGCTTGCTTCTGGACCGCTGGCCCTGGCGACTGGTCCGACCTCGCGGCCCTCGGCATCGGCGACCCTCGTTCTGCCATCCCGGCCGGCTATGACCAGCAGGACTTCACCGTGACCGCCTTCGACGCCCCAACCGGCGCCGGCTGCGACACCAGCGTCAAGCCCGCCGAGGGCTTCAGCTTCAACGCGGGCTGGCAGAAGAACAGCGGCGACTACTCCTACATCAACGTCGCTGTGTACTCGAACGGCCACGCCGAGGACTACCCCGGCCAGTTCAGCCAGTACGGCGCCAACTGGAGCCACAACGGCCTGCAGTTCAGCGTCTACGCAAAGGCCGAGAAGCCCGTCGGCACCGACCTCATCCGGTCGCTCGCAAAGGCCCTCGACCCGAACTTCAACGAGGCCTGCTTCATCCAGGAACGGCTCCTGACCGACGCCGACCTCCCTGGACTCGGCTTCTCACCGGCCAAGGCGCCTGATGGGTTCAAGCTGACGTCCTCGAACCTGATCGCGACCGAAATCGCGCCCGGCTGCGACAAGCCTCAGGGCTTCGAACCGAGCTACAACCTGAACTGGACCTTCGAAGGCGGCGCCGACACCATCAACGCCGGAGCCAACCGCTACGGCGACAGCCAGACCGGCGACGGCTCGGGCTACAAGTCCGAGAACAACTTCAATTGGACATCCGCGAACGGCACGAACTACTACGTCAACGGCTACTCGCGCGGCATCAGCCCGAAAGTTTCCGAGGAAGCGCTCGTCGCGGTCGCCAAGAGCATCGATCCGAACTTCGATCTCTCGAAGCTGAAGGAAGGCCCGGACGGTATCGAAAAGCCGCTGCCGCTCCCGGCCGACGACAAGGCCCGATAAGCGCCGATTTCCCGCCAAGAACGGGTGAACGAAGGGGCTCGCGAAACACTCGCGGCCCCTTCTTCGCGCCAGAAACACCTGAGCGGCAACAAACCCAATCGCACAATGACACCCAGCCAACCTGATGAGGGCCTCCCAGCAGCGATAAGACAGCGTCACGCCTTCACCACAGCAAGGGAGCGGCTACACCCTCCCTCCAACCACAACATCCCCGCGGACCCACGCTTCGGGCCAACAACCTCCCCTTCTCCCGCGGCGGGAGAAGGGGCAGGGGATGAGGGCCTCCCAGCAGCGATGAGACAGCGGCACGCCTTCACCACAGCAAGGGAGCGCTACACACTCACCCCAACTACAACCTCCCCTCATCGGACCCACAACTTCACCAACCCAGGCTCCCTTCTCCCGTCGCGGGAGAAGGGGCAGGGGATGAGGGAAGAAGGCGGGCCTCACCACCACGCAACCAACCGAGCCGCGACTGCCAGGGAGCGGCCACGAACTCCCGCGAACCCCGAAAGCCAACACCACCGCGTATCCCCCACGCACCATCCGAGCCGCGACGGGCACGGAGCGGGGCACCGACCGACCACAACCGCCGACCCAATCACCCTCAATCCGAGCCGCGACTGCCAGGGAGCGGCTACGAACTCCCGCGAACCCCGGACTCCACCAACAACCAGTTAGCAGCGCCACTTAATCAGAGGCGCGTCCGGAAGGTCGCGCTCGGTTCACCCCGCCGAAATGCCACCCTTCCCACCACCGTCCCCGACCTTCGTCATGCGTATCCGAGCCGCGACGGCACGGAGCGGGGCGCCGACCCACCACAACCGCCAACCCAATCACCCTCAATCCGAGCCGCCACTGCCAGGGAGCGGCTACGAACTCCCGCGAACCCCGGACTCCACCAACAATCAGTTAGCAGCGCCACTTAATCAGAGGCGCGTCCGGAAGGGCGCGCTCGGTTCACCCCGCCGAAATGCCACCCTTCCCACCACCGTCCCCGACCTTCGTCATGCGTATCCGAGCCGCGACTGCCAGGGAGCGGCTACGAACTCCCGCGAACCCCGAAAGCCACCCAACACCACCGCGTATCCCCCACGCACCATCTGAGCCGCGACGGGCACGGAGCGGGGCGCCGACCCACCACAACCGCCAACCAACAACACCGCCCTATGCCAACTCCACCAGCACCGTCCCCTCACTCACCGTGTCCCGCTCGCGCACACCAACGGACTTCACGGTCGCATCCGACGGCGCCGTGATCCGGTGCTCCATCTTCATCGCCTCCAGGGTCAGCAACAGCTGCCCGGCAACCACCGCATCGCCCTCCGCTACCCGCACCGCAGCAATCGTCCCCGCAAGCGGCGCGACAATCGCCGTTGCCCCCTCGGTGGCGGCATGCGCCCTGCGCGGCAGCGGCGGCGGCGGCACGATTTGGAATTCCCAGGAGAAGTCGTCATCGACCGCGCTCAGAGTCACTCCGCCGTGCCAGAACACGGTAAACGCACTTGGCTGCTCATTATTGTAGTGAATGCACCCGTTAATCCCCGGATGAAAGGCCAGTCGTACGCCGTCCACGGTTCGAGTAGTCGCGCCATCGCTGACCCAGAGTCTCGCTCCGCCGGCTCCAATCCAGGGCGAGTGTCCCGTCAGGCCACACTTTGCCGACGTCCGGTCTCGCAGAAACCTCTCGACGGCTTCCCAAGCGCCTTCGGGCGCCCCAGGATTCCCATTGAGCAGGATGGACAACTTGCTCTCCAACCAGTCGACGCCAGCTTTTCCCGTCACGAAGTCTGGATGCTGCACCACTCCGCGATGCAAACCGATATTCGTCCTTAACCCCAGCAAGGCCGAGGGATCGAGATAGCCGCTTGCAACCTGCAACGCAAGGCTTCGTGTTCCTGCGTGAACGATGAACTTTGCGATCAGTGAGTCGTAGTTCGAAGGCACCGCATCGCCACCAGCCCACCCTGCATCAACGCGCCGATCAGGTGCATGCCAGTCCAGAGACTGGCGTTCGATCCGCCCCGAACTCGGCTTAAACCCATCCCACGGATCCTCCGCGTTGATCCGGAACTCGATCGCGTGCCCCTCGAACGTCACATCCTCCTGCTTCAGTGGCAGCGGCTCTCCCGCCGCCACCCGCAACTGCAACTCCACCAGGTCCAGCCCCGTCACCATCTCCGTCACCGGGTGCTCCACCTGCAACCGCGGGTTCACCTCCAGGAAGTAAATTTCAGCCTCCCCCTCGCCCGCGACCGCAGGAAGTCGGGAGAGGGGGTCGGGGGATGAGGGCGGCTCGTCGCGGCGCACCAGGAACTCAAACGTCCCCGCGTTCACATACCCAATGGCCCGCGCCAGCTTCAACGCATACCCCGTCAGGCGCTCTCGCAGCGCCTCATCCACAACCGGGCTCGGCGTCTCCTCAATCAACTTCTGATGCCGCCGTTGCACCGAACAGTCGCGTTCGCCGAGGTGGATGACGTTCCCGCGCGCGTCCGCCAGCACCTGCACCTCGACGTGGTGGGCGTTCGTCACCAGCTTCTCAAGCAGCAGCCCACCATCGCCGAACGCCGCCTGCGCCTCTCGCCGGGCACTCTCGATTGCTTCCGGCAGCTCTTCCGCGCTAAGAACCTCTCGCATCCCGCGACCGCCGCCCCCGCCTCGCGCTTTGAGCATCACCGGATAACCAATGCGTGCCGCCTCCCGGACCAGCGTCTCGTCGCCGTCCGCGCCGTCCCAGCCGGGCACCACCGGCACATCGTTCTCGACCGCAAGTTGCCGCGCCGCGGCTTTGTCCCCCATGCCGCGAAGCACTTCCGGCGGCGGCCCGATGAACGTGATGCCCTCGGCCGCACATCGCTCCGCGAAGTCGGCGCGCTCGCTCAGGAATCCGTAGCCCGGATGAATCGCCTCGCACCCCTCCGCCTTGGCCGCCGCGATGACCGCGTCCACGTCGAGGTAACTTTCCGCTGCCGAATACCCTTCGAGCAGCACCCACGCATCGGCGGAACGCACGGCCAGGCTCCGCCGGTCGGGGATCGACGCCACCACCACGGAGCGGATGCCCATCCTCCGCAGCGTCTTCGCAATTCGCACCGCAATTTCGCCGCGGTTGGCTATGAGTACGGACTTGAACATGTGCTGCGCATTGAAGCACAAACCGCCGGATCAGCGGACTCAGGCGATCCGCCCGCCCTCCACGGTGACCGTTTCGTTCTTGCGCCCGCCGCACCAGCGGCACGAGCCATCCATCTCACGGTCAGGATGCAATACCTCGACAGTCACCGGACCGTCGGCGTTCGCACCTTGGCGCTTAACCCAGTCGGGCAGTTCCCACGCGATGAACTGCTCTACCTGGTTACACCGAAACTGCAAATCAGCCACCCTGGCAGTCTACCGGGGCAAGGGAACCATCGTGTTATCGCGCGGCTTCGCCGGTAGACTGCCAGCCATGCATTTCACCTCCCTTGGCAAGACCGGCATCCAGGTTTCTCGTCTCTGCATGGGCTCCATGCAGTTCGGCTGGACCGCCGACGAACAGGCATCCTTCGCAGTCCTCGATGCCTTCGTCGCGGCCGGCGGCAACTTCATCGATTCCGCCGACATCTACTCAAACTGGGTCCCCGGCAACTCCGGCGGCGACGCCGAAGCCATCATCGGCCGCTGGATGAAGGCTCGCGGCAACCGCGATTCCATGGTCATCGCAACAAAGCTCCGTGGCCGCATGTGGGAAGGCGAAGACGGCGACGGACTCGGCCGTGCCCACGTCATCCGTGCCTGCGAAGACTCGCTCCGCAGGCTGCAGGTCGAAACCATCGACCTCTACCAGGCCCACTGGTTCGATGAGCGCGTCCCCATCGAAGAGACCCTGCGCGCGTTCGAAGAGCTGGTGAAAGCGGGCAAGGTCCGCCACATCGGCGCCTCGAATTACCGTCCCCACCTGCTAAAAGAAGCCCTCGAAGTGGCAAAACAGCAGTCACTCCCCGCCTACGCGGCCCTGCAACCGCACCACAGCCTCGTCCACCGCAAGGAGTACGAAGTCGAACTTGCGAGCATCTGCCTCGAACACGGCCTGGGCGTCATCCCGTACAGCCCCCTCGCCGGCGGCTTCCTCACGGGCAAATACACGATGGGCGGTGAGCGCGTCCGCAGCCAGCGTGCAGGCGGCGCAAAACAGTACTTCACCGACGAAGGCTGGGCCGTCCTCGCGAAGGTCCGCGAAATTGCGCTGGTGCATTCCACGACTCCCGCCGCCGTCGCCCTCGCCTGGCAACTCACCGTCCCGGGCATCACCGCCCCCATCGTCGGCGCGAACACCCCCGAACAGTTCGCCGACCAGCTCCCAGCCCTCGAACTCCAGCTCTCGCCGGAGGAACTCGCGACACTAAACACCGTCAGCGAGCCCTACTTCCACAACGGCGAAGACCACCAGGGCAGCTAGCGCTTCACCGCCCGATCGGCAACGGGGCCGCATGTTTCAGCGGTGGCTCAATCGGTTCCGAACCATCGGGATTCAGCACGAGGTAGCCGCAATCGCACGGGTGTTGATCCATGTTGTAGTGGAACTTGTACGCCTCGATCAGTCCCGAAGCCTTTTTCAGCCCCTGCTCGGCAATCCACCGGCGTGCCGCCGCCGCCGCGTCATCGATCTCATCGAAATTGTCCGCGTACACGTAGGCGAACGTGCCTCCAGGAAAGATGGCGGTCTTCGCCGGCTCCGGCGGACGGTAATCTCCACGGATAGGCACCGCCGCCTTCAGCGTCCCTTCGTCGTCGTCAGTAATCCCGAGCGCGGCGATGTCGATGCGCCCCAGCGCCGGCCTCGTCCGAAGCCGCCAATCGTTGAACGCATCCCAGTGCGCGCCGATCACCTCCCACTTCGGGATGAGCGTGCCATCAGGCGCGCGTTCGTAGCCATCCGCAAGTTCGAAGTAGGCGATGCGCGTTTCCGGGAGCCGCGCCAGCCAAACGCGCCGGCCGGTCACGGGATCGCTCCCAGCTCCTTCAGCGAAGCAACGCGGTCCCAGTCGTAGCCGAGGTCTTCGGTAAGGATCATCTCGGTGTGTTGGCCGAGTTCCGGCGCCCACTCGCCCGGGCGCGCCGGGGTGCCGTAGAAGTCCGCCGGCGTGTTCACCTGCTCCACCGGGCCCTGCGGCGAATCCATCGTCACAAACGCCCCTGCCGCGCGCACCACCGGGTCATCCACCACCTCCGCGACATTCTGGAGCGGCGCCCACCACACGTCATTGGCATCGAAGATCGGCCCCCACTCCGAAAGGTTCTTCGTCGCCAGGATGCGGTCCATGATTTCCACCAGCGCCGCCGCGTTCGCGTAGCGGTTCGGGATGTCCACGAATCGGGCGTCGTCTGCCAGTTCCGGCGGATTCCCCACAGCCCGCAAGAAGTCCGGCCAGTGGCGGTCTCCCTGGAGCATGAGCAGGTAGAACCAGTGCCCCTCCGCATCGCGGAACGGGTTGATCAAGGGATTGGGCGCATGGAACCGGTCGTAAGGCGGCGTGAACGGCAGTCTCGCCCGAAGCTGCGTGTTCGTATCCCAGCCCATCATGTAGACGCCGATGCGCATCAGCGAGACCGCTACCCGCTGGCCTCGCCCGGTCTTCTCACGGTTGTAGAGCGCCGCCGCAATGGCCCCCGCAGCGCTGTTCCCGGTCATGTGGTCGCCCATGCCGCCACGTTGCAGCGGCGGGTTCGCGCCTTCCGGCGTCAGGCCAGCCGCCACGCCCGCGCGCGACCAGAACGCCCCCACGTCGTACGCGGCGCGATTCGCCTCTGGCGTGTCTGGGCCATAGCCCGTCACGTTGCAGTAAATCAGCCCCGGGTTGGTCTGGGAAAGCTTCTCGTAGCTCATCCCCAGCCGTTCCAGCGCCCGCGGCCGCATGTTCGAAACGAACACGTCCGCCGCGTCGATCAGGTCACCGGCGATGTAGCGCGCATCCTCAACTTCGAGATTGAGCGCGATGCTGCGCTTCCCGCGGTTGTCGAGTTCGAACGGCGGGTTCATCACCGCGCCGAAGGCGGCCCCAAGGCCACGGAACGGGTCCCCTTCGGGCGGCTCAATCTTGATGACATCCGCTCCCCAGTCGGCCAGGACTGCGGCACACGATGGCCCGGCCACCCAGACGCCCATTTCCACAACCTTGATGCCTGCCAGCGGTCCGGACATCGTTCCCCTCCAGTTGCGCTCCCGGGCATTCTAAGAGGGTGAGGGCCGGCTGAGTAACGGATCGGGCTAACGCTTCAGCCCTGCCTCCAACCAACCGATGTGCTCGTTGTAGTGGTCCCACGTGTTCCCGTGGACCCAGCCCCCGACCGGATTGCCGTTGTACGGGAGGTCGCCCGGCTGGTACTCCGAATACGGCTTCTCCAAATCTTCTTGCGAGAGCGAATCGATCAGCGCCATCAATTCGCCATGAACTCGAGTCGCATCCTCGATCACCTCTTCCGCCGGCATTCCAACCGACTCCTCCGCGATCACGGCGTTGATGGCATCGGTGTCGTGCGATGCCCAGACCTCGGGTGCGAGCCCCATCGCCGCGCCCCGGTCCTGCTTTCTCAGCAGCGCCATCAACGAGCGTTCCCATGCGGCGATGTGCGCGACGTGTACCTTCGCGCTCCAGCCATCTCCGAGTGGCTCGTCGACCTCATCACCGCCGAGCGCCGAAACAAGCGATTGCAACGCGCCCCACCGCTCGCGAATCAAGATCAACAACTCCGGTTTCGTTCGTGGCGGCTCAGTCATTCGCGATCCCTCCTGTGAAAACGGCGCGGGCGGCAACCGGTAACACTCTGGCCGCCCAGCGGGTAGCAAAAAAGGCGCCCCAGCGATGGAGCGCCTTTCGCAGATCGATTTCGGATCAGGCGCGCGGGAGGCCGAGACCTCGCGTCGCAATGATGTTCCGCTGGATCTCGCTCGTGCCGCCCTCGATCGTGTTCGCGATCGAGCGAAGGTACTGGTAGCGATAGCGGCCGTACGCCGAAGCGTCGACGCCTTCGGTCTTGCTGTCGAGCTGGCCATAGAGGCCGAGCACCTTCATCGCCGTGCGAGCGATGCGCTGGTTCAGTTCGGTGCCGTAGAGCTTTGCGACACTGGCTTCGTGGCCCGGGGCAACGCCTTCTTTCGCCTGGATGGAGATGATCTTCAGGCTCATCTGCGTCGCTACGCCCGCTTCGACCATGCGATCCACCAGTTCGAATCGAGCGGAACTGCTCGACTTCAGCGTGCTCACATCGGCGGTCTTGGCGAATTTCACCAGGTCCTCAACGCCCTGGCGTGCGCCGACGGCGCCACCAATGTTCGAACGCTCGAAACTGAGGGTCGTCTGCGCGAGGTACCAGCCGCGGTTCTCCTCACCGATGATGTTCTCCTTCGGGATGCGCACGTCTTCGAAGAAGACTTCGTTGAACTCGTGCGTACCGGCCATATTGATCAACGGCCGGACGGTCACGCCGGGAGCCTTCATGTCGGCGATGAAGTACGTGATGCCGCGATGTTTTGGGGCCTCCGGATCGGTGCGGGCGAGGAGGATCATCCACTTCGCCATGTGCCCACCGGACGTCCAGATCTTTTGCCCGTTGACCACGTAGTCGTCGCCATCCCGGATCGCGCGGGTCTGCAGGCTCGCGAGGTCGCTACCGGCGCCGGGTTCGCTGTACCCCTGGCACCAGACGGTTTCGCCATCGAGGATTTCGGGCAGGTACTTCTTCTTCTGCTCATCGGTGCCGTGGACAATGAGCGTCGGGCCCGCAAAACCGGTGGCGATGCCGCCCGGGCGCGGCGCCCGAGCTTCGGCCATCTCCCAGTTGAAGATGAACTGCTCCATCACCGACATGCCGGCGCCGCCGTACTCCTTCGGCCAGGCGGGTGCCACCCATCCGCGTTCAGCGAGCTTCTTCACCCAGGTCTTCCAGCCCGGGCCGCCGTAGCCCCCCATGCCTTCGCCGCGCGCCATATTCTTCGGCGACTCGGCCTGGATGAATTCACGGACTTCCTTGCGGAAGGCGGCTTCTTCGGTGGTGTCGTTGTAATCCATGAGAACCTCGGGAATGTTGTGCTGGCATTTTCGATTGTAGATGGACGGTTGTCGATGCAGACTGCACGCAGCGTTGCATTTCCGGAGCGTTCCCATGGCCTCGTGGGCAGAATTCGAACGAGAAGCACCGGCGCTGTCGGCACTCTGCTACCAGCGCTTCAAAGCCACCGACCTCATGATGATGGGCACCATCCGTAAGAATGGCTTCCCGCGCATCTCACCGATCGAATGGATCATCTACGAAGGCGAACTGATGCTCGGCGGCATCTGGCACGCGAAAAAAGCGCTCGACCTCCTTCGTGACCCGCGATGCACGCTCCACAGCACTACTGCTAACAAAAATGGCCAGGAGGGCGACGCCAAGCTCTGGGGCCGCGCGACGCCACTCGCCGAAGAGCGTGTCGAGGGCTACTGGCAGTGGGTGTACGAAGAAACCGGCTGGCGCGCCGACGGCCCGGCCCACATCTTCACCATCGACATCGAATCCGCCTCGTACCTCGCCTTCACCGGCGACGGCACTATGAAGATGCTGCGCTGGCCGGGTAATGGAGAGTGGGTGCTGACGAAGCACTAAGGAAGGTTACGAACTCAGCACCCATGAAGCGAGAAGGGTCAATTCGATGATTGCTAACATCGGAAAATTCGCCGAACACTTCGCGGTCGCCATTAAAGCAGTCGATTCCGAACGACCGGTGTGGAAGAACGCCCGCACGGGCGTAAGCTTCCAGCCCGGAATCGGCCCTCACAGCGAAGCCGCGACGTGCAAGCTAGTCACTGAACAAATGAAACGGACAAACCCGGATTGGTATGCGTCCCTCGATGTCAATGTGCCATACGCGAAAGGGAATCGAACTCGATGCGACATCGCTGATGAACTTTGGGCCATCGAAGTCAAGATGCTCCGACTGTTCGGCGACAACGGCAAGCCGAATGACAACCTCTTGATGCACATCCTCTCGCCATACCCACAACACCGCAGTGCTCTCACAGATTGCGAGAAGCTCACGCTCGGCAGACCTCGCGACCGTTTAGGCATCCTAATCTATGCCTTCGAGAGCGCGGATTGGCCGATGATCGCGGCAATTTCCGCGTTTGAGACTCTGGCGCGAGCGAAGTATGAACTCACACCGATGGCACGCGCCGATTTTTCCGGATTAGTGCATCCGGTGCATGCAAGCGGAGCCGTCTTCGCTTGGGAAATCGTCCATTGATTCGCTCATAAGGATTGCACCCTGCTTCGCTGGCCGGGTAACGGCGACTGGGTGGTGACCACACGGGCGCAAGAGGCGTATCAGTCCGCCATCAGTTCTTTCTCGAACTCTTCCCAGTCCACCAGGTCCGCTTCTCCACGGTCGATTTCTTCGAGCCGCTTCTTGATCTCCGCGGCCCAGGCTTCGTCGTAGCCTGGCTCTTTCTGTTCGCTCAGGCTCATCCCAAGGCGAATAGCGAGCATCTCGCGTTCGTCTTCGTCGAGTTCCATGGCCTGGCTTAATACCGACTCGAACTTCGTCACATCAGGATTGTAGCAACGTGGAGGGTGCCCTACTGCGGGTCGCGCCACATCAGCCAGATTGGCGGACCGCCGTTTGGCACCTGGAACTTCTCCGTCACCTTGAAGCCGTTGCGCTCATAGAGCGGGACATTTATCTCCTTCGAACTCTCGAGGTACGCGGGCATCCGTTCCTGGTCGCAACGTTCGAGGATCGGCGCCATTAGCTTTGTGCCAATGCTGCGCCCCTGGAGGTCAGGCTCAACGCCGAGCATCAGCAGGTAGTAGTGGGGCTCGTGCGGGTGCTTCTTCTCAATGGCATTCAACCCGCCCATGACCGCCGGGAGGCGCCGGAACGAGGCTGTCCGCACCATCGCCGGCAACAGTCGCAATTGCTGCACCATCCCCATCTTCCACCTGTCCGGCGGCGACCAGTAGGCGCCCCCCTCCAGGCTGTCCGTCGTGTAAATCTCCCCGTGCGGCGCGGTGATCTGGAAGGCCACATCGATGAAATCGTAAACGCGGCGCGCTCGCCGCTTGTCCTGGACGGCAAACCAGTTCGCGATCGGGTCATCATCAAAGGCCCGCGCCATCACCGCCGTCAGCTTCTTGCGGTCATCCGCCGTCGCCTTTCGAACCTGCACATCCAGGGGCTCGCGCGTTCGTTCTGTCGATTGAGTCTGTGTCATCGTCGTCCCCCTTTTTGACTCGGCCAGTCTACTCCCGCGCGCAACCCTTGCCCGCGATGCCGCAACGGGGCAGTGCTAGACTTTCGCGGTGATCAAGCTCCACTGGTTCCTCCCCACCAGCGGGGATAGCCGCACCGTCATTCCCTTCGGCGAAGACGGCCATCAGCGGCCCCCAACCTACGACTACATAGCTCAGGTCGCTCAGGTCGCTGACAGCATGGGTTTCGATGGCGTGCTCACCCCCACCGGCACGGCCTGCGAAGACTCCTGGATCGTCTGTTCAGCGCTCATACCGCTCACGAAGAAGCTCAAGTTCATGGTCGCCTTCCGCCCCGGCTTCGTCTCACCGACGCTGGCAGCACAGCAGGCGACCACATTCCAGCGATATTCGAAGGGCCGCCTGCTCCTGAACATCGTCACCGGTGGCAACGACGCCGAGCAGCAGCGCTTCGGCGACTGGTCACCTCACGATGAGCGTTACAACCGAACGGCCGAATTCCTCCAGGTGCTGCGCGGTGCATGGAGCGGCGAGGCCTTCAACTTCGACGGTTCGCATTACAAAGTGCGCGGCGCCGTCGTCGGCGAACCACCCGACCCGCTGCCGCCCCTCTATATCGGCGGCTCATCCGCCGCAGCCGACGAAGTGGCCGCGAAGTACATCGATGTCGCCCTCACCTGGGGCGAACCGCCCACAATGGTCGTCGAGCGTCTGGCCAACTGGCGCGCCGCCGCCGAACGCGCAGGACGCCAACTCCGGTTCGGCATCCGCCTCCACGTCATCGCCCGCGACCGCGCGAAGGACGCCTGGGCTGAGACCGAGCGCTTCATGGAGTTGCTCGACGACGAGACCCTCGAGTCCGTCCAATCCACCCTCTCCCGCAGCGAGGCCGTCGGCCAGCAGCGCATGCTCTCCCTCCACGGCGGCAAGCGCGACAACCTCGTCGTCGCCCCGAACCTCTGGGCTGGCATCGGGCTCGTCCGCGGCGGCGCCGGCACAGCCCTCGTCGGCAGCCACGAGGAAATCGCCGATCGCATCCAGGAGTACCACGACCTCGGCTTCGATGAGTTCATCCTCAGCGGCCACCCGCACGTGGAGGAGGCCTACTGGTTCGGCGAAGGCGTCATGCCCATCCTGCGCAAGCGCGGCCTTATCCCCGAACTCGAAGGCGCCCAGGCCAAACGCCAGACCGAGCACGCCTTCCTCAGCCTCTACGCCTCCGGCGACCGCCCCGAAACCGAACACGGCCGCGTCTCCGCCGGCTGAACCACGTCAAGACCGCATTACGCCACCGCCCTCGTCGAAAATCCCGCCGTCCATGTACGATACTGGCGCGGATGGGCAGGCCAGCAGACTCCGTACGGCGGCACATGGCCCGCCGAGCGTGATGGCTCGAGTTCGCCTCGAACCCGCCCCCGCACCTTGTTGCGCCGCATGAACGACACAGATAGAAGGACGATGAAATGACTACGAATCGCGAGTGGTGGCCGAACCAGCTGAACCTCAGCGTGCTCAACCAGAACTCCCCGCTCACCAACCCAATGGGCGAAGACTTCAACTACGCCGAAGAGTTCAAGAAGCTCGACCTCGAAGCCCTCAAGAAAGACATCATCGAGGTCATGACCACCTCCCAGGACTGGTGGCCCGCCGACTACGGCCACTATGGCCCCTTCTTCATTCGTATGGCCTGGCACAGCGCCGGCACCTACCGCATCGGCGATGGCCGCGGCGGCGCCTCCGCCGGCACCCAGCGCTTCGCCCCCCTCAATAGCTGGCCCGACAACGTGAACCTCGACAAGGCCCGCCGCCTCCTCTGGCCCATCAAGCAGAAGTACGGCCGCAAGCTCTCCTGGGCCGACCTCCTCGTCTACACCGGCAACGTCGCTCTCGAATCCATGGGCTTCAAGACCTTCGGCTTCGGCGGCGGCCGCGAAGACGTCTGGGAACCCGAAGACATCGACTGGGGCCCAGAAGGCACCTGGCTCGGCGACCAGCGCTACAAGGGCGACCGTCAGCTCCAGGGCCCCCTCGGCGCCGTCCAGATGGGCCTCATCTACGTCAACCCCGAAGGCCCCAACGGCAACCCCGACCCCATCGCGGCCGCCCGCGACATCCGCGAGACCTTCCGCCGCATGGCCATGAACGACGAAGAGACCGTCGCCCTCATCGCCGGCGGCCACACCTTCGGCAAGACCCACGGCGCTGGCCCCGCCACCGCTGTCGGCGCCGAACCCGAAGCCGCCGCCATCGAAGCGCAGGGCCTCGGCTGGACCAGCTCCTTCGGCACCGGCAAGGGCGGCGACACCATCACCAGCGGCCTCGAAGGCGCCTGGACCCCCACCCCCACCAAGTGGGACAACAGCTTCTTCGAGACCATGTTCAAGTACGAATGGCAGCTCTCGAAGAGCCCCGCCGGCGCCCAGCAGTGGGTCCCCACCGACCCCGCCGCCAGCACCACCGTCCCCGATGCCCACGACCCCTCGAAGCGCCACTCCCCCGTGATGCTCACCACCGACCTCTCCCTCCGCATGGACCCGGCCTACGAGCCCATCTCGCGCCGCTTCTACGAACACCCCGATGAGTTCGCCCTCGCCTTCGCCAAGGCCTGGTTCAAGCTCACCCACCGCGACATGGGCCCGCGCTCGCGCTACCTCGGCGCCCAGGTGCCCGCAGAGCCCCAGCTCTGGCAGGACCCGGTCCCCGATGTCGACCACCCGCTCATCAACGAGCAGGACATCGCCGCCCTGAAGGCGAAGCTCCTCGCCTCCGGGCTGACCGTGCCCCAGCTGGTCACCACCGCCTGGGCCTCCGCCTCCACCTTCCGCGGCACCGACAAGCGCGGCGGCGCCAACGGCGCCCGCATCCGCCTAGCACCTCAGAAGGACTGGACCGTCAACAACCCGCCCGAGCTCGCGAAGGTCCTCCAGGCCCTCGAGAAGGTCCAGGCCGAGTTCAACGCCGCCCAGTCCGGCGGCAAGCGCGTTTCCCTCGCCGACCTCATCGTCCTCGGTGGCTGCGCCGCCATCGAACAGGCCGCGAAAGCCGCCGGCCACGCCGTCACCGTCCCCTTCGCGCCCGGCCGCACCGACGCCTCGCAGGACCAGACCGACGTCGAAGCCTTCGAAGTGCTCGAACCCACCGCCGATGGCTTCCGCAACTACCTCATGGCCGGCCACCTGCGCTCGCCCGAGGAGCTGCTCGTCGACAAGGCCTGCTTCCTCACGCTGACCGCGCCCGAGATGACCGTCCTGGTCGGCGGCATGCGCGCGCTCAACGCCAACACCGGCCAGTCGGCCCACGGCGTCCTCACCTCGCGCCCCGGCACGCTAACCAACGACTTCTTCGTGAACCTGCTCGATATGGACACCGAGTGGAAGGCTTCAGCCACCGACGGCGTCTACGAAGGCCACGACCGCAAGTCAGGCCAGCTCAAGTGGACCGGCACCCGCGTCGACCTCATCTTCGGCTCGCACTCGGTCCTCCGCGCGCTCGCCGAGGTCTACGCCTGCGAAGACTCGCAGCCCCAGTTGATCAGCGACTTCGTCGCCGCCTGGACGAAGGTGATGAACCTGGACCGGTTCGACCTGTAGCCCTCACCCCCGGCACCACGGCCGTTAGCCGTTGGCCGTTGGCCGTTCGCACCACCACGAATGGACACGAGGCGCGACTGACAAGGAGCGCTGGGCTGTTCGCGTTACCGCGGCCGTTCGCCGTTAGCCGTTAGCCGTTGGCGCTACCAGGCACTAATGGAACCGCGCGGGTCAGTAGCGGATGGTCGCCCGCCCACCAGCTCACCGCCCCACCACGAACAAGCCCCACACATCAACAAGCACCCCTCTCCCGCGACCATCGGAAGTCGGGAGAGGGGACGGGGGTGAGGGCCGTCAGCAGCTGGAGTCGCGGGGCTCGGCCCCCGCTTACCCACCGCACCCACCACCCGTGGAACCGCGCACGTCAGTAAGCGGATGGTCACCCGCCCACCGGCTCACCGCCCCACCACGAACAAACCCCCACACATCAAAAGCACCCCTCTCCCGCGACCAACGGGAAGTCGGGAAGGGGAATCCCTACTCAGGGATCAGGCCGCCCTCCCATAGCACAAGGCGCGACTGGTAAGGAGCGCTGGAGATTGGGCGTGGGTTCGCTTGCCTAGCTAACTCTGAGCGTCGATGTCGACCTGCAGCGAGCGATAATATTCCGATGCGGTCATCGATTCGAGTGAAAGGTACTCGCCGGTAATCCTCCTAATACGTCCTTCCGGAGAGCACAGCGTTAGCCAGTCCTCCAAAGCCGCATCCCACTCGGCCCGCGAGCGCAAGGCGAATTGTTCTTCGGACCAAGCGATGAAATAGAAATGAACGTCGATTTCAGGCGCCCACCAGTCGTCTCCAATCGCGATTGCGCGGATCTCGAACACAAGGTCCTCAACCGGAGCACTGGAACGAAATCGCTGTCGCAGCCTGGTCGTCGCCGGGTGAAATTCATCCGGGAAGGCCGCGCGCCCTAGCCATCGGGCCAAATTCTTCGCCAGCACCCTTCGCGCTTGGTCTGATGGCGGCCCCGCGCGCTTTCTCGACTTGGCAAGCAGCGGCTTCTCGACGGCGAAAATCAGAGCGAGGTCCGCAAACACATCGTCCGCAATCCAAGGAACCGGAAGGTACCTAGGCATCCTGCCCCGGCTTGCATTTCCGGCGGAACCCTTGTCAAGAGTGCACAGCGGCGCAAGCAATGCCAGCGGCTTGGCTGCTAGATTCGAATCGACAATATCGCACGTTTGCGTAACGACGAGTGCCAATCCCATGTCGAGTTCAACAAACACCGTACCTAGACCGTGAGCCTCAGTCGAAGGCGACAGTAGCGAGTCCCCAAGATCCGCCAAGTAGGCCGCTCGATCGAGTTCTACGACGTCTCCTTGCTCCCACTGATCTAGGGCGAGGGCAAGCGCTTTGGCATATTCTTCGTCAAGAAGTCCCACGCTGACCCTTTCCGCCCGGGGCCTGCGTGACTCCTAATACTTTTCCAAAGGCCGGTCGCCCTCCCACCTGCCCGTTAACGGGCGAATCTTCCCACACAATTCGTCTTTCGACGGCCGAGGGAGCAATCGGTGCGCGGCTTCTGGAGGCGAGGGCCTCCAATCGGCTCACTTCTTGGACTAAAGCCCTTATTCCGCCGCTCGACGCAGCGGCATCCGCTCGAGAGCCAAATCGAATGGCCCGAACATCTTGCCTTCGCTGAAGCAGGTCGGTAATTCGTTGAAGTTCCTCTAGGTTGCGGCGACGGATGCTCCCACCGTTCAGCCAGGTATGAACGGTTCGACGAGACACTCCAGCAAGTTGGGCTATTTGACCGACGGTCAGTCCCCATCGGCGATGCAAATCACGCACACGAGAATCGTTCTCGTTTTGCGAAGAAAACAACAGCCCGGAAAGGTCGAGATTGGTGGTTGCTCGCGGAGCCGCTGAGACTCGCAGAGACGCGGGCGGAAGCGCGCCGGTCGGGTTAGTGCCCACCACTCCAGCCAGGGAGACCAATCCTGCGAGAAGCAAGTTGCACGCTCGGGGCGGTGTGACTGGGCCGTCCGGCGAACGAGGCGATGTTTCCCAGTCGGCTTCTCGATAGGTCAGCCTTGGAACTTCGCTCACACGGTTCCCCCAAAGTACCTCAGGAAGTCGTCGGTGACGGCCCAGCGGAAAAAGCGGTAAATGCTCTTAGAGTATTCTTCAGCCAGAGCAACTAACCGCGTGGCATCGAAGTCTCGCCCTCCATTCGACGAAAACATATCAAGGTCGAGGATCCATGACTTTTCGGAGATGGGCTCAACAAATGGGTCCAATGTTTGCCCTCCCGGCAAGATGCCCCACCTTGCATGCAGATGGCGGTCGTCAACGATTACCATCGTGTCTGTAATGCCATACTCAAGGCGTGCTCCTGAGTCACCGAGTTCAACTTTGCAATGTCCGAGCACCTCAGGCTTAATCAGTTCGGCCAGCGGCACGGAATCTGGATCAGCAACCCGGTCAACGTAGCGCACGCCGAGCCTTTCAAACGTCACGGGACGCACGGTGTTAGCCAATGCCTCGGCTGCTACCCGAAAATCGTCAAGGAATTGCGCACGACTGAGATAAGCGTCCGTGTCAAAGGCTAGAAATGTCGGAGAAAGCGAAACCTGAGATTTACCGCCTTTGTCCTTGAATCGCCATACGGCGCCGCCCTCGTGACTGATTGCCTTTTCGGGAGTGAGAAGGATCCCGGCCTGCATCTCCTTGCTAGCAATGGGATAGCGGGCCCGAATCAGCTCCTGAAACGGGGCAATGAACTCTTGGGTCGTGATCGACGCAATCACAGGAAATGACACTTGGACGATGACCTTGGCGAGTGGAGCCCGGTCAAGGGGCACCTCGGGCACTTCCGGACCCAGTGGCGTTATCACCTCATTCATACTTCACACCTTACTTCACATCTTAGCAAGATTCTATGCTTTCAATTCCAGCCCTAATCCCCTCGGTTCACCCAGCTGCAAACCAAACCTTCATATCCTTTGAAATCTTCGCCCGATATCTACCGGCAGATTGGCACCAGCAGTCTCGAAGATGAACATTCGCCCAGTCATCCGAGCGAAGAATCGCCGGACGTCGGCGATCACCAATCTCCGGCTCCAGCCGGTACCAGTGTCCTCCCCCCCAAGCGCCACCCCACCCTCCCCGCTCCACCCCCAACCTGATACCCCTGATCCATGCCCAACCTCAACCACGCCACCGCCGAGCAGGTCCGCTCCGCCATCGCCGACGCCGTTCCCGCCGATCAGGTCGATGCCGTCCTCGCCAAATACATCAAAGTCGCCACCCTCCCGCCCGCCACCCCCGGCGAAACTTCCCCCTACGCCAACTTCGCACCGGACCCATCTGGACCGTCCTGGTCCGATGCCCTCGATGCCGCCCAACGCCAGGGAATCCCGGTCTCCGAGCTCCCTGCCCGGCAACTCCCTCGACTCATCGGAGACCCGGTCAATGCTTCATCGGCCGACACGGAAGCACTTCTCACCACCCCTGGAGAAGTCTCCCCGCCCGAATCTGAAGACACTTCTTCCGGCTTCTCCAACACTCAGAAGAAAAGAATCTGCTCGAGTCTCCGCAAAGACGGCCAACCCTGCCGCGCCTACGACCTCTCCACCGGCGACCTCTGCATCTACCACGAAAGCGACGACGTCACGAACTTCAACGAAGCCCAGTCCCGTGGAGGCTCCGCCCGCCGGCGCTCGGTCATCGACCTCGAATCACTCCCCGTAAACCTTCACAACGCCGTCGAATTCCACGCCTTCCTCGAAACCTTCCTCCGCATGCAGCTCGCCGGCGCCATTCCCGAAAGCTCCGCCAACCGCATCATCCGCACCCTCCGCCTCCTCCAGGGCAGCTTCGAATTCCTTCGCTATCGGTCCTCCACCAACCCCGCCGGCCACTATGGCAACATCCTCGAAACCCTCCTCGATGCCGCCGACGACATCGGCGACCGCCTCGCCCAGCAGGAATCCTTCGACCGCGCAGAAAAGATCGAAGACGTCGGCGCCTCCCGCCGCGAATACCTCCGCGCCAACCAGGACTTCGGACACAACCAGCCCCGCCCCACCCGCGAACCCTCCCCCTCCCACCCCAGCAACCCCTTCAACCTCCCCAAATTCACCGGCTTCGAAGACCTTCTCGGCTCCCGCTACTGAAGTCCGTCCCTTCTGAGCCGCGACTGCAAGGGAGCGGCCACGGACTCCCGCGAACCTACACCGCCCGCGGGAACCACAACGCCCCCGCCGACATCAGTCCCGCCACCAACCACCTCGTCCCTTCTGAGCCGCGACTGCAAGGGAGCGGCCACGAACTCCCGCGAACCCAGACCGCCCGCGAAAGCCACTACGCCCCGGCATTCCCGCCGCCCGACCACCTCGCCTTCCGAGCCGCGACTGCAAGGGAGCGGCCACGAACTCCCGCGAACCCAGACCGCCCGCGAACACCACAACGCCTAGGCATTCCCGCCGCCCTACCACCTCGCCCCCTCTGAGCCGGGACTGGGGGCAGGGGATGAGTTCCCGGTTCCCCGTTCCCGGCCAACGGCCAACGGCGACGCGACTAGACCGCCCGCAGCCGGCTCCCTCGCAGTCTGATGTTCTCCGGCTTCGAATCCCTTCTCCCGTCGCGGGAGAAGGGGCAGGGGATGAGGGACCACTGCAGCGCCACCGCACACGCTAGCCGCCAGCAAACGGCCACCAGCAAACGGCCGCCAGCAAACGGCAAACGGCCAATGGCTAACGGCTAGCCGCCTCGCGCCGTAGACTACCTCCCATGCTTTCCACCCCCTCCTTTAACCCCCCGACTCGCGTCCTGATGGGCCCCGGCCCGAGTGGCGCTCACCCGCGCGTTTTGAAAGCGATGAATGCGCCTATCCTCGGGCACCTGGACCCCGAGTTCCTGCGCATCATGGATGACTGCAACGAGATGCTGCGCCAGGTGATGGGGACTTCGAACCGCATCACGCTGGCGACCCCCGGGACGGGCACGAGCGGCATGGAAGCGGCCGTGATGAACCTGGTGGAGCCGGGCGACAAGGTGGTCGTCGGCATCTGCGGGTACTTCGGCGAACGCATCGCGGTGATGGCCGAACGGGCGGGCGGCGAGGTGACTCGCGTTCAGTCGCCGTGGGGTTCGCCGACGGACCTCGCGGGGGTCGAAGCGGCGGTGAAGGCCGCCGGGAACGTGAAGCTGGTTGGCCTGGTCCACGCGGAGACTTCGACGGGTGTGCAGACGCCTATCGAGCCGTTCTCGAAGGTGGCGAAGGATGCCGGCGCGCTACTGCTGGTGGACTGCGTGACTTCGCTGGGCGGGGTGCCGGTGACGGTGGATGCGTGGGGCGCGGATGCGGTGTATTCGGGCACGCAGAAGTGCCTGAGCGCGCCTCCGGGGATGGCGCCGCTGACGATGTCGCCTGCGGCGTGGGATGCGGTGAAGTCGCGCGAGGTGCCGTGCAACAGCTGGTACCTGGACCTTTCGCTGCTCGAGGCGTACTGGGACGAGCGGCGGGCGTATCACCACACGGCGCCTATCTCGATGGTGTACGCGCTGCACGAGGCGCTGGCGCTGGTGCTGGATGAGGGCATCGAGAACCGCTGGGCGCGTCATGAGCAGAACGGGCGGGCGTTGCAGGCGGGCCTCGAGGCGATGGGGCTGGTGCTGCACGCGGACGAGGGCTACCGGTTGCCGGTGCTGACGACGGTGCGCATCCCGGAGGGGGTGAACGACGCTGAGGTGCGGGGCGCGCTGCTGAAGCGTCACGGCATCGAGTTCGGGGGCGGGCTCGGGGACCTTCGGGCGAAGGTCTGGCGCATCGGGCTGATGGGCGAATCGAGCAATGCGGGGAACGTGCTGCTGGCGCTTCGCAGCCTGGGCAACATCCTGCGCGAGCAGGGGTTCAAGGCGGATGTGCGCGCGGGCGTGGAGGCGGCGGCTTCGCGGCTCGCTTAGCTGGCGAGTTTGACGTCGAAGCGGTAGCCGGAGCCGCGGACGGTGCGGACGGAGCGTGCGGCTTCGGTGCGCTGGAGCTTGCGGCGGATGTTGGAGACGTGGCGGCGGAGGATCTGGAGGTAGCGGGCGTCGGCATCGGCGCCCCAGCCGCGTTCGATGATCTCGTTGGCGGAGACGGTGCGGTTGGGCTGGGCGAGGAGGATGCTGAGGATTTCGGCTTCGCGTTCGGTGAGGGTGACTTCGCGCTCGGCGAGGCGGAGCTTGCCGCGGACGGGGTCGAGTTCGAAGGCGCCGGCGACGACGAGGTCGGCGTTGCTGGTGCCTTCGCGGGCGAGTTCGAGCATGCGCTTCGCGACGGTTGGGGATTCGAGGGTGCCGCGGATGAGGCCGTCGATCTCGGGGCGGAAGGTGGCGGGAATGGCGAGGCCTTTGGCTTCGGGCGAGACGACGTAGAGCACGGGGGCGAGGCGCCAGCGGCGGTGGGCGTGGAAGGCGGAGACGAGCTGTTGCTGCTCATCGACGGACATGTCGCTGAGGGCGAGGAGGTCGAAGGCGTGCTCGGCGGCGGATTCGAGCCAGGGCTCGGGGTCGCTGGCGATCTCGACGGTGAGACGATCGCCGAAGAGCGAGCGGCCGGTGAGGGCCGGCGGGATGCCCGGGGCAATCGCAAGGACGGTAGGCAAGGCGGTGCTCCGATGGAGGGTTCGCCGAGCGCATGGAGCGGGACACCACACTACCCAGCAACCTCTTCCAAGTTCAGGGTAGGGCCGGGCGGTGAGGGTTTGTATTGGGGCATTCCCCAGATTGGGGCCGAAGGTTTGCGCAGGGGAAAGCCCGGACGGGAGAGGAAAGAGGAAAGAGGAAAGAGGAAAGAGGAAAGTGCTAGAAACCGCGTTCTACTAGCTTTTTGGCGATTTCGCGGGGGTCCGGGTTGTAGGTGCCGTTGGCGATCTGGGCCTTGAGGGCGAGGACGCGTTCGGCGCGGACTTCCTCGGATTCGGTGACGACTTCGAGGGCGGAGGCGAGCTCGCGGGCTTCGCCGGTGATGCCTGCGGAATCGGAGCGTTCGACGCGCTCAGCAGGGACGACACCGCCGCGGGCGCGGGAGAATTCGTAGATGACGCCACCAGCGGCGTTGGCTGCGGAAGTCTTCTTCACTCCTGCCATGGCTCATATCCTCCAGGTGCAAATTCATAGTAGCCGCGCAGGCAAGGGGCCTTCAATGGGCTCATGAGGTCAACGTGCCGACGACTACGAGGCGATTCTTGAGATCTTTGGTGCAGGTGATGAGGGTCACTGTGGCGGTGGAGTCGGAGCGGAGGAGCTTCACGGAACTCGGGGCTACGACCATCACCTTGTCGATGCGGTAGGTATACATGTCATCGCCGGAGAAGACTTCGACGACATCGCCTTCGCTGACGGAATCGAGCGAGTGGAAGACGGCGAGGTTGGAACGGTCGGCGACGGAGACGTGGCCAGTGATGACCATGTTGCCAAGCTGACCGGGCATGGCGGAGTCGAAGTGGTGGCCGGCGGCACGCCAGGCGGTCTCCCAGACAGGGCGACCTTCGTCGCTGACGATGCCGACTTCGGCGATGGCGGCATCGACATCGGCGGCCGGGACAACGATGCGCGTGGGCAGTCCGCCCATGGAGACGCCCGCGACGGCAGAATCAGGCGTAGGACGCTCATCGGCGGCCGCAGGGACGATGGGAAGGTCGCGTGGTCCGGGCGCCCCGCCGTTCATCCCGAACCAGGCGATGGCGGCGGCGGCAACCACGAACGCGCCGGCGAGAAGCGTCGACGAGGAGGGTTTGCGGCCGGCCGGGCTGGGGGACATGTTTGACTCCCGAAGGGCACCCCGGAGCACTCCAGGGTTGTGTGGTGGTTGTCGGCAGATCGAACTCGATCTTGACCACTTCCGGAGGCACGGTCAGGCGCGGACGGATGTCCAAACGGTGACAAATCGAGGAAGTGTGAAGGAGATTACCCACGATTCAAAGCGGGGTTACCGGCCGTTTACGGTGAGCCGTTCGGAGCGAAGATAGGCGCCGTTGGCGGCAGACCCGTGGCGGAGCGAATCGAGGCGCGCGGAGGTGTCGTCCATCAGTCCCTGAAGGATGGCTCGGGACTGAGTCTCGATGCCGATGAGCTCGTCGAGGACCGGGATGTCGGATTCCGTTAGATCCTGGGAGGCGACTTCGGAGCAGATCGAGGCGAGCGATTCCTCGAGGGAGGCATACGCTTCCAGATCGCCTTCGCGGATGGCGTTGTGGCGATCGCGGGAGACTGCAAGCGCGGCTTCGAGCGTCGGGTTGGTCACGTTCAGGCGGCCGCTTCGGAGCCGGTCCGCGCGGGGGCGCGGCTGGCCTTGAGGTCGGCGGTGGCAACTTTCCAGGCGTTCCCGATCGTGGTGATGTGGCGTTCGCATTCGGCGAGCCGTTCGAGGTCGCCCAGGGAAGATTCGACGATGAGGCGCATGCAGTAGGTGTAGATGCCGGCGAGATTCGACGAGATTTCGCCCTGGCTCATGTCGAGGGTCGAGAGGAGCTCGCCAATGATGAGGTAGGCGCGGTTCGTTTCGTCGTTGAACCCGGTGCGGTTGCCGTTTTCGAAGTGCAGCGCTGCTTTCTTGAGCGCCTTCACGCATCCGTCGTAGAGCATCGTGGTCAGCGTGACCGGATCGGCTGTGGTGGTTTCGACGGTTCGATAGGCTGCGTACGGGTTCGTGGTCATGCTCTGAACGTTTCTCCTTCGCAGATGCGAGGTGGCTCGATTAGATGGATCGGCAGGCGCACCGAGGATGGACATTCGGGAAAATCCCGACTGGCTGACTAGTTATTGTTGTTGCCGCTCGAGCTGATTTTCGCGGTGGTTGCCTGGAGCGTGCTGATGATCGACTGGGCGTTGGCCTGTGCGCGTTCCATGGCGGCAAATTTCTTGCGGAGGGTCTCCATCTCGGCAGTGATGTGGTCCTGCACTTCCTCAATCCGCTTGGCGATGTCGGTCTGGATATTTTGGAAAGCGTCCTGGCGCTTCTGGAGGACGCCACCGGCGCCAGCCTGGACCTCGGAGAATTGCTTCAGCCTCTGAATCACGCTCTGGCTGGAGGCCGTTACCGAGACGATGTGGGTGCCTGCCTGGAGCGTGGGGCCGATGTTAACCACCATCCCGGGAATGAGAAGGGTAGTGGAGCCACCGGCGGCGACCGTGGCGGAGACGCTGGTGGTAGGCCCACCGTTGGCCGGCGTAAACGTTGAAGTCAGATTGCCGAGCCCGTCGTCTTCGATCTTGTAGGTGCCCGACTGGGAGCCCGTGAAGGTGCCGGCGAGGCCACTCACGGAGCCGGTGCCGCCGGGCTCGAGCGAAGCGGAAAGCGTGAGGGCGCTAAGGAGCGCCTGCGTACCCGCGGGGTCGTCCGCCAGCGCAGTCTTGAACTTGGCCTCATCGAACTGGAGTTCGTTCGTGGAGCCAATGGCCGAACCGACCGCGCCGAAAGAGAGCCCGATCTGGTTAAGCGTGGTGAAGCTGCCATTGATGTTCACGCCCATGCTGGTGACGATGGAACGCAATTCGGATTTCAGCTGGCGGAGGCTCGCATCGCCGCTGAGGGGGCCCGAGGTGTTGTTTTCTTTCGAACCATCGGCCTTGGTAGCCGCATCGATGGCGGAGAGCACCTTGTTGAATTCCGTGACGAAGCCCTTGACGGCAGTGCCCGCCGACGCGGTGTCCTGGTTCACGGTAATCGTTACCGGGGTGCCGTTTGTCAGCGAGTTGAGCGTGACAGAGGTGCCGTTGTAGTTGATGGTGCTGCTCGCAGAGGACTGCGTGGGGCCGCCATCGATGGAATACTCGGCGTTCTCGCCAGCGGCGTAGGTCGCAGAGAGCAGGTCAAGCTTCGCGGCCAGGTCTCCGCCTGTACCGTCATCAACGACGGTGATGGAGAGTGGGCCGGTCTTCGCGTTCTGAAGCTTGAAGGTATCGGAGACGGAGTCGTAGCGAGCGGTGACACCCGCCTCGCTGGCATTGATGCGATTGACGATGTCGGTAAGGGAGTCGGTCGACGAGTCGTAGTCGATGCTGACCCCGTTGATCACGATGGAGTGTGCACCAGCCGCGACCGTCCCGGAATTGAAGCTGACATCCTGGAGGAGGCCAGACTGGCTCACGCGTGAGAGCGGACTGGCGCTGGAGCGGGTGGTGCCCGTCGCCGAGGTGATGAGACCCGTGGCAGACAGGAAGTTCGAGGTGTCTGCGCCGTTACCGAAGCTGATGTTGCCCTGGGTGGAGGAGACGGTGAGGATGTTCGGTCGGCCGACGGAGTCGTTGGTGATGCTGGCCGTGACACCGATGCCGGAGCCGTTGATATCGGCAATGACTTCGTCGAGCGACATCATGTTCGTGAAGGCCGCGCTGCTTACTTTGGTGGTGGTGCCTTCGGCCGAGAGCAGGTTCGTCGAGGAAAGGAAGTTCGAGGTATCGGTCGGGGCGCCGAAGGTGATGTCGCCCTGGATTGAATCGAGGGTGAGCTGATTGGCGTGGCCATATTTGTCGTTGGTAATGGTGGCAGTGACGCCAATGCCCGAGCCGTTTATCGCGGCAACGACATCATCGAGCGACTGAGTGGTGACATCGACGTTGAGGGTGGCGGTCCCGCCCGTAGCTGTCGTGATGGTGAAGCTTCCGCTCGTGACCGGCGACTGGATGTTCGAAGCATTGAGAAGCGCGGCAGACTGAACGTTTCCGCCGCCGATACCGAAGGTTTTCGCGCCGCCAGTGGCCGTGGAAATGGTGTAGCTCCCGTAGGTGGGCACCGAGCCGAAATTCGAAGCGTTCATCGACACGGACGAATTGATCGCCCCGGCTATCTGACCGCCCTGGAGTTTCGAGGCTGTAGCGACCTTCGTGACATCGACGGTGAAGGACCCGAGAAGCGACGAGGGCGTGGTGGCCGCGGTAACGGCTGTGCCGCTGCTGTTGGCGGTTTTGCCGCTCACCGATGTGGCGTTGGCGAGCGCCGTGAGCTTCGTGAGGAGCGAACTGACGGCGGTCTGGACGCTCGCGATGGCGCCCTTCTTGGCGGCCGCCTTGGCGTTCTTGAGCTCGAGCTGGGTTACCGCATTCATGCGGAGGTTGGTCAGCTGTGTAATGACTGCTTCGGTATCGAAGGTCGAGTAGAAGCCGCCGATTCGTACCGGATCCGACATAGCGTTAACCCCTGCGCTCGAGGAGGATTCCGCCAGCGGCCTCATCGGGGCTGAGCTGGCTGAGGTCCTCGGCGTTGATTCGGGCGATCAGCTCCCCGTTCAGAATGTCGCGGACAAGGACGGCGACCATCATCCCCTGGGCATCCACGACGTAGTCCACTTCGCAGCTCTCCGGTTCCCGGTTCGGCGCGAGCATTGCGACGAGCCGCTCGCGGGCGGTCCGTTTTCGCTTTGGTTGCTGGTAGGCGCCGTGATGCCCGCGTCCATCGGCCGCAACGGAAGAAGCGGCGACGGAAACGTGCTGAGTTGCTGCCAGTCTAAGGTCGGCCACGGCCGTTTCCTTTCGGGGACTTACCTGATCTTCGGGTCGAAAGGCGCGACTCTTGAGGGGGCTGGTTGGTGGACGGCGTTCACCACGGAGGCAGGAGAGCACGGAGGTTTTGGGGGAGTCACGTAGGGATTTGAGGGCCCTCATCCCCCTGCCCCCTTCCCCCGCGACGGGAGAAGGGAATGAAGCCGCTGGACGGTTGGAGTGCCCGCGGGAGTCCTTCGGGCGGGCGATCATTCGCCACGGAGGCATGGTGGGAGTTGGTGGCGCGCGGACCCTCATCCCCTGCCCCTTCTCTCTGTAGGTTTTGGTAGCCAGGCAGATGTCTGGTAGGAAACGAGGGAGCGCAGGCAGGGCAGTTCACTGACCCAGACCCCTTCTGGCTTCGTGCCTTTCGGGAGACATGTCGTGGCT